>JAZNPE010000023.1:0-6189 GCA_045589535.1 Acutalibacteraceae bacterium | reverse complement strand
ACGTTGCTCATTTCACGGTTTGCAAAATCAATAACATCATCGTCGATAAGCATTCCGTTTGTTGTAAGAGTAAATCTGAAGTTTTTATTGTATTTCTTTTCGATGCTTCTTGCGTATTCAACCATCTGCTTGACAACGTCGAAATTCATAAGGGGCTCGCCACCGAAGAAATCCACTTCAAGATTATGTCTTGAACCAGAATTTTCAACAAGAAAATCAAGTGCACGCTTACCGACCTCAATGCTCATCATCGCTCTGTCGCCGTGGTACTTACCCTGGCTTGCAAAGCAATATGAGCAGTTAAGATTGCAGGTGTGCGCAATATGGATACAGAGAGCTTTTATAACCCCGGATGTTTTTGCCTTAAGATGCCCGGCTACAGGTTCAAAAGAATCGGGTGTAAAAAGCTTTCCGCTTTCTTTAAGAGATACAACCTGAGAAAAACACTCTTCGATATCCTCAGAACTTATATCATCTCTTTCAGCATACTTTTTGCTTATTTCTTCAATTATTTTCTCTTTTGAGTTATTTTCAAACATTGCTATAATATCGTATGCTACCTCGTCAACAACGTGAACTGAACCTGAGCAGATATCAAGAACGATATTATAGCCGCCGAGCTGATATTGATGTATCATATCGGTTCTCCTTTAAAACTTTCTATAGTTAAAAATGCCGCCATAAAGGCGGCATTCATCTTTTTGAAATTACTTGCTGTCCTTCTCTGTGTTTTCGCACTGCTGATTAGCAATACCGCAGCTTGTCTTGCAAGCAGACTGGCATGATGTCTGGCATTCACCGCAACCGCCGTTCTTAGCGCTTTCACAAAGATTGCGAGTTTCAATTGTCTTAATATGTTCCATGAGAAATACCTCCACAAAAATGTTGTATGTATTATAACACCTTTATTTTATCAAGTCAATATGAATATTAAAGTAAATCGTCAAACAATCTGATATTTGATGCTTCGAGCTTGAGCTCACCCGACTGTTCTTTCTTGATCACTTCAACAATTCTGTCATTGATCGGTGTCGGAATGCCGCACTTTCTGCCCCATTCACAAACAACACCGTTAATCGCATCAATTTCGCAGGGTTTACCGTTTTTAAGGTCCTGAAGCATTGACGGCTCAATAAGACGGTGCTTCTTCATAGCAATCGGAACAAGGAGAGTTGAAATTGCACGCTTAATCGGATTTGTATAGTAGAAAAGCTTTGTAATATCCTTACCCTGAACAGGAGCGAAAACAGCACCTGCGGCGTGACCTACATCAATACATTCCTTCATGCAACGTACTGCAACTTTTCTTGCATCCTTGTTTTCTGAGACATCACCGAACACTCCGCCTACAACAGTGCCGAGACCTGAGAATGTAGCATTGATAAGAAGCTTTGACCAACGTGCACCGATGAGATTTGTTTCTTCGTGCACAGGACACATAAGTTCAAGGATTTGTTTAACAGTATTGAACTGTTCGTCAGAAATACCCTCCATTTTACCCATATGGAAAGAAAGACTCTCAGCATCACTTGTAAGAGTGCATACGCCCGGTTCATTAAGTGCTGCACCCCATTCAACGGTACAGCCCATAGTATGCTTAGCACCGACGATTTCTGCAATGCCGGGCTCAGGAATACCGTTCTGTAAAGTAACGATAACGCCGTTTTCTGTGAGATAATCCTTAAGCATTGTCACAACTTCTTTATTAAAAAGCTGCTTTGTCATAAGGAAAATAACGTCATATTTTTTGCTCATCTGATCAGGAGTGATAGCAGTAACAGGTACCGTCATATTAACAGTTCCCTTGATCGTTGCACCCTTTTCGTTAAGAGCAGCAACGTGAGCCTTATTTCTGTTGATAAGATCGATTTTTCCGCCGTTTTTTGTAATATATGCACCCAAAACGGTACCGAGCGAACCCGCGCCGTATATTGCACAGTTAATGTCTTTCATACAAAACCCTTCTTTCATTTTTTATTAAGATAACATAAATAATTTTAAATTGCAATATAGGTTATCAGACTAAAAGCTTTTCAATTTCAAAATTCAGATTAGTTTTCATTTGTTCAAGTTCTTCAACATTCGGTTTATTATTATCATCCCACATTATTTCGGGAGGAAGCCACCAAACGGGACCTTTACCGTTCATTCCGTATTCACCCAAATCTCCCTTTTTGCGAGGAAAAATATGCCAATGCAAATGCGCATCTCCATTACCAAGACACTCATAATTAATTTTCTCAGCATTAAAAGCATTCTTCACTGCCTGTGCAAGAACTGACATTTCATTACAATACTCCATTCTGTAATCTTCATCAAGTTCAAAAAGCTCCACGACATGCTTTTTGCATATAAACAATGTGTATCCGTAAAAATGCTGATTCCAACCCAGAATTGCATATCCGGTTTTAAATTCTTTTACAAACCACGGATTCTCGTTATTTTTAATTTGTTCAATGACCTTGCACATATCACATTTTGAATTAAACATAAAATGCACCTCAAATAATGTTCTATATCTTACTTTTCTTTTCAGGAATAAAGAACATAAAAACAAGTGAACTCAGAAGCAATAACATCGGATAAAAAAGATTGGCAATAACATCAAAAGCCGAAAGCTTGTATCCGAGAGTTGTCACAGCAGAAAGTGCAACAAGAATCTGGGCACCGTACGGAAGGAATCCCTGTGATATACAAGAAAAAGTATCAAGAATAGACGCAGTCTTTCTCGGCGATATGTCAAAATCCTTTGCCATTTCAGTTGCTATGGGGTTTGCCATAACAATTGCTACAGTATTATTGGCGGTTGCTATATCCATAAGCCCTACAAGAAGACCGATTCCGAGTTGGCCTGCTTTTTTACCTTCGAACACGCGTCTTATTCCGCTGAGAAGTGCATCAAAGCCACCATTATACTTAATAAGCGCACAAAGTGAGGAAACAAGGATTGCAACCATTGCTGTTTCAAACATTCCCGATGCACCGCTACCCATTCCTGCAAGAAGATCAGGAAAATTAACAACACCTGTCGCCGTCATAATAATACTACCTGAAATAATACCGACAAGAAGTGTTACAAAAACATTGATACCTATAATTCCGCAAATAAGAACAAGAACATACGGAATAACCTGAATAAGATCATATGCCTTCAGTATACCACCTGCAACATCCGAACTGAACGAAAGCACAAATATCAAAGCAAGTGTAGCAATTGCCGCAGGAAGAACAATAGCAAGATTTGTTCTGAATTTATCCTTCATCGCACAACCCTGACCGTTACAGGCGGCTATAGTTGTGTCTGAAATAAACGAAAGATTATCGCCAAACATTGCGCCGCCGACAACTGTACCTACACATAACGGCAACGAAAAACCCGAACCTTCAGAAATTGCAACTGCAATCGGCGTTATGAGGGTAATTGTACCTACCGATGTACCCATAGCCGTTGAAACAAAGCAACTGATAAGAAACAGAACAACAACTGCAAGCTTAGGCGGAGTTACGGAAAGCATAAAGTATGCAACGCTTTCTGCAGATCCTCTGCCGACCACACCGACAAAGATACCTGCAAGCAGGAAAATCAGAAGCATTGTTATAATATTTTTGTCTCCTGCCCCCTGCCCCATTATTTCAAATTTCTTATCAAGCGAAATTCCTTTTGTCTGAATAATCGCTACAAACAACGCAATTAAAAACGCAACAACAACGGGCACATTATAAAATCCCATAGGAATTTTCATCACATATTCAAATATAATTCCGAGCGAAAGGTAAAAAACAACAAATACGCCTATCGGAATAAGAGCTAAAACGTTCGATTTTTTCATTACAAACCACCTTTATTTATTATACATTTAATAATAATTATATCATATAATACAACAGTTTACAACTCTTGACACAAAACCGATTATATGATATTTTTCTTATATAACATATATTGTTTATTGGAGGAATAACTATGAAGAAAAAAGCATTATCATTAATCCTCGTAATCGTGATGGTTTTCTCGGTTACCACCACACCCGCTTATGCTATCGACTTTGAATCATCTTCAGAGCCGGTTACAAAGGTTCTTGCAAAAGTTGTTGGAACCGTTTTTGAAAATCTCGTCGGCGTTGTTAATCTTTTCCTCAGAGAAAACGACAAGTTCATCGACGAAGACGAATACGTTTACGACAATTTCTTTGAAGGCACTGCCGAATTCATCGACGAGGCAGCTGTCGGCGCAAAATGGTCTCTCGGTCAGAGCAGTGCAAGCCTTGTTCCCGAAAACTGGGAAGAATACGACCTTTTCTGCGGCGGCTTCATCAGTGAGCAGAATCTTTTCACAAATGATGTCCGCGAAATTCTTGACGACATGAAAGTCCGCGTTATCGCACTCAATGACGGTTCAGACAGAGGTACTGCTGTTTTTGCAACTATCGACTCAATCGGTGTTTCTAACGGCGATATAAGACACATCAGAGGTCTTCTTCAGGAATTTGCCGCTGAAAACAACATCAATTCAATCAACCTTTTTGCAACTCATACGCATTCAGGTATTGACACACAGGGTCTCTGGACAGACATTTTCCGTAAGTGGCCCAAAAACATTTTCAGCGCACTCACTGGCATTATTGAAACAGAACAAGGCACAGACCCCGAATATATGGAGTTTTTCTATTCTGCTGTCTGCGATGCAATTACAGAAGCTGTTGAATCAATGAATGAAGGTACAATGACCTTCGCAAGAAAAGACATTGGAGAAAAGTATTTCAGCAACAAGAACAGACCTTCCGCAACCTCTCTTGACACAGAAATCAAGCGTTTTGTTTTCACACCGGATGACGCTTCCGTAACACCGACAATCATTGTTAATATGTCTGCACATCCCGATGTTGTAGGGCTTGCAACAGAAGACGATCCCACAAAGGGTCATGGTGTTTCAGGCGATTATATTTACTATATAGGTGAAACAATCAACAATGCCGGCTACAATTTTATGTTCTTCAACGGTTCAATCGCAGGTATCTACATCGGCAGAATCAGTGCTCCTGCTGAAAAACGCGTTGATATTGCAGCAAACTACGGCAGAGAAATCGGCAAAATGGTTCTCGGTATGACAATGACTGAAGAAGAAATCCTCGCAGACGATTACCTTATGAGCCTCAACTATACCGCTGAAGAAATCGAAGGTTACAACTACACCCCCTGGTATGAGGGTTGGATTCCTGCACAGGAAACTGATGTTGATCCGATTCTCAACATTAAGATCGCTCAGGTTGAAGTTCACGTTACAAATCCTGTTATTCAGGCAGCAGGTAAGCTCGGTGTTGTTAACTACATTATCAAAAAGTCTTCAGGCAAATACTATGTAACAACCGAAATCGGTTATATGGAAATGGGCAAGGATATAAAAATTGCCTTTGTTCCGGGCGAAATCTGCACAGACCTTGTTTACGGCGGTGATCAGCTAACATCTGAAGGTTCCGTTAACAACGAGGCATATGAAGGACAGACGCTTTGCGAAATTTTCGGTGACGATGTTATAGTATTCGGTCTCGCAAATGATGCTGTCGGCTATATCGTTCCTGAAAACGACTACTGTATGGCACTTGCTTTCGGGCATTACCAGGAGCTTCTGTCACTTGGTGAATCAGAAGCAACCGTTATGTTTGAAGGATACGAAAAGCTTGCCGGTTAATACTTGAACATCAGAAGAGATCTCCTATGAAGCTTATAGGAGATCTCTTTTTTGCTGTATTTATAGATTTAAATAAGCAAAAAGCAACCCGAGATCCATATTGAATCTCGGGTTTTGTGTTAAATTGTCAGATAGCGTTGTAGATGAGTTCGCCGGCATCAATCCACTTGTTGTTTACACGGATTTTAACCTTGATTATGTTTTCTCCGCTGTGGTTCATCCATGCATTACCGACAAACGTCAGCTTGCCGTCCGCTTCAGTTGAACTGTAGTACGTTGCTGTGGTCTTGTTGTCCATTACAAATCGTACTCCCTGTACATCAAGTCCTGTTACTACCGTCGCTCCTACTCTGCCCTGCTTGCCTTCTGTTGCTGCAAGTGTCATTGAATATACTTCGTCATCGAATTCAGGTGTTGCAAGTATTACCGTGTACTTGTACGGTGCTTTCTTGCTCCACTCTCTTCCGTATCTTGCAATTGCTGTAAGCTCGATTCCTGCC
>JAZNPE010000022.1:0-16980 GCA_045589535.1 Acutalibacteraceae bacterium | reverse complement strand
AGTAGCAACCGATGTCACCCATAGCACCGATACCTGCTGTTGACTTCTCGATGAATGTGCTGTTCGGAACACCGCGTCTTCTGCCGCCGCCTGTCTGGATGTAATAGATTTCGCCAAGCTCGCCTGACTGAACAATCTTTCTTACCATCTTCATGTTCTCGTCGCCACGGGGCTGGAAGCCGATTGAAATAATCTTTCCGCTTTCCTTTTCAGCCTTCATAATTTCAACTGCTTCTTCAGTTGTAACGCACATAGGCTTTTCAAGAAGAACGTTAACACCCTTCTTAAGAGCGTAGATTGAGCATTCAGCATGAGTCATATTGTATGTACATACGCTTACTGCGTCAAGGTCTGTTTCAGCATCAAGGAGTTCCTTGTGGCTCGGATAGAAACGAACGTTATCAAGTCTTCCGTCCTTATTGAACTTCTTTGCAAACTTTTCAGCCTTACCGGGGATAAGGTCCGCCATTGCAACGATGTCAACATCGTCCATATCGAGATAGCTTTCAAGGTGAGATTCTGCAATCCAACCTGTACCGATAATACCAACCTTAAAACGTCTGCCTGTGTCGACTGCTTCTTCTTCAACAGCCTGTGTGAATTGATTCAATACTGCATCTGACATATTAAAAACTCCTTATTTATTAATTTCTTTGATATAATCAATGCTCATCTGAGCACATTCAACGGGTGTTTTGCCCAATGACGGCTGATCCTGCTCAACAACAACCCAGCTTGTTTCAGCTTTCTTACAAGCTTCAAGGATTGCGGGGAAATTCTGTACACCGTAGCCGCAGGGACGGAAGCCGAATGCTTCTTCTTCCTCTGCATCCTGTGCACCGTCATCAATACCGATAAGCTGATAAAGCTTTGCAGGCTTACCCTTGCCACTCATATAGAAGTCCTTGAGATGAACAACCGGTGCTCTTCCTGCATACTTTTCAATGTAAGCTGCAGGCTCTTCGCCACCGACGTTTACCCAGCAGGTATCAAGCTCTGTCTGAAGCTCGTCAGCTGAAAGTGTGCTGTAAAGAAGGTCAAGACCGTAAACGTCGCCAACCTTTTTGAATTCAAAATCGTGATTATGATAAAGGAATGTGATACCGTACTTTTTGCCGATTTCAGCAAACATTCTGATACCCTCAACTGTTTCGTCAAAAAGCTCTGCACCGGGGCGTCTTTCCTCAACAGCATAAGGAATTGCAATATACTTACAGCCGATTTCAGCATAGTCTGCAATCACCTTTTCGGGGTCAGCAGCAAGCTCATCGTATGCAACGTGTGCAGAAATCGGAGTAAGACCGACTTCAGCGAGCAGTGCTTTGATATCGGCGGGTTTCTGCTCGAAAAGACCTGCAAATTCAACGCCGTCGTAGCCCATTTCTTTTACTTTTTTGATTGTGCCTGCAAAATCCTCGCCCATAGCGTCACGGACGGAGTAAAGCTGCAATGCAACAGGAAAACTCATAACAATACCTCCCATGGTAGTTTGCTTCATTCTAACACAACGAATAATAAAATACAATATCCGCAGAGGATTTTTGTGAAGATTATACGTAAATCAACTCAGAAATTATAGTGTTTGACAATAGGAAACCTGCTCTTGTCAGCGAGATCGACTCCTCCGTCACCCTAATCAAGCCCTGTTTTTCAAAAAGCTTTGCTTTTTTGATGATTTCTGACGAAAATTCTTTCCCGTATCGCTTTGAAAACTCCGAAAATATTATTCCGTCCTTAAGCCGAAGACGAAGCATAACGTATTCTTCCTCATCTCCGCCCGAACCGTCATCAAGCGGATCTTTTCCGAGCCTGAAATGTTCCATATCGCGCGGATAGAAAAATCTTTTTCCGTCAATGAATGAATGTGCCGAAGGGCCTATACCGAGATATTCCTCCGTATTCCAGTATTTCAGATTGTGTTTTCCTTCAAACCCTTCCTTTGCGAAGTTTGAAATTTCATAATGAGTAAACCCGTTTTTCTCAAGCTCGTCCGCAAGAAGATTATACATATCTGCCGTTGTATCTTCATCGGGAAGGTTAAGCTTTTGCGCATTATTATAATAGTATGTACCCTCTTCAAGCTTGAGCATATACGCACTGATGTGTGGCACTCCTGTTTCAACGCAGAAATTAATAGTTTCTTTAAGGCTTTCCATGGTCTGATCGGGTACGCCGAGCATAACATCGAGAGTGATGTTTTCTATTCCTGCGTTTCGTGCTCCATTTATGCATTTAAGTACCTTATCACGGTCAGCCGTTCTGCCGAGTTTTCTTCTCTCCGAATCAACAGCCGACTGCATTCCGAGAGAAATGCGGTTCACTCCCGCTTTTGCAATCGTTTCAAAAAAATCATCTTCAACAGCTGACGGGTTGCACTCAACGGTTATTTCACCGTCAACCCCAAAAAGCTCTTTCGCCCTACGAACGATGAACGCAATATTTTTACCGCCAATAAGCGACGGTGTGCCTCCGCCGAGGTAGAGTGTGTCCGCCTTTCTGCTGAGCTTATCCGACCAACTTTCCAGGCTTTCAATTACACAGGCGGTATAGTCGTCATAACCGACAGCATCCGACCTCATTGAGTAAAAATCGCAGTAAGGACATTTTGATTTACAAAAAGGTATATGAATGTATAAACCAATATCTTTCATAATATCACCAAAAAGGACAGCAAGTGACTACCTGCTGTCCTGAGTTTTTTATTCGTCAAGCTTAAGGACAGCCATAAACGCTTCCTGCGGAACCTCAACAGTACCGAAGTGGCGCATACGTTTTTTACCTTCCTTCTGCTTTTCAAGAAGCTTCTTCTTTCTTGTGATGTCACCGCCGTAGCACTTTGCAAGAACGTCTTTACGCATAGCCTTGATTGTTTCACGTGCAATAACCTTACCGCCGATTGCAATCTGTACGGGAATTTCAAACATCTGTCTCGGGATATGCTCCTTGAGTTTTTCTGCAATTTTTCTTGCTCTGCCGTATGCTTTTTCCGAATGTATTATAAATGAAAGAGCGTCGACACCGTCACCGTTAAGAAGAACATCGAGCTTAACAAGGTCTGAACGCTCATAACCCTTGATTTCGTAGTCAAACGAAGCATAGCCCTTTGTTCTTGATTTAAGAACATCGAAGAAATCATAAATGATTTCATTAAGCGGAAGCTCGTATGCGATATCAACTCTGTCCGGTGTAACATAAGTCATATCCTTGAAAACACCGCGGCGTTCCTGACACAAATCCATAATCGCACCGACGTATTCATTCGGAGCGTAGATATTCGCCCTTGTAATCGGTTCTTCGCTGTAAGCAATATATGCAGGGTCAGGATAATTTGTCGGATTATCAATTTCAAGGACGGTTCCGTCCGAAAGATGGATTTTATAAACAACACTCGGAATTGTTGTTACAAGGTCGAGGTCATACTCTCTTTCAAGACGTTCCTGAATAATTTCAAGGTGAAGAAGCCCGAGGAAACCGCATCTGAAACCAAAGCCGAGAGCACCCGAAGTTTCAGGCTCGTATGAAAGGGCAGCATCATTGAGCTGAAGCTTTTCAAGTGCATCACGAAGATTTTCGTAATCGGCTCCGTCCGCAGGATAAACGCCGCAGAAAACCATCGGATTAACCTTACGGTAACCGGGCAACGGCTCCGTTGCAGGATATTCGGCTGTTGTTACTGTATCGCCGACACGAGCATCACCGACAGTCTTGATTGAAGCTGTGATGTAACCTACCTCGCCTGCCGTAAGCTCCTTTGCAGATTCCATTGAAGTCGCTCTCATATAGCCGACATCAACAACGGTAAATTCAGCACCCGTTGCCATCATCCTCATTGTGTCGCCTGCTTTGATTTTACCGTCAACAACACGGACGTAAACGATAACACCTTTATAATTATCGTATACAGAGTCAAAGACGAGCGCACGAAGCGGTTTTGAATCGTCAGAATCAAGCGGTGCAGGAATATCCGAAACAATCTTTTCAAGTACTGCTTCGATATTCTCGCCTGTTTTTGCCGAAACACGCGGAGCATTCATACACTCCAGACCGATTACGTCCTCAACCTCAGCAGCAACACGCTCAGGGTCAGCTGCAGGAAGATCAATCTTATTGATAACGGGAACAATTTCAAGGTCGTGGTCAAGAGCAAGGTACGTGTTTGCAAGAGTTTGTGCCTCAACACCCTGAGAAGCATCGACGATAAGCACTGCACCCTCACAGGCAGCAAGTGAACGCGACACCTCATAGTTAAAGTCAACGTGACCCGGGGTGTCAATGAGATTAAGCTCATATTCCTCGCCGTCTTTGGCCTTGTAATTAAGCTTAACGGCATGTGCCTTGATTGTAATGCCTCTCTCCTTTTCGAGATCCATATCATCAAGCAACTGCTCTGTCATATCTCTTACTGCGACTGACTCTGTTTTTTCAAGCAGACGGTCAGCAAGAGTTGATTTACCGTGGTCAATATGAGCAATTATTGAAAAATTCCTTATGTTTTCCTTCTTGGTTGCCAAATTATCACCTCAGTGAAAGAATTATACCGAATTATTATATCATAAGAGAAACAATACTTCAATCAGTTTATCATAAAATAAAGGTAAAATGCGTATGATATTACAAAAGTTACAAATATTATACCATTTTGTAACCTTTTGTAACTTTTTACGTTTTGCACAAACCGAGTTTATTATTTTTCGTTTTTAGAACTTACAAAACAGGATATATGCCTTTTCAGCAAAAATATCCCTTTAAAAAGTAAGCATTCTGCACAAAAATATAATCTTTTCCGATTTGACAAAGCATTGCGACTTCCCTATAATGTGCAAAGTCGGCGCAAATTATTGTTCCAATTTTACGTTTTATACTGCGCCCAAGCTGATTTTCAGCTTATGAAAAGGAGTTTATTCTTATGAATACTATTAAAAATCTTGGCAAGGCAATGCTTAAATCAAAAGCAAAGCTTATTATGCTTGTTGTTATAGCAATCCTTTGCTCCGCAACAATCTATGCTGCCGCTGCCAACTCAGACACGGTTACACTCGAAATCGACGGCAAAGAAACACGCGTTATTACAATGCGTGACACAGCTGAAGAGATTCTCGCTCAGGTCGGCATTGAGGTAAGCGAAAACGACGTGCTTGACCTTACTGATTTTGAAAAGAAATCAATTATCCGTCTTCACAAATCACACAGCTTTAAAGTTGCCGATAACGGTGCTGACGCTGTCAGCTATGAAGGTAAAGGTACAGTTGCCGAAGCACTTGAGCAGAACGGAATCACAATTAAAGACGGTGACGTTCTCAACTGCTCTGTTGAAGACCGTATTGCAGATACACCCGAAATTATTATCACACGTGCATTTGAAGTTAAAATCGTTGCTGACGGTGAAACAAAGACAATTAACATTGCCGGCGGTACAGTAAGCGATGCACTTGACAAGGCTGTTATCACAATTGACGATAATGACGAAATTTCCAAGCCTCTTGACACAGAGCTTGAAGCAGGCTTGCTTATCAAAATCACAAGAGTTGACTATAAGACAAAGACAGAAACAGTTGAGATGAACTTCAAAACTGTTACAAAGAAGTCAGTTGCAATGTACACTGACCAGGCTAAGATTGAAACAAAGGGCGTTAAGGGCGTTCAGACAATCACATATCAGGAAAAATATGTTGACGGTGTACTCACAGAGTCAACAGCGACAAGCTCAGTTATTGAAAAAGCTCCCGTTGACGAAGTTAAGACAGTAGGTACAAAGAAGCGTGTTGGTGCAATCCCCGGCGGCGGATATGTTCTTCCGAACGGAAGAAAGACAATCTCTACTCTTACTCCCCCGTCATCACTTCAGCTTGACGGAAACGTTCCTGTTTCTTACAAGAAAAAGATTGTCGGCACAGCTTCAGCATACAACTGCGGTACACACACAGCAACAGGTAAGAGGGTAAGACCCGGTTACATCGCTGTTAATCCCAAGCAGATTCCTTACGGCACAAAGATGTGGATTGTTTCAAACGACGGCAAGTATGTTTACGGCTATGCGTCAGCTGAGGACACAGGCGGATTCACAAAGTGGACCGGTAGCCGTGCTACTCTTTGCGACCTTTACTTCCCGAATCAGTCTTCAATGTACGCATTCGGCAGAAGAACGGTAACAATTTATATTCTCTGAGTTTAAGAGTACGGTTTCGGCCGTACTCTTTTCTGTTTACTTTTTAAACCTATTATTGTATAATAGGTTTATTAATTTTCGGTTGGTGAATTATGAAAATTCTGAAGAGCATCAAAGAAAACAAAATATTCTTTGTCACCTTCTGTGTGCTGATGTATACTTCTTTCGCATATCTTGTGCAGAAAGAAGCGATTCATTATGTAGACAATTATTACTACCCGCTTTATGCTATCAATTACGATTGCGGTTACTGTTCACGTCTTCTCATCGGCACAATTTTTACTTCAGTTTTTGGAGAAAACATTGGTCCCGACATCATTTTGAAAGTTCTTTTGTGTATATACTTCGGCGTATGTTTTGCATTGAGCGTTTTCATCAACAATTATCTTAAGAAAACAAAATACGAAGCAATCGGTATATATTCTGTTTTTATCGCTCTTTTACCGTCTTCGCTTGCTTTTCTTCGTTATCTCGGAACTTTAGACATCTTTTGGTTGTTTCTTGTTTTAGCGTCGCTGATTGCGGTAAATAAAAAGGGTTGGCGTTGGACAGTTCCTGTTTTGTGCGTTGTCTGTCTTTGTATTTACGAGCTTTTTGTTTCAACGTATCTTCCGCTTATAGCGATTGTAATTTTTTATCAGTTTGCCAAAAAGCCGAATGTTCTTAATTTTATTTATGTTGCTGTTTCCGCTGTTATAATCGGTATCGCGACTGTTTACTTCCTTGTTATCGGTGACAGTACAATGAAAATGACTGCAGACCAGATGGTAGACTTTGCCCGCAACAATCTGGATGCACAAGGACGTAACTTTGACGATCTTTATTTCCGTTCGGTATTTTTCTGGGAAGTTCCCGACGTTGAAGCTTACAGCGGTTTTATCGGTTATCTCCGTTATAATTTCAACCGATTTACGCTCAACGATCTTTCCGGATTAAAGAACATTATTTATTTCCTTATATCCAATGTGCTTTCTGCCGTTCCGTTTTTATATCTTATCGGAAAAGCTTTCAAAAAAGCTGAAACACCTCTTAAGAAACTTGTTTTCCTTTGCTGTTTTTCGCCGTTTGCTTTTATGCTCGGCAACCTTCTGCTTTCAACGGATACGGACAGATTTTCAATGCACTTCTTCCTTGTTGCCGTTTTCCTTATGCTGTTTTTTATCAGAGAGAAGGATACAGCTTTCAGCGACTCGTACGACGAAACAATTAAAACACTCAGTCAAAACAAAGCCGGTCTTACCGTTATCGGAATTTCAATTGCAAGAATTGTGTTTTCGGGGGTGAGATTTTGAAAGACATCAGCACTAAAAACAGAATTATTGCTCTCACCGCGTTCTTGTTTGCTGCACTGATACTGACTGTTCGCAGTGCATGGCCGTTCACCTTTGTTTTCTTTGGCAGTATCGGTCTTATGCTACTTTTTGCTGACAAAATAATCAACAGTGAAAAAATCAAAAACCGCACCATTTTCGCTTTTTGTGTCTTCGGTGCTTGTTACCAGACTTTCTATCAGATATTTAACCGTGTTCATGAAATCGACAAGCAGGCTGTTGAGATAATTGCTATTGCTGTTTTCTTTGCTGCAGTTTTAGCACTGACCGATAGGAACAAACTCATCTTTCCTATACTTGCGGCACCGCTGCTTTGCTTTCTTGACATCAGAATCGCAATCTGCTATATAATTCTGCTTCTGAGTTTTACCGTTGTTCTTTTTGCTATTAACAGCAGTGCAAACAGTAAGAAAACAAAGCCTGCAAGCAAAAGCAAATCTCCCATCACCACAAAAAATCTTCTGATTTTGTCTTTTGTAATAAGCATTGTCTGCCTTGGTGTTTGCATTTATCTTGCTTTTCAATCACAAAGCCGCAGACCCGAAAGAATAGAACACCTCTTTTTTTATTTCAAAAACACCTTAGGTTTTCTTGTTGCCGCGGTTTATCTTTTTTTAAAAGTGTTCAGGCTTGACTTCAAAGCAAGAACAGGTGTTTTGATTGGTATAGTGTTGCATATCGCAACTATGATTCTGCTTGCCGTAACTTTTGGTTGGACGATTTTTTCACTCAGCTGTGTTTCTTTAGTTTTTTTCCTGTTGCTCAGCTGCCTGGAAAGTGCAGATATCACACAAGCTATCAAAACCGATTATCATAATAATAAATATCTGTTTTATTCAGGATTTTTGCTTATGCTGATATGATTCATACCGTCTTCTTCGGAAGGCGGTATTTTTTTGCTGTAACTTGACAAAACAATAACAAATTCACCACATTTTCCTGTTGGAATAATCTGTTATTCATATACTTTGTTTATTGACAGTTTTCGCAAATTTTATTATAATTCATAATAGCTTAATATTGAATTAATATATAATGAGGGAGAATTGGTTTTATGCTTTCCAACACAGAAAAAACAATGGAAAAAATCGTTGCCCTTTGCAAAGGCAGAGGCTTCGTTTACCCCGGTAGTGAAATTTACGGCGGACTTTCAAACTCCTGGGATTTCGGCCCTCTCGGCGTTGAATTCAAGAACAACGTAAAGAGAGCGTGGTGGCAAAAATTCGTTCAGGAAAACCCATACAATGTAGGTCTTGACTCCGCTATTCTTATGAACCCGCAGATCTGGGTTGCATCAGGTCACGTAGGCGGTTTCTCCGATCCGCTTATGGACTGTAAGGACTGTAAAACACGTCACAGAGCTGACAAGCTTATTGAAGACACAGGCGTTAATCCTGCAGGCTGGAGCTTTGAGGAAATGAGCAAGTACATTGCTGAAAACGGCATTGTATGTCCCGATTGCGGTTCAGCAAACTTTACTGACATCCGTAAGTTCAACCTTATGTTCAAAACTTTCCAGGGTGTTACTGAAGACGCAAAGAACGAGCTTTATCTCCGTCCCGAAACAGCACAGGGTATTTTCGTAAACTTCCAGAACGTTCAGCGTACAACACGCCGTAAGGTTCCTTTCGGTGTTTGCCAGATCGGTAAATCATTCCGTAACGAAATCACTCCCGGTAACTTCATCTTCCGTACACGTGAATTTGAACAGATGGACCTTGAATTCTTCTGCAAGCCCGGCACAGAGCTTGACTGGTTTGCATATTGGAAAGATTACTGCCACAAATGGCTTCTTTCGCTCGGTATCAAGGACGAAAACCTTCGTCTTCGTGACCACGAGCAGGAAGAGCTTTCACACTACTCAAACGCAACAACAGACTTTGAGTTTCTCTTCCCCTTTGGTTGGGGCGAACTCTGGGGTGTTGCTTCAAGAACAGACTTCGACCTCACACAGCATCAGAATACATCAGGCAAGAGCCTTGAGTATTTTGACCAGACAACTAACGAGAAGTATCTTCCGTACGTTATCGAGCCGTCACTCGGCGCTGACCGCGTAACTCTCGCATTCCTCTGCGACGCTTACGACGAAGAGGTTGTTGATGAAGAAAAGGGCGACACAAGAGTTGTTCTTCGTTTCCACCCTGCTCTTGCACCCATCAAGGCTGCTGTTCTTCCGCTTTCAAAGAAGCTCAACGAGCAAGCTGAGGAAGTTTATGCAATGCTTGCAAAGAGATTTATGGTTGAGTTTGACGATGCAGGTTCAATCGGTAAGCGTTACCGCCGTCAGGACGAAATCGGCACACCGTTCTGCATCACATATGACTTTGACTCAATTGAAGACGGTTGCGTAACAATCCGTGACCGTGACACAATGGCTCAGGAGCGTATCGCTATTGATAAGCTTTGTGAATATATCCAGGAAAAAATCACATTTTAATTAGTATAATAAATATTTTATATACGGAAAGGCAAATGTTATGAAACAGATTAAATTTACTGAAACCGTGTTGCGTGACGCTCAGCAGTCACTTATCGCAACAAGAATGTCTTTTGACGATTTCAAACCCGTTCTTGCAGAGCTTGACAAAGCAGGCTACTACTCACTTGAGTGCTGGGGCGGTGCAACATTCGACTCATGCCTTCGTTACCTTAACGAAGATCCGTGGGAAAGACTCCGCAAAATCCGCAAGGCTTGTCCGAACACAAAGCTTCAGATGCTTCTCAGAGGTCAGAACCTCCTCGGCTACAAGCACTATCCCGATGACGTTGTAAGAAAGTTCGTTGAGAAGAGTGTTGAGAACGGTATCGACATCATCCGTATTTTCGATGCACTTAACGACGTACGTAACATCGAGGTTGCAGTTAAAGAAACAATCCGTTGCGGTGCTCACGCTTCAGGTACAATCTGCTTCACATTGAGCCCTGTTCACAACATTGAGTCTTACATCAAGCTTGCAAAAGATATGGAAGCTATGGGTGTTCACTCAATCTGTATCAAGGATATGGCAGGCATTATGAGCCCGAAAGAGGCTTATGACCTCGTTAAGGCTCTTAAGGAAAATACAAAGCTTCCGATTATCCTTCACACACACTCAACAACAGGTCTTGCAGCAATGACACTTCAGAAGGCTGCTGAGGCAGGTGTTGACGTTATTGATACAGCAATTTCATGCATGTCAGGCGGTACATCACAGTTCGCAACTGAAACAATGAACTATGTTCTTACTCAGGAAGGCTACGAAACAGGTCTTGACACAGACGTTCTCAAGAACATCAACGATTTCTTTAAGCCTGTACGTGCAAAGGCTCTTGAATCAGGTCTTCTCAACCCCGTTGTTCTTGCAACTGATACTGATGCTCTCGGCTATCAGGTTCCGGGCGGTATGCTTTCAAACCTTGTTGCTCAGCTTACAGCTCAGAACAAGATGGACAAGTTTGAAGAAGTTCTTCAGGAAGTTCCGAGAGTACGTAAGGATATGGGTTATCCGCCGCTTGTTACTCCGATGAGCCAGATGGTTGGCGTTCAGGCAACACAGAATGTTCTTTTCGGCAAGTACAAGAACGTTTCTAAGGACGTGCGCAGTTACCTCAAGGGTGAATACGGTAAGGCTCCTGCAGAAATCAGTGCTGAGCTTATCGCTCAGGTTCTCGGCGATGAGAAACCGTTCGAAGGCAGATTCGCTGACACACTTGCTCCCGCTTTTGAAGCAACAAAGAAAGAACTCGGCAGCAAAGCAAAGAGCGACGAAGACGTTCTTTCATACATCGCATTCCCGATGCAGGCAGAAGCTTTCTTCGAAAAGCGTGACGAACTTGAAAGAAACACATTTAAATACACAATCAGAGAAATCTAAGGAGGAAAAGATATGAATTTTTCAGAAATTCTTGCTAAGATCGCAACTCCTCCGTTCCCTGCAATCGTTGTTGCCGTTGTTGCCGTACTTCTTATCATCTACGTTTATATCACAAAAGCAATCAACGGCAAAAAGCCGGTTGAAGAACCGAAGATTGCCCCCGCTGCCCCTGCTGTAAAATCTGCAGCTCAGCCTGCAGGTCCTGCAGCATCTTCAGGCGACCTTGAGCTCGTAGGCACAGATGAGAAAACAGCCGCTGTTATCATGGCTATCGTTTCAGACAAGAGTGGCATTCCGCTTAACAGACTTCAGTTTAAATCAATCACTCTGATGGAGGACAAATAAAATGAAATACGTAGTAACATTAAACGGTAAAAATTACGAAGTTGAAGTAAACGAAACAGAAGCAGTTGTGACAAACGTTTCTGATGCAGTTTATGCACCCGCACCTGTTGCAGCACCTGCACCCGCACCTGCACCTGCTCCTGCTCCTGCAGCAGCTCCCGCAGCACCGCAGGCAGTTTCAGCATCAGGCACACAGATTGTTGCTCCGATGCCCGGCTCTATCGTTAACATCAACGTTTCAGCAGGTCAGGCAGTTAAAGCCGGCGACGTTCTTATCATACTTGAAGCTATGAAGATGGAAAACGACATCACAGCTCCTTGCGACGGTGTTGTTAAGCAGATTGTCACATCAAAGGGTGCAACAGTTAACACTGATGACGTTCTTCTTGTTATTTAAGTCGGAGGTGTGATTAATGGGTGTTTTAATTGACAATTTTGCCACTGTCACCTTCCCTCAGGTAGCAATGTGGATTATCGGAGGTATTCTTATCTTCCTTGCAATAAAAAAGGAAATGGAACCCTCTCTTCTTCTCCCGATGGGATTCGGTGCAATTCTTATCAACCTTCCCAATTCAGGCGCAAAGCACATCATTGACGTTATGTTCAGAGTCGGTATCGACAACGAATTCGGCGAATTGATGCCTCTCATCCTTTTCATCGGTATCGGTGCAATGATCGACTTTACTCCGCTTCTTACCAATCCGAAGCTTATGCTTTTCGGCGCTGCGGCACAGTTCGGTATTTTCTTCACGCTCTGCCTTGCTTCACTCCTCGGCTTTGACATTAAGGACGCAGCTTCAATCGGTATTATCGGTGCTGCTGACGGTCCGACAGCTATCGCAGTTTCAATGGAACTCGGTTCAAAGTACATCGGTGCTATCATGGTTGCGGCTTATTCTTATATGGCTCTTGTTCCGTTGGTACAGCCGCCGATCATCAAGCTTTGCACAACTAAGAAAGAGCGTCTTATCCGTATGGACAACACTGCAGGTAAGGCTCCTTCAAAGCTCACAAAGATTCTTTTCCCCATCGTTGTTACAATAATTGTAGGTCTTGTTGCTCCGGATGCTGTTGCACTTATCGGTTTCCTTATGTTCGGTAACCTTATCCGTGAGTGCGGTGTTCTTAACTCACTTTCTGAAACAGCACAGAAGGTTCTTGCAAACCTTGTTACAATTTTCCTCGGCATCACAATCGCTGCCCGTATGAGAGCTGAAGAATTCCTTACAGTTGACACATTGCTCATCATCGGCCTCGGTCTTTTCGCTTTCATCTTCGATACATTCGCAGGTGTTATGCTCGCAAAGATTATGAACCTCTTCTCAAAGAAGAAGATCAACCCGATGATCGGTGCTGCAGGTATTTCGGCATTCCCGATGTCAGCACGTGTTGTTCATAAAATGGGTCTTGAGGAAGACAATCAGAACTTCCTTCTTATGCACTCAATCGGCGTTAACGTTTCAGGACAGATTGCTTCAGTTATCGCAGGCGGTCTTATCCTTACATTCTTCAGATAATCAGGGAGGTAGTTATAATGTTTACAATTGATTTTAATGCATTCCTCAATGCACTTCCCTATATGGGCAAAGGTATGCTCGGTATCTTCGTCGTAACTGCGCTCATCGTTCTTGTTGTTAATGCTCTTAACAACATTCCCGAGAAAAAGAATAAGAAAGACAAATAATTCAGTTGACAGCCTGTTTTTGTTATAACAGAAACAGGCTGCTTTTATAAGAAAATGTACACAAAATTAAGGAGGCATATTGATGAAATTCAGTCCTCATTTTCTCGGCTTTTTTACCGATATTTACGGTTCTTATGATGCTATGGATATTCCAAAAGCACTTTTAGTTGCTGTTGTGGGTTTCATAACCGTTATTGCAATTCTTGCCGTAATTGCTCTTTTCATTAAGCTTATTGCTTTTGTATTCTCTTTGATTGATAAGAAAAATGCAACAAAGGTTTCAACTGTTATTACTCCGATAAACAGTGAATCTTCCGCACCGCATACTGTCGGAGTTGCACTTCCTGACAATGAATCTCAGGGACAGCTTGAGCTTATCGGTGTTGACGAAGCAACAGCTGCAATGCTTATGGCTCTTGTCAGCTACAAAACAGAAATCCCGCTTAACAGACTTGCTTTCAGATCAATCAGACTTGTGGAGGAAGAAAACAAATGAAATACGAAGTGTTTTTGAATAATAAAAAATATGAAATTGAAGTTGATGAGTGTTCAGTTGCTCTCACAGGTGTAAGTACAGTTGCTGCTCCTGTTGCGGCACCTGCAGCTCCGGTTGCACCCGCTGCTCCTGCAGCAGCTCCCGTTGCAAGCGCACCGTCCGCTGAAGGAACAACAGTTGCTTCTCCGATGCCGGGCACAATTCTTGCTATCAACGTTACAAACGGCCAGTCTGTCCGTTCAGGCGAAGTTCTTATCGTCCTTGAAGCTATGAAAATGGAAAACGATATTGTTGCTCCTTGCGACGGAATTGTTAAGCAGGTTCTTGTATCAAAGGGCTCTACTGTTGACACAGACCAGGTTCTTGTCATTATTTAATCGGAGGTACAATTATGGAACTTATAACAAACCTCCTTGCAGGTTTATGGGATGCTTCAGGTTTCGCCCTGCTTACGTGGCAGAACGGTGTCATGATCGGTGTATCTGTTGTTTTCCTCTATCTTGCCATCGCTAAAAAATTCGAGCCGTTGTTGCTTGTTCCGATTGCTTTCGGTATCTTGCTAGCAAATCTTCCCGGCTCGGGAATTATGGACGACCTTACTCTTTCTCAGGCTTTCGGCGGTGACGGTTCAACTGCTCAGGCAGGCAGTCATTGGTACGATTCAGGTGTTCTGAGAATTATCTATGCAGGCGTTAAATCAAGTATTTTTCCATGTCTTATTTTCCTTGGCGTTGGTGCTATGACTGACTTCGGACCTCTTCTTTCCAATCCGATCAGTCTCCTTCTCGGTGCTGCAGCTCAGCTTGGTATTTATGTTGCATTTATTATAGCAATCCTCCTCGGATTCACTCCGCAGGAAGCAGCAGCTATTTCAATCATCGGCGGTGCAGACGGCCCTACAGCTATCTGGCTTACCGGTAAGCTTGCTTCTCACCTTCTTGCTCCGATTGCCCTTGCAGCATACTCATACATGGCACTTATCCCGCTTATTCAGCCGCCGATTATGAAGCTTCTTACAACAAAGAAAGAGCGCGAAGTAAAGATGACTCAGCTTCGCAAGGTTTCAAAAACTGAGAAGATTGTTTTCCCTGTTGTCGTTCTTGTACTTATCGCACTCATCCTTCCGTCAGTTGTGCCGCTTCTCGGTATGCTTATGCTCGGTAACCTCTTCCGTGAATGCGGTGTTGTTGAAAGACTTTCAGACACAGCACAGAATGCACTTAACAACATCATCGTTATTCTTCTCGGTGTTACAGTAGGTGCTACCGCTAACGGCGAAAACTTCCTTAAGCCACAAACACTCGGAATTGTTGCTCTCGGACTTACGGCATTTGTTTTCTCAACAGTCGGTGGTGTTCTTCTCGGTAAGCTCCTTTATGTTGTTACCAAGGGCAAAATCAATCCGCTTATCGGTGCCGCAGGCGTTTCAGCCGTTCCTATGGCTGCACGTGTTGCACAGAACGAAGGACGTAAATACAATCCTACAAACTTCCTTCTTATGCACGCTATGGGACCCAACGTTGCAGGTGTTATCGGCTCCGCAGTTGCCGCGGGTTTCCTGCTTCTTATGTTCCAGAATTAATCTGATACACAAAAACAGCATTGAGCGCAAAACTCAATGCTGTTTATTTTTATTCAATTTCATACGGCCAGTCTATAATACCGCCAAATTCTTTTATATTAGTGTATCCGAGGTCGAGTAAATCTTCTGAAGCGAGTTTACTTCTTCTGCCCGAACGGCAATAGACCAGTAACAGTTGGTTTTTATCTGTCAGGATTTCCTCTGCCTTTTCACAGATTTCATAATCAGGAATGAGGATTGCTCCCGGGATATGTTTTTCGTCGTATTCTTCCTGTGTGCGGACATCGAGAATTATATATCCCGTCTGTGTATCCATTATTCTTTTGGCCTCTTCAGCGGTTATATTTTCGTATACTATTTCCTGCATCGACAAACTCTCCGTTGTTGTTTCCTTTTCTGTATTTTTCTTTATGCACGACGATAAACAAGTAAGTAAAGCCATACATAGTATTATTATTTTAAAGATCTTTTTCATTTATTCTCCTTTGTTACCCAAGCAAGAAATCGGAAACGAGCATAAGACAAAAACCGACGAGTAGGGAATATGTTGCGCCACGTTGGCTTCCGTGGGCGTGTGTTTCGGGTATCATTTCGTCACTGATAACGTAGAGCATTGTGCCGCCTGCAAACGCGAGAGCAAACGGAAGAATCGCAGACGCTACACTTACAGCAAAATATCCGAGCAATGTTCCGATAACTTCAACAAGGCCTGTTGCCATCGCATAAATCAACGTTTTTTTCGGCGAAATTCCCGCTGAAATCATCGGTCCGATTATAACCATACCTTCCGGAATATTCTGCAAAGCTATACCTCCTGCAATTAGGAGTGCTTCACCCGTATTTCCTGAACCGAAACCGACACCCGCGGCAATACCTTCGGGAAGATTGTGAATCGCTATTGCCATTACAAACAGAAGCACCTTGTCACGTTTAGCATTTGTCGAGTGATCTTCAGGCTCACCGCCTGCAAGCTTATGCAGATGCGGAACGAGTTTGTCGATTAAATTAAGGCACATCGCACCAACAAAAATTCCCGCCACTGTTATAATTATCGCAAATTTACCGCCGTATTCAAGTGACGGAACAACAAGCCCGAGCACAGCCGCCGCAAGCATAACACCTGCCGCGAAAGAAAGCACAATATCGCTGAACTTATGTGAAATATTTTTAAATATAAATCCGATTATTGCACCGACTATCGTCGCACCGCCGACACCCAGCGCAGTCAGAAGCACCATTTGCATAGTATCCCTCCTTAGCGTTATTATCAGTATATGACAATAATAACATTTGTGATAGGAATAGTAAATAAATATTGAAAAATTTTTTCAGTGTTACCGTATTTACCATTTCCACCGATAGAAGAACAACAAATTCGGTTTTGTCTATTTGTTTGTTACCACCTCATCCGCCTCGTTCCTCGGCACCTTCTCCTCAAGGAGAAGGCTGAAAAACTACGCAAATCCAAGGCTTCCCCTTGAGGGGAAGCTGTCACGAAGTGACTGATGAGGTGTAGGTTGCA
>JAZNPE010000021.1:0-8142 GCA_045589535.1 Acutalibacteraceae bacterium | reverse complement strand
AGCAGTTTTGAAAGAGTAGATTTTTGTATCGGCGAGGCAAAAATCTGAAGTAATACGAGGCTATTTCAAAGATTTTTAACGAAGCCGAGGCGGAAAGATACCTTTCAAAACCTTATGGCTTGTTGGCAATTAAAGTATACTATATTCTATTCATATTTTGAGCCATTGTCAAGGGAAACGGATTATTTTCTCTGTCTTTGGCTTAGCAATAAAACCCATTGAAAGGAATGTTGAAAATGAAATCAACAGAAAGCGTCGGAAACTATAAATCCGAAGTAAGACTTTACACAAACTATGCTATCAAGCATATAAAAACAATGTGTAAAAATTTTGGCCCGCGTCCCGTGGGAAGTGAGGCTGAATTGAAAGCGCAGGAATATCTTGCAAAAGAGCTTGAAACAACCTGCGATACAGTTGTGAAGGAAGAATACAAATGCTCGGACAAGGCATTTATGTCATGGGTACCCCTCGGTGCGGTGCTTCTTATTCTTTCTGCAGCACTTTATACCTTCGGTATTCCCGTTGCATCGCTTGTGATCGGATGCTTCACACTCTTTACAATTCTTGCAGAGTTCATTTTCTACAAACCCGTGCTTGATATTTTCTTCCCGAAGAAAACTTCAATGAACGTAACGGGCACACGCAAGGCTTCGGGCGAAACGAAGAGAAGAATCATCTTCTCCGGTCACGTTGACTCAGCCTTTGAATGGACTTACACATATCACGGCGGCAGACCTGCCGTTGCAGGAATTATAGTAACGGCTGTAATCGCTATCCTTCTTAATATCGGCGGCGGCATTTACGGCATTATCGCAGGAGAAGGCTTCGGCATCGTCTGGATGGGCGACAACCTTGCGATGAAAATTATTTCAGTTGTAATGTATGTAACTGTTCCCGTTCTCGGTGCGGCAATTTTCTTCTGCAATTATAAGCGTCCCGTAACAGGTGCAAACGACGACCTTTCAGGTTGTATGATTTCAGCGGCAGTTATCAAGTTTATGGACGCAAACAATATCCGTTTTGAAAACACGGAAGTTGTTGCTCTTATGGCGGGCGGCGAAGAAGCAGGCCTTCGCGGCTCAAAAGCATGGGCAAAGGCTCACGCAGATGAAATCAAGAACGACGGTGTTGAAACAATCTTTATTTCTCTTGACACAATCCGTGAAATCGACTTTATGGCGATTTACGACAAGGATATGACAGGTATGGTCAAGAACGACAAGCGAGTTGCAAAGCTTCTTCAGAACGCAGCAAAGGAAGTCGGTCACGATGTGCCGATTAAGGCAATCGAGCTCGGCTCAACGGATGCCGCAGCAATCTCACAGGCAGGTATTCCCGCTTCGGCATTCACAGCTATGGACCCGTCACCCGCAAGATATTACCATACTCGTCTTGATACGGAAGAAAATCTTGACCCGAAGATGCTTGAAACAGGCCTTAAAATCGCCCTTGAAACAGCATTTATGTTTGACGAGCAGGGAATTTCATAAATTTTCTAAAAACTATTGGATTTATCCGATATATGTGTTATAATCACTGTATACAGAAACTTATAAGGAGTGGATTGTTCGTGAACAAAAAACTTATCAGATTGATTTCTCTTGCTTTGGCAGCAATTATGGTGTTCTCTCTTTGCTCTTGTTCAACAAACCCTGCAGAGGAAGAAACAACAACAGAAATCCCGTACGCTTCAGAATCTCCTGCTGGCAAAGCTGAAATTGTTGAAAGATTCAACAAGCTTATGGCTGACACAAAGAACGCAACAGATTACGAAGAAATGAAATACTGGCTTGATCAGAGTGCACGTGGCTGCGAATGTGAAAACGAATACGTTAAGGCTGCCTTCAAGACAGTTGCAGACAAAATGACAAAAGAAAGCTTCGGTCTTTCAACTGCAGACGAAGAAAATCCGTCAACACCGAAGGACTGTTTCCCTGTAATGGGTTCAGACGATGCAGGTGCACTCAGCCTTGCTGATGTCCGCTCAGCTCTTATTTCTGACAACAAGGGCGATTCACACTACACAATCATCCTTAAGATCAATCCCGAAACAAATCCTGAACAGGAAGACAGCGTTTACGGTAAGCTTTACAAGATTTCTAAGGACGAAGACATCCTTGCTAATTTCGACAGCGTTAAGGATTTTGTTACAGCTGAGGAGTACAGTGCAACTTACGGTATCGGCACAATCAAGATGATTGTTGATAAGAAGACAGACCACGTTACAAAGCTTGAACTCAGCCGTTCAGTAGCAATTGAAACTGAAATCACAGGTCAGGGTACACTTGAAAGCGTTGGTACAGTACCGATGTCTTTCGAATACAACTCAACAGCAAATTACGAGATTATCTGGCCCGTTGAAGAAGAGCCCGCTGCATAACTTACATAACAAAAATTACGACCCGGATTGATTTCCGGGTCGATTTTTTATGCCTTTTAAGTTTTACTGAGCTGTGCTTTTTTCCTGCTTAACCTTGTGGTCAATAACGTGACGTGAAGCAAGTTCGTCAAAAATATCTTCAAGTGAAATACCCATTTCAATCATAAGCACCATTACGTGATATGCAAGGTCTGCGATTTCGTAAACGGTTTCCCTCTTGTCGTTATCCTTTGCGGCGATGATAACCTCGGTTGATTCTTCGCCGACCTTCTTGAGGATTTTGTCCATACCTTTTTCGAAAAGATATGTTGTATATGAGCCTTCCTGCTTGTTTATCTTTCTACCTTCAATAAGCTTAAGAAGTCCTTCGTAGGAGAATTCGTGAAGCTCGTCGTTTTCCCAGACAGTATTGTTAAAACAGGAATCAGTACCGAGGTGGCAGGCAGGACCTGTCTTTTCAACAAGAACTGTGAGCGCATCCTTATCGCAGTCAGCTGTGATGCTTACGATTTTCTGCACGTTGCCGCTTGTTTCACCCTTGCGCCAGAGCTCCTGACGTGAACGTGACCAGAAGCAGGTGCGCTTTTCCCTGATGCTGATTTCAAGGCTTTCTCTGTTCATATATGCAACGGTAAGAACCTTCTTGCTCTTTGCATCAACGACAACTGCAGGAATAAGTCCTTTTTCGTCAAATTTCAATTCGTCCAAATTCATTTTTATAACCTCACTATGATATCGTTGTTTCTGAGTTCTTGCTTCAGGTCTTTGATTTCAACCTCACCGAAGTGGAAAATTGAAGCGGCAAGACCTGCGTCAACCTTGGGTAAAGCCTTGAAAAGCTTTGTGAAATCGTCAATACAGCCTGCACCGCCCGACGCAATAACGGGAACGTTGACTGCATCGCAGACAGCCTCAAGCATTTCAAGGTCGAAGCCCTGCTTCACACCGTCTGTATCGATGCTGTTAACAACAATTTCGCCTGCACCCATTCCGACACATCTTTTAATCCACGAGATTGCTTCCATTCCCGTGTCCTCACGTCCGCCCTTTGCGAAAATGCGTAATTCACCGTCAACTCTTTTAACGTCTGCAGAAAGAACAACGCACTGGTCACCGTATTTGTGAGCCGCCTCACGCACAAGCTCAGGATTACGGATTGCACCTGAATTTACGCTGACCTTATCTGCACCGCATTTGAGTACGCGGTCAAAATCGTCAACTGTATTGATACCGCCACCAACTGTAAGCGGAATAAAAACCTTGCTTGCAACTTCCGTAAGGATGTCTGTGAAAAGCTTTCTGCCCTCAGCAGATGCCGTAATATCGTAAAAAACAAGCTCGTCGGCACCGCAGGATGAATAAAACTCTGCAAGCTTAACGGGAGATGAAACGTCGGCAAGGCCGAGGAAATTCACACCTTTAACTACTCTGCCGTCCTTAACGTCGAGGCAGGGGATAATTCTTTTTGTAATCATTTTGCCACCTCGATTGCTTCCTTAAGGTCAATTGCGTTTGTGTAATACGCTTTGCCGATAATTGCACCGTAAAGGTTCATTTCGCGAAGCGCTCTGATATCATCAATTGTTGAAACTCCGCCCGATGCGATAATGTCGAGGCTGAGCTTTTCACTGAGCGATTTGTAAAGCTCGCGGTTTGTACCTTTCATTGCACCGTCCTTTGAGATGTCTGTACAGATCAGCGTTTTAACACCCTTGTCCTGCATCTTTTGGCAGAAATCTTCGAAAGTGTACTGTGATTTTTCTGTCCAGCCCTTGATTGCAACGTAGCCGTCCTTGATATCAACACCGACTGCAATTTTCTCGCCGTATTTTGCGATTGCTTTATCAAGAAAAGCTTCATCAGTAATAGCTGCTGTGCCGAGAATAACACGTGACACACCGATTGAAAGATACTTTTCAACAGTTTCGATTGAACGGATACCGCCGCCGAGCTCAACAAAAAGGGATGTATTCTTAACTATATTTTCAATCGTTTCAAGGTTTGGTGTAAGTCCTGTTTTTGCGCCCTCAAGGTCAACCATGTGCAGAAATTCTGCACCGCATTCCTCAAACTTTTTGGCTATGTTAAGCGGATTTTTATCGTAAACCGTCATCTGGTTGTAGTCGCCTTTGAAAAGACGGACGGCAGCACCTTCGTAAAGGTCAATTGCGGGAAAAATATTCATCACTCTGCCTCCGTTTCACAAAAAGCTCTGAGTATGTTAAGTCCGACTTCACCGCTTTTTTCAGGGTGGAACTGACAGCCGTAAATGTTTTTGTATGCAACGGCTGCGGTAAGCTCCTTGCCGTATTCCGTAGTTGCCGCAACGCTTTCGTCGCAATCCTCTGCAAAATACGAATGAACAAAATAAACGCAGTCGTTTTCCTTGATATATTTGAAAAGAGGACAGTCGTTCTGCTTAAAGTGAAGTGCATTCCAGCCGATGTGCGGAATCTTCAACTCTTCGGGAAGAACACCCTGCATACCGACAACGTTACCCTTAAGAAGACCGAGTCCGTCATATTCGCCGTATTCAAAGCTCTTTTCAAAAAGCATCTGCATACCAAGGCAGATACCCATAACGGGCTTGCCCTTCCGAGCTTCGTCGATAAGCACCTTGTCAAGTCCCGTTGCACGGAGCTTTGCGATTGCGTCTGAAAAAGCACCGACACCCGGAAGTATGATTTTGTCTGCAGAACGGATGATTTCCTCGTTGTCTGTAACGGTTATGTCTGCTCCGATTGCGTTGAACGAGCTTTTAAGCGAGAAAAGGTTGCCAACGCCGTAGTCAATTATTGCTATCATTATAAAACACCTTTAGTGGACGGAATTTCTTCCTTGAATTTTTCGTCAATGTTAACAGCCTGGCGCAATGTCCTTGCAAGGCACTTGAATGTGCCTTCAATAATGTGGTGTGAATTTGTGCCGTTGAGCTGAATAATGTGAAGAGTTATGTCTGAATTTCTTGTGAAAGCAAGCATAAACTCTTCAACAAGCTCCGTGTCGAATGTGCCGACCTTTTCTGTCGGGATGTCGAGGTCGTATGAAAGATAATCTCTGCCCGAAATATCAACAGCGCAAAGGATAAGTGCTTCGTCCATCGGAAGGATAAAGTTGCCATAGCGTACGATGCCCTTCTTGTCGCCGACAGCTTCGCTGAAAGCCTTGCCGAGGCAGATGCCGATATCCTCAACGGTGTGGTGGTCGTCAACCTCAACGTCGCCGTCACATTTTACCGTAAGGTCAAATCTGCCGTGCTTTGCAAAAAGTGTAAGCATATGGTCAAGGAAACCGCAGCCTGTATCGATTTCGCTTTCGCCTGTACCGTCAAGGTTAAGGGTGAGAGCGATTTTTGTTTCAGCAGTATCTCTTTTGATTTCACTTGTTCTCATTTATTTCACCTCGAGAATTTTTTTCGTTGCGGCAAGAAGCGCGTCCATCTGCTCCTTTGTGCCGATTGTAATTCTGACATAGTCGCTGATAAGCGGCTTCGTAAAGTGGCGGACAAGAATACCCATTTTCTTAAGAGTAAGATAAAATTCTTCGCCGCCGATTTTATAGCAACGGGTAAAAATAAAGTTTGCTTTGGATTCAAGCGTTTCGAAGCCTAACTTCGCAAGCTCTGCTTTTGTATACTCTCTGTTTTCTGCAATTGTTCTGCAGTTGTTCATATAGTAATCGTTGTCTTCAAGAGCCGCAATACCTGCCGCGGAAGTCATACGGTTAACATTGTAGGGATTTGTTGAATATTTGATTGTATTAAGGTCAGCAATCAATGCCTCGTTACCGATGCCGAAGCCGAGTCTTGCACCTGCAAGCGAGCGTGACTTTGAGAATGTCTGTGTGACAAGAAGGTTATCGTACTTCTTTGTAAGCGGTACAACACTCTCGGCACCGAAGTCAACATATGCTTCGTCGATGATAACAACGCTGTCTGCATTTGTTGTAACAATTTTCTCAATCTGCTCTGTTGTCAGGGCAAGTCCTGTCGGAGCGTTGGGGTTTGCGATAACGATGTTCATACCGATATTGCAGTAATCTTCAACATATATGCTGAAATCTTCCTTAAGCGGAATTTCCTTGTACGGAATGTGGTTAAGCTCCGCAAACACAGGATAAAAACCGTAGCTGATTGACGGAAATGCGATACCCTTTTTCTCGTCACAGAATGCCATAAAAGCAAAGTTGAGAATCTCGTCCGAGCCGTTTGTCATAAGCACGTTTTCGTACTTAACTCCGAAGAGGTCAGCCGCCTTCTGTGTAAGAGCACGGCTTTCGGGGTCGGAATAAAGGTTGAGCTTTTCGCTTTCAGCCTTTGCATATTCCGTTACCTTCGGTGACGGCGGAAACGGAGATTCGTTCGTGTTAAGTTTTATGTATTTCATATCCTTGGGCTGTTCACCCGGTGTGTAAGCCTCAAGGGATGAGTATTTCGAACTGAAAAATCTGCTCATTAGTCTTCCTCGAATCTGATTGTTGCGCTTCTTGCGTGAGCTGAAAGTCCTTCCTTTTCTGCGAAGAAAGCGACGTCATCCGCAACGGCTGAAAGTGCATCTCTTGTATAGTAAGTGTACTGAGTCTTCTTCACGAAATCGTCAACGGAAAGAGGGCTTGAGAAACGAGCCGTTCCGCTTGTCGGAAGAGTGTGGTTCGGACCTGCAAAATAGTCACCGAGAGCTTCGGGACAGTACTTGCCCATAAAAATTGAACCTGCATGCTTGATTTTATCAAGGTAATCAAACGGATTGTCCATACAAAGCTCAAGATGCTCGGGAGCAATTTCGTTTGCGATGTCGATAGCCTTAAGAAGGTCGTCTGCAACGATGATTTTACCGTTGTTATCGATTGATGTTCTTGCGATTTCTTCACGGGGAAGAAGAGGAATCTGTCTTTCAAGCTCTGCACTTACTGCCTCGGCAAAGTCCATATCGTCACATACAAGAACAGCACTTGCCATTTTATCATGTTCTGCCTGAGAGAGCAAGTCTGCGGCAACAAATTTCGGATTGCAGGTTTTATCTGCAACAACAAGGATTTCAGAAGGTCCTGCAATCATATCGATTGAAACTATACCGAAAACCTGCTTCTTTGCTTCTGCAACGAATGCATTGCCCGGACCGACGATTTTGTCAACCTTCGGCACACTTTCTGTACCGTAAGCAAGGGCTGCAACGGCCTGAGCACCGCCGAGCTTGAAGATACGGTCAACGCCTGCAATCTTAGCTGCTGCGAGGATAACGGCATTAACCTTGCCCTCAGCGTTCGGAGGAGTTACCATAACGATTTCCTTACAACCTGCGATTTTTGCAGGGATTGAGTCCATAAGCACTGTTGACGGATAAGCCGCTGTGCCACCGGGAACATAAAGACCAACCTTTTCAATCGGAAGAACCTTCTGTCCGATAACAACACCGTCTTTTTCGTTAAGAATAAAGCTGTTTCTTACCTGACGTGAGTGGAATTCTCTTACGTTGACAGCCGCTTTTTCTATAATTTCAACAAACTTCGGCTCAACAGCATTGAATGCCTCTTCAATTTCTTCAGCAGAAACCTCGAGTGTTGAAAGCTTTGCTTTGTCGAACTTTTCGCAGTATTCAAACAAAGCCTTGTCGCCATTTGCCTTAACATTTTCTATAATGCCTGATACGATGTCTTCAACGTTTGTTGCACTTGTTCCTCGTGCGAAGATATCCTTGTTGTCAACCTCGCCGTATTTCATAATTTTAATCATCTGTTTTCACCTGAGCTTTCAGACTGTTTTT
>JAZNPE010000020.1:0-17762 GCA_045589535.1 Acutalibacteraceae bacterium | reverse complement strand
GGCAACACTGACCGTTACTGTCTTTCTGTAAACGATAATATAACATCAAACGGAGCCGGAAACGGGAACGACACAGGCGAGCACGATTTCAAGTTTTATAACAATACCATTGTCAACGGCAGCACGTATAACTTCCATATGTATGAAGATGCCGTGATAAAAAACAACATATTCATCCTCGAACCCGGTTACCTTATGAAGTTTAACCGAAAATACGATTATGACATGTCAAACAACTGCTATTGGGGCGTTACAAAACCTTTAAGAGACAAAAACTCATTCGTCGCCTTGCCGCAGTTTGCAGGTGAGGATTTAACGGATAAGAACAGCTTTATACTCAAAGCCTGCTCACCGTGCATCGGTGCCGGTGTTCAGGTTGAAGAAAATATGGGTGAGTATGACTTCTTCGGTAATTCTCTTGACAGTACGCACAATATCGGCTGTTACGAGGGTGACGGTGTTGAGGGTAAGAAGGAGCGTCCGACAATCTGCGATATCCTCGTCAGTATGTTCACTGCAATATCTCGCCTGATTTCCGATTTGTTTGACTGATAAAAGTAATAAAAGCTTGCATTGTAAAATGTAAGCTTTTGTTTTATTTCTGAACGTCTGCCTCTTTGCAGAGCTTTTCAATCATATCATCATATTTCTTTGAAATTGCCGTTTTGCGTGCGGCGGTATAATTTTCATCTTGTGTGCCGAATTTTTCAAGACAGGCATTGATTTCTTCTTCCGTCGGTGAAAGTTCCTTTTCGCCGAGAATATTTTTAAGTTCCATAACTCCCGTTTCAATATAGTAGGTGTAAAAGGTATCTATTTCAATTGTTTTTAAACCAATCGCTCCGCTTTTATCTTGACTGTTAAAGTTTTCTGCCCTTTGGCGTAAACCAACGAATGAAATGTCATCATAAATTCCGTTTTCTCTGCAAAGAACGAGCTGAATTTTTGCTTTTACACATTCACTAATGGCTCTGTCTTCAAGATCTTTTTCAGGTGTTATTCCGTTAAAATCCGTCTTCCAAAAATCCTCGTCAACCTTGGCGTTGAATTCAGAGATATAATAATTTATAACATCTGCCCTTTTGCGGGCTTTGAAATAGTCAAACTCCTCCTGTGTTACCGTTTCACCGTTGACAACAGCTACCGTTGTGACTGCTTCGTCCTCGGCACACGAACACAAGAGAAATAAAACAACTGAAATTAAAATCAAAACAGTGCGGAGTGTTTTCATAGGCATACCTCCTGCCGAAATTATATATCACCACTCCGACAATTGTCAACCACGGTAAAAAAGAAACAATCTCATTTTATAAAAAGCATACCATTGGGAGAACAACTGCTTGGATATAACATATCCGTAAAACATAAAACTCCTCCTGTTAATTGATATAAATCAATTTTACAGGAGGAGTTTAAATATATTAAGTTGTTTTTACTAAAAAAAAACAACAAATCCGAACACATCGTAGTAAACAGATGGGTTCGGATTAATGTTGTATGGCGCCTCAAACAGGAGATTGCCCTTACAGGAGAAATGTCAGGGAGTGAGAAAGCGGTATAAACCTGTGACGTTTACGGTCAGAAACATTGTCGCATGAACGCCTTGGAGCGGCGTCCATTGCTCTGTGTTTCTTCCTCTTCTCGGCTTGCTGTATCTGCCACCGGCAGCGCAAGCCTGCGAAGCAGTTAACAGCCGCGATGTCAACTAACGAGGTGTTGCAGATTGGACTTCTATCTGAAATACCAAAACAAAAACCATCCGAACTTCGGATGGTTTTGTTTTGGCGCAGCAACGGTTGTTGAATCCGAACTTAACGGTAAATTTTCAACTTCAACCAACCGGACGGCTTCAGTGCCGTCCTTGTAGTTGAAGTTAATTACTAATCTGTCCTCAAATAAATGAACTGAATTCAGAAACAAATCTATCAGTCTTCGTTTGTGGTCTTTTCTTTTCATTCCGTACTTTTTCAGCTGTCCGAACCAATCAATTATCATGTCTTTTGTAAGCATCGGCTGTTCGATTTCTTCCTTTATTATCTGTGCAGATAATTCAGCCTTCTGCTTTTCTAATTCTTCGAGCCTGTCCTTTGTCGATGATGTAAGTATTCCCTGCTGAATTGCATCAAGCATATTGTTTTTTCAGCATCGGAAGTGTTGTATTTTCTTTTGTCTGCAGCTTTAATATCTCGTCTGCGACTTTATCAAGCAGTTCATCGTTATGAAGAATAGTTTCAATCCGTTTTAAAACAATTTCTTCAATCCAATCCTTCTGAACAGTTTTCTTGTCGCAATCGTGCTTCTTTTTTACCCCGACACATTTGTAATAGTAATACTTTTTGTCTGTATGGCTTGTACCGCTCTCCCCTACCATAAGTCTGTTACACTTACCGCAGAACAGCTTTGTTGTCAGAAGATAATCTTCATCTGCCTTATGTGTTGCCGGCGCTTTTTTCGTTTCTTCAATTCTGCGTTGAACCTTATCAAACAAATCCTGAGATACAATTGCAGGTATTCCGTTCGGATGAACAATATCCTTGTATCTGTATTCACCAATATACTTTCGGTTATGTAACATTCGGGAAACAACATTATCGCTGACTTTTTTGCCTTTGGTTGTTCTGATACCTTTCCCGTTCAGTTCTTCTGCTATTTCTTTCATTGTCTTTCCTTCAGAATAGCTTTGAAAGGCTTCAAGAACTGCAGGAGCTGTTAACGGGTTAATCTGATAAAATTGATTTTTATCAATCACATATCCGATTGGAATATTGCCGCCGATAGACTTGCATTTTAATGCATTTTCTGTTCTGCCGCGGATGACTTTTACTGAAAGTTCTTTAGAATAATACTCAGCCATACCTTCAAGCATTGATTCTAAAATTATTCCGTTGGGGTCATCAGAGATATGCTCAGTTATAGAAATAACCTTAACCCCATTCTTTTTAAGTGTAGCTTTGTATTTCGCACTATCATAACGATTTCGAGCAAAACGGTCAAGTTTCCATACGATAACAGCATCGAATTTCTTGTTTGAACTGTCCTTAATCATCCTTTTGAAATCAGGTCTGTTATCTGTTGTTGCAGAACGGGCTCTGTCTATGTATGTACCAACGATGTTTATACCGTTCTTCTTGGCATATTCATTACATTCTCGCATCTGTCCTTCAATAGATGCTTCTGTCTGATTACTGCTTGAGTATCGGGCATAAATTACAGCATTCATTTTCATTCCTCCTTGGGGTTTTTAATATAGCGCGCAAAAGCGCTTTTGTAAAGGCCATAAGCTTTACTTTTTTTGAAAAATTTAGACATACTATCATACCTTCTTTTTGTTATTATAAAATTCTGTTATTTCAGAGAAAAAGCACCTTGCTAATTCTGTGTATATTGTTTTCGGAATCTCTTCCGTTCCTTTCTTAATTTCAACTTTAAACACCTCCCCAACCTTTCTGTTCGTTGGGCTCTTTGGCATTAGCACACCTCCTTTCGTAGGAATTTTCTAACGATTTTAGATCGTTCATAATTAATATGTTAGATAAGATTTTAAAACCGTTATTAATTAATCTTTTTTCTTCTTTACAAGATTTTTGAAAGTTTTTGCGTAAGCAACGGACTTTTAACCGCCCACCATGCCATCGTCGATTAAATCAGGTTGCAATTATCAGCGAGATAGTTTTTTGTCGGGAAGGACAAAAAACACAGGCAATACTTTATGTATTAACGAGTATTTTTGGTCTTTTCGGCAGGAAAATAGCCGCTGAGAATTGTGACATTGATTGAATTGATGATGGCTAAAGGAGTTAAACTGTTCAAGGGCTTCGAATGAAGCGACGAATTTTGTTTTAAAATTCATCCGTAAGGGTCGATGCAAACCCAATACACCGAAGTGAAAATCACTTCTTCGTCCTGCTAACTGGTTATTCCGTTAAATAACTGAATAACCGTTAGCATGGACTGGTTCTTTTCTTTCAAAAAGCAACCGTTCCGTGACAGAGTTGAAATTTTAAAATAGTTTTTTCAACTCTGTCCCCAAACCAAAACTGTAAATTGTTTTAAAATATCGTTTTGGTTTGGAAGGAGATGCCTACCTGCGAATTTTAAAACAATTCGCATCTCACGGCATCTCAGCGGACGAACAATACTTAATGCATATCCGTATTGCTCCTCCACCCACAAAGCAACAAGAATCTGTCCCTGTGTGAGAAATTCCTATAGCCTGTGTCTTCAGTTTTAATATGTTAGATGAAAAGTTTTTAATAAAAAGAAAAAATCTCCAACACCTGTTTAATGTCAGAGATTTCTAAAATTATACGGTTTTTATTCTGCTTTTCACAATCGCTTCAGTGATGTTTGTCAGGACAAGCTCACCGTTCTGATTATACGCTTCGATTGAGATTTCAACAATTCCGTTTTTGTTGTTACGCTTTGTAAGGTCAGTAACCACAGCTTTTGAAGAAAGAATGTCGTTCGGATAGACAGGCTTAAACCATTCAATTTTTGTAGACTTGCCTGCAAGAAGCTCCTTGCCGAATAAATCGACTTCAAGATACTTTGCCCAAACTGACATAAACGACATAACTCCGGGTGCTATCAGCCCTCCGAACGGTGTGCTTTTTGCGTATTCCTCGTCGGTGTGAAGAGGAATATTGTCATAATCACGGGCAAACGAAAGCATCTTTTCTTTTTCAATAACAGTAGGCGGAATATCAACAGTCATTCCGATTTTAATATCATCAAAATACATTTTTTCACCTCGATAATAATCCGTCGATAAACTGCTGTGCAAGTCTCGCACTTCTGCCGCCGCGTTCAAGAGCGAAGCGTTCGGCAAGCAGATCGAGTTCTTCTTCTGTCATTTCAACTGCATTCTTTTCGGCAAGATGATGCACGATATGAAGGAAGGTTTCCTTGTTCGGCTTTGAGAATGTCACGTGAATTCCAAAACGTTCTGACAAGGATACAAGTTCCTGCATTGTGTCATTGCGGTGTATATCATCACCCTCTCGGTCAGAGAAATTTTCTTTGATTATATGGCGACGGTTGCTGGTGGCATAAATTACAACATTTTTTGATTTTGCCGTCACCGAGCCTTCAAGCACAGCTTTGAGTGTATTGAAGTTGTCATCATCCTTGAGGAAAGAAAGGTCATCAATGAACAGAATAAATTTTAACGGATTTACAGACAGCTCGTCAAGTTTTTTTTTGATTGAACAAAGCTGATCTTTTCTCACTTCAATAATCCGCAGTCCTTCATTCCACAGCGCATTTACAATAGCCTTTACGGTTGAGGATTTGCCCGTACCTGCATCACCTGTCAGAAGAATATTTGCCGCAGGCTTTCCACAAAGAAGTGCTTTTGTGTTATCAAGAACGATACTTCTTTCTCTTTCGTAATCAACAAGGTTTGAAAGCTCGGTTTTATCGGGATGATTTACGGGAACGATATCCCCCTGCTCGTCCACATAAAACATACGGTGCTTTGCATAAATGCCGTAACCGTATTTGCCGATATTCTCGGCTCTGTGCAGGTATATATCCTTAAGCCTCAGATTTGTTGTTGTGAAATCAGGCAGAAAACCTTTATAATCAAGTCCGTTGCGAAGCGCGGATTTATCAAGCTCTGCCACCTCCTGTAACAATTCAAGCTCGCTTTCAAGTGTTTTCTGCATATACTTGGGCACAGATTTTCCGCTGCCTAAAGTTTTAACAAATACATTTTCACTATCGGAGCATAATTCCTTGATATATTCGCCGAGATTGCCTCCGTTCGCACTATAAAGCTCCGCTACAAATCCGGCATAAGCCGAACTCGTAGGTTTTTTGAGATAATTGCACAGGGCAGAAACGACAGGATCTTTCAGGATTTCTCTGAAGATACATAAAGTCTGCAGTTTTTCATATAGCATTCTCATATCAGTTAAGAATCGCCCCCGAAGCACCGCCCGAAACAAGTGCTGCATAGCGTTTAAGATATCCCGAAAGCTCTTTTGTTTTCGGGGTAAAATTTTTCATTCGTTCATTAAGAACCGCCTCATCCACTTTAAGCTCTATTGTGTTTTCGGGAATGTTTATGCTGATTATATCGCCGTCCTCAACCACACCGATCATACCGCCCGAAGCTGCTTCGGGTGTAACGTGACCGATGCAAGCTCCCCTTGTCGCACCGCTGAAGCGGCCGTCAGTGATAAGTGCAACGCTGTTGCCAAGTCCCATGCCCATAATTGTAGAGGTGGGATTGAGCATCTCTCTCATACCCGGACCGCCTTTTGGTCCTTCGTAACGGATAACAACAACATCGCCTGCGACGATTTTGCCTGAGTTGATCGCAGTCTGTGCCTCTTCTTCAGAATCGAATACCTTTGCAGGCCCTTCGTGCACAAGCATTTCGGGAAGAACCGCCGATCGCTTGACAACACTGCCTTCGGGTGCGAGATTACCTTTAAGTACTGCAATACCGCCTGTTTCACTGTAAGGATTTTCAACGGGACGGATAACCTCGGGATCAAGATTTACACAGCCTGAAATATTTTCCCCTATTGTTTTACCCGTAACCGTCATACATTCGGTGTTCAGAAGCTTTTTCTTTGTCAGCTCATTCATAACGGCATAAACTCCGCCTGCTTCGTTGAGGTCTTCCATATAGGTTCTGCCTGCGGGAGCAAGATGGCAGAGGTTCGGCGTTTTTGCGCTGATTTCATTTGCAATATCAAGACTCAGCTCCACTCCGCACTCGTGAGCAATAGCAGGAAGGTGAAGCATACTGTTTGTTGAACAGCCCAGAGCCATATCAACAGTCAGAGCATTCATAAGTGCTTCTTTTGTCATAATGTCACGCGGTCGGATATTTTTCTTAAGAAGCTCCATTACAGCCATACCTGCGTGCTTTGCAAGCTCGATTCTTGCTGAATAAACAGCAGGAATTGTTCCGTTACCGCGAATCCCCATACCGAGCGCTTCTGTAAGACAGTTCATTGAATTTGCAGTATACATTCCCGAGCAAGAGCCGCAGGTCGGGCAGGTTTTGCACTCATATTCAAGGAGCTTTTCGTCGTTTATCCTACCTGCATTGTAAGCACCGACAGCCTCGAACATACTTGAAAGGCTTGTTTTCCTGCCCTCAACTCTGCCCGCAAGCATCGGGCCGCCGCTGACAAAAACTGTCGGGATATTTACCCTTGCCGCCGCCATAAGTAAACCGGGAACATTTTTATCGCAGTTAGGCACCATAACAAGACCGTCAAAGCCGTGAGCCAACGCCATCGCCTCGGTCGAATCGGCAATAAGGTCTCGGGTAACAAGCGAATACTTCATTCCTGTGTGTCCCATAGCAATACCGTCGCAGACAGCGATTGCAGGAAAAACAATCGGCGTACCGCCTGCCATTGTGACACCTATCTTTACGGCATCGACAATTTTATCAATATTCATATGACCCGGCACTATCTCGTTATATGAACTGACTATGCCGATAAGAGGTCTTTTCTGCTCCTCTTCGGTAAGTCCGAGAGCGTGAAACAAACTACGATGCGGTGCGTTCTGCACACCGTCAACTACATTTTCTTTTGGCATAATTTATCTCCTTTCATTTACTTTCAGGACTTTCTGCGCTTATTGAAAAAGTCCGTCAGTTATTGATGAGTTTATCCTCATCGCTCCAGCTATAAAGCTTGCGGATATCCGCTCCGACTATCTCAGAGGGATGCTCAGAAGCACGCTTTCTCATAGCGTTGAAGTGTACCTGTGCACCTGCCGAGGACATATCAAGAAGGAATTCCTTTGCAAATGTTCCGTCCTGAATATCGGAAAGTATCTGCTTCATAGCCTTCTTCGTCTCTTCCGTGATAATTTTCGGACCTGTTACATAATCACCGTATTCAGCTGTATTGGAAACCGAATATCTCATACCTGCAAAGCCGCTCTGATAAATAAGGTCAACGATGAGCTTCATTTCGTGGATACACTCGAAATATGCATTCCTCGGATCATAGCCTGCTTCAACGAGAGTTTCATATCCTGCCTGCATCAATGCGCAAACACCGCCGCAAAGAACTGCTTGCTCACCGAAAAGGTCGGTTTCTGTTTCTGTACGGAAAGTCGTTTCAAGAACGCCCGCTCTTGCTCCGCCGATGCCGAGAGCATAAGCAAGTCCAAGATCCCACGCATCTCCGGTTGCATCCTGCTCAACAGCGATAAGGCACGGAACACCTTTTCCTGCCTGGTATTCTGAACGGACTGTATGACCCGGACCCTTGGGTGCAATCATAATTACATTTACATTCTTCGGCGGCTTGATGCAACCGTAATGGATATTGAATCCGTGAGCAAAAGCAAGGGTCTTGCCTTCGGTAAGATTCGGCTCGATGCTCTCCTTGTAAAGAGCCGCCTGCTTTTCGTCGTTGATAAGTATCATAATGATATCGGCAACCTTTGCCGCCTCGGCACTTGTCATAACCTTGAGTCCCTGTGCTTCTGCTTTTGCCCAGCTTTTTGAGCCCTCGTAAAGACCGATAACAACATTTACACCGCTGTCTTTAAGGTTGAGGGCGTGGGCGTGTCCCTGTGAGCCGTAACCGATAATTGCAACGGTTTTACCGCTGAGCTTCTGTAAATCGCAATCCTGCTGATAAAAAATTCTGTTTGCCATAATAACTACCTCTTTCTTTTTTATAAATTTATTGTATGGCGAATAGTCGTACTGCCCTTTTCAAGGGATGCCGTACCCGTTCTGCATATTTCTAAAATAGTAAAGTCACGCATAAGCGAAATGAAATCATCCATTTTCATACTATTTCCGATTACTCTTAATACAATCGATTCACGCGAATAATCAACCACTTCTGCCTTGAACGCTTCCGCCGCAGAATGAATCTCTTCCCTTGCGGCAGGGTCATTTTTCATCTTTATAAGCATCAATTCACAGTTTAATGAATTTTCGCTCGTCAGCTCTTTAATCGAGCATACATCAGGCAATTTATAAAGCTGATTGATAAGCTGTTGTTTTCCGTTTTCATCGCCGTCAAAGCTGAATGTGATTCTCGAATATTCGGCGGTTTCCGTTTCGCTTGCGGTTATAGAGCTGATATTAAACTGTCTTCTGCGAAACATACTTGTCAGCCGATTTAAAACACCGAATTGATTACGGACCAGAACCGCTATTGTGTATCGGTTCATAATTCCACCTCCAATTTTGTAATGATATCATCCATACTTCCGTTTGGAGGAAGCATCGGAAGAACGAATTCATCCTTGTCGATCTTGCAATCGATAATATAAGGGCCGTCTGTACCGAATGCACGGCCAAGTGCCGAATCAAGCTCTTCTGGCGTTGTAACGGCTTCACCGTCCGCACCGAATGCCTTTGCAAAAGCCACAAAATCGGTTTTACGATTCAGCACAGTATTGGAATAATGCTTGTTATAAAACAAGGTCTGCCATTGTCGCACCATTCCGAGAACGCCGTTGTTTATAACAAGAATCACAATCGGGATATTATATCTTACAGCAGTTGCAAGCTCGTTGAGATTCATCCCGAAGCTTCCGTCACCCGTTACCAGAACACTGCGTTCTCCCGTGCCGAAGGCTGCACCGATTGCCGCACCGAATCCGAATCCCATTGTGCCGAGACCTCCGCTTGAAATAAAACGACGGGAGGTTTTAAAGCTGAGATTCTGTGCTGACCACATCTGATGCTGACCGACATCTGTGGCAACCGCCGTGTTTTCACCGAGATGTTTATTAAGAGTCATAATTGCTTTTCGAGGTGTAAGACCCTCACGGTTATCAAGGTATGATTCTTCCTCTTTTCTGAACGCATTAACCTTTTTTGTCCACTCGGTCTTTTTATTTTCATTCACTAACGGCAGAAGCTTTCTGAGTGTAAGCTTAACATCACCGCGAAGACCGCAAACAGCATTAACAGTTTTATTAAGTTCAGAGCCATCTACATCTATATGAATAATTCTTGCACCTGTTGCAAATTTCTGTCGGTTGCCTGTTACACGGTCGTTAAAACGTACACCAAGCGAAACAATAACATCGGCATTGTGCATTGCCATTGATGAAGCGTAGTGACCGTGCATTCCCTGCATACCGAGGAACCTCGGATGGTCGGTAGGAATTGCCGAAAGACCCATAAGAGAGCAACCTAGCGGAGCATCAATTTTTTCTGCAAGTGCGAGCATTTCTTCCTGTGCCTCTGCCGTAATCAGACCGCCGCCGAAATAGATAAACGGTCGCTTGGAGGAATTGATTATTTTTGCGGCCGCTTCAATACGCACATCCTTTGCGGCATACGGTTCTTCTTTTTTTACGGGCGGCATCGGCTCATACTCACATTCGGCAATCTGAACATCTTTAGGAACATCTATGAGTACAGGTCCCGGTCTGCCCGATTTTGCAAGAACAAATGCTTCACGGATAGTATCTGCCAGATCTTCAACTCTGCCTACAAAATAGTTGTGTTTTGTTATCGGAAGCGTTACGCCTGTGATATCAATTTCCTGAAAGCTGTCCGAACCGATTTGTGTTGTAGGAACATTACCGCAGATTGCAACCATCGGAATTGAGTCGAGATATGCCGTTGCAATTCCCGTAACAAGATTTGTAGCACCCGGGCCCGATGTTGATATAACAACACCGACCTTTCCCGTTGTTCGTGCATATCCGTCTGCAGCATGTGCCGCACCCTGCTCGTGTGCGGTCAATATATGATTTAACTGATCCTGATGAGTATAAAGACTATCGTAAACATTGAGAATCTGTCCGCCGGGATAGCCGAAAACGGTATCGCAGCCCTGCTCAATCAAGGTTTTAACTAAGATATCTGAACCTGAAAGAAGCACAAAATCACTCCCCTTTCAAATTCTCAATAATCAGCTCACCGCACTGTTTACAGCCGACGAGTGTCATCCCTTCGCTCATTATGTCGGCTGTCCGGTAGCCTTTATTGAGATAATCGGAAACAGCTTTTTCAATTGCATCGGCTTCTTTTTCCATATCGAAGCTGAAACGAAGCATCATCGCCACCGAAAGAATTGTTCCTATCGGATTTGCAATATCCTTGCCTGCGATATCGGGTGCAGAGCCGTGAATCGGTTCATATAGTCCGCAGGATGTTGCGCCGAGGCTTGATGACGGAATCATACCGATTGAGCCCGTTATCATTGAAGCCTCATCAGAGAGAATATCGCCGAACATATTCTCCGTAACAACAACATCGAACTGTGCAGGATTCTTGACTATCTGCATCGCACAGTTATCAACAAGCATATCCGAAAGCTCCACGTCGGGATACTCTTCTGCTAAACGGTGCATCACCCTTTTCCAAAGTCTGCTACTGTCAAGAACATTGCTTTTTTCAACTGAGCAGAGTTTTTTGTTTCTTTTTCTCGCAGTTTCAAAACCGATTCTGCCGATACGCTCAATTTCAGATTCGCTGTATTTCAATACATCTGTTGCGGTGTTACCCTCGGTTTTGTGTTCACCGAAATAAATTCCGCCGATAAGCTCACGGACGATGATAAAATCAATTCCTTTTTCAACTATCGCTTTTTTTAAAGGAGAAGCGTCTGCAAGCTGCGGCCATATCTTTGCAGGACGGTTATTAGAGTAAACTCCCATTCCTGCACGAAGTCGGAGAAGTCCTTTTTCAGGTCGCATATAACCCGGAATATCGTTCCACTTGTCACCGCCGACAGCACCTAGAAGAACGCTGTCCGACTCGACACATTTTTTAAGCTCTGCTTCGGGTAACGGGTCGCCGTATTTATCTATCGCACAGCCGCCCATATCAACATCTGTATAATTGAATGTGTAACCGTAAACCTCTGCAACCTTATCAAGAACCTTTAAAGCCTCATTCACAATTTCAGGTCCAATTCCGTCACCACGGATTACAGCAATATTTTTAGTCATTGTTTTCGCCTTCTTTCAAGGATTTTAATAATCCTCCGCATCTGATAATATTCTGAATAAATTCAGGAAAAGGCTGTGCTTTGTATGTTTTTCCCGTTGTGATATCGGTGATGATTCCTGTATCAAAATCAACCTTTACCTCGTCATCTGCATTGATTTCTTCTGCCGCCTCTTCGCATTCGAGAATCGGCAAACCAATATTTATGGCATTGCGGTAAAAAATTCTTGCAAAGCTTTTTGCAATTACACATCCTGTTCCGCAGGTTTTTATAACAAGCGGGGCGTGCTCACGTGAAGAACCGCAACCGAAATTCCAGCCCGCAACCATCACGTCGCCTTTACTCACCTTTTTTACAAATTCTGTATCAATATCCTCCATGCAGTGAAGCGCAAGCTCGTTTGCATCGGGAGTATTAAGATAACGTGCAGGGATAATAACATCGGTATCTACGTTATCGGGATATTTAAATACTTTACCTTGTGTGTTCATTCTTACGCCTCCTTATACTCTGTGATATAACCTGTAAGTGCGCTTGCCGCCGCTGTATGCGGAGAGGCAAGATAAACCTCGCTGTCCACGTGACCCATTCTGCCGACAAAGTTACGGTTTGTAGTTGCGATGCACCTTTCACCTGCCGCAAGAATTCCCATATATCCGCCAAGGCAAGGTCCGCAGGTCGGCGTTGAAACAACTGCACCTGCATCTATGAACGCTGTGTACCAGCCACGTTCGACACATTCACGAAGAATCTGCATCGTACCGGGGATAATAATGCAACGGATGCCGTCTGCAATCTTTTTGCCTTTAAGGATGTTGTATGCCGTTTCCATATCCTCCGTCCTGCCATTTGTGCAGGAGCCGATTACAACCTGATCAATTTTAATATCATTCAGCTCACTTGCAGGATGTGTATTTTCAGGAAGATGAGGACAAGCAACAGTCGGAACAATTTTCGAAAGGTCAATATCAATTACCTTTTCATATTCAGCGTTTTCATCTGCTTCAAAAACAACAGGCTCACGCTCGCTTCTGCCGTTAAGATATTCCAAAGTCACTTCATCAACAGGGAAAATGCCGTTTTTAGCACCTGCTTCAATTGCCATATTGCAAATGCAAAGGCGGTCATCCATTGAAAGTGAATGCGTGCCGTCACCGACGAACTCCATACTTTTGTAAAGTGCACCGTCAACACCGATCTTACCGATTATCGTAAGGATAACATCCTTACCGCTGCAGTTTGAAGGAATCTTACCTGTTAAGTTAAACTTAATTGCTGACGGAACTTTAAACCAAGCCATTCCTGTTGCCATACCTGCCGCCATATCTGTTGAACCGACACCCGTTGAGAAAGCACCGAGTGCCCCGTATGTACAGGTGTGGCTGTCAGCTCCGATGATGCAATCACCGGCAGTAACAACACCCTGCTCGGGAAGAAGTGCGTGTTCGATTCCCATTTTGCCGACATCATAAAAGTGGCTTACGCAATGTGAACAGGCAAATTCACGGCAAGTTTTGGATTGCTCTGCAGCCTTGATATCCTTATTGGGTACAAAGTGGTCAAGTACGATAGCAACCCTATTTTTATCAAAAACAGAATTGAAGCCTGCTTTAATAAATTCATTCACCGCAACGGGAGTTGTAATATCATTACCGAGGACCATATCAAGCTTTGCGTTTATCAGCTGTCCTGCAACAACCGTTTCAAGTCCTGCGTGTGAGGCAAGAATTTTTTGTGTCATCGTCATTCCCATTACTTTACATCTCCTTTTTTCATATTATGGAACGCACTCAGCAGAGCCTTTGTGCTTGCGGTGATAACATCGGTGTTCGTTCCGACACCCCAATACATACTGCCGTCCTCCCGTTCAAGACCGATGTATGATGCCGCAACACTGTGCGAACCGTCGCCCTGCATACTGTGCTGTGTGAAAACCTCGAGTGTATACTGCTCACCCGTGAACTCGCTGAGAGCTTTATTTACGGCGCTGAGAGTACCGTTGCCCTCCGCTTCAAGCTCGGTTTCTTCACCGTTTTTAAGGAAGGTGATATTGATTCTGACCGTATCGTTTTCACGCATAAAATCAAAGTCTGAAACCTCAATTCCGCTGTTAAGATTGAGAAAATTCTCCGTAAAAATATTCAAAACTTCATCAGGTTTGAGCTCCTTGTGCTCGCGGTCTGAAATATCCTTACACATATAGCTGAAATGTTCTCGCATTTTTGCGGGAAGGTTGTAACCATAGCTCTGCTCGAGCAGATATCCTATTCCGCCCTTGCCCGACTGTGAATTAACTCTGATAACATCAGCATCATAAGTTCTGCCGATATCCTTAGGGTCAATCGGAATATACGGAACACTCCATTCGTGAAGCTTTTTCTTCGTTCTGTATTTCATACCCTTTGCGATTGCATCCTGATGTGAACCCGAGAACGCCGCAAACACCAACGCGCCTGCATACGGAGCTCTCTCATAAACGTGCATCCTCGTGCATTTTTCATAAGTTTCAACAAGACGGTTCATATCCGAAAGATCAAGCCTAGGGTCAACTCCGTGTGAATACATATTCATCGCAAGTGTGACAATATCAACATTTCCCGTCCGTTCACCGTTGCCGAAGAGTGTACCCTCGACACGGTCAGCTCCTGCAAGAAGTGCAAGCTCCGTATCGGCAACGCCTGTTCCTCTGTCGTTATGAGGATGAAGCGAGAGAGTTACATGCTCACGGTATTTAAGATTTTTGCTCATATATTCGACCTGCGATGCGTAAACGTGAGGCAAGCTCATTTCGACCGTAACAGGAAGATTGATAATTACATTGTTATCTTCACTCGGTTCAAGAACATCAAGCACTGCATTGCAAACCTCAAGAGCATATTCAGGTTCAGTTCCCGTAAAGGATTCGGGTGAATATTCAAAACGGAAGTTGCCTTCGTATTCATCAGCCAATTTTTTAACAAGCTTCGCACCGTCGACAGCAATCTGTTTGATCTCTTCCTTGCTCTTTTTGAAAACCTGCTCACGCTGTGCAACACTTACTGAATTATAAAAATGAATAATTGCACTCGGAGCACCCTTGCAGGCATCAAATGTTTTTCTGATAATATGCTCCCGGCACTGAGTAAGTACCTGAACTGTTACATCGTCCGGAATCATATTGTTATCAATAAGAGTCCTCAAAAATTCATATTCCGTTTCACTGGCCGCGGGAAAACCAACCTCAATTTCTTTGAAGCCGACATCAAGCAGCACTCTATAATATTCAAGTTTTTCTTCAAGACTCATCGGAATGATAAGACTCTGATTTCCGTCTCTCATATCCACACTGCACCATACAGGAGGCTTTTCGATATGATCTTTTTCTACCCAATCGTTATATTTTTTATCCACGGGAAAATATCCCACTCGGTATTTACTTGAATCCAACATTCCTGTTCACTCCTTTTCTGCAATCACTTCGACCTCGACCAAAGCATTCTTCGGAAGAGTTTTGACTGCCACGCAAGAGCGTGCAGGTTTTCCCGTAAAGTATTCGGCATAAACCTCATTAAAAGCCGTGAAATCTGCCATATCATCAAGAAAACATGTTGTTTTAACAGCCTTTTCAAGCGATGCTCCTACCGCCTCAAGCACGGCCTTTAAATTTTTGCAGACTCTGTGTGTCTGCTCTGTGATGTTGTTACCCTCAATCAAACCTGTCTCGGGGTTTAGCGGAATCTGTCCGGAGGTAAAAATGAGATTACCCACAACCATTGCCTGTGAGTAAGGTCCGATTGCCGCCGGAGCCTTGTTTGTCTGAACTTTGCTGCTCATAAATATTCTCCTTTCAAAATCACACTATTTTAAAACCTTCATCACGCAGGGATTGCATAATGAGTTTAACGTGTTCATAATCTCTTGTTTCCATTTCAATTCGAAGGAAACATCCGTTAACGCTTTCGGTGTTGCCCTTTTCGTAGTGAACACCTGTTACATTACCACCGCAATCAGCGATTATTCTTGAAATATCTTTAAGCTGACCGGGTTTATCTATGAGCTCAATCAGCAAGCTTGATGAACGGCCTGAATTAAGAAGACCTCTGTCAATAACTCTTGAAAGGCTTGTAACATCGATGTTTCCGCCCGATACAACTGCGACCACACGCTTGCCCTTGAGATCAAATTTATCAAACATTACCGCCGCAACTGCCGTAGCTCCTGCACCCTCAGCAATCATCTTCTGCTTTTCAATCAGTGTAAGAATAGCACTTGCAACCTCATCATCTGTTACAAGAGCAATTTCATCCACATACTCGCTGACAAGAGCGTATGTGTTTTCGCCCGGTTGTTTGACTGCTATACCGTCTGCAATCGTCTGTACGGAATCAAGACAATCTATCCTTCCGCCCTTCACCGAATTATACATACTCGGCGCTCCTGCGACCTGAACTCCGTAAATCTTGACAGAAGGTCTTATCTGCTTTGCCGTATAAGCAATTCCCGAAATCAGACCGCCACCGCCGATCGGCACAACGATTGCATCGATATTGTCAAGGTCATTCAATATTTCAAGAGCTATAGTTCCCTGACCTGCGATTACATTTTCATCATCAAAGGGATGTACAAAGGTGTAGCCTTCGCTATCTTTTAGTTCGAGTGCCTTCTTATAAGCGTCATCATAACAACCCTCTACGAGGCAAACATCAGCACCGAAGCCTTTTGTCGCTTCTACCTTTGAAATTGGAGCTGTGTCGGGTAGACAAATCAAGGACTTGATTCCGTTTTTTGTTGCCGCAAGTGCAACGCCCTGTGCGTGATTACCTGCCGAACAGGCGATAACTCCGTTTTTCTTCTCATCTTCACTCAGACACGCAATTTTATATGCAGAACCTCTTACCTTGAACGAGCCCGTAATCTGCAGATTTTCAGGTTTGAGATACAGCTCACAATCAGGAGCAATTCCGTAGGCCCTGACCACATTTGTTTCACGAATAATGTTTTTGAGCACCGTCTGTGCATCGAATACTTTGCTTAGCGATAGCATTTTCATTCCGCCTTTCATAAATTAATATGCATTTCAGTTGTTAGCTTTAAGGCAAAACAAAAACCCGCCTCAAAGCTTTTAATTGCTTTGAGACGGGTGTAAATCTAATTTGCACTCGCGGTACCACTCAAATTGCGGATATAACAATCCGCCACCTCTTCGAAGTCCAACAACTTCTATGCACTAACGTAGCATACACGGGAAACGCCTACTAGGTGCTTACACCTTTGGGGCTTCCGGCTCAGAAGGGATGGGAAATCTACAGTCCTTTGTCGGGATCACACCATCCCCGACTCTCTGAAAAAATCGTTGCAGTTTCCGTCTTCATCGACGCCTTTGATTTCATCGAAGTCCAACAACCTCTATGCACTAACGTAGCATACACGGGCTCCCCTATCTTGATTATGTTCAGGTCACCGGCTCAGAAGGGAGTAGTCTCGAATTGATCCATACCGATTCACATCACCCATCGGCTTTCTGTAATGTTTCGCATCAGACGCTCTTCGTCACAGCCTTTAGCTTATTAAATTGACCACAGTTTACTCCTTTAAAGCGCTGATGTCAAGAGTTTTTTGAAAAAATTTTTAAAATTACCAAAAATTTTTTGATTTATTTCTTAATAGCACTCATATAAAAACAACAAATCCGAACACATCGTTGAAGATAGATGGGTTCGGATTTATGTTGTATGGCGCCTCAAACAGGGCTCGAACCTGTGACACCGCGGTTAACAGCCGCGTGCTCTGCCAGCTGAGCTATTGAGGCATATTTAATTTCTTGTGCTTGGAACCTGTGACACCCTCGGTCAGAAACATAGTCGTCTCACTCGC
>JAZNPE010000019.1:0-2556 GCA_045589535.1 Acutalibacteraceae bacterium | reverse complement strand
TGTTCATCGGCTGATTATAGCCATTTGCAGGTGCATAACCATTGTTCAGCGGTTGATTGTAACCGTTGTTCATTGCTTGATTATAGCCATTATTCATTCCTGCATTACCGTTTTGTGTGAGGTTGTTTATAACCTGCTGTGCAGTCTGTTGATAACGGTTATATTCCATTGTACCCATACCCTCAACGTCGCTGTCATTGAGTCTTGCGGTTATTTCATCAAAGTAAGGATTGTTTACCTTGATATCAATGTAGAAATCATAAGTAAACTTGTATCTCGGCGGATTGTAGCTTACTCTTTCTCCGTCTTTACCCTGTGTGTAAATTTCTTCACGGTCTTCATCAACTCTGAGATTACAGCCTGTAACACTTGAAAGCGGAATAACATCGGGGTTTTCATCACTCCAGCTTCCGGGATTGCGACGCGAAACAACAAAACTCTGCTTCATCGGGTCGATGTAGATTTTATCATCTTCACCAAAGTTGAACATCGGTGTAAAACTTGAAAGAGTTTGTCTGTTTTCTTCTCTGTATGCAAGTTGATTTTTAATTTCTGCAACAGTTGAGCTTCTTCTTTCGCTGAAGAAAGGTGAAAGCTTTTTTGCACAATCCTTGCACATATTTCCGTCTTCAAGTTTTCTGTTACCTAAAAGGCCAATTTTTTCACCACAGATATCACAATATTTTTTATCAAAAAGTCCCATTATATTTTCCTCCTAATAATTATTTAGCATCGTTTACATCAAAAATGTCGCCACATTCAGGACAAAATTTTGGCGGATTGTGTGGGTCAGCAGGTTTCCATCCACATTTATCACATTGATAAAGAGGAGCGTTGGCAGGCTTCTTACTACCACAATTCTCACAGAATTTACCTTTGTTGACTGCTCCGCAAGAACAAGTCCAGCCTTCGTCGGCAGGCTTCGGTGAACCGCATTCAGGACAGAATTTTCCGGTTGCTGTTGCACCGCAAGAGCATTTCCAGCTATCTCCCGCAGGTTTAGGTTCAGGTTTCTTGGCACCGCAGTTAGGACAGAAATTGCCTGAAACTGTATTACCGCAAGAACAACTCCAGCCATTCTGTACAGGTGCTTGTTGCACAGTTTGTTGCTGTCCCATAGCGAAAAGATTCTGTGCATTCATGCCACCACCTGCATTCATTGCCATACCCATACCCATAAAGCCTGTCATAGCACCTGCTTCATTCTTTGCAGCATCCTGCATAGCCTGAGCCTGAGCACCAACGAGTGTTGCAGCAGCCATTGTCGGGTCACGCATAACAGCATTCCTCTGAAGCTGTTTAATCATATCTTCGTCTTCTTTAGGTGCTGTAATGGAATTGATTGCAACAGACACTACTGAAAGGCCACGAAGGTTTACCCATTTTTCAGTAAGAACTTCATTCATCGCATCGGACAATTCCATTGTGTGACCGGGTAATGCACTGTAACGGATTCCCATATCAGAAATCTTTGCAAATGCAGGTTGTAAAGCATTTAAAAACTCTGACTTTAATTGAGCATCAATTTCTTCTCTTGTGTATTCTCTTTCAACATTACCGCATACATTTGTGTAGAATAAAATTGGGTCACTGATTTTATATGAATATGTACCGTTACAACGAACAGAAATATCAATGTCTAAACCGATATTTCTGTCAACAACTCTGAACGGAACGGGATTTGGTGTGCCGAACATATTGCCCACAAGCTCTTTTGTATTGAAATAGTAAACTCTCTGGTCTTTTCCTGTATCCCCACCATAAGCAAATCGTTTGCCGATTGTCCTGAAAGATTCTTTTATGCTGTCACCGAGTTTACCTGAGAAAATACTTGGCTCAGTTGATGCATCATAAGTGAACTCACCGGGTTCAGCACAGATTTCAACAATTTTTCCCTGTTCAACAATAATCATACATTGTCCGTCAGCAACTGCAATGCCTGAACCGTTCGAAATGATATTGTCGCTTCCTTTTGTGTTTGAGGAACGTCCGCCTACACGCTTTGTTCCTTTTACCACCATTACATCCTTGTCTATTGAATCACAATAGAAAAACTCTTTCCATTGGTCAGCAAGAACACCGCCGAGTGCTCCTACGCCTGCTTTAATAAGTCCCATATTTATTTCTCCCTTCAGCTAACTATTATATTTTTCAGCACAATTTTTACAGCATAGGCCTCCTTGAAGGTCCACCCCATATACCGTGCATTCTTCACACACCATATTTCCGCAAATTTCACATTTATTAAGCTCAAGCCTTACTTCGTTGTTTGCACGTTCATAAGCTTTTCCGTGGTCATTTGCGTAAATAATTGCTCTTGCTTCTCGTTCATCATTACTTAAAAACTTTTTATCTTTGAAACCTGAAACAAATTCGTGTATATCTGTTTTTATCGGTTTACCGCAACAGTCACAATAGAACTCAAACTCAAACTGCTTTATTGTTGACTTGTCAGTAAACCTTTTTGTTACAGCTTTCAGCATTTTTTACGACCTCCTTATATTAAGTATTTACAATATAATTTTACTTGTTAAAACTTATTAAAATAAGTAGCCC
>JAZNPE010000018.1:0-43138 GCA_045589535.1 Acutalibacteraceae bacterium | reverse complement strand
GTACCGATAAGGCGCAAGAATGTCTGTAATATTGTCTTAAGGAAAGCAAAAATACCGTCAAAATTAGTTCCCATACCGCCGTCATCGATATCTGCATCCTCTGCCTGGCATACAAAATCACAAGTAATAACAAGAAGTTTTCCGTCTTCTGTAAGTTCAACAACTTCAGCTTTCTTGCCGTTCGCTTCAACTGTAAGGGTTTCTGAGTCAGCTTCAAAAATATAACCGTCAGCTGCACTGAGAGCTATTTTAACAGTGTAAATTGCATACTCTTCAAAAGTCTTTTCAACGATTTCTGCATCTTCGTTTGTTGAATAAAGAATTTCGTCAGTTTCTGCATCTGTCCATTCAAGGTCAACAACCTCATATGACGGTGCTTCGGAAAGAGCAAGGCCGCCTGCCTCGTAGCCTGCAATCGGAGCTTCAACAGTTACGTTAACGTAATCAATTACTGTGTCTTCAACCTCAGGAAGGTCTTCTTCAGCAAAAGCAGAAGCAGATACAATACCGAAAGCCATAATCATTGCCAACAAAACAGCAAGAACTTTTTTAATTGATTTCATTTCATTATCCTCCGTATCATTATAATTACATTAAAATTATAACTGCAATGTACTCAAAAGTCAATATGGCAATAAGAACTAAATGTCTTGCGTTTATTTTTCCTGTATGATAAAATGAGTTGAAATAATTTTAAAGGAGTCAACTTATGAAATACATTCCTTTTGTAAACATAAAACAGGGCACAAAATCCATTCACCGCTATTCAAACGGTAACACACTTCCTCTCGTGCAGCTTCCGTTTGCGATGTGTGGATTTTCGGCACAGACAAAATATGAGGGTGGCTGGTATTACTACCCTGACCACAGATTTCTTGAGGGTATCCGCCTGACCCATCAGCCGAGCCCGTGGATTAATGACTACGGCACATTCCTTTTCACTCCGCAGACTGACAGAATTTACGATAATTTCAACGACGCCTGGTCAGGACACAGACCTGAAGAAGCTGTTATGCGCCCCGATTATATGAAGGTGCGTTTTCTTCGCTCAAAGACAGATTTCGAGCTTACACCCTGCGTCAGAGGCTGTAAAATCCGCCTCACCTACCCTGAATCAAGAGTTCCGTATTTCACCATTTTCCCGATCAAGGGCGATTACGGTTATGAAATCGATTTTGAAAGTAATTGCGTAAAGGCATGGACAAATGGCAAAAGCGGCGGTACAGCAGTAGACTTCAAAACATATCTCGTAATTAAATTTGATCAGCCTATCGACAAAGAGAACAGCCGTTTCGGTGAAAGCGGAAGCGAAGGCAAGGATGCTTGCGTTCATATTGCATTTACGGACAAGGTTATCACAGCTGATGTTTCAAGCTCATACATAAGCTTTGAGCAGGCTTTTGAAAATATGAAGCAGGACAGCCTCGGCAAAACCTTTGAAGAGGTCAAGGACAGTGCTGAAGCTCTTTGGGAAGAATATCTTTCACGAATCGAAATTGAAACTGATGACGAAAAACAGATGAAAACATTCTACTCCTGTATGTACCGTACAGGACTTTTCCCGCACAAGGCGTATGAAATCGACAAGGACGGAAAGAAGCTTCACTACAGCCCGTCTGACGGCAAAATACGTGAAGGCGTTCGTTACACAGATAACGGATTCTGGGACACATACCGTTCGGAATTCCCTCTTCTTGCCCTCATCGGCAGAGAAGAATATGCAGAAATGCTTGAAGGATTCATCGTTGACTATACTGACGGAGGTTGGTTACCCCGTTGGCCGTCAATCGGTGAAAGAGGCTGTATGCCCAGCACACTTCTTGATGCTGTTATTGCCGATGCGGCAGTCAAAGGGATCATCAGCGGTAAGGTGCTTGAAACTGCACTTGAGGGTATGCTTCACCATGCTAACAATGATTCTGACGATGAAGACTACGGCAGAGAGGGCGCAAGCTATTACTGTAAGCTCGGTTATGTCCCGAAGGATTTATTCGGTGACAGCGTAAACCTTACGCTTGATGCGGCTTACGGAGATTTCTGTATTGCTCAGGTTGCAAAGGTGCTCGGACGTGACGAGCTTATCGATGAATATATGGCTCGTAGTAAGAACTACGAAAAGCTTTTTGATAAAGAAACAGGATTTATGCGCGGCAGAAAGCTTGACGGCAGCTTTGAGGAAGGCTTTGACCCGTACGATTGGGGCGGAGATTACACAGAGGGCAGCGCATGGCAGAATTCATTTGCCGTTCCTCATGATTTCCTCGGTCTTGCTAAGCTTTACGGCGGCAAAGATAAGTTAATTGAAAAGCTTGATGAATTGTTCAGTGCTGAACCCGATTATAACATCGGCGGATACAATGTAGAGATTCACGAGATGACGGAAATGGCGGCGGTCGATTTTGGTCAGTGTGCAATTTCCAACCAGCCGAGCTTCCATCTTCCCTACATTTACGCTGTTCTCGGTGAGAAGGAAAAGACCGAATACTGGGTTGAAAAGCTCTGCAGAGAAGCATTCAGCTTTGAGGATGACGGATTCCCGGGAGACGAGGATAACGGTGCAACAGCATCCTGGTATATTCTCGGTACACTCGGTATTTACGATATTTGCCCAGGTAAAAACGAATATATAAAAATCAAGAAGCTTGTAAAGAGTGCCAAGATACTTGGTACAGAAATTTAAAACTAAAAATTCAGGAGGATGTAAAAATGTTCAGAATTAACAATTTCACGAACAACGATGATGTTACGATTATCGCCGAAAGCGGACCTTTTCAGGTAATTCAGTACAAGCGCGACTTAAGCGTTTCACCATCAACCGCAGTAACTGCATATTTTTGCGACAAAATGAACATCCGTAAAAGACAGGTTATTTGCGACCTTTCTAAATCAAACGGCATTGTATGCCAGGCAGGTGCAATGCAGTGGACTGTTGGTAACGTCAATGCGTCAACAGGTGTTAAAGGTGCTGCTGACTTCCTGGGAAAATTCGTTAAGGGTAAAGTTACCGGTGAGAGTGCCATTAAACCCGAGTATGTCGGTGACGGAATGTTGGTATTAGAGCCTACATACAGACACATTGTTTTGCTTGATACAACCGCTTGGAACGGCAAGGTCGTTCTTGACGACGGTCTGTTCCTTGCTTGCGACGCTTCTGTAAAGCAGAAAATGGTTGCTCGCAGCAACGTTTCTTCCGCGGTACTTGGAGGAGAAGGTTTATTCAACCTCGCTTTGGAAGGTAACGGTATTGCAGTCCTTGAATGCCGCTGTCCGCAAGAAGAACTGATTGAAGTTACTTTGGAAAACGACATTCTTAAAGTCGACGGAAGCTTCGCTATTGCATGGAGTGACTCATTAAGCTTTACTGTTGAACGTTCAGGAAAAACTCTGATAGGTTCTGCAGCTTCAGGTGAAGGATTGGTAAATGTATACCGCGGAACCGGCAAGGTTCTTCTTGCTCCTATAGATAAAACAATCGGAGATTTCCCGATTTCAACCTCTGCACCGTCAGAACCGGCTTCTGCCGGTTCTAAAAAGGCCGGTGCATTGGGTTCTTTGTTGGGCGGAATAGCAGATGCTCTTGATTGATAAAGTAAACAGATAGATAAACAGCACAAAAAAGACAAGGCAATTCAGGTTGCCTTGTCTTTTTGCTTATTCTTCAGTCTTATTTTCAGTTGCTTCACCGAGAAGATTGAGTGCTTTAATCGGATCAACGCTCTTTCCGTCAACTTCCGTTTCAAGGTGGATGTGTACACCGTCTTTTTCTTCAAGAGGGATTGCAACAACCGTGCCGATCACCTGTCCCTGTTCGATTTTTTCGTCGGGCTTTACTGTTGCTTTTACACCGCAGTATCTTACCCTAAGTCCGTTACCGTGCTGAATCACGACCGTTTCACCCCAGAGTTCATCGCTGATAACCTCTAGGATTTTTCCGTCCTGTACGGCAATTGCATTGTCACCGATATTTCCGCTGATGTCAATTCCGTTGTGTGTACGCCAATCGTCCATTGTTTTTGAATATACCATATCGCCGTCGCTGTAATCCTTCACAACCTTGCTGTTAAGCGGAAGAAGGTAGTATCCCGAATAGGGCCTGTTAAGGTCATTGTATGTCGTCTTTGTTTCATCCCGTTCGTCAGGAACATCCGTCACGTTTGCATTCGCCTGCGGGGGTTGCTCTTTCGTCGTGTTTTCGGGGATACTGTAGAATGTTGCAGGCTCTTTTCCGTCGGAATCCGGAAGAATATTCTTAACCTTTGCAACATTATAAATCGCAGTTGCAATGCCCGTGATTGCAAGAATCAGCGAGAGAACTACACCGTAAAAAGCCTTGGTCTGAATCCACCTGAACTTATCCTTACCTGATGATTTTTCCATAGTAAAACTCCTTATTATTTCGTCAGGTTTAGTTTTACCGGAAGTTTTACATTTATTCAAAATTTTGATTTACAAATTCGGGTTTGTCGATATCTTTATTTTCCACCTCATCCACCGCAAGCGGTCCCCCTTCCCCTCAACGGCAAGGCTGAGCAACTACATAAATCCAAGGCTTCCCCTTGAGGGGAAGCTGTCACGAAGTGACTGATGAGGTGTAGGTTGCAAGCAACCGTTATAATAAAACATCCCGACAAACCCAAATTTTTAGATTTCTCATTATCTGCAAAGCTGATTTATATCCGATTTATTAAATAGTATAACGAAAAAAGAGAGCCGTTAATACGACTCTCTTGTGATTTTAAAATTAACTATGTTGTTGGACTCACGCCTTTACTTTTACTATAAGTTTAAAATGACTAGTACTTGGGACTCACACCTTTACATTTATTTAACATTAATTAAAACGCTAGATGTACATGTCACTCACTCTCTTTCGAGATTATTTTTATCGAATAAGTTTTATTTGAACATCGTACTCACTCTCTCTGAATTTGATAACTGAGATAAATTCAAATGTGCATAGGACTCACTCTCTTAAAAATATTTTCTGTCTCGAAAATTATCTGTACATTTCAACTCACTCTTTCAAAAGTAAGATTTATACAATAGGTTCTGGTCATACGACCGGCCTGCTATATAATGTGGGCGTTCCCACTCGCCTGCCGCTCACAAAACGGATTTAAATCTTTCTGATAAACTCATCGTTCGGCTTCTTCACGCCATCTTAAGTGATTTTATACCGAAGTTGCGGCGGCCCTATTAAATTGTGATTCAGTTGAGTTCATTGGACTCGCCTCCCTCTTTCTCAATCCTTGAGTTATTTTTTCTTTGTTTTCCCTTGGTTCGCCTTTATATTAGCATACATTTTTGTTTTTGTCAATAGTTTTTTTGAAAAAAGTTGAAAAATTTTATATAAAATGACTTAATTGTATTTTATCTTGACTATTCAGCCGTTTATGGTTAAAATATATCTGTATCGACATTATTAAAAGGAGGTTTGTGAAATGGCAGAAGAATTCAATCCCGACCTCGTCAGCGTTGTTGACGAAGAAGGCGTGGAACATATTTTTGAAGAGCTTGACAGAATTGAAACAGATTCAGCTAAATACGTTGCTTTGCTTCCCGTTTACGATGATGCTGAGGATATCCTCGACGACGACGGTGAAGTAATCATTCTTAAGGTTGAAGAAGATAAAGACGGCGAAACATACCTTTGCCCGATTGAGAATGCAAAGGAATTTGACGAAGTGCAGAAAATTTTTGAAGAAAGACTCAGCGACCTTTTTGAAGACATCGACGAATAATATCTGCTTTCGTTTTCTCCCCCTGCCTTGTGCGATAATTTACAGCCCATATTAACCCTACAATTGTATTTACGGGAGCTTTATCTCCCGGCGCGGATTGCAGACCTCCCGCTTTGCGGACGAAGGGAGCGTGAACCGTTGGGGAAGCACCCACCTGCTTTGACTGCAGGTTACTATCGGTTGTATCCGGCTTGGCGGGGTTTTTCAAAAAAACAATAAAAAACCTAAAACTACAGGTGATATAAAATGTTAAGAATTGTAAAAGCGCAGTTGCTTGACGTTGTACCTCTCGAAATTGGTTTTATTTATGCTCAACGTGCGAAGCTGCCTAACGGGCAGGAAACCGTTGCGTTTTATGTATACGACCAGGACGGTGACAGAACACTTCCTGTGAAAATAAAGACATATCTTGAAGCTAAATTCGGCCTTCAGTACCGTGAGATTGCAAAAAAATTAGGAAACTACATAGCCTGTGATGCTGCCGTTCTTAAAAGCAACGGTGTAGTTACCCTTTTTGACGACGGAAATATGAATATTTTTGATTCTGACGGATCAATCGCCATGCAGGAAAAGCTGATTTACCAGAACTGTCCGATAAGAAGCCTTGCAATGGACGGCAACTGCTTTTGGTGTGTTGTTCCGGACAGAAATTCAATCGTTAAGTTTTCCCCGATCGAGAAGCGTGTTCTTCTTCGAATCGGTGGCGGCGCATCGGTTGCATTCAAACGACCGATTGCCATTTTTAAGCACGAGGATATGCTTTACGTATGTAACGAATACAACAACGAAATCCGCACAATCAGCCTCAAGGATTATTCCGTCAAGGATTATCTTAAGGTAAACGAGCCTATCAAAAAATATTTCAGAGTAGGTTTTATGGAATACGTTGTGCTTGAGTCAGGCATTTACTGCATTGAACCAAAAGATAAATAACAAAAAAAGGAACTTGCTTTTTGGCAGGTTCCTTCATTTTTTGGTTATCATAATTTTGGTGATAATATGACAAAAAGTAATTTCAGGGAAATTTTTACAATTTTTTGCTTCGGTGGAATAATCTACGGCCTTGTTGAAGTTGTGAGCCGCGGGTACACACACTGGTCAATGCTTCTCACGGGCGGTCTCGCTTTTCTTCTCATTCACCTCGTGAATACCAATTTAAAAAGTAAAAGTCTGTTGCTCCGCTGCCTTATCGGTTGCGGAATTATAACCTCTCTTGAATTCATCGTCGGTTGTATTGTAAACCGCGGATTGCACATGAATGTCTGGGATTATTCGACGCAGAAATTCAATATCCTCGGTCAGATATGCCCACTCTTTTCAATGATGTGGTTTCTGATCTGCATACCTGCCGTTTTTCTTTCCTATCTGCTTAAACGGAATTTAGAATAAGCTTTCAAACTCCGCTTTTCTTTTTTCATCCGAAAGGCTTGAATACGAAAAATATGCAACACCTGAGGCTGAGCTTTTATTTTCAATGAGGTTCAGCTGTTTTTTTATTATACCCTTACCTGCAGTCCACTCTTCATCTTCGTTCACTCTGTATGCGGCAAGACCGTATATCATTTTCACTTCATCATTTTTACGGATGTCCTCCCACAGCTTCAGTGCCTTATCAAACGGCAGAGAAGTGTTTTCAAATCCGTAGTAAAGCTGAGGAATTATCCAGTCGGCATAGCCATTTTCCTTGCACCAGAGCTTCACATCCGCATATTGCTGTTCGTAATTGTTCTGAATGTTTCCTGCAGGACTAACTGAAAAAATACAATTTTCATCTTCGGTTTTTACTGCATTATACATTCGTGAAACAAAAGCAGAAACGGTACTCAGGCGCCATTTGTCAAGCTTCAGTTTTCCGCCGGATTCAGTATATTTTTTATAAAATGCAGAATCAACCTTTTCGTCGGTTGAGGGGTAGAAATAGTCATCGATATGTATACCGTCAACGTCATAATTCCTGATTATTTCCCGCACGCCGTCAACCACAAGCTTCTGTACCTCCAAAGATGCAGGAGAAAAATAAATACCACCGTTTACGAATACGACATCTTCCGATTTTTCTTCTATCCATTTCAAAGCGGGATGATTTTCGGAAAGCTTTGAAACTTCGTCACTGAAAGCGATTCTGAAAGGATTTATCCACGCATGAAGTGCCAAACTGCGTTTGTGAGCTTCTTCGACCGAAATTGCAAGCGGATCGTAAGAAACAGCCTTACCCTGTTCACCTGTCAGGTAATGAGTCCACGGAAAAATTTCCGATTCATAAAAGCTGTCTGCACAGGGTCGCACCTGCAGAAAAACGGTATTGATACCCCAAGATACACAGTTATCAAGCATCGTCTGTATCTTTCTCCTGAACGATTTTTCCGTACCGCCCTTTTCGTTGAGCATACTCAATTCGTCATAATAAATCCAAACGGCAGAAATTTCCGCCGTTTCAGACTCGGGTATATTCTCTTTTTCTTCTTTCTGCACGGCGCAACCCGAAAGGAGTATAACGACCGTCAGAACCAGACCTACTATTCTTTTCATCCGGACCTCACTTGACTTATATGTTAATATAGTTATATAACTATATAGCTATTTTAGAGTGGTGATTTTTATGAAATATATTATCGCATTTTTTGCAGTTATATCCGTTTTCAGTGTCGCAATAACCATATATGACAAGCTCGCGGCAAAAAGCAACAGCCGAAGAATTCCCGAAAAAACGTTGCTTCTTACAGGTCTCCTCGGCGGTGCCTGCGCAATGTTTCTCACGATGATTACAATAAGGCACAAAACACGGCATATGAAATTTATGATACTTCTTCCGCTGATGTCCGTTTTACATATTGCGTTGATAATATACTTTGATTACCAACAAACCATAAGGTTTTGAAAGGAATATTTCCGCCTCGGCTTCGTTAAAAATCTAATATATCTTTCTGCAAGTACAGCCTGAAGAAAATTTCCTCAGGCTGTTTTTTTATAATGTTTTAAGCGCACCTGTCGGGCAGGAGTTAACGCACTTCTGACAATTCTTACAGAATTCAGTCACAGAACTGTCTGCAAATTCAGGCTTGATTACAGTTGAGAATCCTCTGCCCACAAGTCCGATAAGAGCTTTGCCGACTTCCTCGTCACAGACACGGACACAAAGATTGCAGAGCACACATTTATTTTGGTCACGTTCGATATACACGAGCTTTTGTTCCTTCGGACAATCGTGCTTTTCACCGGCAAAACGTGCAGGCTGAACATCATACTGATTAGCATAACGGATGAGCTTACAGTCGTGATAATCGTGACAACCGCACTCAAGACAGCGTTTTGCTTCGTTCACAGCAGTTTCTACGCTGAAGCCGAGGTTTATCTCGTCGAAGTCCTTAATTCTCTCTGCAGGGCTTCTCTGTGGCATTTTGGCGCGCGATACCTTTTCTCTGTTCGCAAGATCTTCGGCAGTTACAATTTTTTCGGAAACATAAGGTTTCTTGTACGCAATCATCTCACCGTTAAGGTAGCTGTCGATAACCTCAGATGCCTTCTGCGCCTCGCCTATTGCTTCAATAGCGATTGAAGCTCCGCGGTTTGTTGCATCACCCACGGCAAACACACCGTCAAGAGATGTTCTGAATGTTTTTGTATCAGCTGAAATGTTACCGCGGTCTGTGAGTTCAAAACTTTCGAAACCGCTGATATTGATTTTCTGACCGATAGCCATAATAACATTATCAAGCTCGATTGTTTCGAACTCACCCTCAACTGCAACGGGACTGCGACGTCCGCCTGCATCGGGTTCACCGAGCTCCATAACCTGAAGCTTTACGGATTTAACCTTGCCGTCTTCGCCGATGATTTCAACGGGATTGTTGAGGAATTTATAAATTACGCCTTCCTCCTCAGCCTCGTCGATTTCAACCTTTTCGGCAGGCATTTCGGCTCTTGTTCGTCTGTAAATAACGTAAACTTCCTCTGCACCGAGTCTTACTGCAGAACGGCAGGCATCCATAGCCGTATTACCGCCACCGATAACAGCAACCTTTTTACCGAGCTTAACGGGATTTTTGAGAGCAACAGAACGAAGAAAATCTATACCGCCGTAAACACCGTCAAGGTTTTCGCCCGGAATCCTCATTGAGCTGCTTTTCCATGCACCGATTGCAACAAGAGTTGCATCGTGTGCATTTTTTATTTCGTCGAAGGTTATATCTGCACCGATCCGGATATTGTTTTTCATCTCGACACCGAGCTCAGCGATTGATGCAATTTCCATATCGAGCACTTCCTTGGGAAGTCGGTACTGCGGAATACCGTAACGAAGCATACCGCCCATTTTCGGCATAGCATCATAAACAGTTACCTTGTGACCTTTTACTGCAAGGAAATATGCCGTCGTAAGGCCTGCAGGACCGCCGCCGATAATACCTACGGATTTGCCCGTGCTTTCTGCGATTTCGGGCATAAATTTATCGCCCGACTTAAGGTCTTCATCCGCCGCAAAGCTTTTGAGAAAAGCAATAGAAATCGGTTCTTCAACCATTTTTCTTCTGCAGGCTGTTTCGCACGGGTGCGGACACACTCTGCCGATTGAAGCAGGAAGAGGAACTTTATCTTTTACAAGCTCGACAGCTTCTTTGAATTTACCCTGAGCAATGAGTTTTACATATCCCTGACAGTCTGTTCCTGCGGGACAGTTGAGCGAACAGGGACCTCTGCAATCACCCGTATGGTCAGACATAAGAAGCTCAAGTGCAATCTTCCTTGACTGTCTTACTCTCGGTGTATCTGTACTGATTACCATACCGTCGTTTGCAACCGTTGAACAGGCACGAAGAAGCTTCGGAATACCTTCAACTTCAACGGTACAAAGACCGCAAGCACCGTATGCTTTTACTTCTTCAATATAACAAAGAGTCGGAATTTCAATACCGTTTGCTTCGGCAATCTGAAGGATAGTCTGCCCTTTTTCGGCTGATATTTCAACACCGTTGATTTTAACATTTATCATATCCATCAAATCACCTCATTCCATGACAATTGCGCTGAATTTACACATATTATAACAAGCACCGCACCTGATGCATTTTTCTTTATCAATGATATGCGGTTTTTTCGGAGAACCGCTGATTGCATCAACGGGACATTTCTTTGCACAAAGCGTACATCCCCTGCACTTATCCGCAACTACTGTATATGAAAGCAAATCCGTACAGGACTTTGCAGGACATTTTTTCTCGTTTATATGAGCTTCGTATTCATTTCTGAAATACCTGATTGTCGTTAATACAGGGTTAGGTGCAGTCTGGCCGAGACCGCAAAGAGCTCCGTCCTTGATGCTGTAGCAAAGTTCTTCAAGAAGCTCAATATCGCCCTCTTTACCCTCGCCTTTTACAATACGATTGAGAATTTCAAGCATTCTCTTTGTACCGATTCGGCAATGAACACATTTACCGCAGGACTCTTTAGCTGTAAAATCAAGGAAGAACTGAGCCATACCCACCATACAGGTTGACTCATCCATAACAACCATACCGCCCGAGCCCATAATAGCTCCCGTTGCGCCGAGTGCTTTATAGTCAATAACGGTATCAAGCAATTCTGCAGGGATGCATCCGCCTGAGGGTCCGCCCATCTGAACAGCCTTGAACCCGGCATCATTTTTGATTCCGCCGCCGATATCAAAGATAACGTCGCGCAGAGTTTTACCCATCGGGATTTCAACAAGTCCGCCCTTTCTGATTTTACCCGTAAGGGCGAAAACCTTTGTACCCTTGCTGCTTTCGGTACCCATAGCGGCAAAGGCCTCACCGCCGTTGAGAATAATCCAAGAAACATTGGCAAAGGTTTCAACATTGTTGATATTTGAAGGCTTATACCAATAGCCTGACTGTGCAGGGAAAGGCGGCTTAAGACGAGGCATACCTCTTTCGCCCTGAAGTGACTCGATGAGAGCCGTTTCCTCACCGCAGACAAACGCACCTGCGCCTGCCTTGATACGCATTTTACAGGAGAAGCCTGAGCCGAGGATATTTTCACCGAGATAACCTTTTTCTTCGGCTTCCTTAATGGCATTTGTAAGACGCTCGATTGCAAGCGGATATTCGGCTCTTACATAAACAACAGCTTCTTTTGCGCCGATTGCATAAGCACCGATAAGCATACCTTCAATAAGGTTATGCGGGTCACTTTCAATAACGGCTCTGTCCATAAACGCACCGGGGTCACCTTCATCGGCATTACAGATAAGATATTTGTAATCACCCTCAGACTGACGTGCGGCATTCCATTTGAACCACGTCGGGAAACCTGCACCGCCACGACCTGCAAGACCCGACACCTTTATTTCTTCAATAACAGCTTCGGGTGTCATTGTTTTGAGGACTTTTTCAAGTGCCTTGTAACCGTCATCCGAAACATATTCTTCAATTTTCTCAGGATTAATAATACCGCAATGACGAAGTGCAATACGGGTCTGCTTTTCAAGAAAAGCTTTGTCGTCATCCGTAATTTCAATATCATCAACAGCACTTTCATTGCCGTTTACAAACTCTATAACTTTTTCGGCATCCGACGGCTGAACCTTAACAAGACGCTTGACAAGATTACCACCGTCATAGATATCGACAATAGGCTCAAGGAAACACATACCGATACAACCGGTTATCGTGAGTTCGGCAGAAGAACCGACCTGAGCTTCAATTGCAGAATAAACCTTAGCGGCACCTGCGGCAATTCCGCAGCTGCCCTGCCCTACAGCTATACGCATATTCAGTCCTCCTTCGCCTTGAGATTTCTTAAAATTTCTTTTGCCTTTTCGGGAGTAAGTCTGCCGTATGTTTCGTCATTGATCATCATAACGGGTGAAAGACTGCAACAACCGAGGCAAGCAACATTTTTAAGAGTAAAAAGACCGTCCTCTGTTGTTTCGCCGTCAGAAATACCGATTTCATCTTTGATTGCTTTTTCGATTTTTTCAGAACCGTTTACGTGGCAAGCCGTACCCTGGCAAAGCATAATAAGATTCTTGCCGACAGGCTGAAGACGGAACTGAGAATAAAACGTCGCAACGCCCATCACCTTTGCAGGAGTTGAACCGATTTTTTCAGCAATGTTGTAGAGGACATCCGGCGGCAGATAGCCGTAGATATCCTGTGCGTGCTGTAAAATAGTTATAAGGCTTCCGTCAACATCAGCATATTTTTCAAGAACTTCATTTATAAGCGATAAATCACTCTTATTGCAATTACAACAAGACATAAAAAGCCTCCCCTTATACACTTATACACAAGTGACATTTTATCATAAATTTTTCAATTAATCAACATTTAAACAAACGAATATATTGACAACAGAAGATAATTTTGATAGAATATATGAGCTGTTTTGACATAACTGAAAAATAGCATAAATTAAATACGGAAGCGTATCGAAGTGGTCATAACGGGACTGACCCGAAACCGGTTGTACCTCACGGTGCCGTGGGTTCGAATCCCACCGCTTCCGCCAACAAAAAAGTCTCCTTTGTCTACCTGACAAAGGAGACTTTTTTGAGTGATGCGTTCCTTGCGGAACACGATGCGCACTTTGTGCGTGATACAGGCTTCGCCTGTGATGCACGCCTTCGGCGCGTGGGTACAACGCATCGCATCACTTATCACAGCGCCGCTGCATCACTTATCACTAATTTGCAAACGGGTTAAATTTATGATATGATATTAAAAAGTGAGGTGTGTAGCATGTCTGAATCGAAGCTTAAAAATCTTTCTATGGAATTCTCCGTCGATATTATTGAATTGGTAAAGCATCTAAAATCCGTCAAGGAGTCTATCATCTCCAATCAGATCGGAAGAAGTGGTACGAGTATCGGTGCAAATATCCATGAGGCACAATATTCACAAGGTAAAAAGGATTTTATTTCCAAACTTGAAATTGCTTTGAAGGAAGCAAGCGAAACGGGTTATTGGCTTGAACTCTTGTACAGAACGAAATATATTGATGAGCAAACTTTCAAGACCCTTTCATCCAAATGTACTTCCTTAAGGGCGATGTTAATCGCCTCCTGCAAAACGGCAAAGGAGAATGTGAAGTGAAAAAGTTGTTGTGTGTAGTAACACTCTGTTCCCTCGTCATTTCTTTGTCCGCTTGTAGTGGGATGTCGGTATCCAATAAAATGTATAATGAGATTTCCGATTACGTAACAGGAAATATGGATTTGCTTTCTCCAACAGAAGAAAACGAATTCTATGATTACAAAACAACGGGACTTAGCATTGGTGGCGTGTATTACGGATATTATTTCTCTGCCGAAAATGAGACTTTACTACCAGATTTTTATGGCGGTAATGACTTGGAAAAAATTCAAAAAGATATGCACGAAGTCGATGGCGGCGTGTATTTCGGAAAACCTAACAGCGGCACGGATTGGTGCTTTATAAAGAAGATTTCTGACAACTGGTATTATTATGAACTACACTGGACATAAATCAATCACTTTGCATACTTTTGGTCGTTCTTACCCCTACTTACACTACTTTTAGTCGCTCTTTTCAACTAAATCCACCCTTGCAGGTGGGCGAAATCATTTTCAATGATGAAATCCCCTGCAGGGATGAAATCCGCCTAAACGGCGGATAGGTGGATTTAATTTCATCTGTGAAGCAGATTTCATCCGAAAGAAGTGAGGATTTCATCGCGCCTTGCGCGATTTCATTGAAAAAAATAACAATTCATGGTATAATATCCGCAGAAAGGCGGTTTCAGAATGGGCTGTTTATTTAATTTGTTGGTACTTCCGTTCGAATTTATTTTTGAAGAAATTATCTGGAATTGGTATATTGCAATGACATGGATTTTCCCGAAAACTGTGGGCGGTAAATTTTTCAGATTCTTTTTGAAATTTTTAGTTGCAATTGAGTGTATGATTCTGGCTTTATTTTTCATTGTAGGTATCATTTCTGCTTTTTCTCCCGATTTGACAGTTTTCGACTTATGGAGGCTTGTTTTTATCCCGATAGGAATAAGTCTGGGGCAGATTGCAACAGGTGCTGTCATTCGTTTTGTAATAGTCAAAGACAAAGCTGATAATGATAAACAAGGGTGATTTCATGACAACCTTTGAAAAAATTTATGAAGTGGTTTGCAACATACCTGAGGGTAAGGTCGCAACATACGGGCTGGTTGCACTGCTTGCAGGCAATCCGCGTTGGGCAAGAGTTGTCGGATACGCTTTGCACGTTAATCCTGCTCCGGGTGTTATCCCCTGCCACCGTGTTGTCAACCGCGAGGGCAGAACGGCTGAAAGCTTTGCTTTCGGCGGCGGTGACATTCAGAGGCAGTTGCTTGAAAAAGAAGGCATCGTTTTTGAAAAAGACGGCCATATTGATTTAAGCAAGTATCTGTGGAAACCGTAAACAAACCGAACATAAAAATTAATCAAGGCAGATATACAGTCTTTTCCGTATATCTGCCTTGATTGTTAAATTCATTTTAGGGTAGTACGTCTTTCAAAGATATGTTGTTCATAATCATTCACTGTCAAAAACAGCTTTGACTGCTTCGAGGTAACCGTAGCCGTAAAGGTCATCGGGCTGAAGATAGCTCGTTTCCGTCCATTCATTCCAGCTGTTAACGGTTATAAACGGAGCTTTCATCATACATTTTTCAAGCGATGAATCTGCAAAATCTTTGATTTTTTCACAAGCTGTTTTAAAGTTTTCAGGTGTATTATTTGTAATAACCCCGGGGATAAATTTATAGAATCTTACATTGTTATCCCATCCTACCGAAATATTAGGATAAAACGGGATGCTGAGATTCTCAGATTCTTTTGTAATTGCTTCGAGATAATTTTCAGCAACGTCGTTGAAATCTCCGTCAAGGTCTGTTGAGCATCCCCAATTGTAGCTTGTTACGGAATCAACTCCGAGGAAATCATACATTTCGGCTGAAGAAACACCCTTCTGCGGGTCATCATCACTAAGCCAATTAAAAACGCGGTCTCGCCAATGTACGACCTGAAAATGAAGACCGTTGAAGCCTGCCTCTACAGTCTTACTGCGGAACTCATCAATAGCTTTTCTGCACTCGCCGCTTGTGCCGAACGAACGGATGAAATTATCGATATCAAAAATCATATACACGGGACAACCGTCTATGCAGTAATAGTTTTCTTTTGAGAAGTATTTTTCGACAGTTCTGTCACAGATTTCGGAGAAAATCTGCGGCGTAACAACACCACTCCAGATAACTGTTGAAAGGTCACGGTCGGAATTACGCTTGTCCCAAAGGTGGTTTGCATTGTGATTTGCCCACATAAGACAGAATTTCATTTGCTTATTATTTCGAGCCTTAAGGAAACCGTCGTTCAGACAATTTTCAAGAAAAGGACGGTTATCGTACCAATACCAGTCATAGATAAAAACATTTACGCCGTGAGAAACCGCACAGTCAATCTGCATTTCCATAACTCTGCTGTCAGCTTCGTTGACGTATCCCCAAGTAGGAATCCGCGGCCAACGGCAACCATCGTAGCCCTTATCAGTCATAGCTTTGACACTCTGCCATTCACCGTAACCCTCCGGCCAGAAAATACGTGAACGCGGTTCATCACCCGTGTATGACGGCCATATAAAAGCTGCTATATCGTATTTTTTCATAACAATCCCCCGCAGTGTCAGTTTTTCAGATAAAAGTATACCACAATGAAAATTGATTTTCAATAAAGCTTTCAGGCAAACGAGGCGAATATCAAGACACTTAAAAACTGATTTGCAGTACGTTAATCAACGGTACAGACAGATATATTAACACAAATAATGAGAGGCAACACGGTTTTCAGCCGTATCGCCTCTTTTCCTTATTAAGTTTTAAAACTCAGAATCTCCCGCCTGTTCCTCCGTGGCTTCTACCCGACGAGCTTCTGTGAGTTGAGCTTCGTGAACCGCCGTTATTGTTTGAAGTTGCTTTCGGAATTCTCTGAATGCTTGTGTTAACCAACCTGTCACGGTGATTAATAAGTTCAAGACTGCCCGAACGCTCATAACGTGATGCATCGCGTTGATAAACAGTATAATTCTTTGAAGTCATATGAGCTGTAACGATTAAACCGCCCACTACACCGAAAAGAACACAAACAAAGAACACCGTCGGACTTACATACGGTTTCATCGTTTCTTCCGCTTTTTCAACAAAAGCATTGAATGCACCGTTGTAATCCTCCGCGATAATAAGATCCTTCATTATGACGTACATTTCTTCTCTGACCGTGTCATAGAACTCCGAAGTACCGTTCCCGTGAGTTGTGATGTGAAGCTCACGGTTACCTTCCGCACCGTCAATATAAAGAACAAGAATTCCGTCATCGTTTTCGCCGTAACCGTAACCGTTATAGTCGTAAAAATCGTCAGCATATGCTTCAGCTGTCATTCCCTGAAGATCAGTAATCGTAACAACCGCAATTTCCATTTCATACTCTGTCGTAAACGCTTCACATTTTGCGATAAGTGCTGTTTCTTCCTCTTCTGCAAGAAGATCAGCTTCATCAACAACCAACGGAAGTGTTCTTTCCACACGCGTGAATGCCGATGCAGAAACAAACATTGAAAGACAAATCAGCACCATCGTTAAAACTGCAATTATCTTTTTGGTCATTTTCCGCACCTCCTTACAGCAACTCAATAAGCCAGGCAACACCGTATGCAAGAAGACCTGCCGCAAGTCCGATAAGACCGCCCGTAAGTCTTGCTTTCTTCTTGTCCGTAGGAATGTTGCCCACAAACTTACCTGTCTGTCCGTTCATCGCGTATGTGTAAGACTTGCCGTTCCACGTTGAATTGACAAGCCATACGGGGAAAAGTGCATATTTATAAGATCCGTCAGTAACATTCATATTGATTGAACCTTCAACAACGTCGATATAGTCTTGGACCGTATCTCTCTTGAAAGATTCGAACGCTGTCTGACGCATTCTCTCGTTTATTCTGGCTGAGCTTTCGTCTACATTCACATCAAACTTATCTGCAACATATCCTGCAAGATATGCCGTATTGAAATCAACCGCCTGCGAAAGGTCAAACGGCTCGATTGATTCCATAAGAGTATCGTCAATTTTTTGCGATGCATCAACGGGAATATTATCAAACGAAATTTTGCCCTCACGGTAAATATCGTAAGTATCTGTTTTTGTGTAAATATAGTTACTGTCTGCCCAGGTCGAGGTTTTCTTTCCCTGGAAGACCATCTGAGAATAAGCATCACAGGTAAAAACCCAATGCGGCACATAAACACCCTTAAGCTCTTCAAGCTTATTGTCATCAAGGAAGCCTTTCGGGAGGAACTTTTTACCCGAAAGATGCTTTTTGAAAGCTTCCTTTGCAGCTTTTTTATCAAGTTTGAACGGAATTATCATATCCGGACGGTATGCACCCGTGAACTGTCCCTGCATAACAACCTGATTGCCGCAGTAGGGACAGCTTGTTGCACCCGTCGCGGCATCAGCAACAATTTCACCGCCGCAGGATTTACAGGAATAAACCTTCATACCGTCTGTTTCACCGTCAGCCCACTGTACTGACTGCGAGCTCCAATTGACAGACTCGGCGGAATTGTCTTCAACCTGCGGAATATCGTTGATTTCGAACTCAGTGTCACAGTAAGGACACTTAAGCTTCTGCGTACCCACATCAAACTCTACAGCACCACCGCAGCAAGGGCATTTTTGTTCAAGTACTGTTGACAAGACTAATCAACTCCTTGTTTTTATTTAAAAACTTAAATCAAGTCTGAAAATATTACTGCTTATCTGCATCATTGAACGGGTCACCGCATTCGGGACAGAACTTCGGAGGATTGTGAGGGTCTTCGGGCTTCCAGCCGCACTTGTCACACTGATAAAGAGGTGCACCGTCTGGTTTCTTCTGTCCGCAGTTCGGGCAAAATTTGCCTTTATTCACTGCACCGCAGGAACACGTCCAACCTTCCGCTTCTACAGGCTTAGGTGAACCGCATTCGGGGCAGAACTTGCCGTTTGCTGTTGCTCCGCAGGCACATTTCCAACCACCCTGTGCAGGTGCGGATGCTGCTGCATTTGCCATTGCCTGAGCCTGAGCGTTAATCAACTGCTGAGCCTGCTGCTGTGCCATCTGCTGCTGTTGCTGCTGCATTCCTGCCTGATACATTGCCGCGGGGTCAAATCCGCCGCCACCGGCACCCATTGCCATATTCATTCCCATGAAGCCCATCATTGCTCCGTTTTCGTTTGCGGCAGCTGTTTCCATTGCGTTTGCTCTTGCATCAGTCATTCTGCCTGCCATCATAAACGGGTTCGAGCCCATTGTTGCGGCATCTTCCATCTGATTGATTTTCTTCATATCCTCTTCTGTGAGGGTAATGGGATTGAGTGCGATTGACTCAACAGAAATACCTCTGCGCTGTGTCCATTCAATAGCCAATGCCTTGTTAAGTGCATCCTTGAGCTCTGTTGTATGTGCAGGTATCTGTGCAGGTCTGAGCTCAAGCTCTGTGAGCATTGCGAATGCAGGTTGAAGAGCTGAAATGAACTCTGTCTTGAGCTGATTGTCAATTTCTTCTCTTCTGTATTCATCACTTACGTTGCCTGCAAGCTTTGTGTAGAAAAGAAGAGGATCTGTAATTCTGTATGAATATACACCGTTACATCTTACCTGAACGGAACGGAAAAGATTGAGTCTTTTGTTTGCAACCTCAAACATAAACGGATTTGGTGTACCGAACTTGTTATCCATTATTTCCTTTGTGTTGAAATAATAAACTCTCTGATCCTTGCCTGTGTCTCCGCCGTATGTAAATCTCTTTCCTACTGTTTTAAAGGTCTCCTTAAGAGTGTCACCGAGCTTACCTGAGAAGATGCTCGGCTCTGTTGATGTGTCATAGGTAAATTCGCCGGGTTCTGCACAAACCTCGACAACCTTGCCCTGTTCAACGATAATCATACACTGACCGTCGGCAACAGCAATGCCTGAACCGTTTGAAATTACGTTATCGTGACCTTTTGTGTTTGATGAACGTCCGCCGACTCTCTTCTGTCCCTTTACCATCAACACATCGTTTTCAAGTGAATCGCAGTAGAAGAACTCCTTCCACTGGTCAGCTAAAGTACCGCCCAATGCTCCGATTCCTGCTCTTATAAGTCCCATATATAAAATCCCCTTTCAGAATCTTTTAATCAGTGTAATCATATCATAAATATATTAATTTTTCAATAACACCATATTGCAGATATAAGAACAAAAACCCAAAGTTCAGAACTTCGGTTTTTTTGTCTTTTATAATATCAATACTTTTTTGAAAGCAATTTTTCTGCTTCCGATTTTGTGATTTTTCCTACGTTGCAGTCCGCCATAACCTGTACATCCTTATCGTTAAGCTTATAGAATGCCCAGATAACCAAGGCGATAACAAGACCTATAATGGGAACGATGTTGTATGTGAACCAGAGTCCGTCAAGAGCTTCGCTTGTCTGAAGAGAGATTGCATTGATAGCATCAAGGTCTTCAAAATTACCGACTTCCTTCAACACACCGTTTATCTCAAACTTTGTCTTGAATCCGAACCAACCGAGAAGTGCAAGACCCATTGAGCCTGAAATAGCAGCCGCGAGCTTAACCGCAAATGTCTGGATTGCAAATGTGATACCCTTTGCCTCCGTTCCCGTAGTGTACTGACCGTATTCTGCACAGTCGGGTGTGAATGTGAACGCAAGCACACCGATAATACCGAGAGGAATTGAGCGAATCATATATGTGATAATAAACATAATGAAGCTGTTTCTTGTCGGTAGGATAAGGAATGACAGAAGAATTGTTGCAATCGCACTGATTTTAAAGAGCGTTGCCTTATCCATTTTTCTGATAATTTTCGGTACAAGAAGAGCCATAAAGAGCTGTGGCAAAGCCGCAACGGTACCCGTAATAAGGGAAGCAAGAGAATTGTTATAGATATAGTAAGCCATAATCATATGCAGAGAGTTATATGTCTGTGCACCTGAATAGAAGATATAACCCAAGTAATAGATAAGAAGATATTTGTTGCTGATGACATACCTGAGCATTCTTCTGACAGTAAACTGCTCCTCATCAACAGTTTTGTTTCTTTCCTGACAGTACTTGCAGACAGGGAACATTGTTGCCATCGCCACAATCGCAACGATAATTGCAACGGGACCGTAATCAAGACCGACAAACTCACTGATAAGAACGGACACAAGAACAGTTGTAAGAGCCGAGCCTACTCCGCCTGTGATACCTTTAAGGGAAAGAATAGTGTTTCTTTCTTCAATATTGCTTGTCATTGCGGTAATAATACCGAAGGCAGGCACATCGCAGATTGTGTATGCGGTATCCCAGATAATATATGCCAGTGCGAACCAGATAAGCTTAACCGTTTCGCTTGCCGCATTCGGGATAATGAAAATTGCGACCGTTGCCAACGGAGTTGTTGCACAGGCAATTTTAAGCCACGGGATATATTTTTTATCGCCCTTGAATTTGAACTTATCAAAAATAACACCGAACACCGCATCGTTGACAGCATCCCACACCTTTACGGCAAGCATAACCGCCGCAGATTTTACGGGGTCAACACCGATAAGAAGCAGGAAGGTTGTAAGATAACCTGCTATCATATTGTAAATCATATTCTGACCGAAGAAATACGTATAATAGCTTTTTCTTTCAGGCTTTGTTGTCTGCCACAGAGGATTCTGGAGCTTGGGTTGTTTTTTGCTCATAAGCTTTTCTCCTTTTACTTTTTGCTATGTTATCCTATTTTCTCGCACGAGATAATGGTTTTTCCGGAATAAGAAATCTTAACCTTATCACCAACATTCAATAAAAGCATATTCTCGTTTTCACTTGCCTTTGCTTTAAATATGTTGCTGTCTCCGTCAATCAGATAGATATAAGTATTTCCGTCTATATCAATATACTTTACCGATGTAATAACAATTGTTTTTTCTTCTGCATCTTCTGTGACTTCGTCATCTCCTATACCGAGAGCTGATTTGTATTTTTTAATACATTCAGCCTGAGTTGCTGCTGTGGTTACAATATTGTACTGTTCAACATTTACTGTTGCATAAAGCTTAACCAATCCGCCCGAATCCTTCAGCACCATTATATACGTGGGATGACCGTCAATGTTTATGAGTGACGGAAACGATGCCTGATATCCTTTTTCCTGAACCTCACCCTCTGCAGCCACCATTGCCGATTTTTCGTCAGCACCTGCAATTGAGTAGTATCGGCTTTCGCCGGTTCTTTCATTTGCAAGAAGGAAACCGATATTCGAACTGTCACCGTTTACGGAAGTAACACCTGTGTAAATCCATATATCACCGTCTTTGGCAACATATCCGTAATCCGAAACAGGAGTTTCATCATCAGACTCATCATCGCTTGAGTAATATGTGGTAACCTGCTTGCATCCTTTTTTCGCAAACAAGCTGTTCATATAACCGTTCTGGAACATTCCGTACCAATTATACTGCTCACATATAAGGTCACCGTAGAAAACAACATCTATCCACCCGGGAATATCGGAAACATTATATCTTTCGGTTTCACCGCTTACAGGGTCAAGAACAACGCATCCGCTGACGGTTTTTCCGCCAAACAATCCTATTGTTTTTTCAACAACAGATGCAATATAAAAAGGCTTTCCGCTTTCATCAATTTCAAAGTGCAGATTTTCGAACATAAGAGTAGGATATTTCATCCAAAGATATCTGTACGCATCTTCCGAAAAATATGCAGACGGAACATACTTCATTCCTTCAGACTTTTCAAACGAAGCAGACATTGTAACAGGATTCACTGTAACATAGCCTTTAATTCCGCTGTTGCTGTTATTCATCCATTTGAAGAATCCTGCGTACTCCAGAGCTGAAACCTTGATAGGTTTACCGTTATAATCTATCTGCGTGTAATCATAGGAAACATTAAACTGACTTACAACATCCGAAAGAGCCCCGATTTCACGGTCTCCGAGCATCTGTGCTGATGCTGTATCCATTAAGGCAATTGAATCCGTACCGACAGACTCAGCTAAATCGACTGAAAAATCCGAATCTGCAACTTTCAATATTTCAGAATAAGATGTAGCATTAAAAACCGTGCTTCCGATAACACCGAGAAAAGCTATAAGCGCGGTAAAAGCAATAGGTGCTATATAATACTTAACATCGAAAGTGAATTTCGTTATTTTTCTGCCTTTACCCTTTGACCCTTTTTTCTGTTTAACTGTTACAAATCCAAAATCTTTACAACCCTTTGCAAGCCGTTCAACGACTACAAAAATTAAAATTGCAATATCAAGAATTATCCACAAGTCTGAATTGTGGACATTAAGTGCCGGGCAAAAAACATATAAGCTTAAACCAAGAAATAACAAAGCGACTACAGCACCGATTATATACGGAAAAACGTTTGCTTTTTTCATATACGTCAGCTCCTTTTATATTTCAGATAAATTTATTATATCATACGCAGACAAACATTTCAACAAACTGCAACACAATAAAAGTCAGATGACCGTTCTGTTTGCGATTCATTAAAATCGCTTGCATTTATATTGATAAAATGGTAAATTAAAGTATATAACTCAGACGAGGTGAAAGAATGAAAAGCTTGCTCTGTATACCTGCAGATATTTACGGTCGGAAAGTTCACAACAGGATACTTTTTCAGCCTATGGAGGGCTGTGACGGAACAACCGAGGGGGCTGTCGATGAACTGACATTCCGCAGATATATGCGCTTCGCTGAAGGTGCACCCGGAATTATCTGGTTCGAGGCAACTGCCGTTTGTAATGAAGGCAGAGCCAATCCGCGTCAGCTTTACATAAACAAAAACACGGTTGACAGTTTCAAGGAGCTTGTAAGTGCTGTCAAATCAAAGTCCAAGGAGCTTAACGGTTTTGAGCCTATAATGATTGTTCAGCTCACTCACAGCGGACGTTACAGCAAGCCGAACGGTATGCCTGAGCCGATTGTTGCTTACAGAAATTCACTTTGGGAGAAAGGTAAGGAAGAACAGCCGTTTACGGTTGCAACTGACAAGTATCTTTCAACCATTCCCGCAATGTACGAAAAGGCTGCGAAGTTGGCACTTGAAGCAGGCTTTGACGGAATGGACGTCAAATGCTGTCACGGTTATCTTTTCAACGAATTGCTCAGTGCATATGACCGTCCCGGCAGTTATGGCGGCAGTCTTGAAAACCGTACAAGGCTTTATTTTGACTGTATCGATTCGGTTAAAAAGGTTGTTGGTGACAAAGCTTTTGTTACAACAAGGCTTAATGCCTGCGACTGTTTCCCCTACGGCTACGGATTCGGTGTAAACGAAAAAGAAGAAATCGACCTTACGGAAACAAAAGAAATTATAAAAAAGCTTAACGAAAAAGGTATTGAATTTATAAATCTTACTATAGGCAACCCCTATCTTATACCTCACATCAACAGACCGTATTCCGCTAAATCCCCCGAGGACGGAAGAATCGGAATGAAGCGTGTATATGATGTCACTAAAGAAATTACAGAATCATTCCCCGACATAAAATTTGCTGTTTCCGCACTCTCATACGAGGGTGAAAACGCTGTGAAATATGCTGAGGAGTTGCTTTCAGCAAGCATAGGCAATTTTGCAGGCTTCGGCAGAATGACATTCGCATATCCAACATTCTATAAAGATTATCTTGAAACGGACAAGCTCGATAAAAACAAGGTTTGCATTAAGTGCAGTAAATGTTCCGAGCTTATGCGCGCAGGAACTGTTTCGGGATGTGTTATCAGGGACAGCGAAGTGTATATGCCATATTACAACAAGTTTGTTCTGAAAAAATAAGGAGAAATGGCTATGGTTGCAATTGTAACAGGCGGCAGCTGAGGGAGCGGCAAAGCGATTGCGGAAGGTCTTCTGAAAACAGATTACAGCGTTATTGTTACGGCAAGAAACGAAAACGACAACATCAGAAAACTGAAAGAAGATTTTGCAGGAAAGGTGTTTTTTGTCCCCTGTGACATTTCGGCTGAAGATGACAGAAAAAGACTTTTCAGCTTTGCAGAAACCACTTTCGGAAAAATCAACCTGCTAGTAAACAACGCAGGTGTTGCACCGCGTGAAAGAAAAGATATCCTTGACATAACGCCCGAGGACTTCGATTTTCTTACCGACATAAACCTTAAAGGCACATTCTTTGTTACGCAGGAGCTGGCTCCCCTTCTTATAAAGAGTGAAAATTCAAGAATCGTCAATATTTCTTCCATGTCCGCATACACAGCCTCTGTAAACAGGGGCGAATACTGCATTTCCAAGGCAGGAATATCAATGATAACAAAGCTCTTTGCGGCAAGACTTGCAGAATACGGCGTAAGTGTTATTGAAATACGACCCGGAATAATCGAAACAGATATGACCGCAACGGTTAAGGAAAAATACGACAAGCTTATCGCAGAGGGACTTACTCCGATAAACAGAATGGGTCAGCCCGAGGATGTTGCAAAATGTGTTGTTTCAATCGCTCAGGGTAATTTTGATTTCTGCACCGGAACGGTTATTGACTGCGACGGCGGATTTAATGTGAGGCGCTTATGAGTAAAATATATAAATGTCTTATAATAGGCAGCGGTGCCGCGGCTTATAGTGCAGCTGACTGGCTTTACCGTGAGGGCATAACCGATATTGCCGTAGTTACGGAAAACCGTCTTTCGGGAACATCAAGAAACACCGGCAGCGACAAACAGACCTATTATAAGCTTTCAATGGACGGACTTACTCCCGACAGCCCGTATAAAATGGCTTCGGATATGTTTTCGGGCGGTTCGTGTGACGGAGAAAAAATGTATCTTGAATCTGTCAACAGCAGTAAATGCTTCCTGCGTCTTTGCGATTACGGTGTTGGATTCCCTACTGACAGCTACGGTTGCTACCCCGGCTACAAAACCGACCACGACAATACTCTACGCGCTACTTCAATCGGCCCGTTGACATCAAAGGTTATGACCGAGAAGCTTGAAAAGGTTGTTCTTGAAAAGAACAAGACTCCCCTGCTTGATAACCTGCTTGTGACAAAAATACTGACAGATAACGGCACAGCTTACGGTATAAGGGTATTGAATCTTGAAAACGAGAAAGAAGAAAATATCTATTCAGAAAATGTAATCTGTGCCACGGGTGCGCCTGCGTGTATTTATGAAGACAGTGTTTATCCCGAATCCCAGCACGGTATGACAGGTGTGCTTATCGATGCAGGTGTCAGGATGTGCAACTTCACACAATGGCAGTACGGTATGGCTTCCGTGGATTTTCGTTGGAATGTTTCAGGAAGCTTTATGCAGGTTGTGCCGAGATTTGTAAGCATTGATGCTGACGGAAACGAGCACGAATTTCTCGGTGATTATTTTGATAATATACACGAAGCATACAGCTACGTTTTTCTTAAGGGATATCAGTGGCCGTTTTCTTCAGGAAGAGCGGAAGAAAGCTCAAAGATTGACCTTGCAGTACACAGCGAGATGTTGAAGGGAAGAAAAGTTTTTCTTGACTATACCTGCAATCCGCGTGATTTTTCTTTTGAAATGCTCTGCGAGGAAGCAAAGGATTACATTATAAACACAGAATGCTTTGCCGACACACCGATAGAAAGGCTTGAGAAGCTTAACAGCAAGGCAATTGACGTTTACCTCAGACAAGGTATAGATATTCATAAGACCAAGCTTCGCATTGCCGTTTGCGCTCAGCACAATAACGGCGGAGCTTATACCGACAGCAACTTTGAAACGGATATAAAGGGTCTTTACGTCATAGGTGAAGCGGCAGGTACATTCGGTCTTTCACGTCCGGGCGGCTCAGCACTCAATGACACTCAGGTCGGCGGTCTTATTGCGGCAAGGCACATAAAAAGCAAACCGTCATTTAAAAACAATTTTCCGGACTTTGAAGCGGAAGAAATGTGCTTTGAAAAAAGGTCTGATATCGACTATTCACATTTTAAATCAAAAATGAGTCAGGTCGCATCATTCAAAAGAGATTATGAGGGTTGTATTTCACTTCTCGGTGAAATCAGATCCATACTTGATTCTTACCCGATGAAGCACAGAAGCCTTACAGAATATTACCGCGACAAGGATATGCTCGTTAGTATGAAGGCTCTGCTTGAAGCAATTGTTTCGGAAGGACCCGAAACAGGTAGCCGCGGAGGAGCAATCTTTATAAAAAACGGTGAAGCATTAAAAGAAAACACGTATTACAGGGATTATCTTACCGTTACAAAAGACGGTGAGGTTGAGTTTATTAAGGTTTCACCTGTTCCCTGTGAGCAAAAAAGCTTTGAATACTATCTTAAGTTGGCGACAGTCTAACCCTGCACGGTTTTGGAAGACAATTTTTCGCCCTGACTGCGAAAAATCCTTTTGCAATACGGCAGTATTACTGCAAGTCTTTTTCTTGTCAGAACAAAAATTTTTATCTTACAAAACTGCTTCGCACCTAAAATTCTAAAGATTTTGGTGTAGCAAGGTGTTTTGAGTCGCCGACATACTCGCGTATTTCAAGACGATAAAACGGCTTGATATGCCAAAAGATTTAAATTTTAGGCGTACAGTGTTCGACTGTCACCAACTTAGTAAAACAAATGAAGGATAAGAATTATGAACAGTTTTAAACTTGGGCTTTGCAGTGTCACTTTCAGAAAGAAGAGTGCCGCGCAAGTGATTCTGATAGCAAAAAAAGCAGGTATCGACTACATCGAATGGGGCGGAGATATTCACGTAACAACTGTTGAGGATGCACGTCTGGTTAAGTCCGTCTGTGATAATGAAGGTATAAAAATCAGCTCCTACGGTAGCTATTTCAACAGTATTGAATACGATGAAGAGAAATGGGTACAGGTCTGCGAGATTGCAAAGAAAATGGGCGCTCCTTCTGTAAGAATCTGGCTCGGCAAAAAGAACAGCGAGGAAATGAGTGACAAGGAATACCGAACACTGCTTGAAAACACAAAGAAAATGTGTGATATTGCTGCCGGTTACGGCCTTGACGTCTGTCCTGAATGTCACGATAACACCTTCAACAATAATACCGATGCGTTTTTACGGTTAAAAAGTGATTTAAAGAAAGAGAATTTCAAAACCTACTTTCAGTCACGGTATTTCCGTATGGAATATGACCTTGACCGAATTGACAGAACCTTTGAGTTTATTCGGGACGTACACGTGTCCTACCGCGATTTGAAGAAGGAGCAAAGACACAGAAAAAAGGACAAGAATTACCTTGATACCCTTCTGAAAAATCTGAAAGAAAAGAAATTTGACGGTATTGTTATGGTTGAATTTGTTGACTTTAACAGTGAAACTGCGTTTTACAGAGACGTAAGGAAACTCAAAAGCTATTAATATTACCGCAACAAGAAATCCGAGGCTTACGACCTCGGATTTTTAACGCTCTATAAGTTGATTTTTTCGCCTTACAGTTTAGTTTGTCTAAACAGATAAGTTATTGTTTTTTTACATTTTCAGGGTTATTATTTTGTTGTAAACAATGCTGTTAACTAAAAACGGAGGTAACTCATATGATCCTAATCGGAGAAAACATCAAAAAATTACGTAAAGAAAAGAATATCACTCAGGAAGAGCTTGCAAATTTTATAGGTGTATCCTATCAGAGTGTGAGCAAATGGGAACGGGGCGAAAGCTATCCCGATATAACGCTTGTTCCCTCAATTGCATCCTTTTTCAACATCACAACTGATTTTCTTTTGGGTATGAATACAGTTGACAGAGAAAACCGAATCAAAGACTTTGAAGAAAGATACCGTTCACTTACAGCAAAGGAGGATTACAGGCAGGCAAGCGAGCTTATGAAAGAAGCCTTCGCCGAAATTCCCGATCACTACCCGTTTTTGGTAAACTATATGGATGCTCTTCGTTTGATTTATCCTTACAAGGACAAGCGAGCTTTAAATGTTAAATCAGAAGTTGAAAGGTCTTTCGGTATCGTTCAGAATTACTGCACAAATGACCGTATAAGAACCTGGGCAAAGGTTGTTATGTGCAATTATATTGAGGGATTAAGCAAAACAGAAAACAGCGGTGTTGACATTTCGGAAATAGACCCGATTCTTGAAGAAATGCCGATTATGAGAAACACAAAAGATTTCAGAGCAACGATGCTTTATCCCATGGGCAGCAAAAAAAGAAATATGGCGTGTGCAAAGGGTCTTTCCGAAATGATTCAGCTGATAGGTGAAATCATAAACCGTAAGGCAAGCTGTATTCTTGAACGTGACCCCGCTATCATCGAAGCATATCTGAATTTTGTTAACACCGCTATGCCTGACGGTGATTACGGTCAAAGCAGTTATCTTGTTATATTCAATTACGGTTATCTCGGAGTTATCAAACACCATAACGGTGATGATAAGGGTGCGCTCGAATGTTTCCGAAAAGAAGCTGAAATAGCAGTCAAATATGAGTCTATGCCGGATATTACAACCCACACATCACACCTTGTTGAAGGGCTTGAATTTAACAAAGCAACCGCCTTCAAAGGAGGATATGATAACATTGCCTTTGCCATAAAAGAAGCTTTAGAGGACGGATACCCTCTTTCGGATGAATTCAGAGCAACAGAAGATTTCAGAAAAATTGTTGAGTATATCAAATAAAAGTATAGGGTGTATCGCAAACGCGGTACACCCTGTTATTATCTGTATTTTTGTTTGTTATGCAATTTCAACTTTGAATATCGCCTTGTTTTTTGAAACCTTAAGGCTTCCGACAACCAAACAATCAAAATTCTTAACGGTTATTTCCTGCGGAGGAACAACGGGATATTCGGCATTGCATGAATCCTTTTTATGTTCCGGATTAACCTTCGGGAAAAGGTAATTTATACCTCCCCTGTGGACATAGAAGCCGTCAATTTCTATTTTCTGCGGCATATAGCAGGTATAACCGAAATTATGATCCTCGGAATTTTCCGCATTGATAATGTGGCTTGAAACACCTGTAGGATAGAACTTGCAGTTGCGGATAATCATATCGCCGTTCCAGGTTGAGCCGTAATCCGCACGCAGGTCAACAAAGCTGTCTGAAAGAACGGTTGTGTTCTCGATGAGTGCCGTTCCGCTGCCTATAAGCTTTATTCCGTGGTGGCCGAGAACGGAGTTTATAACCGTTGCATTAAGCACACCCTGATGGGCATCAAAACGTGAAAGTGCACAACCGTCATAAACAAGGTTTTTGCAGTAGTTCGTGCCTGCAATTCCCCAGTAATCGTTATCGGTTATATCGTTTGTCTGATTGCAGTTAACAAAGCTTGCGTTAACTACCGTAGCAGCTCCGATATCGTAAGTACCCATTGTTACGGACGTGCCTGCAGAGCCTATTGTCGAATACTTTTTATGCCCTGTAAACGTGCTGTTTTTAACAGTTACATCTGCACAGCACGAAAGGCTTACAAAAGCAGAATACGGTGCGCCCGTTTTACCCTCGTTTGCGATATCGTGATAAATACTGTCAATAACGGTGTTTGAGCGTCTGACCACAATACCTCTTGAATAATAGTTGTATTCGGAAGGGGCATTGTTTGCGATGGTTGTGAATTTACCGCCTTTGATTGTCAGCGTTTCGGCATCAACAGGATAAGCTGTTGCGCCTGTTATTGCATTAAAATCCCAGATAAGCGGAGTTTCGGGTGCGATATTGCCGTTTTTATTGACGAGGATAACGTCCGTCTGATTGCTTCCCGAATTCTGGTTTGCACCCTTGCGGATGTAACGTTTTACATTAGAATCCGTAAGAACAACAAGGCTCTTTTCCTCAAGCGTTGTCCCGATATTCTCGGCATCAATTTTAAGCGGTGAAACCTTATCTGTTATGCTGTATGCACCCTTTGACGGAGCAACATTGAACACCCAGGCACTTCTGTTTTCAACATTTGTGTCATCAATTATAAAGCGTGCAGTTGACCAGCTTGTGTCGGTCATAATGTAGGCAGTTTTATTTGCACCGCCGATATAATATGTTGCGGTTTCATCTGCCAAAACACTCAATCCGTTTGCATTTGCGTATTCGTGGGTTTTAACAATCGCTTCAAAATCATCGGTTTTGCCGTCACCGACAGCACCGAAAGCTTCATATGTTATAAAATCTGAAAATATTTTAGTGTATTCGTAACCGTCTTTAAAATCATAAGTACCCTTTGAGGCGAGCAGAACTTCGTCAGCAAAAGCAGCTATACCTCTTGCGATACCTGCGCCTTTACTTCCCTTGATATAAACATTGCCGTTTTCAACCTTAAGACTGAAGCTGTCTGTATCATTCAGCTTTTCTTCAATCACAAAGGCATTTTTATCGGCTTTTTTATCTGTGTCAAGCTCTTTGCCGCAAGCCTTATAAAACTCGTTACAAAGCGTTTCAGCGGCATTTGAATACAGCGCGCCGTCAGGGCCAACAACCGAGTATTCATCAACCGATACACCGTTAACGGTTATATTCTCCAGCGGTCTGACAATATACGGGCTTTCGTAGCTGCCCTTCGCAAGCTCAATTTTCAGCTCCCATTTAGAAAAGTTCTGTGAAAAAGGAGCAATAAAAAAAGATACAACGCACATTAACACTGCAATTATTCGTGAGAACATTTTTATCACCCTTTAAATATTACTCTTTTATTGCTGTCAGAATTTCGCCTGCGTCCTGCAATACGAGGTGCGGTTTGTCATCACTTTCGTTTAATACTTCAACAGTGGTTTCACCGCTGAGAACAAGAATTGACGTAACACCTGCATTAAGGCCTGATTTTACATCCGTGTAAATGCGGTCGCCCACCACGCAGGTTTCATCTTCGGACACTCCGAGTGCTTCCATTGCAAGCTGAGGCATCAACGGAGAGGGTTTTCCGATTACAACCGGTCGCTTTTTTGTGGCATTATAAATCATATCGCAAACGCTTCCGCAATCAGGCACGGAACCGAACTCTGTCGGACAGACGTAATCGGGATTTGTTGCGATATACGGAAGATCAGGACGTGTCAGTAGCATATAGCTTACATCGTGAAGCTTTTGGAACGTAAGCTCCGTATCAAAGCCCATAACAATACATTCCGTTTCATTTACGTCCGTTGTTACGGTAAAGCCTTCACGGCTGAGCTCGTCCTTCAATGACTGAGTTCCGCAGACATAAAGCTTCTGTCCCTCGTGGTTCTTGTGGAGATAATAGGCTGTCGCCTGAGAAGATGTCATAAAATCTTCTCTGCAGGCTTTGATCCCCAGCGAACCGAGTTTTTTGACGTAATCATCCACGCTCTTGGAGGAATTATTGGTCATAAAGAGGTATCTGCGCCCTGTGTTTTTCAAGGTATCGAGCAGTTCCAAAGTAAAATCATAAAGCTGACTGCCCAGATACAAAGTACCGTCCATATCGAACAAATAAAGCTTTTTGCTACGAAGCAATTCATTTTTTTGCATCAGTAAATCTCCTTTTCGAGCTGTATATTGTGATTATAACACACAGACACAACAAAAACAATAAAAGAACACTAGGGGTATTTGAACCCCGTATGCCTGAAAGTTTCATTCCGAGATTGGCTTCAGGTTATTTTTTTACAATCTCAATATCATGTGTTTCGTTGTTTATATACTCACCGTTTTGATAATACACCTTTGAGTTGATATTCACAACAGCATTGTCCGGTATATACAAAACAGCCTTCATTCCTTGCGGTAAGGTAAGGTTGATAACACAACTATCATCAGCCTTTTCATAATTCAGGGTTATTAATCCTTTTACACTCGGAACAGTACAGGTCATATTCTCGGACAAGGCATACTGCGGATCAATTTTAACCTTTTCATAGCCTGCTTCAAGAGGTGTTATACCTGCAAAATGCTTACTCATTATAACAAGAGGTCCGCCACTCCACGCGTGATTTTTTGTTCCTCGCCAAGCGTCCCAGAATTCCCAGAGAGTGGAATAATCCGCACTCACCATACCCTCATATCTGACCCTGATTCTGTCACTTGCTACTTCATATTTTCCCATTTTGCAAAGGGCTTCAAGAACATAGTATTCCATATACGGGCTTGAATTCTTAGTGGTTGTGAGAACATTTGTAACAGTATTATATTGCTCTTTTTCCGCAAGTCCTGACAGTATCGCAAGAGCATTGGCTCTGTCATCAGGATCTTTAACGTCTTCACTTTTGAAGCCTTTTTCCGTCCAAAGAGCTTTATAACCCTTTTTGATAGTATCTTTTCTTTCGGTAATAAATGCGATATCCTCGTCTTTCCCTAAAATCTCTGCCATTTTCTCTGTGGCAGAAAGAGCGTAATACACCCAAGCATTTTCAATTGCTGTCATATCAGCCTTCTGACCCCAATCGCCCCAATCCCACGAGCCTTCGCGGTGAACGACAAGGTTATTCTCACCGATTTCCCAGAGTTTAAGATAATCAACGCAAGCATCATAAACCTTTTCAACAAAAGCTTTGTCGCCTGTATACTCATAGTAAGTGAGGAAACCAACGATTCCCGCAAGCTGCTGAACGGGAAGTTCGAAATAATCGCCGCTTATCGGCACAACAGTCTGAAGCACCTTTGAATCATCAACGTGTGAAAGCATTGCCTCCACACCCTTCTGATACAGCAGATATGAATTACTGTCCATGGAGTACATTGTCATAATCATTTCACTGGTGACATCGCCCCACCATTGAGCTCTTTCTCTGTCGGGACAGTCCATAAAATTGTCGCGCATAGTAACGTAAAGAGTACGCAGAGATTTCTGCCACAAAGAATTCAGAAATTCATCATCGCATTCAAATTCACCGCTGAAGGAGCTGTCATATCCCGTTTCACGGTACTTGAGGGAAACAACGGTTACACCTTTCGGGATTTTATAAGTAATATGTTCCCCGTTGAACCATCCCAAAGCTTCAAACTCCTGATCCCCCTCTTTGGTTATATAGGTAGCTGAAACTGCACCTATCGGAGTATTTTCAGTTGTTATACGTATCTTTTTCCCTGCAGGAGCTACAATTTTAAGATAAGGAGTAAGCTGTGCGTTATAAGGAATATCCACGGTGATTTTTTCACCGAAAAGCTTGCTTACTGTGTAGTTTTCATAACTCTTTGAATTTTCGTAATCCTTAAGCCCGTAATCTTTCAGGAAAGGTATTCCTCTCGGATAAAGCTTACCGTAATCACCCTCGCTTCCGGCCGCATATTCGGTCGCATTCTCCCATGAAGAAAAATCATAAGCTCTGTTTGTCCAATCACCCATATCTTCCCTTGCATCGAAACAGATGCTGTGCTCCGGAAGTCTGTAATTAGGCTGATTGAAAATGCTGTCAACATAAGCACTGTGTCTTTTTACCTTCCAACTCTTGTCGGAAATTATGGTGATGTCTTCATTTGCGGCTTCAAAAAGGAATCCGCCCTGACCACTGCTGTTATAGGAATAATTCTTTTCATCACCCCAGAACCAAACCAGGGCGCAGATTGAATTCTCGCCCTCCTTGAGATAAGGTGCTATATCGATACTATCATAATAGCAACTGTTTTCATCGGGACCTCGTTTTACGCTTCCCTCAAAAACAACGGTTTCTCCGTTTATGTAAAGCCAATATTTCGTGTCAGCTGAAATGTCGGCAATGAGTTCTTCGGGAATTTTATCGAGAGTAACTTTTTTATTAAAGCACATCCAGACATTTTCTTCCGTCAGGTTCCCCCTATCCCATATCCATTTTGCCTTCCAATCGGTTTTCTCTTCAGTAGGAAGCACAGTGTATTCGGGAATAGTGTCGGAAATTTCATAAACATTTGTATATGACCTTTCCGACGAATCCCTTAATATAAACAATGAAGAAAAATGCGAAAAAACAAGAACCACTACTATTAAAAGACACGAAATAATTATCTGTACTTTTTTCATAGTAACCTCCCGGGTATTATCTGAAATAATTAAATATTACTTATATTAAAAACGAACTATTCGATGTGTCCGATTAATTCTATCATACTCTTTTAAAAAATTCAAATTATCAGCACACACATCAGTTTTTTGAATTTATAACACGCAAAAACGCACCCCGTTATTCAGGGGTGCGTTAAGTTTTCTGCATCTTGATAAAATACAGGTTTGTTCTTCTGTATTTATGGTATATCAAGAAAATCTGACATTTTCTTCCCATCAACTTTTGTTTGAGATGTATACAGTCCTCCCGCCGGAGTAAAGGTGAGTTCACCGAAGTAAAACCTATCTTCAACCACATAAAAATCACATCTCACGAACGGGAAAGGAGAAGACAGCTTCTCTGCTGCTCGCAACATCGACTCCAGACACACAGGTTTCTGTGTCGCTTCAAGTGTAGCATCATATTTATCGGTATTATCCAACGGTTGCCACATTGTATCAAAAAATTCAGCAGACATCTGACTGCTGCCGCGATCGTGCATTACCAAAACAGCCTTAGGTTTACCGTGAAAACAATATATTTTATAATCCGGAATCGTATCCGTTTCCGTGCACTCAACAAACTCTTCGCAGATAATTTTCTTTGGTATGTATTTATAGTGCATTTCCGAGTGAGTTAACCAATACTTATTTTTTTGCCACTTGTTCATTTGCATTACAGTCTGTTCTCTGTTTAAACTTTTTTTATCCTTGCAAATTATATTCATTCCTGCGCCAAAATTCCATTTCAAAACAAACTTATCCGGAAGATCGTCCCACTGAATTTTTTCCGCAGAATCCCATACCCCTAGTAAATCTATTAAAATATCTTCATAACCACAATCTCTCACATAATCTCTGACGAGGTATTTATCTGCGCATTGAATTACTAAAGGATTATTATTATAATTCTTCAGTTTTAACCATAACAGCTTTTCGTTAAAAGTTTCCGGTTTTTTTAAATTAAGTTTTTTCTTAAAAAGATAACGATATCTTAATTTCGTATTTAATGTCGGAGAAATATATGTTGACATTTTAAATACCAAATCTCGTAACTTTCTGTATGCACGACGGGCAATAGATACTTTCACAAGTTTCACCTCTTTATAATAAAAGCCCTTAACCTCTCGCAGATTTTCAGTTTAAAAACCTCACTCCTTTTTTCTTAACCATGAAAGACAAAAAGATTCGATAACAATCTTAGTGTGTTCCCGGGTTGCCTTAAAGAACAGCGGTGCAATCACACTCGTGGTGAACTGCGTTGCCAGAGTTGCTATAGCAGCTCCTTCAATCCCTAATATCGGTATCATAACGATATTCAGAATAAAATTAACTACTACACCTATTGCAAGATAGTATTTAACATACTTATTTTTATCTTCTGCAAGTATCCAGATACCCCGTGCGGTTCCAATCATCGAAAATGTTTCACACCAAATTGCGATTCTTAATGTATTAACAGAACCCATATAATCATTGCCATACAAAACAGAAATAATCAAAGGAGCCAATGCACAAATTATAGCTGAAACACCAATACACATCCAAATGATAAAAGAATACAACTGCCTTAATCTCTTATTATATAATTCTATATGTCCCGATTGCTTCAAGCCAAGGATAGTTGGTCTGAATGAATTAATAATTGCCATCGGCACAAATATCCACATACTGCAGACAGCAATCCCTGTTGTATATAACCCGACATCAGTATCAGAAAGTATTTTTCCGATCATAATTTTATCCATCTGTCCATATATAGCAACCATTAAACCTGAAAACACATAATGATAACTATCCTTTAAAACAAATATTCCGGATTTAATATCCCACGACAACCTTGGCCCCTTATTTATTTTATAAAAAATAATCAGCATAAAGGCAAATATAATCGCAGTCAACGAATTAGAAAAAGCAAACCAAGCCACACTTTTAGCTGTAAATAAAAGATACAACTTATATCCCATTACAAAAACAGTTGCAATTATTTTTGCAATTGAAATATATTTCGATTTCAGATAACGCTGAAACCATGAATCAAAAATATTCAAAACCTGGAAAAGTAATTGAATTGATTGAAGCATGACAAGAACGATTTTTTCATTATCTCCGGGATTAAGCAAAGCAACTACCGCAACAGCCAGAAATGAACTGATCACTGATGACATGAATCGAAGAACAATACTTCCTCCTAAAAAACGTCCCTCTTTATCCGGTTCAACAATCATTTTTTTTATGATTACTCCATCCATTCCCAAAGTGGCAATCGATGAAAAAAAGGTTATAAATGAAGCAGTATAATTCAATGAACCATAATTTCCTGGTCCAAGATACCTCGCAGATAAAACACCAACAATAAGTGTAAGGACCATTTGCACAATTCTTTCGCCAATAATCCACCCTGCGTTGCTGATTTCTTTATTCTTAATAAATCCAAACATATTTAATAATCTCACAAAGACTCTCGTAAACGGCTGAAAAACTCTTTAACACCATAATGTAAAGCAGTTCTCCATGGCATATCATCATATTCATATCTCAATCTACGGCGATTGGCGTAGTAATGAATCTTTTTTTTCCACGGGCGGATCTCATCGCTGTTCAACTGATAAAGATGCAGATCATTACCCGGTAATTCCGCTAAAACATTTAAAGATATCGGACGAAGAGTCAATGCAAATGATGCAATTTTCTTATGAGGAAGTTCTTCATTGCATACCACATATTTTCTGCCATCTGCAGATGTCTTCATATTGCCGGTATCCATACAGATATCTTCACCTGAAATTCCGCAAATCATATGTTTACTATCAAGAACACGTTCAAAAAAGCTGTCATACCGTATTAACTCTTTATAATCTCCGAAACGATACTCTTTCGGTACGCCGTGCAATAACGGAACCTGTACAAATGTAAGTGGTACAACACTTTTATTGTGCTCTCCATAATCAGAAAAGCAGGTCGATCTTGCTTGATATGGATATATGTAACTTAATCCTTTATCTGCAATATAGCTTGCAAAATAACGGCCCCAAGATCGGGTCCACTCAGATATTTTTTGAGGAATTTTGTGATTCACTTCAGGTAACTTGTCTTCATGCTCCAAGTACCAATCCTTAAACCTCTGCCATTGTTCATAGGTCCAGCTCTGTCCCCAAGTTACAACCATATCTCCCAAATATACATCATAAACAGACGGAGCCGGACAAAACCTATATCTGGTAAACTCGTTAACCCGATGAGAGTATAATGACACACCACAAACTCTTTCGTCTTCACTGTACTTTTCGTGTGCACGACAAGCAAAAATATAAAAATCCTCAGACACAATCAGGTCATCTTCTAAAATAATAACCGCACCATATTGCTTACTGTAATCACCGCACTGAACAATATGCTTTCGCAAACCCTGCCTCTTTGGAAAACGGCGAATTTCCAAAGTTCCGTGCTCCCACTTAAATAAACGCGCAACCTGCTCTACCTCATCACTTCTGTCTGACTCATCTATACTTACGATTAAGTGGATATCAGTCACATCATAGTTGGCTTTTGCAATACTTTCTAACAGTCTTTTCATCCCGGCAGGCCTATTATAACCAACCGCGACTATGGCAGGTTTTATCATATATAATTCTCCTGTTCTGTTTTCTTTATAAAACTTTCATATCATATATCTTCCGTATTTACACTCAATTTTTCCGTGTGATTCACTATTTATCTGATAGTTTTGCAAATGAGTCTTTTATCTTTTTAACTATACAAACAAACTTGATTGGTTTTAAATATGCTACGTTTCATATAAAGCAGACAGCGTTCAGGGTTCAAAAACTCAAACTTGTTGTTTGTACATAACTCCCTGACTGCGCATTACCCCAATCAAAAAGCAAAATATGCAGAAAAGCCAAGGTTCACCCTGTATTATCGGTTCAAGAAAGAACACTATATTTACACCTACAAAAACACAAAGGATTAAATTTCTTGTTTCAATAGATAAACTTTCTATTCTGAAAGTCCTGAAAGCATTCATATTACCTATTAATACAACGATACCAACCAAAACATATCCTATAAAACCGACATCACTGAGAACATCCAGATAAAGTTCATGAGCATGTCCTCCGACAGCATCCCGCAAACCACCGCCGCCAAACGGAAAATCTAACATGCGACTAATGTATATCAGTTTTCTCTCTACTCTGATATCACTTATATAATCCTGGGCTTCAAATCTATTGCTTAAATTAGAGTCTAAAATCCAATCTCGTATTCCCCATACATTATTCAAAAACAGCAGCAAGACGCCAAACAAAGCAACACTTAAGAATAAATATCTCCTAATACGGCCACCGGAACTCGTATGTTTTTGAATAAACATAAACGCAATAAACATCGTAATTGCACTCAACAATATTATTGTTCGACCTGCCAAAACAAAATTATAAACAAAAACCAATATCAACCCAAGCAACGAAAACACTTTTTTCCACATTTTACTGTCTCCGCATAGCCATACACTAAAAACGCCGATAGCCATAGTTACCAACAATGCCTGGTCAGTAGCCACTACCACTTCACCTGTCCAATAGTCTACCGTATTGCGCAGTAAGCTATCAATATTAATAGAAGCGTTTAATAAATAATGCAAAAACGTACCCATCGCAACTGTTAATATGCATAGCTTAATCTGAGCATCCGAGCTATTATTATTTTTATCCTCATCCACAAAGAATAAATTCAAGCCAACCATATAACACATTGGATATGCAAACTGTTTTAAAATGGATGTATACGATTCTCTTGTAGGGGGATAAAACAATATATAACAAACAGAAAACAGTACAAGTAATACAGACGCAATATCAAATTTAAAACGTTTAACATTCGTTATGACACATATGAAAAAAGCTGCAAATATAAGATAAAAATATAAATTTACAAAATTCAAACTTATCAAAAAAAATAATCCAAGTTGGACAATTTGCCAAAAACTATATTTTCTACTTACCAATAACTTCATAATCTTCCCTGCTCAGTTTTTTTAAAAATTTCAAAACTCTTTCAACCTGCGACTTTGAACTTTTGTTTTCTGTTACAAATCGTTGTGCTCTTTTTCCTACATTTCTTAATTCATCATCAGTCATATGCAAAATATCTGTTAGAGCTCCCTTTATCTGTTCAACATCATTATCCTCTATACTGAATACATAGTCAAAATATTCTTTCGGAATTCCCTCAAGCCTTGTCGTTAAAAGAGGAGTTCCTGAAGCCATATACTCAATAGTTTTTGAAGGAAAACTGTATTTCGTAAAAATCTCCTTGGTTGAACGAGGATTAACTAAAAGCACAGCTTTTTTCTCGCATGCCAGAACTTCTTCTCTCGTTACTCTTCCGAAATACTTAATTCTGCTGTCTTTCCCTGCTCGCTCCAGAACTTCATCTACAGCTGTGCCCTCACCGAACAACCACAGCTCTGTATCGGCACCCGGAATCTGCTCAAAAGCATCTATTAAGCTCAACACTCCATACTTTTTGTGAATTCCTCCCGCATACATAATGGCTCTAGAATACGATTCTTTATTATTTTCTGCAACAACATCAGTCGCGTTGTATATACCTTCCATTACCATATACGGTTTGTTATCAGTAATCTCTTCACGCATTGCTTCTGTCAGATATATATATCCGTCATACTCGCCCTGAAGCTTCAGGGATTTATTTAAATACAATTGCTTAACAGTACTTACTAAAAAAGATGTTTTATGATTGATATACATATTTTTCAGCAAATCCGGTATGATTGCCACGGTTTTCAATGAATATTTCTTGCTGTAACGTAAAATATCTTTCACTAAAAACGGCGGTATTGAATAGGATAAAATAACACCGTTTCCTGCGTTATCTTTCGCCCACTTCTTAATTGCGCAACAAGCCGAAACTCTGCGCGACCATTGTTTTATAAAAGGCAAATTAACAGTCTTCAGCCAACGACTGCGATAACCGTGAATCATTTCAGTTTTTCCGCCAAAAACCAATTTTCGACTTTTAGGGAACATCGGGATCATAGGATAACTCAGAATTTCAACATCCGATTGATTTTCTGAGAAACCTCTGATTAGAGCCGTCTCAAAAACAACCGTGGCTACCGACGGTTTAACCTTACATCCTTCGAGTATTTTTTCATACTCAGTAAGACCACATACTGTACCAATATATAGAATTCTCAACAATTATCACCATCCAGCGTTAACTGTTCAATCGCCATTTTCAAAGCATACACAGATTGGTCTACCGCAATTCCACCATAGAGTTCTGCTACCTCTTCACAGGCTGTATCTTTATACACGATAGCCGGAGTACCACACGATAACGCTTCCAATGTAGTAAGACCAAAAGTTTCTTCTCTGCTGGGATTAACAAAAACATCGGCCGCCGAATAAATTTCTGCCAGCTTCTCTGCAGAATCAGTCGGAGAAATTCCGATAATTGAAGAATGGAAATTTTTAATTTTTTCTGATGAGATTCCTACAAGTACTACTGCATACTCAGGTTTCAACACTTCAGATAAGCTCAAAAAGTCAGCAAAACCTTTCCGATCATCCCAGACAGATGCAACACCGAGTACAATCTTCCGTCCTTTCAGGTTATACTTCTCACGAAAATCACTTGGTGTAGGCTTAAATATTTCTGTATCAACCGTGTTGTAGCAAACATCAACACTATACTCTTTCAAAAAACTTTTTTTAACCAAAGCAGCAAGCCATTCCGAGGGAGTAATTAAAGTCATATTCTTAACCCCACAAAATGCACTTTTTTTACGATTATAATTGCTTTTTGATGAATCAAAAAAAAGGCTTGCCGGATATTTGCGGGTTTGGCAACAATCTCCACAACCACACTGCCAACGGTCGCACTTTACAAAAGAGAAAAATGAACAATGCCCTGTAAACGCCCAGCAATCATGCAATGTCCATTTCACCTGCATCTGCGGACGGCTTTTTATCCATTCAAAAAGCATTTCTATATTAAGATAATACCCGTGAAGATTGTGTAACCACAACACATCAGGATTATACGTATTTGCCCAATCCAAAAAACGCGCGGTCGCTCTTTTTGCATTTAAACCTTCATTATCAAAAACGCGTGCCAACGCTGCATTAATTTTAACATTCTGTTCTGACCCTATTCTAATCGATATATCACGAAGTTTTTCGGGAACATCTTCCCGTCCGAAAGCGATTCGGCATTCATGACCGTCTTTTAAATAACTGTCTGCGAGTTGTGCAACAATCCGTCCGGTGCTGCGAATTCCGCACACCGAATTAATAAACAACACTTTCATAGATTTTCCATCCAATAATTTTCATACACTAAAAAGACCGGCCATCCTCTAACGAGGATAGCCGGTCCCCGTAAATTCAGTCAGATAAACAAGCGATTAATTACTTTACAGTATAAGCAACGCTATTATCAATCGCATACTTCTCTGCGTAAGAACCTGCTTCTACGATTAATGTCAAAGCAGAACTCTTGTAGAATGTTTTATTAAACATTGTTTTTACACCGGCAGGAATATTAATGCTTACAAGCTTTGAGCAATATGCAAATGCACTATTGCCGATATAGGTTACAGTTTCAGGAATGGTAACTTCTGTTGCATATGTATAAAGGAATGCTGCTGCACCAATCTTTTCAAGCTTGCTGCCTTCTTCAAATGTAATAGCCTTAACATTTGTTGCATATGCAAATGCATAGTTGCCGATTACGGTGATGTCCTTACCGATTTCAACACTCTTAATCTGCTTGAGATAAGCTGCCCAAGGTGTTGCATCCTTGCCTGTGTAGTTATCCATTGCACCGCTGCCGCTGATAACCATCTTTCCGCTTGCATACAGTGTCCACAATGCATTTTCACCGCATGTGCCGTTTGCGACAACCATATCCACGAACTCGCGTGTTTCATATGCAATTCCGTTTGTCTTAGCGTAGTTTTCTGCATATGTGCCTGTTGCAACATTAAGAAGTACATTACTGCTCTTCTTAAATGTCTCAGGATAAATCAATGTTACATTCTGAGGGATATATACATTGATAAGCTTTGAACAATATGCAAATGAAAGATTTCCGATAAAGGTCACAGTGTCGGGAATTGCAACTTCTGTAGCATATGTATAAAGGAATGCTGCTGCACCAATCTTTTCAAGCTTGCTGCCTTCTTCAAATGTGATAGCCTTAACATTTGTTGCATACGCAAATGCATAGTTACCGACTACAGTGATGTCCTTGCCGATTTCAACACTCTTGATCTGCTTGAGATAAGCTGCCCAGGGTGTTGCATCCTTGCCTGTGTAGTTAGCCATAGCACCGCTGCCGCTGATAACCATCTTACCGCTTGCATACAATGTCCACAATGCATTTTCACCGCAAGTACCGTTTGCG
>JAZNPE010000017.1:0-4621 GCA_045589535.1 Acutalibacteraceae bacterium | reverse complement strand
CTTGCATACGTCGCTTGCGCGTTGATCGGATTTGGTATGGCGGCTTGTATGCTCGCTCCGCTTTACGGTGTGCCGATCATGAAATCCTATCCCTCAAAATACATACCTTGCGCTATCATCGGACTTGCTCTCTCAGCGGTTCTCGTTCACGCCGTTATTGCCGAGATATTCCTCGGCGCACCTACCGCACTGTACATCTTCTATGCGGTGATCATGGGTGTGCTTGTGTTCGTATATATGCAGGTTGAGCCGTTTTTGATGTTCGCCCTTCGCCGCCGCATTGCCGACGACACCGTTCATGCGGCAGAGGAAGAAACAGAGACTGTTCCCGCCGTGAAAACGGAAGTTAAAACCGAGTCTTCGGTTGCTTTGGCAGACGAGGAGAAAAATCCTCTTGCAAAGCTAAGTCCGAAGAAACGTGAGGTTGCAGAGCTTATCTGTCTTGGTTACACCAACAAGGATATTGCCAAAGCCCTCGTTATCTCCGAGCATACTGTTAAAGACTACGTGAAAGATATCTATATTGCTCTTGAGGTTCACAGCCGTTTGGAGCTTGCCGCCCTTGTAAACAATTACCGCTTGGCAAACATGAAATAACAAACTGAAGTCAGTGCAGATGTTAAAGCTGAAATCGTTCTCTCTGTTTTTTCAAAGAGAGGTTACAGTAACGGCGACGTTGCAAAAATGCCGGTTATTTCCGTTCATAAAATCAATACTCACTCAAAAATTAGCTACCGCAAGCTGAATGTCCACAGCAGGTATGAACTGACGGCGCTTGTGAATAAAATTAAACAGTAAAAAGCAAACAACTCCCACTGTAAATTGATATAACTCAATTTTACAGGAGGAGTTTAAAGTTTTAAGTATTAAATTATTGCTCAATAAAAACAATAAATCCGAACGCTTCACCGATAACGGTAAAAGTGTTCGGATTTATCGTATATGGTCCGAGTGGCGAGACTCGAACTCACGGCCTCTTGAACCCCATTCAAGCACGCTACCACCTGCGCTACACCCGGATACTTGAACATTGTACCACAAAAAACAGATTTGTCAACAGTTTTATTAAAATAATTTAGATAAATTTATAATTGAACAGCCGACTCTTATAATCGGCTGTTCGTAACATTATAAAACGTTTTTCCTTGACTTTGGTTTCTTTGAAAAAAGAAGCAATAACGGGAATATTTCCAATCTGCCGAACAGCATATCAATTATAAATATGCACTTTGAAAACCAGCTGTAAACCGAAAAATTGCCTGTCGGACCAACCGCACCCAAGCCGGGTCCGATATTATTCAGAGTTGCAATAACACCTGTAAAATCACTTACAAGATCAACATTATCAAACGAAACAAGAAAAACAGATACTGCCAGAATAATGATATAAAGACACATATAAACACTTGTACTTTGCATAACATCATCTGTAACACGCTTTCCGTCAAACGTAACAACATTTACACTCCTCGGATGAAGAAGATGCTTCAGTTCTCTTTTTGCATTTTTAAATACAAGAATAATTCTGGCGACCTTTATTCCGCCACCAGTACTTCCAGCACAAGAACCTATACACATAACCAACAGCAAAATAACCTTGCTGAGGTCCGGCCATTGGTTAAAGTCAGTTGTTGAGAAACCGGTTGTAGTCATTACTGAGCTTACTTGAAATGCTGCATGACGAAAAGCTTCAGCACCCGTTGCGAACAGCGTTCTGATATCAAAAGCAATCAGAACAACAGCAGCAGCCATAATAAAGATATATGAACGTAATTCTTCACTTTTAAGTACAGATTTAAAATTACCGCACAGAAGCAGGAAATATAAGTTAAAGTTTATACCAAACAATGCCATAAACACAGTAATAACAACCTGAATATAATTACTATATCCTGCGATACTGTCATTTTTTATACCGAATCCACCGGTACCGGCAGTTCCGAATGTATGTGTAACGCTGTCAAAAAAAGGCATTCCGCCTATCAGGAGCAGAATTATCTCAATCAAAGTAAGAGCAAGATATATGCCGTAAAGAATTCTTGCAGTAGAAAGTGACTTCGGAACAAGTTTGCCTACATCAGGTCCCGGACTTTCCGCTCTCATAAGATGAAGGTCTCCGCCACCTCCTGCAAGAGGAAGAACAGCCATAACAAAAACAAGTACTCCCATTCCACCAATCCAATGGGTAAAACTTCGCCAGAAAAGATTAGCATGACACAACGCTTCAATGTCGGTTAGTATGCTTGCACCGGTAGTTGTAAAACCCGAAACAGTTTCAAACACGGCATCAAGATAGTTTGGTATTTCGCCACTCAAGAAAAACGGGATAGCACCAAACAAACTCATCAGTATCCAACCAAGTGAAACGATGACAAATCCGTCTCTGGCATGAATAGTTTTATTCTTTGGTTTTAGTCTTGTTAGAATCACTCCTGTAACAAGAAGAGCGAAAATCGTTATAAGATAGTTAAGAAACTGACCTTCACGATAGTACAGATCAACAAAGACCGGTAAAAGCATAAGACCTGCTTCACTGAGCAACAACGTGCCCAGTATGTATAAAATCATTTTTCTGTTCATATACTATCCTTTAATATCATCAAGGTCAGAAAGACCCGAAATAGTTGTAACAATAATAACCGAGTCACCTATTTTGAATTCATCTTTACCGCGGGGAATAAACACCTTTCCTTTTCGTGTTATGCAACCGACGATAACATTTTTCTTAAGTTTAAGCTCTTCAAGAGTCTTACCAAGAAGAACACTGTCCTCACTTACGTTGAATTCAAGCGCCTCAACCTTATTGTCGATGATTTTATAAAGCGTTTCAATGTTGCTGCCAATATTATTTTTTCGCGCTCGTACATGTTGAAGAATCAAATTCGCTGTTATATTTTTAGGATAAATAACACTGTCAAGATCAAGCGAACGGATTACTTCCTGAAATGAAATCTTATTTACTTTTGTAATCGTCTTTGTATCAGGAGAAACACTTTTTGCATAGAGAGAAAGAAGTATATTTTCTTCATCAATACCAGTAAGACAGCATACCGCATCAACATCAAGCAAACCTTCTTCAATCAACAGTGATCGGTTTGTTCCGTCTCCGCAGATTACATTTGCATCAGGAAGCAGAAAGCTTAAATTTTCAGCAGTAGCCTTGTTCTTTTCAATAATTGTAACATTTATGTTATGACGCTGAAGTTCAAACGCAAGATATAAACCAAGTCTGCCGCCACCGATTATCATTACATCCTTAACACCTGTAATCGGAATATTCACTTCCTTAAAGAACGGTGTTATTTCTTTCGGCTCGGCAAGAAGGGCAATTTTATCATTTTCATTTATAACAGTGTCGCCGTTCGGAATTATTATTTCGTTGTTTCTTTCTATAGCACAGATAAGAGCTTCTGATCTGACTTTTGAGAAAATATCCCTAATCGATTTGCCGCACATATTGCATTTTGAATTTGCAACAAGGCTTATAAGATCAACTTTTCCTTTTGCGAATATATCAACATTTTTCGCTGATGGGAAACGAAGAATTCTGAACATTTCCTCCGCAGCTTCCTTTTCAGGGTTTACAGACATAGAAAGACCTAGGCTGTCTTTAATAAGCCTTATATCTTCGTTATACTCAGGATTCCTTACTCGGGCAATAGTTCCGTTTGCACCAAGTTTATTAGCCAGAAGACAACAAAGAAGGTTGGTTTCGTCACCACCGGTAAGTGCAATCAAAAGGTCACACTCAGTAATACCCGCTTCTATAAGAACTTTTCTTGAAGCTCCGTTTCCGTGAACACCACGCACATCAAGTTCTTCGATTGTATCTGAAAGAACAATTTCGTTAGTATCAATAACGGTAACATCGTGATTCTCCGCCACAAGCTGCTCTGCAACAGTATAGCCAACCTTTCCGATACCAACTACAATTATATTCATAAAAAGCCGCCTTTCGAGCTGTTTTGGTCTATTATAGCAAAAAAAACAAATAAAACAAGTACTAAAAAGAATTAAAATAAATATTTAAATTTACTTCAACAAAATTAACATATTATTAACAAAAGTTTTATTGTTGTTAATGTATAATACAAAGTCAGAGGTGTCAAATATGCGTACAAAGTTAAAAGACAGAAAACTTCCTTCATATACCAAAGGTGAAGAAATATTCAATACGGTATCACATATAATAGGTGCAGTTGCAGGAATAACAGCAACTGTTCTTCTTACAGTATTCTCAGCCATACACAGAAACGCTTATGCGGTAGTCAGCTCATCAATTTTCGGAGCAACGATGATAATCCTATATACAATGTCAAGTATATATCACGGACTCAGACCCAACCTTGCAAAAAAAGTATTTCAGGTTATTGATCATTGCTCCATATATCTTCTTATTGCCGGAACATACACACCTTTCTCGTTATGTACACTGAGAGAACACAATACTGCTTTGGGTTGGACGGTTTTCGGTATTGTCTGGGGACTAGCTGCCTTGGGAATAGCACTGAATTCGATTGATCTTAAAACATTCCGAATAATTTCAATGGTTTTATATATAGGGATGGGTTGGTGCATAATATTCACCGTTAAACTTATGTTTGATCTTTTAGGTCCGATC
>JAZNPE010000016.1:0-9723 GCA_045589535.1 Acutalibacteraceae bacterium | reverse complement strand
TGAACAGTTTTGGAACATCATATTGAGGTTCGTAGCATATTGCAGGTCAAACAATCCGTTTATTTCCCTGAGAACCAGACAGTTTGAAAAAGCTTTTTCAAGTAAAGAAGCTTCAACATTTCCGCTGAAAGTTACTGTCTGCAGGGATGTAGCTTCATTCGCAAAACAGCTAAGATTACTGCAATTGCTGATGCTGCCGATTGTTATATGCTTAATTGTTTTGCAATTATCAAAAAGATTCGCATAAGTTGATACATTGTGTCCGTTTTTAAGCTCAACTCTGGTAATGCTTTTTGCTGAAGCGAAAATGCCTGAAAAAGTTTTTACAGAAGACAAATCAAGTCCTATTTCAGTCAGATTAGCGCTGAAGCCCGAAGATGAGAAATTGCTTATTGACGATGTGTTGAGCATTGGCAAAGAATACTTTTCTCTGCCACCCTGCCACAACGCGGTGCTTGCCGATGTTTTCATACCGATTGCTTTATCAATAAGATCCCAGTTGTATGCCTTCTCTTTATACTCTTCGACAGTCTGGCTGAGTTTACTTATCTGACTGTTAAGCTGTTCCGTTTGTTTTTGGTGTGAAATATTAATCTGTGTTATTTCCTGATTCTTTGCTTTTTCAATATCCTCAGTTCGCTTATTCGCTTCAGCTATCTGAGAGTTAAGATTCATTTTTTCGATTGTATGCGCCTTTTTAAGCTCGTTTATTTCGTCTTCGTAGTCAAGATATGCCTGAGCAATACATTCGCGTTTAAATCGGTCAAAAAGCACTTCAGAAGGGCTGAAGGTTTTGCAGTCTTCAGGCAACAGACTTTCAGAAACAAGAATTTCAACCTTATCCGATGTTATAACCTTTTCGTTCTCAAAACCGATTACCGAAAGTTCAAACTCACCCTGATGAGTAAGCACTTCCCAAGGCACTTTTGCTCTGTCCGATGTAATTTCGATAATATAATATTCTGATGCGCTGTTTCTGAATACGGCGGCCTTAGAGTCGAAGCGCCGCCAACTGCGGTCAAAATGAAAACACAGACAAACTGTTTCATTTGCGTTTGCCGCAATTGAAAATTTGTCCGCGCCGATAAGTCGCTGTTTTTCAAGCGTTAAATCGTATTTTATCATTTTACTTTCTCCTTATGCACCTCCATAGCATCACACTATATATTATAGAGAACATTTGTTCTGTTTGTCAAGATTTTTTTGCTTTACAATGATAAATTTATATAGTATTATATATGAGTAAATTTATTAAAAGAAGGTTTTAAAATGGAAATGGTAAAGCTTACTCCGTCTGTTGCCGACAACATCTGGGGCGGAACAAGACTTATTGAAGAATACGGAATCAAGACAGATAAGAACCCTGCCGCTGAGGCTTGGGTGCTTTCCTGCCATCCTGCAGGCCCTTCAACCGTTCAGAACGGCAAATACGAAGGAAAGACTCTTCAGGAGGTTTACCTTGAAAACAGAACTATCTGCGGTAAAAAGGGTGAAAGATTTGAATTTTTCCCGCTTCTTATAAAGTTCATCGACGCAAAACAGAATCTCTCAATTCAGGTTCATCCCGACGACGAATACGCAATGCGCGTTGAGGGAGAATACGGCAAAACTGAGGCTTGGTATATCCTTGACTGCGACCCCGACGCAGAGCTTATTCTCGGATTCAACCGTGAGGTAAGTGTTGAGGAATTCAAGGAAGCCGCAAAGAGCGACGCAATGATGGATATCTGCAACAAAATCAAGGTAAAGAAGGGTGATCTTTTCTTTATTGAATCAGGTACGATGCACGCTATCTGTAAGGGAATTCTCCTTGCTGAAGTTCAGCAGAATTCCAACACAACATACAGAATTTATGACTACGGCAGACTCGGCAACGACGGCAAGCCCCGTGAGCTCCACGTTGACAAGGCGGCTGATGTTACAAAGCGCTGTCCGCCGGTTATTGCAGATTCATCAGAAAGAAAAACTGAAAAGTTTGAAAATGCAACAAGAGCCGAGCTTACAACCTGCGATCTTTTCACAATGTATAAGCTCGATGTTGACGGAAAATATTCAGCTGTTGCTGATGACGAAAGCTTTGTTTCTCTCCTCTGCCTTGAGGGTGAAGGTAAGGTTACCTGCGGTGAAACAACTCTTTCTTTCGTAAAGGGTGAAAGCATTTTCATCCCTGCATCAAGCGGTGAATATACCGTTGAAGGAAAACTCGAAATTCTTGAAAGTACGTTATAATATCAAAAAAATCCTGCAAAGCACTAAGCCTTGCAGGATTTCAGTTTATTTAAGATAAGCTTCAAGTCTGTAAATCGGCTGACCGAGGTCGGAGAAACGTTTTTCGTATTCTGTAACAATGTTGCCCTCAAAATCGGAATTGTGAAGATCAAGCGAAACGTTTTTGATTGTAAAACCGTAATCCGAAAACTCACCGATTGAATATTCAAAGAAATGCATATTGTCTGTCTTCTGATGAATTTCACCCTGCGGAACAAGCATCATTTCGTAGAGCTTCAGGAAAGTTTTATTGGTAAGTCTGTGGTTTGCATATTTCTTTTTCGGGAACGGGCAAGAAAAATTAAGATACAATCTTTCGATTGTTTTATCAGGGATAAAGCAAGGAAGATACTCTGCACCGCCCTTTATAAAAAACACGTTCTTAAGCCCCGCTTCAATTGCCTTTTCACAAGCCTGAACAATAACGTTTGCACTTTTTTCAACAGCAATATAGTTTATATCAGGGTTTCTTTTTGCTATTTCACAAACAAACTGACCCTTACCGCAACCGATTTCCATATGCACGGGATTATCGTTTCCGAAGATTTCTTTATAGTCAAAATATGTTTTGGTATTGATAGCTGTGCTGAAATTCTTATCGTCTGAGTGTATCTCGAAAAGGATATCCTGACACTCGTTTAATCTGCTTTCAAGGTTTTTCTTTTTTCTCATTCGCATAGCGGTTCCACCATCCGTTTAATATTCGCTATATTTTAACTTATTTTTGTTCCTTCGTCAACTCATTACTTGACAAAAAGTGAAATTCAATATATAATCACTAACAATGACTGTGACAGGAAAAAGTAGGACGGCAGTTAAGCAAAGAGAGTTTTCGGTCGGTGTAAGAAAACGTGAGCTTCCGTGTGAAATACATCCTTGAGTTGTGCACTGAACAAATCGGTATTTCAGTAGGCTGCACCGTGAGCGCACGTTAAAGCGTAAGAGTGTTTTTGCACTCGCCGAGGTCATACTCGTGAGGGTATGATAAATAGAGGTGGTAACACGTTAATTCGTCCTCTGTCCATTAACGACAGAGGTATTTTTATTTTCTGTCACAAAACGTAAATCAGAAAGGAAAATCGTTATGAAAATTTATGACGAGCTCGTCGCCAGAGGTCTTATCGCTCAGGTTACAGACGAAGATGAAATCAAAGAACTTATTAACAATGGTAAAGCTGTTTTCTACATCGGCTTTGACCCGACAGCTGACAGCCTTCATGTAGGTCACTTTATGGCTCTTTGCCTTATGAAAAGACTTCAGATGGCAGGTAACCGTCCGATTGCTCTTCTTGGCGGCGGTACAGGTATGATCGGTGACCCGTCAGGTCGTTCTGACCTTCGTAAGATGCTTACAAAGGAAGATATTGACCACAACATCGCTTGCTTTAAAAAGCAGATGAGCCGCTTCATCGAATTCGGCGAAGGCAAGGCTATGATGGTTAACAATGCAGACTGGCTTCTTGACCTTAACTACGTTGATGTTCTCCGCGAGGTTGGTACATGCTTCTCAGTTAACAATATGCTCCGTGCTGAGTGCTACAAGCAGAGAATGGAAAAAGGTCTCAGCTTCCTTGAGTTCAACTATATGATTATGCAGAGCTACGACTTCTATCATCTCTTCAAGGAATACGGCTGTAATATGCAGTTCGGCGGCGATGACCAGTGGTCAAATATGCTTGGCGGTACTGAGCTTATCCGTAAGAAGCTCGGTAAGGATGCTTATGCAATGACAATCACGCTCCTTATGAATTCAGAAGGTAAGAAGATGGGTAAAACAGCATCGGGTGCAGTTTGGCTTGACCCCGAAAAGACAAGCCCGTATGAATTCTATCAGTACTGGAGAAACGTCGGCGATCAGGACGTTCTTAAGTGTATCAGAATGCTCACATTCCTTCCTCTTGAGGAGATTGATGCAATGAGCAGCTGGGAGGGCAGCCAGCTGAACGAGGCTAAGGATATCCTTGCATATGAGCTTACAAAGCTTGTTCACGGTGAGGAAGAGGCTGAGAAGGCAAGAGAAGCTTCAAAGGCTCTTTTCGGTGGCGGAATGAACAGCGAAAATATGCCGACAACAACTCTCGCTGATGAAGATTTTACAGACGGCAAGATTGATATTCTTGAAGTTCTTGTTAAGACAGGTATCACAAAGTCACGCGGTGAAGGCAGACGTCTTGTTCAGCAGGGCGGTGTTTCTGCTGACGATAATAAGGTTTCGGATATCGGCCTTTCATTCACAGCAGATCAGCTCAAGGCTGAACCTGTTATCATCAAAAAGGGTAAGAAAATCTTCCACAAGGTTCAGGCATAAATTTGATAAAAAAGTTAACGAGGTTGCTGATGCGACCTCGTTTTGTTCTGTTATAAGGATGTTTTGTTCCGGGATTTTATTGAAAAAGGCTGTCTCAATCGAGACAGCCTTAATTGTTATTATTCGCCCTTCATACCAAGGAGCTGAACCTTGCCGTCATAAACAGCCTGGCTTACCTTGATTGAATCGAAGATAGCAGGCTTGATGTCGTCGTCTGTTGCGCCGAGCTCACGGCTGTATTTTGTATCCATGAAGAGATTGATATCCATAATATCTGCAAGTCCGTCAACGTCAATACCGCTTTCAATGCCTTTTTCAGCATATTCCTTCTTGACCTTGCCGAGACCCATACGCATCATCCACGGTGGAACGCTGATGATCTTACGGTTTTCGCCCATGCCTCTTGCAGCATAAACAATCTTAAGGAATTCCTTCCAAGTCATGTTGTACATGCTGATAGGCCATGCCTTAGCACCCTTTGACTTTTCAGCAGCACCAACGATAACTTCGCCAACCTGGCGAACTGTAAGCATTGCTGTACCGCCGCCCGGATACATTGTGCAGGGGAGCTTATCCATCATCTTGATCTGCTCAATAAGGATAACCCAAACGGGCTTTCTGCCCGGCTGTGTTCCGAAAATGTACGGAAGCTCAAGAACAGCAACGTCGAAGTTTTCGTCAGCAAATGAGAAAGCAACTTCTTCCTGGTCGATACGGCTTCTGATGTACGGATGCTTCTCAGTAGCCTTAAGTTCAGGATAGTTCTTGTGAAGGAATGAGAAGTATGAACCGAGGATAACTGCGTTCTTCATACCAACTTCCTTACAAAGGGGAAGAATTCTCTTAAGCGGAGCGATGTTATACTTGTAGTAAGCATCGTAAACAGGAGCAGGGAACTCAACTCTTTCGTCGATACCTGCAGCGAAGATGAATGAATCGTAGCCTTCAAGCATAGCCTTGATTTCTTCGTCGCTCTTTTCGTAGATATTGCAGAACTCGATATCCATCTCGGGAGGAATCGGAGCTCCTTCGGGAAGGGGAGGAAGAGCAACGCTCTTAACCTCGTGACCTCTTTCAATAAAGATTCTTGCAGCTTCGCAGCCGAGGAGGCCTGTGCCGCCAATCATAAATACTTTCATTACTGTGTAACCTTCTCCTTAAAATTATCGAAGATTTCAGGACCGTAAACGTTGTTTTCGTCCTTACGATCCCAAACCTGAGCAAAGAACGGGTTGATTCTTGCTTCTGTGTCGTAATCCCAGGGCCACGGAAGCTCTTCCGGACACCAGTGACCGCCACGAAGTACAAGGTTCGGTGACATTTCGAATTCGTTGCCGCGTGCACTTACCCATTTAACAGGTGTGTACATATCAACGATTTCAGTTGCAAGGCACTTACCGCCTCTGAACTCAGCAGCCTTCTGAAGGTCTTCGAGTGTAAGAGAATCAAACGGCTTTGTCTCGTCATAACCGTGGTCAAGAATAAGAACGTCGCTTGCTGTCTTCTTCTTTGACGGGATGATGATGTTGAACTTATCCCATGTTCTGGGGATAGCATTGTATTCTTCCATGCTGCCGTAGTAAGCCTTGATTCTAACGTCAACCTTGTTCTCAACCCACCAGATTGTACCGTACTCAGGAGTCTTAGCGATGCTCTTCATCCAAAGCTTAACGATAGGAGCAAACGGCTTAGCAAGGAATGCGAGCTTGTAGAAAGACTCAACCTTGTTCATCATGCTCTTGAAATACTGCTTAACGGGGATGTTAGCACGGAAGTGGCAATACTTCTCAAGCTCGTCGCCGTCGTAGTACCACTGACCGTGGAAGTTACGTGTTGTGAACCAGTGCGGGTCAAAGAGCTTCTTGGGTGAACCAAGACCGAGTGTTCCGAGGAGAAGCTCTTCAAACTCGAAGTTTGTGATTCTGTACTCTTCACCAGAACCGATGTTGTAGAATCGTCTCCAGAATTCTTCAGGAATATCGTCGCCGCAAACGTTTGCAAGAAGACGGCCAGAGTCCTCAACTGTTGCCCATTCAAGAACACCGTTGATAGGAACGTGGTACATGATAGGCTCAAGGTTCTTGAGGATAGCCGGATAGAGGATACCTGACTGACGGAGTGATACCCAGTGCTTAAGACCTGACTCTGCGAAAACAGCCTCAGCCTTAATCTTACTGATAGCATAGTGGTCATAAACGCTTACCTTAAGCGGGTCACCTGTTCTTGCCCAGTGAATCGGAGCGTTTCTGTCGCCTGTTTCAGCAACAGTACCGATGTAAACAACGTGAACTGCATCGGGATCGGGCTGAGCTTTGATAGCCTTAACGATATTCTGTGCAGCAGTAACGTTTGTTTTCTGAGTTCTGACGGGGTAGTAGTCAGCAGCGGGAGAAACCATACCGCCGACGTGGAGAACGTAGTCAGCACCGTTTACCATCTCAAGAACGTCTTCGTACTTTGTAAGGTCACCCCAAACAAACTTAACAGAAGGATCGTTCATGTAGGGCTCAAACTTTTTGCGGTTTTTCTCGCTGTCACGGTTGAGCAATACGATGTTGTACTGGTCCTTTTTCTTATAGAGCTCTAAAAATCCCTGGAAACCCATAGTTCCCGAAGAACCTGTAAGAGCAACGGTTTTCTTTGCCATAGGAAACACCCTCCTTAGTATAATTTTTCGCTTAATTTTACCATATTTAAATAATTCCGTCAACGAAAATTCACACTTTTGTAAAAATAAATTGTATACACTATTGCAAAAAAGTCATATTTGGTGTATACTTACGGCAAGTTTGAAAGAATATGGTCAGATTGATATGTCGAAACCGCAAATTTTTCATTTTATTTCTAACTTACTACTTTATAATCCGGGGGCGTAGCTCAGCTGGGAGCGAGAAGCACTCAGAAACGCACCCTCGTTAAAAATTAAATATTATACTCATGGGGCATTAGCTCAGTTGGGATGAGTGCTTGACTGGCAGTCAAGAGGTCAGGGGTTCGACCCCCCTATGCTCCACCATGAAAACTCCGTACACAATCGTGTGCGGAGTTTTTCTTGGTGGATTTTTTTATACTTTAATCCAAATGCATTTTATAGAATTTTGCCTTAAAGGTCTTCGTACCGTCGAATGTACTGTATTCACTATAATGGTCAAACACTAAACCACATTTTTCCATAACTCTGCCTGAAGCAGGATTATCAACTGCGTGATTTGAAACAAAATCCTTTATTCCTTGTCCTTTATGTGCAAATTTAATCATTCGTTTTGTAGCTTCTGTGGTTAAACCTTTGTTCCAATAATCAGAACGGATATTGTAACCGAAACCCCAAGCACCAGGTTCTTTTTTATCAGGACCAATGCTACAGCTACCTATTAAAAGATTGCTTTCCTTAAGAACAATTCCCCAGTGATAATTGTTGTCATTAGGAAGTATAATATTTATCCAATGCAATACCTCATCTGTGTTTTTGTAGAGGTTATACGGCATAAATTTATTAACCTTTTCATCACTCAACCATACGAATGCCTCTTTTGCATCGTGAGGGATAATAGGACGAAGAAGCAGTCTTTCTGTTTCAAGAACAGGTGTGTTTTTTATGTACTTTATCTGTTTGATTTTTTGTTTCAGGTTCATCGTTTCTCCCTCTTTTCTGTTTCAATGGCTATAAACGGAACAGTCATTTCTTCTTCTGTAAGACCTGCGTGAACACCAACGAATTCGTGTGCCTCTCTTGCAGTAAATAATGTTTTTTCAGTTGTTGCTATAGCAAGGAAATCACCAACAAAATCATAGGTTCTCGGGTGTGGTGTTCCAAAGCCTAAAATGTTTTCGGAGAATACTTCTTCCTTTGTCATAAGTCTGAATGAGTCACCGAAATGACGGTTAAACTCATTTTTGAATTCTTCCTGTAAGCCATCTTTTACAAATATGCTCATAGCTCTGCCGGGCTCAATTGATGGTGGGATTTTAAGCATATTGTAAAGCTGGGGATAATCTTCAAGGAACAAATTCACACTATCACACAATCCGTGGTCAGCAGTTATGATTACAAGGGAATCCTTTAATTTACCGCAAAGCTTTTCTACCTCGGTGTTAATATGCAAAATCTCTTTATATGCTTCAGGACTTGTTACTCCGTGACCGTGCATTGCTCCGTCAGGCTGATGCCAATATGCGTATATGTATTTCTTCTTTCTCTTTTTGGAAAGCTTGTATATAGTCTTGCAAATATCTTCAACACTTTTAATTCGGTATTTTGAAAAGAATGCTACACAGTAAGCACTTTTTCTGCCTTTGACCTTTTCAATTATTTGCATAATGTTTTTGTAAGGAATGTATTTGTGAGCTACGTTGTATTTTGCGGCGGGCTCACCGTTCCTTTGCAAAGTGTTTTTGAAAACCGCAACGTTTTCTCCTATTTCCTCAAAGTACAAGTCCCAGCCAAGCCATCCACATTCCAATGGAGAATAGCCACTTAAAATGGATGTGGTTGCAGCAACAGTTGTTGACGGAAAAACTGAAGAAATATCGGTTATATAATGCTTTCTCAAAAAGTCATTTTCTTTGAGGTGGTAGTTAAGTGCCGAAGTTCCCAAACCGTCAAAAAGAATTACTATAATATTTTTGTAGTCTTTTTCGAGTAATTTATCAAATTCGGGCAAGGTCTTGTGTTGGCAGTCTTTAACACCCAATTGGTTTAAAACAGACGAAGCAATCGAAAGTATGCTTCTGTCGTAGTTTGGGTATTTAATCATAGTGTCTACTCCTTTCTCAGCACATCAAGTGTGTGGTGTGATATGCCGACTAAATCCTGTCTTTCGCAGGTCTTGAAATGGTATCTAAGATATAAATCGTAGGTTTCATCGTCCATTTGGTCAACGGACTCTTTCATATGGCAAGTATAACCGTCAGTAGCAACAAAATGCAATCGTTCTACACCAAAACTCTTTGTTAAATCAAATATTTCGTTTTTGCTATACACCTTAAAAATACCATGTGGTGGAAAATGTGCTTCAAGTGTAACAGGGTCAAATTCGCCGTTTTCAATCAGTTTGTCGATTTTGTTGTTTTTGAAGCAACAGAACATTGAGGGCTCAAGCATACAATATGCAACAAAGATATAGCCGTCAGGCCTTGTAATTCTGATT
>JAZNPE010000015.1:0-91139 GCA_045589535.1 Acutalibacteraceae bacterium | reverse complement strand
CTACGTAGTTGACTAAAACAGGGTTCGTAGGGGCGCGCATTGCGCGTCCGTTGAATTACGCAGAAAATCTGCGGACGACCAATGGTCGCCCCTACAATTGCTGATTTGAAATCTGTTCAACAAACCCGAATTTGTTAATCTGCTTACGGGTGTGATTCGCCTTTTCTGTATGCCGCCATAACACTTTTGAAAATGTCTCCGTTTGACGGCGGTGTCCAGGTTATTGCATTCGCACCGGCTTCGATTGTTGCTCGTATGCTTTCGTCCGTCGGACCGCCTGTTGCGATTATCGGAATATCGTGATATTTCTGTCTGATTTTTCTGACAATATCTGCCGTTTTGGCTGCACCCGATACATTAAATATACTTACACCTGCTGCAACACGTGCATCTATATCCTCATCCTCACGTACAACCGTTATAACTGTCGGGATATCTACAGATTGCGAAACCTGCTCAACAACTTCATTTGATGTCGGTGCATTAAGTACAACGCCAATAGCACCCTGCATTTCGGCAAACTCTGCAAGACTTATTACCCTTTGACCTTTCGTAAGCCCTCCGCCAACACCGACGAAAACGGGAATGTCCGACACCTGCAGGATTGCCTGTGTGATAACAGGCTGAGGAGTAAACGGATAAACAGCAATCACCGCATCCGCATTGACGTTTTTGATTATTGCAACATCGGTTGAAAAAACCAACGATTTGATTCTTTTTCCGAACACAGTTATTCCGCTGCACTCGCGGATAACCTCAGGCACTCGCAGAGAAAACTTTCTCAATGTGCCGTCAATCGGTCTGGGATGTACCTTCGCCACCACATCACTTCCTCTTATTTTTCTAAATAGCAAAATTATAATACCATAAATCCGTTCATCATGTGTTAAGTAAGTTTTAACAAACACTCCATTAATTGTTAATATACACCCTCACTCTTGAAAATTTGGTCAAAACATAGTAAAATAATTGTATATTTTGATTTGGCGAGGATTAATTATGCTTTCTGAAAAAATACAGAAAATTTTACTTGAAGTGCAGAAGCCGGGACGTTACGTCGGTGGCGAGCTCAACAGCGTTATCAAAAACAAGGATGACGTTGCGGTCCGCTATGCTTTCTGCTTCCCCGATACTTACGAAATCGGAATGTCGCACCTCGGAATGAAGATTCTTTATTCCGTTGTCAATAACCGTGACGATGCGTGGTGCGAACGCGTTTTTGCGCCCGATAACGATATGGAAGAAAAGATGAGAGAAAACAACATCCCTCTCTGGGCACTTGAAAGCGGCGACAGTATCAGGGATTTTGACCTTATCGGGTTCACCCTGCAGTATGAGCTGAGCTTTTCCAACGTCCTTAATATGCTCGACCTTGCAGGCGTGCCGATTTATTCAAAGGACAGACCCGACCTCACTCCGATTGTTGTTGCAGGCGGTCCTTGTGCGTGTAACGCAGAGCCGATGGCAGATTTCATTGATGTCTTTATGCTCGGTGACGGTGAGGAAACAACAGACCTTCTCATCTCTCTTGTTAAAAAGCACAAGGCGCTCGGCTCTTCTAAACTTGATTTCCTTCGTGATGTTGCAACTCATAAAGGATTTTACGTTCCTGCTTTCTACGATGTTGAATACAACGCTGACGGCACAATCGCAAGCGTAACAGCAAAGGAAACAGCCCCCGAAAGGGCTGAAAAAGCGATTGTTTCCGATATGGACAAGGCGGTTTACCCTGAAAAGTTCATCGTACCCTCAATCGAGGTTGTACACGACAGAGTTACGGCAGAAATCTTCCGCGGTTGTATCCGTGGCTGCCGATTCTGTCAGGCAGGCTTCCTTTACAGACCTATCCGTGAAAAATCACCCGAGGTTGTTGAAGCACAGTGCAAAAAGCTTTGCGAAACATCGGGCTATGACGAAATCTCACTCTGTTCACTCAGCACAAGCGATTATACAGGACTTCAGCCGCTTCTTAATTCAATGCTCGACTGGACAATCAAAGAGAAAATCAATGTAGCTCTTCCCTCTCTTCGTGTTGATAACTTCTCTGACGAGCTTATGGAAAAACTTGCAGTTGTCCGCAGAAGCTCACTCACATTCGCACCCGAGGCAGGAACACAGCGTCTTCGCGATGCAATCAACAAAAATGTTACCGAAGAGGACGTTATGTCCACGGTTGACAAGGCTTTTGCCGGCGGATGGACAGCCGTTAAGCTTTACTTTATGATCGGTCTTCCGACGGAAACTCTTGACGACGTTGCGGGGATTGCACAGCTCGGACAAAGAGTTGTTGACGAATACTACCGTCTGCCCGACAGACCGAAGGGCAAGGGTGTTCAGGTCAGCATCAGTGCTTCGTCATTCGTTCCGAAGCCGTTCACTCCTTTCCAGTGGGAGCCTCAGGACACTCAGGAAATGCTCGCCGAAAAGCAGGAGCATCTTATGGCAAGCGTTACGACAAAGAAAATCAAGATTTCAACTCACACTACGCAAACGAGCTTTATGGAAGGCGTTCTTGCCCGCGGTGACAGACGTCTTTCAAAGGTTATTGAGCTCGCTTGGAAAAAAGGTTGCAAATTTGACAGCTGGGATGACCAGTTTAAATACGATATGTGGATGGAAGCTTTCGAAGAAGCAGGGCTTGACCCGAAATTCTACGCTAACCGTCGCCGTGATTTTGACGAGATTCTTCCCTGGGATCACCTTGACTACGGCATAAGCAAGAAGTTCCTTATCAACGAAAACAAAAAAGCTCACGAAAGCATAACTACTCCGCACTGCAGAATTCAGTGTGCAGGCTGCGGCTCAAATAAACTTAACGGAGGTAAATGCGATGCGCTCAGTAAGGCTTAATTTTTCAAAAACAGGCAGAGCGATTTACATCTCTCACCTCGACGTTAACAGAATGATGACCCGTGCCGTTAGACGTGCACAGCTTCCGATGTGGTACACAGAGGGCTTCAATCCTCACCCGTACATTGCTTTTGCTCTTCCCCTTTCACTCGGCCAGTCCAGTGACTGCGAATATATGGATATCCGCATTGAGGGCGATATGACGGATGACGAAATTATGGCAAGGCTCAACGAAACCCTACCCGAAGGATTAAAGATTCTTTCCGTCGGCGCTCCCATACACGATGCAAAAGAAATTGAAAAGGCTCAGTATTTCGTAAAAATCGTTTTTGCAACAAGTGAAGAAGCTTCCGTTTTCTGCAACAAGGCTGACGAACTTATGAAGAGTACCGAGCTTATGGCTGAAAAGCCCGGCAAAAAAGGCCACCGCAAAATTATGAAGCAGGTTAACCTTATTGATATGATTTTTGACGCAAAAATCACCTCAACGGACAATATCGTTAACCTTCAGTGTGTCCTCGCGGCAGGAAATACGCACAACCTTAACCCCACTTTACTTGTTGAAACAATTGAAAATTGTGTTTCCCTCAAACACGCTCAACTACATATAGTACGCAAAAAACTTATCACAAAAAATAACGAAAATTTCCGCTGAAATTTCAAAAAAACACTTGCATTTGTATGCAGTTTGTGATAACATATCTAAGCATTTCTGACCACTGCAGGGATAGGTATGCCTTGTAGCGGGGTTTAATGCCCAACATTAAAGCGGACGGTCCTCTGGAGAGTAATCTCGTACGAACGCCTGAAATTCTATGGGAGGTGTCTGTAATGGACGCACTTAAGTTAATCGCACAGGACAGCCTCAAGCCCGAGGTTTCCGAAGCAATCAAAGTCGGTAACACAATCAAAATCTGGGTTAAGATCCGTGAAGGCGAAAGAGAAAGACTCCAGGCTTTCGAGGGTACAGTAATCGCTCGTAAGGGCAGCGGTGTTTCCGAAACATTTACTGTTCGCCGTGTATCATACGGTGTTGGTGTTGAAAGAGTCTTCCCGATTCATTCCCCCAACGTTGATAAGATTGAGCTTATCAGAACAGGTAAAGTACGCAGAAGCAAGCTCTACTATCTGCGTGACAGAGTCGGTAAGGCAGCTAAGGTTAAGCAGCAGATCGGCTAATCAAACAAGAGCTGAAGGTACGCAGTGCCGTACCATTGAGGGTATGGGAGGCTTACGCTTCGCCATGCCCTTTTTTCAATTTATAACTATACTTCATAATATACGAGCTCACACATCGGAGGTAGCGCTATGTTCTTAAGCAAGCGTAAGGTTCAGGCTGAACGCACCGAGTATCTTACAGACGGAATGACACCTGAACAGGCAAAAAAACACAGAAAAAAATGGCTCAGGGTTTTTGACACGAGCAGTTCAATCGTAACAGCCATTGTTATAATATTCATTCTCTTTACTTTCGTTTTCCGTCCCGCAAGAGTTGTCGGCGAATCAATGCTTCCGACCCTTCAGAACAGCGACTGGCTTATCACAATGCCGCAGAGTGAATACGAATACGGCGATATCGTTGTTTTCACTCCTGACGAGAATATGGTAAACCACGAGGGTGAACCGCAGAACGGCGAGCCTTACATCAAGAGAGTTATCGCAACCGCAGGCCAGACTGTTGATATCAACTTCGTTTCAGGTCAGGTTATGGTAAACGGTGAAACACTTGACGAAAAGTATATTCTTGAAACAACAAGAGAATCCTCTGACGTGAGCTTCCCCGTAACAGTGCCCGAAGGCAAGGTTTTCGTGCTTGGCGACAACCGTAACAACTCGCGCGACAGCCGTACAAGCGGCGTCGGCTTCGTTGACGAAGAAACCATCCTCGGCAAGGCTGTTTTCAGGCTTCTTCCTTTGGGTAGCTTCGATGTTTATGAAAATTTCAATCCCGGTGAATAATTATGGAAAACTTTCCCTCTGTAGAAAATACAGTTGAAAATACAACAGAAAAGAAAAAATACGGTCCCGTCGGACTTGTTTATGACGTTGTTTCAATCTTCACAACAGCTCTTGTGATTATCGCATTGCTTTTCACTTTCGTCATACGTTTTGTCGGTGTTGACGGAACCTCGATGGAACCGACTCTCAATCACGGTGACTGGCTTGTTGTTTCCGCGATAAACAACAACATTGAAGTCGGAGATATCGTAATCAGCACACAGCCGAACTCTTTCAACGAGCCTCTTGTTAAAAGAGTTATCGCAAAAGGCGGACAGACGATTGATATCAACTTCGAGACAGGCGACGTCTTTGTTGACGGCAAAAAGCTTGACGAGCCGTACATCAAGGAGCTGACTTACACATCCGAGGGCGTTTCGTTCCCCCTCACCGTCCCCGAAGGCACACTTTTCCTTATGGGCGATAACCGTAACGGTTCAACCGACAGCCGTTCAGCCCTCGTTGGCTGTGTTGACGAAAGATATGTGCTCGGCGTTGTCCAATACCGTTTAACACCCGAATTCACAAAATTTAACTAAAACTTTGCAGGGGGCTTATTTTTCAAGCTCCCGTTTTTGCAATACAGGAGAAAACTATGAGCGATTCACAAAAACAGGTAGTACAATGGTTTCCAGGCCATATGGCGAAGACCCGCAGACTTATCAAAGAAAGCCTTTCTATGGTCGATTGCGTAACGGAAATCCTTGATGCAAGAATCCCGCTTGCAAGCCGTAATCCCGAAATTGAAGAAATTACTGCATCAAAGCCGCGTATCATCCTTCTTAACAAATGCGATATGGCAGACGAAAAAATAACTGCAGACTGGATAAAATATTTCAAGGCACAGGGTGCCGAAGCAATCGCCGTTGACTGCCGTACGGGTAAGGGCCTCAACGCTTTTCACCCTCTTGTTAAAAAAGTTCTTGCCGACAGAATCAAGGCAAACAACGAAAGAGGAATGGTCGGCAAATCCCTTCGCGTAATGGTTGTCGGAATTCCGAACACGGGTAAATCATCCTTCATCAACAAAATGGCAGGCCGTGTCCGCGCGAAGGTTGCGGACAAGCCGGGCGTTACAACAAGTAACCAATGGTTCAATATCGGCAACGGAATTGAGCTTCTTGACACTCCCGGTGTGCTCTGGCCGAAATTTGACGACCCCGTTGTCGGCGATAAGATAGCATTTATCGGTTCAATCAAGGATACGGTTATTGACGTTGAAACAATGGCGGTACGCCTTATTGACACTCTTCGTGACGGTTACCCCGAAATGCTTGCGGAAAGATACAAAATTTCCGATTTTGAAGATTTACAGTCGTGGGAAATCCTCGAAATGATAGGAAGAAAAAGAGGAATGCTCATTTCAGGCGGCGAAGTAAATACGGAAAGGGCTTCTGTAATGCTTCTTGACGAATACCGTGGCGGCAAACTCGGCAGAATTTCAATGGAATTCCCAAAAATGTAGGAAATCAGAACAAAATCTAACAATTTTTAAATTTATTTTTGATTAGTTCATAAATTATACAAATTAAGGCTTATAATAGAAACTGAACAAAGGAATTGGAGGGAACTACTATGGCAACAGAAAGAATTCTTGTAGTCGATGATGACACCAATATTTGCGAATTACTCCGTCTTTATCTTGAAAAGGAAGGCTATTCCGTTACAATTGCAAACACAGGTATGCAGGCTGTCCGTTCGTTTGCCGAGCAGCAGCCCGACCTTATGCTTCTTGATATTATGCTTCCTGAGCTTGACGGTTGGCAGGTTTGCAGAGAAATAAGAAAGTATTCAAACAAGCCGATAATTATGCTCACCGCAAAGGGCGAAACCTTCGACAAGGTTCTCGGTCTTGAGCTTGGAGCAGACGATTATATCACGAAGCCTTTTGAAGCAAAGGAAGTCCTTGCAAGAATCAAGGCCGTCCTTCGCCGTTCAGGCGGCGGCTCAATGGCTGAGCACGCAGAGGAAATCAAGCAGGTTTCTTACGATAACCTCGTAATCAACCTTACAAATTACGAACTCAAAGTAAAGGGAAACCGCGTTGAGGCTCCTCCGAAGGAAATGGAGCTTCTTTACCACCTTGCAAGCAATCCGAACCGCGTTTTTACACGCGACCAGCTTCTTGACGAGGTTTGGGGCTTTGACTACTACGGTGACAGCCGTACGGTTGACGTTCACGTTAAGAGAATCCGCGAAAAGCTCGAGGATGTTTCCGACAAATGGGAACTCAAAACGGTATGGAGCGTCGGCTACAAATTTGAAACCAAGGACTGATAGTCTATGGGCAAAAAGGCAAAACAAAGAAACACAAAGCTGTTCCGTAAATATCTGTTTATCATAACCTCGGTCATTCTTATGAGTGTTATTCTTCTTTGCTCGTTATATCTTTTCCTGGCTTCACAGCACTGGAATTCCGAGCAGAAAAGTACACTTCAGCACAATTCCGATATTATTGCGCAGAATGCTGAACAGATTCTTGTCCGCTATAATCACACGGATATGGACGGCAAGACGGACACTTCCCCGCTTGTTATGATCTGCAATACAATGACGATAATGTCAAAGGCGATTGAAGCAGACATTTTCATTGCAGATATGAACGGAAAAGTTGTCGTGTGTAAAGATATGATAGACGACCACGCCGGCTTTTCAAACAAATACCGCTGTCCTGTTCACGGCAGATATCTCATCGATGAAAAAATCATCTTTGAAGCAGGAAAAGGAAACTATTCTGAATCCTCAACCCTCGGCGGAACCTTTGCCGACAAACAGCTGACTACTGCTTCACCGATTACGGTGAACGGAGAAACCGTCGCAATTGTTTTTGCAACCGAGCCGATTCAGACAAGCTGGTACAATTACGCCGAAAGAGTTGTCGAGGTTTTCCTCTCTGCGGCAGTGCTTGCGCTTATTGTTTCGTTCCTGACGGTTTATTACCTTTCATACAGGCTTACCCGTCCGCTGAAGCAGATGTCCGACGCAATCAGGCATTATGCGGCAGGCGATTTCAGCTACAAAGTCAAGGTTAAAGGTTACGACGAGCTTTCCGAGCTTGCGGATTCCTTCAATGCTCTTGCGATGTCGCTTTCCTCGCAGGAAAGTTCGCGCCGAAGCTTTGTTGCAAACGTTTCTCACGAGCTGAAAACACCGATGACTTCAATCGGAGGCTTCATCGACGGAATCCTTGACGGCACAATCAGCAAAGACAGGCAGGATTATTACCTCCGCCTTGTTTCCGATGAAGTGAAGCGGCTTTCAAGGCTTGTTACCGGAATGCTGAATATGTCCAAAATCGAAGCAGGTGAAATGCAGATAAACCTGAAAAACTTCGATATCAGCGCAACAATTTTTAAAACTCTTCTTAATTTTGAGAGGAAAATCAACGATAAGAACATTGAAATCGTCGGTCTTGACACAATGCAGAGCATAACCGTAAACGCCGACGAGGATATGATACAGCAGGTTGTTTACAACCTGATTGACAATGCGGTCAAATTCACTCCTGACAGCGGTTACATCTTTATAAAAGACTATAAAGACAGCGAAAAAACCTTTGTCAGCATAAGAAACAGCGGCGACGGCATTGAGCGCGATGAGCTTAACAAAGTCTTTGAGCGTTTTTATAAAGTTGACCGTTCGCGAAGCTACGACGTCAAGGGTGCAGGACTCGGACTTTTCCTTGTTAAAAGCATCATTGAGCTTCACGGCGGCGAAATCAGAGTAGACAGCAAGGTCGGCGAATATACCGAATTTGCTTTCTGGATACCAAATCAATTTTAAACTCCCGAAAGAGAGGCAGGATAAATTACCATGAACGAATATGGCAACGACTTCATTCCGAACAACGAACCAACTCCGACAAACGACCCTGTAAACGAACCTACAGCGTCATACGAACCGATAAACGAGCCCGCACAGCCGGCTCAGCCCGAGGAAGCTCCGCAGCAGATTTCTTACGCAGATGCTCCAAGTGATGAAAACCCTTACTACGCACAGTCTTCATCACAGAATAATTTCAGCAACGACCCAAACACATTTTATTCTCAGTTCCAAAACAGCACACCTGCAGAAGAACCCCAAAAGCCTAAAAAGAAAAAAAATAAAGGCTTTGTTACTTTCGTTGTAGCGGCAGTTTCTCTTGCTGTTGTTGCGCTCGGATTGTGTATCTTCATAGGTCTCAGAGGTAACGACGGAAAAACCGAGGCAAATCCGCCGGCATCCTCAGGCGCAGAAATCACGATTATGGAATCCCCGACACCATCAAAGAATTCCGAAAGCCTTGCAACTATCCAGATTGCTGAGAATGCTGAAAAAATCAATGTCGGTATTATGGTTTACGGCAAAACACAGTCTTTCTTTTCAGGAACAAGCAGCTTAACAGGTGGCGAAGGCTCGGGAATCCTTATGAGTGTTGATAAAACCAACACTTATACTTATATTCTCACCTGCGCACACGTTATCAAAGCTGCAAAAGACAGCAAATACACAATCACCGTTCAGGATTACGAAGGAAACACCTACGACGGAATTATGGTCGGTTTTGACGAGAAAACTGATGTCGGCGTTATCAAAATCAAGGCAACAGGTCTTCCGCTTGCACAGTTCGGTGACTCTTCTGCACTCAAAAAGGGTCAGAAGGTTTACGCAATCGGTAACCCGGGCGGCATGGAATTCTTCGGCTCGTTCACAGACGGAATGATTTCTTCGATTGACCGTCCGATAAGCAGTGAAAGCGGATACGAAATGAAATGTATCCAGCATTCAACACCTATCAACACAGGTAACTCAGGCGGTGCTCTCCTTAACGAATTCGGTCAGGTTATCGGCATAAACTCTTCAAAAATCGTAAGCACAGGTTACGAAGGAATGGCTTTTGCAATTCCTATCAGCGACGCAAAGCCGATTATTGACGACCTTATCTCAAACGGTTTTGTTACAAACCGACCGAAGCTCGGCATTTCGTACACAGCTGCAATGCAGGATCAGCAGTATGCAATGATCGTTCAGCTTAAGGAGCTCCCTGCGGGCTCACTCATCATCCGCGATATCAACCCAGACAGCTCTCTTGCTTCAACAAAGGCTGAGGTATATGATCTTATTATCGCTGTTGACGGCAAAGACCTCGACTCTCCCGATGTCCTTCTTGACAAGATCGAAAACGGAAAGGTCGGCGACAAGCTTACGCTTACGCTCTGCCGTATCGGAAATGATTACTCTATCTCCGAATTTGACGTAACAGTTGAACTCGTTGAAGACAAGGGCACAACAAGCCCGACAACAAACCAGGACCAGATGCCCAACAGCTATTGGGAACAGTTCTTCGGTAACTAAAAATTCAGGCACTCACTCCGCAGACGGGTGGGTGCCGTTTGATATGAGGGAAAAATATGACAGACATTATAACTCTCGGTGAACTCCTGATTGACTTCACCTCTTGCGGAAAAAATGAGCAGGGACAACGGCTTTTTGCACAGAATCCGGGCGGTGCACCTGCGAACGTTGCAGTTGCCGTTGCACGGCTTGGCGGGAAATCCGCCTTCATCGGCAAGGTCGGCGACGATATGCACGGCAGATTCCTTGCAGATACGCTTAAGAAAAACAAGGTCAACTGTGATTCGCTGATTCTTGATAAAGATTTTTTCACAACACTTGCTTTTGTCGACGTCAACGCAGACGGTGAAAGAGAATTTTCTTTTGCAAGAAAACACGGTGCGGATAAAATGCTGTGCATCGATGACATCCCCGTTGAAAAAATCAAGGAAAGCAAAATCTTTCATTTCGGCTCGGTTTCGCTGACGGATGAGCCGTCACGGAGCGCAACTCTTTTTGCCGCAAAAACAGCAAAAGAAAAAGGTATAACCGTTGCCTACGACCCAAATTACAGGGCATCACTCTGGGAAAGAGAAGCAGAAGCAGTTCTTAACATGCGCAAGGCACTTGAATTTGCCGACCTTGTAAAAATTTCTGACGAAGAAACAGATCTCCTCACGGGTGAGAGCAATTTTGAAAAAGCGGCAGAAAAACTTATCCGAAACGGCGCAATAATTGCCGTTGTAACTCTCGGCAAGGACGGTGCATTCGTCTGTACAAAAGACGGTGGAGTAAAAGTTAACGGCTTTGACGTGACGGCTGTTGACTGTACGGGAGCAGGTGATTCATTCTGGGGCGCATTCCTTTTGAAAATCGCACAGTCGGATAAGAAACCCGAAGAACTTACAATAAGCGAATTGAAAGACTTTGCACGTTTTGCAAATGCGGCGGCAAGCTTCTGCGTTGAGCATCACGGCGCAATCCCCTCTTTGCCGACAACTGAAGACATAGAAAAAAGGCTGTGATTGCTCACAGCCTTTTTCTTATTTTACATTGTAAACAATAATAACCGCTTTGGGTGTTTCGTTGATTGTAAGCTCCGTTCCTTCTTCCATAAGCTCTTTACCCGACAATTCAAAAGATGCTTCAGGATTATCGTAATCGTAAAGCTCATACGTTTTATTCGGGTCAAGTCCGTTAAGCTTCAGTGTATATTTGTTTTCTTCAACATTTTCACGCTTGTAAATAAGAGCCATACCCTCTTGAGCGTTCTCGTCAAACTGCATAGCAAGGTATCTTGTTGTGTCCAATCCGCCGTAGGTAAGCGGATAATAGTTGCCGATCATATAAGGTCTTATATCCTGATAACCAAGCTTCTGTGAGCAGGAGATGATGTTCGTTCTGTCCGCATATTCGCCCTCAAGGTATGCACACGTGCCGTTATACGGAAGCCAGAACGAAATTCCGTAAGTCTGAGCCTGTGTTGCTTCAAGGATATCTTCCTTCGATTTTCCCTCGCCGTCCATGCAGTTGTAGTCCGTTCTCCAGAGAGGAATACTGCGCTTCGACATTTCAATATCAAGACGTTTACCGCCCGAGCAGCAGTTGTCTATCATAAGTCCCGGATTGTTTTCCTTCAGCGTATCAAGCATTCTGTAAAGATTTGTGACATAGTGGTTTTCAACAAAGCCCTTTCTTCCGTCAGACCACATATCATCGCCCTTTTCCCAGAAAGTAAGAGGTGCAGGGATGCTGTCTATTCTTAAATAATCGACACCGTTTTCAGTAATTGAACGCTGCATTATTCCCGTGATATATTCAAGGCATTCCTCGTTGCCGAGGTTTACCATGTTTCTTTCTTCATTCTGCTCAATTAGCCAGCCTTCGTGTTTGATGCACTCGTTGTAAACTTCTGTTCCTGCACAGCAACGCTCAGGCTCGTGCCAAAGGATGATACCGATACCCTTTTCGTGTGCCGCATCGGAAACTTCCTTGAATCCGCGGTCAAATTTATTCGGGTCAACGTACCAGTTGCCGATGCTGTCACCCCAGTTTGTTTTGATCGGATACCAACCTGCATCAATCCAATAATAGTCAACCGCATCCGCGAACCAATCGGGGATTGAATTGATGGTTGCAACAAGGCTGTCGATTGTTGATTCGGGGAACTCAACACCAACGCCTGATGTTGTAATCTGCTTTGTGCCCTCGGGATAAATGCAATCGAGTGTATAGTTTCTGAAAGCGTTGAAACCTTTGAGTGCGTTTTCAGAATCGTAAAACGTGAGTGAAACCAAGGGTGAACGCAATTCTTCGCCCGGATTGAGGTATCCCTTAAGCTTTTCCTGTGAAACTTTTACGTTAATATCGTTGATACCCTGCGAAATCTTTGTAATCCACTGACCTGACCAGCCGACAGCGAGGACTACACCACCGTCTTTGCCGTTGAGGTTGAAATAAGGCAGGCAGGATTCGGTTCTTCCGCCGTTTGCATTGAAGCGTAACGGTGTTGCAAAAACTCCTGACTGAAGAAGCTCAAAGTCATCGTTGGCAGGTTCTGAACCTTTGCTGTAAAAAATATCGGTTTTTCTGCCTGTGGGAAGTGTGCAATCCGCCGCAAAAAGCTTTGAAATTACTGGGGATTTTTCCTCCGCCGTGTTCTTTATAAAAACAGTCCATTCGCAGGACGCGCTTTCTTCGTAAATTGTTGCTTCTACCGTTGCAACAAGACCGTTATCCTTATGAGTAAGGGTAATAAAAGTTGTCTTTCCGCCACGGTAAAACGCTCCCTTTTCGCTTTCCTTAGCGATTTCAAAAGTCCATTCGTCCTCGTTATTTCTGAAAGACTTCATACCGTATCTGAAGTTATAAGCAGGGTCTTGTGCACAAAGAATATTTTCTTCGTACCAATTGCGGCAAGCTTCTTTTTCTGCTGTTGTTACCTGCATTTCATCTGCCGTCATCGAATCAAAGGAAACCTCTGCCGTTGAAGTAAGGTCATATGCGGCACGGTCAACCATAAATTTGAAATTCGAATCCGCAACAGCGAACGAAGAAATTACAAATAAAAGAGCCTGAATGAGCGCAAGAAATCTCATGAATTTTGCCTCCCTGAATATTTGTTATTATAGTAAGATATTATCACGACTTTAAAACTTTTTCAACGCTAAAATATATTCGCAAAAAGTTTTTCTTTTGTAATTTCAACAAAAATTTTTGACATTCAGGAAACAAAGTGGTAATATAAATCATTACAAAATTTTTACGGAGGAAATCATGAAAAAAGTTTTAGCTGTTTTTATGAGTGTATTGATGTTTATGCAACTTGGAACAATGTCACAAGCTACAGAAAATTCAAACAAACTCACAGAAAGCGAATGGGAGACTCTTTACAGCTCTCTTATTGGCGAAAACACACTTCCCGCCCTTAACGTCGGTGCGGACGAAACCCAGGTTAACCTTTGCTGGCACGCGGATAAATCAACCGCAAAGGCTCAGGTTAAAGTTTCAAAAAATGCGGATATGTCCGATGCAAAAATTTTCGAGGGTGAAACAACACCTGCAGAAAACGACCTTCAGCTCGTTTGCCGTGTAACGGTTACGGGACTTGAGGAAAAAACAAAGTATTACTATCAGTGGAACATTGGCGGAAGCTGGAGCGACACAAAGTTATACGAAACAAAGTCATTTGGCGACCACAAGGCGATGGTTGTCGGCGACATTCAGATTACGGAAAGCTTCTACGACGGCGGTACAGAACAGAAAGCAGACGGTTTACGTTGGAACAATCTTCTTGCAGAAGCTGTTGAGGAAAATCCCGATATCGCATACCTCGTTTCACCGGGCGATAACACATCAACAGGCGAAACTGCGGCAGAGTGGCAGACGCTTCTTATGCCCGAAACTCTTCGTTCGCTTCCGATGGGTCTTGCAATCGGCAACCACGACAAAAAGGGTATGACATACGAATATTATACGAATATGCCCAACGAATACCGCGGCAGAAACTTCAGAATGCTTGACCGTGATTTCTGGTTCCGTTACGGTGATGTGCTTTATATGTTCTATGATTCAACATCAGGCAATGCCCCTGACCACAGAGCATTTACAAAAAAGGCTGTAAAGCTTAATCCCGATGCAAAATGGCGAATCGGTGTTGTTCACCACGGCATTTACGGTGCAGGCGACTGTATCGGCGATATGGAAACTGAGATTCTTCTCAAAACAATCTTTGCTCCGATTTTTGAAAGCTACGACCTTGACCTTGTTATTACGGGACACACTCATTCGCAGGGCCGTTCACACTTTATGAACAACAACAAGGTTGTTGAGGAAGCACCGAGCAACGGCACATTCACAAACCCGAAGGGTGTACTTTACCTCAACTCAAACTCAAACTGCGGAAGACCCACAGACGAAAGCTATGAGGCGGATTGGCTCGCTTACAGCTTCCTTAAAAATGACGTAACAACATATACTACACTTGATTTCAGCGGTGATACAATGAAGCTTGAAACCTTCCGTAGCGACAACAGCGAGCTTCTTGACTCCGTAACAATCAAGCACACTGAGGAATACAAGGATAAATCTTTCGGCAACGTGCTCAAGAGAATCCTTTACAAGGTTGTTGAGGTTATCGGTTGGGTTTACACAAAAATTGACTACCTTGTAAGAGATATTCAGAACCTGAAAGAAGATGGCGGTTTGTTTGGTAAAAAAAAACTGAAATTTTAATTGAAAACAGAGCAGACCCGTATGTGACAAAGGGCAGCGACGGTTGGTATTATTTCACGGCATCGTACCCGATGTACGGCGGTGCAGACAGCGAGGGTTATGACAGAATTATTCTTCGCAGGTCGCGGACGGTTGAAGGTCTTAAAGATGCTGAAGAAAAGGTTATCTGGGACGAAAAAGATACACCGTCGGCTCACCGTTACATCTGGGCTCCCGAAATTCACGAAATCGACGGTAAATGGTACGTTTTCTTTGCTGCAAGCGACAGCGCAGACAACGTCTGGGATATCCGTTGCCACGTTATCGCGTGCGAAGGCGGTGACCCTTACACCGACAAGTGGATTGACAAAGGACGTTTTCAGGCTTGCGAGGGCGATGAATTTTCCTTCCGCTGGTTTTCGCTTGATATGACTTATTTTGAATCGGGCGGTAAATCATATGTTGCCTGGGCACAAACGGACGGCAACTCCAACGTTTACATTGCAACGGTTGATCCGAAAGAACCTTGGAAAACTACCTCCCCTGCCGTGCTTCTCACAAAACCCGAATACGATTGGGAAAAGGTGCGTATCCCCGTTAACGAAGGCCCTGCAGTTATGATTGAAAACGGAAAGGTTTATCTTGCTTTTTCCGCTTCGGCAACAGGACCCGAATACTGTATCGGAATGATGTATGCTGACGAAGGTGCAGACCTTCTTGATATTTCAAACTGGACAAAGCTTGACCGACCGTTACTTACATCCGACGACCTTGTTGAAGAATACGGACCGGGACACAACTGTTTTGTCAAGGACGAATACGGCAACTGGGTTTTCGTTTACCATTCACGTGACAAGAAGTGCTTTGACGGCAAGTGCGGATATTCACACGAAGATTCGCTCTATGACCCGTGCAGAAGCGCAAGAAAAAGAAACGTCCGTTGGGATGATAACGGACTTCCGATTTTAAACGGATAAAAACAAGGGGATGCTAAAAAAGTGCAGACCGCATAAAACAAGCAAAGAAAGGGTTTCTTCAAAGTTTTAATACCTGAAGAAACCCTTAAAAACATAATAAACAAGAAAATATTTTTTAAATAACGTTTTATGCTATAAACAAACTTCGCCACTCGACGTACCTTTGTACGCCTTCGGGTACCCAAAACAAAACAAAAGTTTTGTTTTGGCTCAGTTTGTTCATTCTGCGCATTTTTTTCTATCCCCTAAAAAGAGACAGACTGTAAAAAACAAATCGTTTTTACAGTCTCTTTTCATTTTATTATTCTGCAAGTTCCTTTTCGATAAGGTCGGTTACGCTCGGCGTTACAAAATCAGCAAGCTCTTTGATTGAATCGACTGCATTTTCCATCGCATACGAACGGAATTCCGCAATCATATGTGTATCGTTGATATTGTCGCCGACGGTGATTATATCTTCTTTTTTTGCCGAAAGAATTTCCGCAAGCTTATATAGCCCCACAGCCTTGTTGATATCCTTGCGCACGATGTCAAGGCATTCGCCGTTCTGCAATGGATTCAGCACTTCACCGAAAACCTCATTAACGGAAGCTGTCACCTTTGCCGACTCCTCAAATGTCGGAAGCTGAGTATTAATCTGCGAAAAATACGGGACATCGGGCATTGTTTCAAGGGTATACTCGCCCTCTTTTGTGCAGTTCCTTGCGTCTGCAAAAACTCTGCAGTAAAACGAAGTCTGTACGTGAGCAAATTCGCATCCGTTTTCAAAAAGGTGCTTTACAAGAGGCTTTGCAATTTTCGGGTCGCACTTTGCACAGTAAACTTCCGTACCGTCAGGCTTAAGGATTACCGCGCCGTTGTTCGCAATAAGATAATCACAGCCGAATTTCTGTTCTTCATAAAGCTCAAGCACACCGTCAGGGCCTCTTCCGCTGACAAGCGTAAAGATATTCCCCTCAGCTCTCCATTTATTGATTGCGGCAAGCTTCGCTTCATCTATTCCGCCGTAGTTCAGCGTTCCGTCGTAATCACTGCCGATAATTCTCATAAAACCTCTCCTGTCATTCTGACTGATAAGCTCCCCTTGCCCACAAAATCCATTTTGAACGGTCAAGAGGATTCACACCGCGTCGGGGATTGATGTGTTCTTCTGAGTCACGGCACTCGCGGTAACCGTGAAAAGACTGCGAAAGGACAGCCTTTCCCGAAGAAAGTGTTGCAAGTCTTTCGGGAAAATTCATTGAAGTTGCAACGGGCACAATCGCCTCAAGCGTTGAAATTCCTGAGCGTATTACGGGCGTGTCATATTCACCGCCCATTTTGATTATTTCTGAGAAAATCTTACCCGAAAGCTCTTCTGGTGCCGTTACTCTTATTGTAAGAAGCGGTTCAAGGATTGTTGAGCCGATTTCCGAAAGTCCGTTCATAAACGCCATCGGTGTGCAGACGAAGAAATCAAGCGGATGCGTATGTATTGTATGATGCTCACCACCGACTAGTGTGCATTTAAAATCTGTCACTTCCCAGCCGTAAAGGCCCTGTTCAAGGCAGGAGTTGAACGACGTACGGATATGTGACTGATACCGATAGAAGCACTGATTGGACGGCAGTCTTCCGTGGTAGGAAACACCGTATCCGCGAGGCATCGGTTCGAATAAGAAGTCAACCACAGCCCAGCAGGGCTTCGGCATCGTATACCTTGCACGTGCAAAGCCTTTTCCTGACGGAGTTTCCTTGTAAATGACCGTCGGCGGTGAAAACTCTGCCGAAAGGTCGTAGCGTTCTTTCAGAAGATTTGAAAGCACCTCAAGCTGAATTCTACCCGTCGTGCTGATTGTTATTTCCTTCTGTCCGTTTTCCCATTTTGCGTCGATGTACGGTTCTTCGTCCGAAAGCTCGTCGAGAGCCGCCGCAAGCGCAGGGATTTTCAACGGGTCGGAATCCGACGGAGTTACCTTTACACGCAGGAAAGGATTAACAAGCTTTGCCGTTTCGCTGGCGGCAACCGAGCCGACAAAATGACCTGTCTTTGCACTCGGCAATCCGCAGACAGCGGCAACATCACCGCTTCTTATAATTCCCGTGTCTGTACTTTTTGCTCCGCAGAATTTTTTAATCTGCGAAACCTTTTCTTTAACGGGAGGCTTTACCTCAATTTCAACCGCATCGGACTGAACGGTTATTTTTTCTTCGGGAGCGAAAAGCTCAACCTCGTCGCGGTTTGCGATTTCACCGCCGAAAAGCCTTATGTGCGAAACCTTGCCGAGAGATTTATCGTGCTCAATTTTAAAAATTATTCCGCACAAATCCTCGGTTTTTCTTCTTTCCGAATCAGGCATAAAATTGATGAGTGCATCCGCAAGCTCTTCAATTCCTATTGCATATTTCGCACTGCCGAAAACTACGGGAGTCAGGTTACAGGCGGAAATTTCACTTTTCACAAGCTCGTTTGCGCGGTCAAGAGAAAGCAATTCTTCATTTAAAAACGCGTCTGCCGCCTCGTCGCAGATGTCTGCAAGTGCTTCGGTTGCATTCTGCCTGAAGGCTTCGCTGTCAAGCATTTTTACTCTTGCGTTTTCTTCGCCCTCGTTTTCGACCTGTGAAAGCACAAGGTGCGACTGTGAAGAAATTCCCTTAAGCTCGTCAAGAACCTTAGAAGTATCTGCACCCGTTCGGTCGATTTTATTGATAAAAATTATACGCGGAAGCTTTGCTGCATCAAGTGATTTAAGAATATTTTCAGTATGTGCACGAACGCCCTCAACCGCAGAAACAATCACAACAGCGTAATCAAGAGCAGAAATTGCACGTTCAACCTCACCCGCAAAGTCAATATGACCCGGGGTGTCGATTATGTTGATTGTAACACCCTTCCACTGAGCTGAAGCCGTTGCCGTGCGCACGGAAATACCCCTCTGCTTTTCAACAGAAAGGCTGTCCGTTGCCGTTGTACCTGCGTCAACGCTTCCTGCATTACGGATTGCACCCGTGAGATACAGAAGCTGCTCAGTAAGAGTTGTTTTTCCCGAGTCAACGTGTGCAAGTATTCCTATGTTGTGAAAAATTTCAGACATCAGGCTCTCCTTATAAATCTATTTCGTAGCATTCATCAATCAAAATGCAGTTCACGTTTCGTCCTTTTGCAAACTTTGCAAAACAGGCGTTATCTTCCAGCACGCTCTGCTTTGTGCAGTCATCGTCAAGGCGTTTTTCGATAACATCGGCATATCCGATTATATCGTCAAAATGATTTTCAATATATTTTTCGCTCATCACAAGGCAGTAGCACTTGATTTCGCAAAGATACTCTTCCGTGAAATCCTCTGCCCAGTCGGGCGGTATATAACAACCCTCGACAATTAAATCCTGCCCGTTTTCAACTGCGGTTTTAATCATCTCACGGACAATCGGCCAAAGGTATGCGGTAAGCTTACCTTCTTCACTCAGGGGTGTAAGACTTGTATTACCGCTTCGTATCAGACCCATTTTCAGGTGGTCGATTGAAAGATACGGGTATTTATATTTTTCAAGCATTTTCTGTGCAAGAAAGGTTTTGCCTGTATGTGACGCGCCTGTTATTAAAACAATCATTTTTCCACCATTTAAAAATTATTGATTTCCCTGTACTTTTTTGCAAAATTTTCTTTGCTTTCCAGAAGTGAGTTGATGTATTTCCTGAAGGCTTCGTATTCCTCGTCAGCGACGTAGTGCTTCGCATAACCTTTGCTTCCGTACTTTTCAAACGTATGGCTGTATCCGCGTTCGATAACTTCTTCCTCCGAAAGCTCCTGAAAATAACGAAGAGTATAAGCATGGGTACGGCGAAGAAATTCTTCCGCGTCAGTTGAACGATCAGCCGAGGAAATAATTTTTCCGTAATCGCTCCGAGGCTCACCTTCAAGGGACGCACGGTGGTCTTCAATCGCATCTTTGATTATCGCTCTCTGCTCTTCGGAGAAAAACTTTTTCATTCTTTCGTCGGAATAAAAAACTTCCGCGGAAAGCTTTTCGTGATTCTTCTTGTCGATGTGATGTGCGATATCGTGAAAAGCCGCAACGGCATAAACAACATCCGCATCTATCCCCTCAAACTGCTCTGCAAATTTCAGGCTTCTTCGGATTACATAATCAATATGTTCAACGGAATGCCCTGCATCGTTTTTGCTGTATTTGGGAAAAATATTCGTTTCAATGTATGATATTAACTCCGGATTCACGGTAAGCATCAGTCTCTCCCGATTTTCTAAAAATTTTTGTTGCTGTGCAAAAGCAAAACTCACACCGCATAAAGAATGTTAAGGTTTCTGATTTCACCGTCCTTGATTTTATCATTGACGGAATATGCGTGCGGTTCAAGGTTTTGCGAACTGATTTTTGTCAGCTCCTGTGCTTTCAGCTCATCAATCACACAAGCGGAGATTTTTTCGATTATCTCCTGCTTTTTTTCAGCCTCAGTGTTGTCGCTTGAAATAAGATATTCAAGGTCACCGTACAAATCGCTGAGCTTTCCGAGGTCTTTCAGGGCACGGAACGTCCATTTATAATACGGTATATATTTTTTGTTAAGAAGAAAAATCACCTTCAGTGCGGTATTCACAAATTCACCAACGGCAAGCTGTGCGGCTGCGGTTTCGCCACGTTTAATGCAACGCGGATAATTGTACTGTCCCGATTGTGCCATAAGAAGGATGTTTCCTGCAAGCTTTTTCAGGCGTACGTCATCAGGCAAATAGGCGATTTTTTCACGTAGCTGTGTCACCATACCGAGGTTGTCGCAGAATATTTTTCCGTTTGTCGCTTCCGCAGGAAATTGCTCTGCAATGCAGAACCATCCGACAGTGGGTATATCCGCCGTTTTGCTGCCTGTTTTTTCTTCAAAAAATCTGCTGATTTTAATAACACCGTGACGGTTACCGCCAACGGGATTCAGCGGACTGCGAGTGTAACCCATAAATTCTTTCGGGAGCTTTGCATAAGCTCTTTCAAGCTGAAACTCAGTTTTTGAATCAATCTCATCGGGAATGAAGATGCAGAAGCCCGGCTCAAAATCGTGATCCTGAGAAATCTCGTCGTCAAAGCCGAAGCATTCCGAGCCGCTTCCTGCAAGACCGACGGCAAGATATTTTTCAACATCGGCAAAATTTTCTTTAATCATCTTTTCGCCGTATTCATAATAAAACTTTTCAGAAAGTTCAAGACCTTTCATAAATATCCCTTGCTCTCTTGTTTAACTCTTTTTCGTAAATGAAATAACCGAAATATCCGAAAACCGATGCACACTTATCGCATACAAATGCATAATAACCGTCCCTGTTTTCGTGTTCATCAAAAAGCTTCATTGCTTTTTCAATATAATCTCTGACCTGTGCCTCGCTCTCTTCCGCGCCAAGCTCAGTTTCTTTTGCGCTTGCAATGTTAAGGTAGGTTATTGCAACCTCAAGGTCACCGTCATCGGCATTGGACATAACCGAAATCGCTTTTTCATAAAGCTCATAAGCCTCGCCGAATCTCTCAAGGTCAACGAGCGCAAGTGCCATATTGTTATAAAGTCCGCCGAAACGCTTATCGTCCGTGGGGAGATTTTTTTCGTAAACCTCCTTTGCTTTTTCAAAAAGCGGAAGAGCTTTTTCAGCTTTTCCGAAAGCTTTATATACAGTTGCACAGTTGATATACGTTGTTCCTGCACCGACGTTGTTTTCGATTCCCATTTTATAAATTGAATCAAGAAGGGCTGAAACGGTTTCAATCGCTTTTTCTTCCTTTGAAAGCTTGCGGTAAAGGCCTGCAAGCTCGTTGAGAAAAAGAAGCTCGCTTCTTTTGTCGTCAATTATTCTCGCTTCGCCGAGCCAATATAAAAGATGTTTTTCAGCTGAATCATAATCGTTTCGGCCGAAGTGTTCGTCAAGCTTGTCAAGCACTCGCTCGGTAGGAATCCGTCCCATATCGCAACCTCCTTTTATTCGCTTAAATCTTTTGCTGTTTTTATTACATTTATAATGCAGAATACTGCATAACCGCAGACCGCAGCCGAAACAGCGGTCAGCCCCGATGCCCACGGAAGAGTAAACACCGTACCGCCGAGGTTAATCGGCTTGCCTGCGAATGCACATACGAGAGAAACGATTGCCATGAAGAAAACAATCATTCCGCAGATTCCCGTCGGGAAAAGAGTGTTTTTAATGCCGTTCGAAACAAAGCTTTTCTTAACCGAGGAATTTGCAAAAATTCTGTGTCCGTTTTCGACCTTTGCTCCCGTTGCCGTTACGGAATACGAAGCAAAAATGACATCAAGTCCTTTGCCTTCTTTTGCCGTTATGTCCGGTTTGACGGTAAGAACAGCCTTTGACGAATTAAGGTTAATTTCCGTTACATAATCAAGCGGAGCGTGAAGGCTTTTGTTTTTACCTTCCATCTGCTCCTGAAATGATTTTTCCTGCTCGCTCTGTAAGGAAGCAGTTTCAAGCGGTACTCTTGTCCGATGAACGCGCAGAGTATGCTCACCTTTTTCAAGCGAATCAAAGGTAACTCTGCCATCGTCTTCAACGGTCTGCGGATTCCCGTCAAGGAAAACCGTTACCGTATCGCCCGAAAGATTATCGATTCTTATATTCGCCAAGATATCACCGCCTTCTTTTTTAAATTTTACCACAGACAGGCTATTTTTCAAGTATTTAATATAATCATCTGTAAAGTTAATGTAAATTTTTCCGAAACAGTTGAGTTTATTTGCTTTTCCGTGTTATAATTATTCTATATATCATTATTAAACGGAAGGAGGCGCATTATGGGCAACGAAAAACTGAACAAGCGTTTTAACTGGAACCTTATGATGATTCTTGTCACGGTTTTTCAGATAATTACGGCAACACCTGTTATAACAAACGAATCTGTCAATATGAAACTGCTTGTCATCTTCGCAGGTTACATAGCCGTTGAATGGATTTATTTTTTCGTCGCGTCCGTTTTCTGCGGACAGAATAACTTTGAGCTTGAAATTCTCGGATTTCTTTTTTCGGGAATAGGTCTGACCGTTTGCGCAAGTGTTTATGACGACTATGCAATCAAGCAGGTTTTTTCAATCCTTCTCGGTCTTTGCGTTTTTATCGCGCTGATTATTATTCTGCGCCGAACGGATATTGTTATGAAGCTTCGAATGCCGATTGCATTTGTGGCTGTCGGGCTTCTTGCGGTCAATCTCCTTCTTGCGGAAACAAAGAACGGCGCACTCAACTGGATTACGATTGCAGGTTTTTCAATTCAGCCCTCCGAGCTTGTCAAGCTGGCATTCATTTTTGTCGGTGCGGCTTCACTTGATAAGCTTCAGCGCACAACCAGCCTTACGAAATACCTGATTTTCTCCGTCGGATGTGTAGGTGCTCTTTTCCTTATGCGTGACTTCGGAACGGCGCTCATTTTCTTCTTCACATTTATTATTATCGCGTTTATGCGTTCGGGCGATATGCGTACAATTGCGCTTGTCTGCGTTGTTGCGGCTCTCGGTGCGGTTATGATTATCCTTTTCCGTCCGACGGTTGCGGCAAGGTTTTCAACCTACCGCCACATCTGGGAGCAGATGAACGAAGCCGGTATGCAACAGACGCGAGTGCTGATTTATTCCGTCAGCGGCGGTCTTTTCGGTCTGGGCATCGGCAACGGCAAGCTGAAGCATGTTTTCGCGTCCACAACCGACCTTGTATTCGGTATGGTTTGCGAAGAGTGGGGAATAATTGTCGCTTTGCTTATTGTCCTTTCATACGTTTTTATTCTTCTTTATGCAATCAAGGTGGCTCGTACAACACGCTCAGCCTTTTATGCAATTGCCGCCTGCGCTGCTGCAGGGCTTATGCTTTTCCAGACAGCACTTAATATCTTCGGTGTAACGGATATTCTTCCTCTTACGGGAGTTACGCTTCCGTTTATCAGCCGAGGCGGTTCAAGTATGATTTGCTCGTGGGGACTTATTGCTTTTATCAAGGCGGCGGATATACGAACTTATCCTAAGCTTTCAAAGACAATTCTTCCCGACCATCCGCTTTATCCGCCCGATATCCGTATCGGCAGAGCACCTCAGAGGAGAGCACGAACCGTTTCGGGCACGGCAACACGCACTCAACCGAGGCAACAGAATCCGCGTCCCGAAGAAGACACAAAGGTTTACCGCGGTGCAAATACAAAAAATGACATTCCCATTTCACGTCAGCCTCAGCGACAGAGTCAGCCAAGGCAGACCGTACAGCGACAGGCACCTCAACGGCAGGCATCTCAACGTCAGGCAACACCAAAGCAAACCTCTTCACGTCAGGCTTCTCCGCAACGCCAGGCCGGACAGAGGCAATCGCAACGTCAGACTGCGTCACGAAGAGCTCCGGAAAACAGGAGGACACCGCGATGAACAATACGACAAAACGTGCTTATGTTCTTTATATTTTTATCCTTGCCTTTATCGTGGGGCTCGGATTTATGGTTTTCTCTTTCTACGCAAACGGCGATGAATGGGCTGCAAAGACAGTTAACCGTCACGTATATTCGTCGGGACAGATTGCTAATGCAGGTTCGATTTATGACCGCAACGGAACTCCGCTTGCGTACAGCGAGGACGGAAAACGTAAATATAACGAGAGTAAATCTATCCGAAAATCGACGCTTCACGCGGTCGGCGATACCGCATCGTTTATCGCGACGGGTGTTCAGTCGATTTACAGCTCCGAGCTTTCGGGTTACGACTTCGTAAACGGTGTTTACAACCTGAAAAAATACGGAAAAGGAAACGATATTGCACTTACTCTTGATGCAAATGTCTGCAAGGTTGCATATGAAGCACTCGGAAGCAGGAAAGGTACTGTCGGTGTTTACAATTACCGCACGGGCGAAATTATATGTATGGTTTCAACTCCGACATATGACCCGAACAACAAACCGACTGATATGGCGGACAATCCGGAATATGAGGGTGTTTACCTTAACCGATTTATTTCGGGCGTTTACACACCCGGTTCAACATTCAAGGCGGTTACGGCTATTTGCGCATTGCAGAATATTTCCGACCTCAGCTCAAGAACATTTAAATGTACAGGTAAATATCACACAGACACTGGCGATGTTATCTGTAACGATGTTCACGGCACAGTTACTTTTGAACAGGCATTCAACCGCTCGTGCAACAGTGCATTTGCAGAGCTTGCGATTGAACTCGGCAAAAACAAGCTGACTCAGACTGCTGAACAGCTCGGCTTCAACGTCAAAGAAAGCCTCGGACAGACTCCTGTTGCGAAAAGTACATTTGACGTAAGCAAAACGTCTGCCGTTGACCTCGGATGGGCAGGTATCGGACAGTATACGACACTTGCAAATCCGTGCCATATGATGACGATTATGGGCGCAATCGCCAACGGCGGAACAGCAATCAAGCCTTATTATGTTGCTTCAATCACATCGCCCTCGGGCAGGGTTACACAGCTCGGGCAGACCGTGCAAAGCGAAGCAATTACCCTTGACAGCTCAGTTGCAAACCGTATGAGAGAGTATATGCGCTCCAATGTTGTCAATTATTACGGGGATTCAACCTTCCCCGGACTAAAAATGTGCGGAAAAACAGGAACTGCACAGATTGATAACGGAGAGTCACATTCCTGGTTTGTCGGCTTCTCTGCAAACCTCGAAACACCATATGCTGTGGTCTGTGTTGCAGAAAATTCAGGATATGGTCTTGCGACCGCAGGAAAGATTTCCAATAAGGTTATGCAAGCAGTCTGCAATAAAAAATAAGTTTTGAAAAAGTTTGCTATTTTTCTTTTTTAGAATTATAAACCAAAATCCTTGTGCTAATATATAGAAAATACGTTACTCTCGCTGTGAAATCAGTAAAAAGTGACGTAAAATAAGAAGCGTGAAAAACGCAAAAAAATGAAAAGGAGAAATCTACTATGAAAAAGATTTTAGCAATCCTTCTCGCAGCAATGATGGTTTTCACACTCGGTCTTACAGCTTTTGCTGAGGGTGAAGAAGAGAACACAGGTATCCTTCTTCCTGAGTTCCCGGCACAGACAGAGAACGAAATCTACTTTGTAAGTGAGAACACATACGTTGAAGCAGGCGGCATCTACGAGATCCCTGTTTACATCGTATCAAACTACACACCGTCAATCGAAGGCTATGCTATTATTGGTATGAACTTCGCTATTGAAGGCGCTGCAGCTGACTACATGAAAATCACAGGCATCAAGGCTTCTGCTGAAGCTGAAGCTCTTGCAGGTTACAGCCTCATCGGTGCTGACGTTGCTATCTATGAAGACCCGACAATGAACATGTTCGGCTTCAAGACAGACGATATGTCAGTTTTCCAGCAGGAATCAATGGTTCTCGCTTATGTAACAGTTGAAGTTTCACCTGAGTACACAGGTTATGACGAAGATGGTGCTGCTATGGACTGCCAGCTCACAATCACTGATCCTCAGTGGTTCCTTTATTTCGAAAACGAGTACGCTATGTATGCAATGGGCGCACCGATCGAAATCATGAATCTTGAAACATTTGAGCAGGAAGTACTTTGGGCTAACGACGGCGTTCTTTACGTTGTTTCAGGTCACCTCATCGTAGCTCCTCCGGTACCCACATGGGAAGAGAGACTTAAGGCTTGGGCTATCGAGCAGGCTATTAAGATCATCACATTCTTCCAGGGTATCAACGAAGTTCTTCTCGGACTTCTTCCGACTCTTTAATCCTTAAGAGTTAACTGATTACATAAAGGCTGAGCTTCGGCTCAGCCTTTTCTTTTTGATCCGACAAATTGAGGTTTGTCGGGGTGAATCCCGAAAGTAATAAGTAAGAGTGAAAAAGTGTGGGTCTGCGACGCTGATTTTTAATACCTGTCTTCAATCGTTCTTGTAGGGCGTGACGTTTACGACACGCCGTTAAATATAGCAGAATATCGGCACGTCGCTCTCCGTCGTGCCCTACAAACACAGAGTCAGATTGTGCGAAATCAAAGAACTCCACAAAACCCAATTTATCGGGGCTCCAACTCTGTATATATAACTGAATCTTATATACAGATAAGAAAAAGGACTGCAGATTTTTTCGCAGTCCTTTTGGCTTTAATATGAAATTGTGTAGTCCTTTTCAGCTGTGTTTTTTTCGTTGCAAGGGCTTCCTTCGCTTTTTATTTGTTTTTCTTTTGCGTATTACGTTTGAGCTCGTTGTATTTAACCATCTTGATTTCGCGCTGTTTTTTACGTTTGTTGTTTGAAATAATAAAGATCGTAATGTAACCACCGACCAAAAGAACAATAACAACGACTATAAGTGTAATAAAAGTTTTTGAATTAACAATAACGCTCCTGATGTAAAGGAAAAGGTCGTATGATGCATCTTCAGCGATAACGAGGTCAACCGTAGCGATAACCTGTCCCGCAAAAAGGATTTCAGCCTTGCCGACGGCATCACCTTTTTTCAGCGGAGCAGCGAGTTTTTCAGGCACATCAACAGGTCTGAAGCTGACACTTTCAGAATCGTTTCCCTGCGGAACAAGTGCAAGAACCTCGCTTTTGGCAACGAGCTTCGCCGATTCGGAATCTGAGCAGTATTCAAGCGGAACGGAGCAAACGAACTGTCCCTGCTGAGTAACGATTTCGTACTTGAGGTTTTTGAAAGCCCAGTTGTACATATGGTTGGTGTCCATAAAAGCCTGGTTTTCTTCAATTCCGTCTGCATCGGAATCGAGCTGTCCGCCGCCCATAGCGACAGCCATATAATTGTAACCGTCCTTCGATGCGTAAGAAATAAGGCATTTTCCTGCGGCATCGGTTGTACCTGTTTTTATTCCCTTAACGTTTTTGTTGTAATAGGTTGTGCGGTAAGGATTGATGACGTAGTTTGAATTTACAACGTTACGTTCCTCGTTCATATTCGTTGCGGGAAGCTTGTGAATATACTCACTGACGATTGTTTCAAACGCAGTATATTCAAGAGCCGCTTTTGCCATTAACACCATATCTTTTGCCGTTGTCTTATGGTTCGGCGCATCAAGTCCGTGCGGATTTTCAAAATGTGTGTTTTTACAGCCAAGTGCAAGAGCCGTGCTGTTCATCATTTCAACAAAGCCTTCAACAGAACCGCCGTACTCAATCGCAAGAGCCATTGCGGCATCGTTTCCGCTAGGAATAAGAAGGCATACAAGAAGGTCGTAAACGCTGATTTCTTCGCCTGCTTTGATGCCTGAGGATGAGCTTCCCGTTCCGTAAAGGCTTGTGATTGCTTCTTCGCTGACCGTCATCTTTCTTTCAAGGTTTTTTTCGTTTTTAAGAACAACAAGAGCTGTCATAACCTTTGTAAGCGAAGCAGGGGCAACAGGAGTGTCGGCGTTTTTTTCAACAATAACAGAGCCGTCATCCAAGCTTACGAGAAGGTCAACCCTACAATTAAGCTTGACCTTTTCGTTCTGCACACTGTTGATATAATTCTGTGCCGAAACAGGAGTTACGAGTGAAGTTATAATTATTGCAAGAGAGCATATAAAAAATATCAATTTTTTCATAGACAAGACCCTCATATTTGTAGTATTATATATGTTAGATTATAACAGAAAGTTTTTCAAAAATAAACAGAGATTTTGAAAAAATTGTCATTTTTGAGGAGTTGTTTAAAAATGATTTATGTTACGGGCGATACCCACGGCGATTATAAAATATTTTCGCAGAGAAAATTCAAAAACATCAAGGACGGAGATACTCTTATTATCTGCGGCGATTTCGGTTTTATCTGGGACGGCGATGCGAAAGAGAAGAAAACCCTTGATAAGCTTGCGAAGAAAAAATATAACATCTGCTTTGTGGACGGTACTCACGAAAACTTTGGCCTGCTTGAAAAATATCCCGTTGTAAGCTTTGCAGGCGGACTTGCGCACAAGATAAGGGACAACATCTTTCATCTTATGCGCGGACAGATTTTTGAAATTGAAGGCGAAAAGATTTTTGCGATGGGCGGCGGCGAAAGCCCGGATATCGACATCCGTATGGATAACCCTAACTGGTCAAATGCTGAAATCCCGAACCGCGAGGAAATGCGCGAGGGTGCAAACAACCTTGAAAAGCATAAATTTACGGTTGATTATATTATAACCCACGAGCCTGCACAAAAAATCAAAAACTTCCTCAAGCTCAAGGATAACGAGCCTCTTCTTGTAAGCGGACTTAATGCTTATTTCCAGGAGCTCAGCTCAAGCTGTGATTATACACGCTGGTTTTTCGGCAGTCTTCACGAGGATAAATTTGTTTCCGCTTCTCAGGTTGCAGTTTTCAGAAATCTTGTTAACCTGCGCACGGGCGAAGTTCTGAAATAAGGAGTTTGTTATGAACATTAAAGAGATTTTATCAAAGGTTGACCACACTCTGCTTTCGCAGTCTGCAACGTGGGAAGAAATCAAGGCAATCTGCGACGACGGAATGAAGTACGGCTGTGCTTCCGTCTGCATCCCTGCTTCATATGTTAAGCAGGCTGTGGAATACGTTGACGGTAAGCTTCCGATCTGCACGGTCATCGGTTTTCCGAACGGTTACTCGACAACAGCGGCGAAGTGCTTTGAGGCAAACGATGCTGTTAAAAACGGAGCTGAAGAAATTGATATGGTTATCAATATCGGTGCACTCAAGGATAAAAAATACGACTTCCTTCTTGAAGAAATCAAGTCTGTCAAGGAAGCCTGCGAAGGAAAGCTTCTTAAGGTTATAATCGAAACCTGCCTTCTTACAGACGAAGAAAAAATTAAAATGTGCGAAATAGTTTCTGCATCGGGTGCTGATTACATCAAGACATCAACGGGATTTTCAACGGGCGGTGCAACACGCGAGGATGTTAAGCTTTTTGCGGAAAACGTTGCACCTCACCTTAAGATAAAAGCGGCAGGTGGTATTGCTTCCCTTGAAGACGCAGAGGATTTCATCAAGCTCGGCGCATCAAGACTCGGCACAAGCCGAATCGTAAAAATCATCAAAAACGAAGAAGCACAGGGTTATTGATATGAATAAAAACGAGCTTGTTTCTCTTGCGCTTGAAGCGAGAGAAAAATCATATTCGCCATATTCGGGGTTTAAAGTCGGTGCGGCTTTGCTCACAAAAAGCGGCAAGGTCTACAAAGGCTGTAACATCGAAAACGGAGCGTTTTCGCCAACGAATTGTGCCGAAAGAACGGCAGTTTTTACGGCAGTCGCTGACGGAGAAAAAGATTTTTCTGCAATCGCCGTCGTAGGCGGAGCTGATGAAATCAACGCTTTCTGCCCTCCGTGCGGTGTGTGCCGTCAGGTGCTCAGCGAATTCTGTGGAAAAGATTTTGAAATTCATCTTTTCAACGGTGAAGAGATAAAGACATTCACTTTGGGAGAGCTTCTTCCCGAAAGTTTTAATTTATAAGGAGATTACTATGGACGAGAAACTTTACTACGGCAGAGGCAAGGACTGCGACAACAAAAAGCTTATCGCTTTCCTTGATGAAGTATTTTTTATTGATGATGATGAAGCAACAAAGAGAGATTTTGTGCAGATTCTTCCGAAAATTTATCATGACGAGTACAGACCTGCTTACAACAATTTTGTTGTTCAGGACGAAAACGGCGAATTCAGAGCAGCAGTCGGCAATTTCAACATTGACCTCGACGTATGCGGTGAAAAAATCAAAGCTTGCTGTATCGGAAACGTTGCCGTAGGTCTTAATTATCGTTCAAAGGGTTATATGGTTGACCTTATGGAAATGAGCGTTGAAGAAATGATGAAAAACGGCACGGACCTTGCTTACCTTGGCGGTCAGCGTCAGCGTTACGGCTATTTCGGCTTTGAGACTTCAGGCGTTTCATATAACTTTGAGTTCAACAAAAAGACGGCAAAGCACATCTTCGGCGGAAGAAAGTCCAGCCTTCGTGTTGAAAAACTTCAGGAAAACGACACCGAAGCAATCGAAAAGATTGACGAGCTTTATCAGAAAAATGTAATCAAGGCAAGCAGACCGCGCAAGGATTACTACAGAATTGTAACCTCATGGCGTCACAACCCCTACGTTGTTTATGACGGCGATAATTTTGCAGGATATTTCTTCATTGACTACGGTTACGGATGGGTTTCCGAGTGTGCAGTAACAAAGCCCGAATATTATGGTGACCTTGCTCTTGCTGCTCTTGAAATCAGCGGAAAGGAAAGCATTCGCTTCAACGCAGCTCCGTTTGACAAGGAGAAGCACGGTTTCTTCACGGTTAATTCTGAGAATATTTCTGTCGGCGGTTGTGAATCCTTGCTTGTTCTTAACTATGAAAAAGTTATAAGAGCTTATCTTAAGACAAAGGCAAGCTATACAAGCCTTGCAGACGGCGAGCTTACAGTGCTTATCCACGGCAAAAAGGCGGATGAGAAGCTTCGTGTCGCAGTTAAGAATAATGAGGTTACGGTTGAAAAGTTTGACGGTGAGCCTGAAATCGAATTTACTCACACAGAGGCTACAAGAGCTTTCCTTTCAAACTTCACATTTGAACGCGAAAAGCTGAATGGTGCGGCTCAGCAGTGGTTCCCGTTGCCTGCGTTCATCTTCAGTGTTGACCAGATGTAAGGAGGAGGTTATCTGATGACTATTAATGTTTCTCACTACGGCTTTATGCCCGACGGTAAAGAGGTTAAGCTTTATTCAATTTCAAACAACGAGGATGTAACGCTTCAGCTGATCAACCTCGGAGCAACACTTCAGTCGCTTTACACTCCCGACAAGTACGGCAGAGTGAACGATATTACAATCGGCTTTGACAGCCTTTACGGTCATCTTAATTTTACAGATTATCAGGGTAAGGTTGTCGGCAGATATGCAAACCGAATCTGTAACGGCAGATTTTCTTTGAACGGAAAGGAATACCAGCTCACTCAGAACGAAAAGGACAAGACTTCTCTTCACAGCGCAGGCGAATTTTCCGACGCTGTGTGGGATGCAATCATCGTTGATGACAATGCGGTTGAGTTTTCATATACAAGTCCCGACGGAACAAGCGGTTTTGAGGGTAACCTCACAGCAAAGGTAAAGTACACTCTCACAGAGGACAGCAAGGTTGTTATTGATTACTCTGCTGTCTGCGACAAGGACACTGTGATGAACTTCACAAATCACGTTTATTTCAACCTCGGCGGCTCAGCAATGAGTGACGTACTTGATCATGAAATGCAGATGAATGCATCACACTACACTCCTATTGATGCCGACTCAATCCCGACAGGCGAAATCAGGCCGGTTGAAGGCACAGCATTTGATTTCAATGCACCCTGCACAATCGGCAAGAGAATTTACGATAACGATGAACAACTCACTCTCGCAAGAGGTTATGACCATAACTTCTGCCTTTGCCACAAGGACGGAGAGGCTGACGTGACGGTAAAAGAACCCGTAAGCGGCAGAGTGCTTAAGATGTACACAGACCTCCCGGGCGTTCAGCTTTACACAGGCAATTTCCTTGATGGTACGGTCATCGGCAAGGGCGGTATGCCGATTGTCAAGCACGCAGGCTTCTGCCTTGAAACACAGTTCTATCCCGATTCACCGAACCAGCCGAATTTCCCGTCCTGCGTTTTCAAAGCAGGCGAAGAATTCAAATCAACAACCGTCTTCACTGTTTTGGTTGAGGAATAAATATAACTAAAGAACAAAAGCGATAGAAATTCCACCGGAAAATCTATCGCTTTTTCTTTAAAGAGGTTCAATGATTCAGAATTGGTTGAAGCTCATAAAGTTATGAAAACTAAGCAGTAACTCTCAGCTGAAAGTTACTGCTTTAAACTATGCTTCTTTCTTTTTGCCTTTGTGTTCAACCAACGGAGCTTCGTTTTCGTTGACACAGTTTTCTGTTATCTGCACGCTGACGATTGTTTTGTCACTCGGCACGGCATACATAATCGGCATAAGGAGGGTTTCCATAACCGCACGAAGACCGCGTGCGCCCGTTTTTCTTTCGAGCGTCTTTTTCGCAATTGCAGTAAGTGCTTCGGGAGTGAACTCAAGCTTTACGCCGTCCATTTCAAGAAGTGACTGATACTGCTTTACGATTGCATTTTTCGGCTCAGTAAGAATCTTGACAAGTGCTTCCTCATCAAGCTCCTTAAGGGTTGTTATAACGGGAAGTCTACCCACAAGCTCGGGGATAAGGCCGAACTTTGTGATATCCTGCGGAACAACCTTTGAAACGGCGTTTTCGATTGAAAACTCTTCCTTGCTCTTCACATCGGCACCGAAGCCGAGTGCTGAACCGCCGATACGCTTTTCAACAGTTTTTTCAATTCCGTCAAACGCACCGCCGCAGATGAAAAGAATATTGGAAGTGTTGACCTGAATGCATTCCTGCTGAGGATGCTTTCTTCCGCCCTGGGGAGGAACATTCGCAACAGTTCCTTCAATAATCTTAAGAAGTGCCTGCTGAACACCCTCACCGCTTACGTCACGTGTGATTGACGGGTTTTCAGACTTACGTGCAATCTTATCGATTTCGTCAACGTAGATAATACCCTGCTCTGCCTTTTCAATATCGAAATCGGCAGCCTGAATAAGACGGAGAAGAATGTTTTCAACATCTTCGCCAACGTAACCTGCTTCAGTAAGAGTTGTTGCATCCGCAATTGCAAAAGGAACGTTGAGGATTTTTGCAAGAGTCTGTGCAAGCATCGTCTTGCCGACACCCGTAGGGCCAAGAAGAAGAATGTTACTCTTCTGGATTTCGACATCAGTTTCAGAAGCCTTGAACACACGTTTATAATGATTATAAACGGCAACGCTCAAAGCGACCTTAGCCTCATCCTGACCGATGACATATTCGTCAAGACCTTTTTTAATTTCCATCGGCGAAGGAAGAACGATATCCTTCTGCTTCTTTTTGCGGGAATTGCGTCCTGCTGTTTCCTCCTCAATGATAGCCTGGCAAAGCTCCACACATTCGTTACAGATATAAACACCGTCTCCGGCAATTATTCTGTCGACCTGAGCCTGAGTTTTGTGGCAGAAGGAACAGCGGACATTTTTTTCGCGTCTTTCGTCATCTCTCGGCATCGTTACACCTCTGATTTATCTTTTGTAGAGAACCTTATCAACAAGGCCGTAATCCATAGCCTCCTGAGCTGAAAGGTAATTGTCTCTTTCTGTGTCAAGAGCAATCTGCTCAATGCTCTTTCCTGTGTTTTCAGCAAGGATTCTGTTGAGCTTTTCTCTTGTCTTAAGAATATGGTCAGCAACAATTTTGATTTCGGTCGCCTGTCCTCTTGCTCCGCCAAGCGGCTGATGAATCATAATTTCGCTGTTGGGAAGAGCAAATCTTTTGCCCTTTGCACCTGATGAGAGAAGGAACGCACCCATTGATGCAGCCATACCCATACAAATTGTTGAAACATCACATTTGATGTACTGCATTGTGTCGTAAATCGCCATACCTGCAGTTACGGAGCCGCCGGGGCTGTTGATGTAAAGGCTGATGTCCTTATCAGGGTCCTGACCTTCAAGGAAAAGCATCTGTGCAACAACAAGGCTTGCAGTTGCATCGTTAACCTCATCCGAAAGAACGATAATTCTGTCGTTGAGAAGTCTTGAAAAAATATCGTACTGTCTCTCACCTCTGTTGGTCTGTTCAATAACATAAGGTACTAAAGCCATATTTATATCCTCCGTTTCAAAAAATAGTTTCAAGAATGGCAAATGAATGGCAAAAGCCATCCATTTGCATTAATATTGACAATTAAACGTCTGATTATTCAGCTGCTTCTTCCTCTGTCTTCTTTGCAGCCTTCTTTGCGGGAGCCTTCTTCGGCTTCTCTGCTACGATTGTCTTTGCCTTTGATACAAGGAAGTCAACTGTCTTCTGTCCTACAACGTCCTTCTTAACGTCTTCGATTCGAATGAACTTCTTGATCTGCTCAGCTTCCATCTGATACATATCAGCCATTTCCTTGATCTTTGCTTCAGCATCTTCATCTGTAGCTTCAATCTTTTCAAGCTCTGCAATCTTATCGATAGCAAGCTGAAGCTTAACCTGCTTAACAGCGTTAGCTCTCATGCTCTCTTTGAAAGCATCCTTGTCCATACCCATATACTGAAGGTACATATCAAGGCCGATGCCCTGCTGTGCAAGTCTCTGCTCATATTCCTTAACATCGTCCTCAAGCTTGTTGTCGTACATAACTTCAGGGATTTCGCCCTCAACAAGTTCAACAACCTTTTCAAGAACTGCGCTTTCGAATTCTCTGTCGATCTGCTCTGTCTTGGTCTTTACAAGGTCAGCCTTGATGCTCTTCTTAAGCTCAGCGAGTGTATCGTATTCGCTTACGTCCTTTGCAAACTCATCGTCAAGTGCGGGAAGCTCCTTAACCTTGAGCTCATGGATTTTAACCTTGAATGTAGCATCCTTACCTGCAAGCTCGGGAGCATACTCTGTGGGGAATGTAACGTTAACGTCAAATTCCTCGCCTGCCTTATGACCGATAACCTGATCTTCAAAGCCGGGGATGAACTGGCCTGAGCCGAGTGTAAGGTCAAAGTTTTCGCCCTTACCGCCGTCAAATGCTACGCCGTCAACAAAGCCTTCGAAATCAATAACTGCGATGTCGTTCTTCTTTGCCTTTCTTGCATCCTCAACTGTGATTGTACGTGAATTTCTTTCCTGCATTGAAGCAAGCTCTTTCTTAACGTCGTCTGCTGTAACAGAAGCGTCACCCTTGTTTGCTTCGATGCCCTTATAGCCGTCAATTGTGATTTCAGGCATAACTGTAATTTTAAGTGTCATTTCAACGCCTGTTTCGTCCATCTTTGTAACCTCAACGTCGTGCGGAGGTGCAACAGGATTGATTCCTGCTTCTTCGATAGCTGCGCCTACTGTTTCGGGATAAACTATATCAAGTGCATCCTCGTAAAATACCTCTTTGCCGTAGAACTTTTCAATCATTGCAAGAGGTGCCTTGCCCTTACGGAAGCCGGGAAGCTGAATCTTATTTTTCTGCTTCTTGTAAGCCTTAAGAATAGCAGCCTTAAAGTCCTCTGCGCTTACCGCAACTTCAAGTGTGTAAATGTTTGTTTCTGTTTTGTTTGCTGATTTTAACATTGAAAACTTCCTCCTGTTTGGCATTACGCTGTGAGCGATACTCCCACAAATACCTATTAACCCGATTATTATAGCAGATAGTTATTTGGATTTCCATACCTTTTTTATATATTTTTTGTATTTTATCAAAATTTTGCCACTAATTTGGGACAAAATTCAAGAAAATCTGCGGACACCAAGTCAAAATTCACTCCGTCGCGCTCTCCTCTGAAAGCCCAATTGACCGATGGACCGTGAAGATGACCGTAATAGCAACGCTTTGCAGGCGACGAAACAACGATATCGTAAATCTCATCGCAGGTCTGAGTCATACTCACGGGCGGATAATGCAGGAAAATTATCGGCTCACCGCCAAGCTTTGCGGCTTCGTCGAGTGACATTTTAAGCCTGCCCGCTTCCCTCAGAAGCACTTTTTCATCTTCCTTTTTTTCGCAATCGAAAAACCAGCCTCTTGTTCCGCAGACGGTATAATCTCCCATTCTGTAAGCGTTATTGAAAAGCACTTTTACTGTTTTTATATCATTCTCGGCAAAAAACTTTTCTGTTTTGCTTTTGGTTGACCACCAATAATCGTGATTGCCCTTCATTATGATTTTCGTTCCGTTGAGCGAATCAAGAAAACGGAAATCCTCAAGCGTTTCTTCCATATTCATTCCCCACGAAACATCACCGGGAATTATAACGAAATCATCCTCGCCGACAACGGCATTCCAATTTTTTTCAAGCCTTTTTTCAAAATTCTGCCAACCGCGGAAAATATCCATCGGCTTGTCACAGGAAAATGAAAGATGTGTATCAGCAATCGCAAACAAGGACAAAGTTTTTCACCTCTTTTCAGTATATTCAAAAAATTAAAAAGAATAATAACAATGTGACGTTTTGTCACTCAAAAAATCTCAAGGAGTAAATCATTTATGAAAAAGGAAATCAAGGAAATCAAGTGTAATGCTCACAACTGCGTTTACAACGAAGACGGCTGCAAGTGTGTTGCAGGTCATATCGAAGTTGGCCCTTCAAGCGCATGCACCTGTGCAGAAACAATCTGTGCAACATTTGAGCCGAACAGCAACGTGAGCAAGTAATTGTTTCAAAATAAAGGCGTACTTCAGAAGTACGCCTTTGTTTTTATTTAAGCATATCGAAAACAACCTGCTCCATATCTTCCTTCTTGCAGCAACCTGTGAATCTGGGTGTTTTACCCTTGAGGTCTGCAAGCTGCGGCGGACAGTCTTCGCCCGTTTCAACCTTGAGGCCGAGAACCATATCGAATTCGTCCATGCCCTCGCTCATACCCGGACGGACTGCATCAAGAACAGCCTTTCCGAACTTGAACGGGTTTGCCGTTGAAGCGATAACCGTCGGGGTTTCATCGCCTGTTACAGCCTTGTAATCCTCGTAAACAGATACTGCAACAGCTGTGTGAGTATCGCAGAGATATGAATTTTCTTCGAATGTTCTTGCGATGCAAGCCTTTGTACCCTCATCATCGCAACAGCCTGCATCAAAGAGCTCCTGAAGCTTTGCAAAAACTTCGTCGTTTACGTTGTATGCACCGTCAGTTGAAAGAGAACCCATCCACTCGCGCACGAGAGCGTCGTCCATACCCGAAAGAAGGAAAAGAAGTCTTTCAAGGTTTGATGAAATGAGGATATCCATTGACGGAGAAATTGTTGTGTAGAAATCTCTCTTACGGTTGTAGTGACCCGTCTTGAGGAAGTCTGTGAGAACGTTGTTTGCGTTTGAAGCGCAGATGAGCTTCTTCATCGGAACGCCCATTTCCTTTGCATAGTAAGCGGCAAGGATATTGCCGAAGTTACCTGTCGGAACAACAACGTTGATTTCGTCGCCTGCATTGATTGCGCCCTTTTCGAGCATATCGCAATAAGCAGAAACATAATAAACAATCTGCGGAACAAGACGACCCCAGTTGATTGAGTTAGCTGAAGAGAACATCATTCCCTTTTCTTCGAGCTTTGCTGCAACAGCCTTGTCTGTGAAAATCTTCTTAACACCTGACTGTGCATCGTCAAAGTTACCTTCAATTGCACATACGCCAACGTTTGAGCCTTCCTGAGTTGTCATCTGGAGCTTCTGCATCGGGCTTACGCCGTCGTTGGGATAGAAAACGAGAATTCTTGTATTTTTAACATCCTTGAAGCCCTCAAGTGCAGCCTTACCTGTGTCGCCTGATGTTGCAACGAGGATAACAATTTCCTTGTCGGGGGTTGACTTTGAAGAAGCAACCGTAAGAAGATGCGGAAGAAGCTGAAGCGCCATATCCTTGAATGCGCATGTCGGTCCCTTCCAGAGCTCGAGGATTTCAGTACCCTTTGTGAGTGTGTGAAGCGGAGCAACCTTTTCGCTTGAGAAGCCTTCTTCGTAAGCTCCTCTTACGCAGGAATCAATTTCCTCTGCAGTGAAATCTGTGAGATAAAGAGAAAGAATTTCCTTTGCTCTGCCGATATAATCGAGCTTTGAAATGCGCACGATATCGTCCATTGAAATCTGCGGAATTGATTCAGGCACGAAAAGACCGCCCTCGGCAGAAATACCGTGAGCAATAGCTTCCGATGAGCTGACTTTTATACTCTTGTCACGAGTGCTTGTATATAACATATTCATTCTCCTCTGAATGTGATTTGTTTTTATCCGAAATATTATATCACAACTTGTCAAGATACTCAACCGTTGAATGCATTTTCAATATAATTGATTTTAACGGCTTGTCTTTTTTCGTTAAGAAAAACCTCGCAAACGTCAAATCGCATCTGTTCTGTGTAAGGATAAACCTGACTGAATGCCTGTGCGGCGGCAATTATCCTTGCCTGCTTATCTGAACCGACGGCTTCCTTAGGCTCATAAATTGCATTTTCGCTTCTTGTTTTAACTTCGACAAAACAGATGTAGCCGTCCTTTTTGCCGATGATATCAATTTCACCGAAACGGCAACGGTAATTTGAAAGGACGAGCATATATCCGTTATCCCTCATATATCTTGCCGCAAAAAGCTCGCCCGAAACGCCCTCTTTATTTATCTGCATAAAAACTCTTTAAAAATGTTTTTCTGTGGATTTCGGAAGCACCGTACTTTGTGAGCATTTCGTAATGGAGCTTCGTACCGTAGCCTTTATGCTTTGCGAACTGATATTCGGGATATTTTTCGTCCATCTCAAGCATAAACCTGTCCCTTGTGACCTTTGCAAGAATTGATGCCGCGGCAATAGACATCGAATTCGCATCGCCTTTTACAATTGTTCTTGTTGCAACACCGAGACCGGGGTCACGGTTTCCGTCAACGAGTGCCATATCGGGCTTTACATCAAGCCCGTCAAAAGCACGTCGCATTGCAAGATAAGTTGCCTGAAGAATATTGATTTCGTCAATCTCCTTCTCGTCGGCAACAGCTATACTGTAAGCAAGAGCCTTTTCTTTTATAACATCAAAAAGAGCCTCGCGTTTTTTCTCTGTTAATTTTTTCGAGTCATTAACGCCGTCAATTACGCATCCTTCAGGAAGGATTACCGCGGCGGCGCATACGGGACCCGCAAGCGGTCCTCTGCCTGCTTCGTCAATTCCGCAGACAATCCGGAAGCCTTCTGCCTTGGCTTCGTTTTCATATTTAAACCAATCAACCGGTTCTTTTATTACTTCTTTTTTCATTTTATCACCTGATAAAAACAAGGGGCTGAAAAGCCAGCCCCTTTCTTTTAAAAATCAGTCAACGATAACTGTACCGTCTTCCTTGATAGTGATCTTATCGCCGTCCTTAACTGCTTTAAGGAAATCTTCGCCGAGGCTGTCAACAGCAACGATTGAGTTGTCTGTCCAGACGTCTGCAAGGATAACACCTGCAGCTGCGAGTGAGTCGATCGGCTGTGAGAAGAGCATTGCGCTCGGAGCAAGCTTAAGAGCTGCAACAGTATAGATTACCATACCGCCTGTTGTTGAACCGATTGTCTGAGGAAGGCAGAGAACCTTACCTGTAAGGTTTTTGCCGTAAACATCTGGGTTGTTCTGGTCAGAACCGATAACGTAGTCCTTACCGATAAGCGGAATATCGTGAAGAAGAGCAGTCTTCTGGAAGGTCGCAAGAGTGTTGACACCGTTGTGAGAAACTACTGCCTCGCCTTTGTCAATCTTACCTGCAACGACAGGACGGCCTTTAAATTCTTTACTCATAAATCAATAACCTCCCTTTACAATGATCTTTGTAATATCATCTGTTGTGAAGTAACGTGCTGTTGTATATGTACGGAGCTTGTTTGAGCAAGTGATAACGTTGCTGCTGTCGCCGCCGCAAAGCGGATTGTTCATATACATAAGCGGACAGATATAAGAAAGATTTACGCCGCGGAGAAGGAACTTGTTGTAAGCAGCCTTGTTCTCCTTCTTGAATCTTTCAAGAACGTCGGGAGCACTTGTAACAACAGTACGGATCTGAACTGTCTTCTTGCCCTGCTTCTTACACTCTTCGTCAATTCTTTCTGCCCATTCGCCGAGCTGTTCGAATGAAAGGTGCGGACAGCCGATGAAGCAAAGCTTCGGAGTTGCGTTCTTATCTTTCCAGATAACGGGATAGTTCTTATATACTCTTTCGAGTTCAGCATCGTCAATAACATATGTCTTTGCGTTTTCAACGATGAGATCTTCGCCCATTTCAACTGCTTCGGGAGTAAGGTTTTCAATATGATAAAGACCGACTGCACCGTTTGAAGCTGTTGCGGCACCGAAATCCTTGAGGTATGCCTTGGTTGCATCGTTAAGCTCTGTGCCGATCCATTTGTCAAGACCCTTAACGTAAGGAACGTCTTCCATAACCTTCATACCGATAGCTGAACCGAGAACCTGAGCTTCGGGAATCTTTGTTGTCTTAACTTCAATAATCCACTTTGCCTTTCTTCCTTCGTCAGTAACAAGGTCGAAAGCGGGAACTTTGCCGAGGATTGAACCGAAAAGCTCAATGATACCTGAGTTACGGTTACATCTTGCACCGATAACTGAGTTAGCGTAAACAACAGCTGAGCTTTCTGCCCATGAAAGGATGTCACCCTTCTTCGGTGTGTTGCCTACTTCGTCAAGGTAGCAAGCACAAGTGAAAGCCTTGCTGTCCTTGATACCAAGCTTTTTAAGCTGAGCCTCGTAAGAATCCTGCATACCGTAGAGAATCTTATTGAAGATAAGCTTCTGAAGCGGATTACACTTAACGTTTGCGTAGTCGATGGGTCTGGGGTCAACAGAAAATGTTTCGTCAACCTTAAGGCCTGCATCGATAAGCTCCTGTGTGATGTCAAAAACAGGCTTGAGAACGGAGATACCGAAGCTTGTAACAAGGTGACCCTTATTTCCTGCAACAGAAACAAACTTTTCTGCACCGAAAGCGTCGCCGTAGAGAACGAGAGTTTTCATAACCTTTGCCAATGTTTCGCCTTTTGAGCCGTGAAGAATGGCAACCTCGTCATCTGTAAGCTTCATTTTGTAAGTGAAGTTTTCATTCATAATGAGTTTTCCTCCTCTTGATTTGATTATCAAGTGCAAGTTTTCCTTGCCTATATCTTTTTCATTATATAATAAAGGAAAATGTATTTCAAGATGATATTATAAATTTCGTCATTTTTTTGACAATGTTTTTGTCCTTGTACATATTGAATATTCAATAAAAGTGTTGTAAAATAAATCCGTCAGTTTTTAAAAGGAGATACATAACTATGGAAAAGAAATTACAGGTTGCCAATATCGGTATGAAATTCGGTATGAGCCACGTTGAAGGCGCATTAAATTACCCGGGTGCAGAAGTTGCTATAATCTGCGACTGTGACGAAGAAAACCTTCGCTTCGCAGGCGAAAGATATAATATCCCTGAAGAAAAATGGGTAACAGACTATATGGATATTGTAAACAACCCTGCTATTGACGTTGTTTCAGTTGCAATTCCCGACCAGCAGCACAAGCAGGTTTGCTGCGACCTTCTCCGTGCAGGCAAGCACGTTCTTTGCGAAAAGCCCCTCGCTCTTACAAGAGAGGACATTGCAGAAATCGTTAAAGCTGCAGAAGAATCAAATGCAAAATTTATGGTTGGTCAGATCTGCCGTTTCACTCCTGCTTTTGAAAAGGCAAAGGAAATTATCGAATCAGGCACAATCGGTGAGCTTTACTTCGTTGAATCAGAATACGCTCACGACTATATGCACATTGTTGAAAACAAGGACGGTTCTGCTCACTGGAGAGCTGACCCGAAGCGTCACGGTGTTGTCGGCGGCGGCTGCCACGCAGTTGACCTTCTCCGTTGGCTTGCAGGCGACCCGATTGAGGTTTTCGCTTACGGTACACACAAGCTTCTTCCTACAGTAAGCTACGACGATGCAACAATAGCAATTATGAAATTTGACGACAACCTTGCAGGTAAGGTGTTCGTTTCAACAGGCTGTAAGCGTGACTACACAATGCGTACAGTTATCTACGGTACAAAGGGCACAATCATCTGCGACAACACATCACCGACAATGACACTCTTCACAGTTGACGAAAACGGTGACACTCAGGACCCGCAGACAATTGAAATCGAGCTCAACAACCACAACGCCGTTAAGGAATTTGAAGTGTTCGCTGACGAAATCCTCAACGACAAGCCCGTTGCAACAAGTGCAATCGAGGGTGCAAAGACTGTTGAAGTCTGCCTCGCAATCGTTGAATCTGCAGAAACAGGCAAAATTGTTAAGCCGAACTACAAATTCTGATAACGGACAAACAAAAACCGCGGAGAAAATTCTCTGCGGTTTCTTTTTTAATCAAAGTTTGTCTGAGTAATTCTTTCAACAACGAGCGTCTTCGTGTCAAAATCTTTTGAATCTTCGTGAAGAACAATAAGCCTTCCGCCTCTCTCCTTGCCGTAGGTATGGTAGCCTGCGCCGAGAGTCTGGATAAGCTTTATTCCGTCAACCTCCGCAATAAAGGTGTTAACGTGGTCATGGCCGAAGAATGCCGCAACGATATCGCCCGTCTTCTTCCAGCTTTCAAACTGTGAACGCTCCGTTTCTGGCGGACACGGTGCTTCACGTACAAGACCTTCAAGAATTGCGCCCTCTTTAGCAACCAAATATTTTCCGTTCTTTTCAACAGCTCCCTCAACCTTTTCGTCAAGGAAATCAAAAATGTCAAATTCCTGATGCACGGGGATGTGCTGAAAAAGGATTGACGGCACGGGCTTTCCGCCGTTTTCTTCGCGGAGCTTTTCCGACTTTTTCTCGTACCATTCGATCTGATCAGGGTGGACAATTCCGTAACCCTCACCTTCAATTACGCGGTGGTTTTCGTCACGGATGTAATCGTTCGAATCGATGCACCATATATTCCAGGAAACCTTTTTGCCGTCTGCGCTCATAATCGGCAGACTGTAGTTTCCGCAACCTGTTACATCCTCTTCGTTATAGCATCCGCGAAAATTCTCATATTCTGCGTAAATATTGATATGATTTTCACGGCGGATAAACGGTCTTTCTTCCTCGCCTTCGGAATCGTGATTTCCGAAAACAACAGCAAGAGGAATGTTTCTCTTCTTTATCGGTGCCACTATTTTTTCAATCGTTTCGCGAAGGTAATCGTAGGTATATTCCTGCCAATATCCGCTGATATTATCACCGCCGAAAACAACGAGGTCAGGCTCTGCCGCCTCGATGCATTTTTCGATTACGTTGACTGTTTCAAGCGACTTGTGCACGGGAACGTCGCGGTTTTCGTCGTCATCCATTTCGGGCGAAACCTCGTGAATATCCGAAAGGTGTAAAATTCTGAACGTGCCGTCATCCCTGAAACGAAGCGGAGATTGACGTGAACGCAAATATTTTAATGATGTCGGGTAACCTGCAGCCATAATCAGCATCTCCTGAAGTTTATTTTAGTAAGATTTTACCCCCGTAAAAACTCTTCGTCAAGTCAAACGGATATATTTTGTTAAATTTTATATTTGAATTGAATTTTCTGATATTTTATGTTATTATTTAATTTACAGTATATTAAAAGGAGGAATTGCTTTGTCTGACGAGAACAAAGAAAAGATAATTCCGGAAACTCCTGAAGATGAAAAGGAAAAAGTTGACGGCGATTGGAAATGGGACGCTACCGTACCCGAAACCAAAACTGATGACATCACGCTTGACGACCTTGCTCCGATAACGGATAAAGAGGAAGAGCCTGCCGAAGAAGAAAAGGCTGAAGAAGTGCCTGCTGAAGAGGCAGAGGAAGCTCCCGAAGAAGAGGAGAAAAAGGACGAAGAAAAGAAAGACGAAAAACCCGAAAAGGAAGAAAAGGCTGAAAAGAAAGCTGACGGAAAATGTGTTATCTGCGGCAACTCAACAAAGAACAGCCCGAGCGACCTTTATTGTGAAGACTGTGCAAGGAAGTACCTTCGTACACACTTCGGTATTCCGCAGGTTGTGCTTGCTTTTGTAATGGTATTCTTTGCAGCATTCAGTTGGTTTGTATGCGTTTCCACAGTTGATTTTTCAGCCCAGCTTATGAAGGCTGAAAAGCTCTTTTCAGAAAAGCGTTATACAGATGCAATCGGTGCAGTTGAAGAATTCAGTGCAGACGTTGCAACAGTTGACCAGGGCTTCAACGCTACTCTTGCAACCTTCAACAAGAATCAGAAGGCTGTCGATTTCTTCGTTGACGGTGAACGTTCAATGAGACTCCTTCTTGACGCATATGCGGATTCTCTTCCGTTCAGTCAGGAGCAGATTGCTCAGTTCGTGAACTTAGTGAGTGTTGAGGTTGACAAGGATAAGCTTGAAACACGCAAGTATGAAAAAATCAAGAAGATGTATGATTACTGCGTTGAAGTTAATTCTTACAGCAACGAAATCGGCCCGACATGGTACACATTCATGTACACGGACGAAAAAACATCCGAGCAGAAAATCAAATATGACGAGGCTATAGCATTCCTTGAAACCTGCCCGAATGACACTCCCGCACAGAAGAGCCTTAACGGTTACTACAGATACATCGCCGCATACTTTGCAGAAAAGGACAAGGAAGTCATTTTCGAAATATTTGACAATCTCCTTGAAGACCTCGGTGAATATTCATACCTCTTTGATCTCATCTATCTCCAGGTAGCATGGACTTATGAGGACTACGACAGAGTTGAAGTTATCGCAGAGCGTCTTTACGAATCAAATCTCAACGCAACTGATGCTTACTACTACTCAATCAAGGCAAACATCCTTCAGGGTGATTTCACAAAAGCTGACGAACTTTGTGAAAGAATACACAAGGACAGTCCCGAGGCTATTGATTACTATTCATTCAAGGCTGAAGTTCTTCGCCGTATGAGTAAATATCAGGAATCAATCGATATCTGTAAGAAGGGCATTGCCCTTGAACAGGATGCATCGATTTATAATCAGCAGGCAATTTCCTGTATGCTTCTTGACGACAAGGAAGGCGCACTTGACGCAGCAAAAACAGCTTACGATATCATTACTGTAGGCACTCAGAGTCAGGCTTCTTACGAAATCCTTAACACAATCGCATTAATCGCACAGCTTTGCGACGACACGGAAACTTACGAGGAAGTCAAGGCATTGTTTGAAAACACTCAGGAACCGACAGGGCTTGACGAAAAGGTTCAGAAGTGTATCGAAGGCGAAATCACTTTCGAAGAAATCTTTATGGAAGGATACGGTGATATCTGATGACAATTATATACGTAATTTCAAAGTATCTCACAATCATCGGTGCTTCTCTTAAAGCTCTCTGGGAACAGATTTTCTGTCGTATTCTCGGCATCCCCGTACAGGATGCAAGCTACCTCAGCTCAACTGAGCTTTGCGGTCACATTGAACACGATTTTACAGAAAGCAAGCTTAAGAGCTTCCTTATCTGTTCCCTTCCCGGTTTAATGAACCGTTTCTTCGGCTACGGTATGCTCATCGGCGGTTACCTCGGTCTTTTCTATCTCGAAGTAAGCTCCGAAGACAAAATTTTCTGGGTTTACCTTGCAATGCTTTACGTCGGTATTTCTCTTATGTGCAACAACGCTCCGCTTTATGAGGATGCGCTTTACAACTGGGATATGCTCTACGGTAAAGATCAGAAAACAAACATCGTTGTGAAGATTCTTGCGTTTATTCCGTCAGGCTACTTTATTGTTTCGGCATTTTTGGAAAAATACGCAATCAGCCTTTTGCTTTGCATTGTGGCTGTACTTCTCGGAATCTTTGTTGTTTAAAACTACATTATTAAACGGGAGCTTTTCAGTTCCCGTTTATTCTTTATTGATATCTTTTTTCCTGAGGTGACTTTATGAAATTTATGTCCTTTAATATTCAGCACGCAACGGATTACGTCCGTCAGGTTATTGACCTTGATTTTTTTGCAAAGGAGCTCGGCAGACTTAACCCCGATTTCCTCGGTCTTAACGAGGTTATGAACGAGGGCGACGACGAAGAATACACGGATCAGGTTAAGTTTTTCTCTGAAAAGCTCGGCTGGAATGGTTACTTCGGACTCGGTGCATTGATTGACGGCAACAACCCTTTCGGAAATGCAATTCTTACAAAGTATCCGATTAAATCTGCCGAAACTGTTGCAATCCCTGACCCCGAAGACAAAAGCGAACCAGCTTACTATGAATCACGCTGTGTTATCAGGGCGATTGTTGAGGTTGACGGTGTTGATGTCTGCTGGCTCGTCTGCCATATGGGTCTTGCGAAGCTTGAAAGAGCGAATGCTGTCGAGGTCATCTGCAGACTGATTGACGAAACAGATATGCCCGTCATTCTTATGGGCGACTTCAACATTGAGCCTGACGGCGAGGTGCTTCTGCCAATCCGTGAAAGACTTCTTGATACTGCCGATATTTCAGACAGTGCAAAGGAACTCACCTACCCGTCGATTAATCCGAGAAAGAAGATTGACTACATCTTCTACCGCGGACTTAAGTGTAACAGCGCAGAAACACTTCACGATGTTATTGCAGACCACCTTCCGGTTGTCGCAGACTTCACAATATAAAAAATAAAGCGGAGGAAACTGAAAAGTTTCTTCCGCTTTATTTATTGGTGCCTTCAGGTGTGAAAAAAACGGTTCTGCCGGGAAAAAAAGTGGAGCAAGTCCTTACCTCCACTTGTCAGGGGAGGTGGATTTCGGCGAAGCCGAAATACGGAGGGGTAGTTAAAATTTTTCTCTCCCTCAGTCAAAACCTACGGTTTTGCCAGCTCCCTCATCAGAGGGAGCCACGAACAATCGGAATCGTTTACCTCTTTTAGAGGCTGTGCAAGCCAATAGTTTACTATTGGTTATGATTATTCACTATACGATAAACACGTCCCGAAACTGTTGCCGCGAGAAATATTTTAAGAACATCGGGAATGATGAACGGCAGCACACAAATCAAAAATGCACTTTTAAAATTTCCGCCGCCGTAAACAAACATGTACCACAGCAAACCTGAAACGTAACAGATGATAAGTCCCGGCAGACAGCAAACAACAGAAGACAGAAAACCTTTTGTAAATTTATTCGACAAAAGGCTGACAACAATCACCGACGGGATAAAGCCGAGCACAAATCCGCCCGTTGCACCGATCAACGCACCGACGCCGCCCTGAAATCCCGAAAAAACGGGCAATCCCGCAACACCGAGAAGAATATATATAACCGTTGCCGTAAGTGCTTTCTTTGTGCCGAAAGTCAGCGCGATGAAAAACACCGCAAAGGTCTGCATGGTAAAAGGTACCGCAGACGGAAACTGAATCCACGAACAGACACACATAAGAGCCGAACAAAGCGACACCGTGGCAAGATCTTTTGTTTTTGATTTCTTCATTGAATCACCAACCAAAAAACAGGGTAGAAAAAACGGTGTAGCCAAAACAGAAGGTTACACCGTTTCTGATTAAAATGATGGGTTAAATTCCTTTATTCTTGAACGGACAATTTCAGCTTCCTTCTGCTTAACGGGCACAGGAGTTATAACCGCCATACATATGCTTTCCTTTGAGGCTTCTGCCCTGGAAACTACCTTTGCCTTTGTTGCGGTTACGGCTGAAAAGTCGCTTCGTGTGCGCTCGTTTCCATTTTCTGCAACAACCTTATAATAATAAGTATGTCCCGAAAGAATATCGTGGTCGATAAATTTTTCCGAATAAGCTTTTCCGATATTTGTATAAAGTCCGTTTTCCGAAGTTGCCCTGTAAACAAGGTAGCTCTTTGCCTTGTCAACGGCTGACCATTCAACGTCAATCCAAACACCGTTTTTAGAAGAAGTAACTTTTTCGGGTGCAGGAAGCTTCGCCGTTGTATAAATAACTTCCGAAATATCGCTGTTATACTCGTCCTTGTCCGCAAGCGTCATAATGCGGTAATAATACTTTTCGCCCGCCTTTACGGATGTGTCCCTGAACTCTGTTTCGTCCGCATCAAGCTCAATGAGCTTCTGCGGTTCGGAATCGATATCTGAATTACGGTAAAGAACATAACCCTCTGCACCGTGAACAGCATCCCATTTTACGGTTATGTTTTCCTCGTCAACGCTTGCAAACTGCAGATTTGAGGGTGTGGGAATAAGCACTTCAATAACACATTCAGCTGTTGCCGAGCCGTAATTTGTCTTTCCCGAAACCTTAACCCTGCCGTAGTTGATACCCATAACAAGGCCGTTGCCCGTAACCGTTGCGATTCGCTTATCCTCGGAAACCCAGGTAACACCCTTATCCGTTGAGCCTGCAGGAAGCTGTGACCAGACAATTTCCGAAGTCTGACCGACTCCGACGTGAACCGTACTGTCCTGAAGAACAATCTCCTTGGGAATATCATCAACCGTAACAAGTGCATAAGTCGGGCCGATGTAATCCACACCGTCGATTGTGACATAGGTACGGTAATAATAAGTCGATTTCGGTTTAAGCTCACCGACGTTTGAAGCAACATCCATTTCGAGCTTTATTTCAGGATAAGTCAGGGCTTTATATACCTGATACTTGTCGAGCTTGAGCTTGTCCGTGCCGAAGAGGAAGCCTGCCGATGCAACATAAAGTCTGCCTTTGTTTGTAACGGAGCCGTGAAGCATCGCGTTTGTTGCGGTAATCTCCGTTGCAGAAGTTGTTACGACCGCAAGCTGAGAGGATGAATAGCTGATTGAATCCGAATATGAACCGCCCGTGCCCACTCCCACAAATGAATGCGAGCCGCCGTAGGATGATGCATCGTTATATGCAGGAACACCGTAGCCGACGATGTACCCTGCCGAACGGCTTCTCTGCTTTGCCATACAGCGGTTACCTCTGCCGGGGCCCGTATTTCCTTCAATTGTGAAAACGCTGTTACCGCTGACACCTGTAACAATTCCGACGTGCTTTGCCGTTGAACCGCCTGACCAGTTGAAGAAAACAATATCACCGGCCTTCGGTACATAGCCTGAGCTTGCAGGATAGTACACCGAATTCTTTTTATACCACGAAACGGAAGCCGCACAGTTACCCAGACGCGGAAGGACTGAGGTAGGTATACCTGCTTTTCGTCCGCACCACGAAACGAAATATGCGCACCATTCACCCGTAGAGTATCCGAAGGACTCTCCGTATTTTGTGTAACCTGCAACCTGTGATGTCTCCGAGAGGGGTACACCCGTTGACGGATTGAGCTCCGCATAGCCTATCTGCGTTCTTGCAACGGCAATAAGGTCTGCAATGTTTCTGCCCGTGTTGCGATGTGTGTTCGGATAATTATCAGGATAAGCCGCAAAAGCAACAACCGACATACCGGCAAGCAAAAACATTACCAGCAACAAGGAAATACTTCTTTTCAATTTAACTGCCATACGACTCACCTGCTTTCTGAAAAAAAATAATTACGACTTAAAAGAAAATTGATGTAACTGCTCCGAATACCGCGCCGAAAAAGAGAAGTCCTGCGAGGACGAGAGCAACTATTCTTACTGCTTTACTGCTCATTTTTCTTCTTACCTTTCCTGTTCTTACTGAATGCTGTTACAAACATACTGAGAAGACAGCCTGCCGAGCCGACGATGAGGTCAACCATTGTGTCGATAAGACCTGCTTCCGTATCAAACGCCGTTCTCTGGAGGTTGAGTCCGTAAAGCCTGTCCATTGTGTATTCGTAAAATTCCCAACCGACAAGCAATGCAACACCGAAACCGAAGGCAAACATTGCCGCAAGCGCAGGGCTGAGGACTTTATCCTTCGGTCGCTTACCCTGAATGATGACAGCAAGCTCGTAGCTTCCCGCCGTTGCGATGTAGCCTGACATAAAGTGCTCGGGAATGTCGATAATATCAAGCGTTGTGAATTTATTTATCGTCGTGCCGACAACAATTGCAAAGCAAAGAAGCAGATTAAGCATTGTCTGCAGACGGTATGGTACCTGAGTTATGAACGTTTTGCCGCCGAGCCACTGGAAAAGGTCCCAGAGGTGGGTAAAAATTATACCGAAAACGGCTTCAAGAAACTCTGTCGTGTAGCCTGAAAAGAGCATCACGATACCCCAGATAAGTATAAGCCCTCTGCAAACCCACCAAGTAACCTGATGAAGCTTCGGCAGGGACGGAATTTGATTGAACGTTTTTTTCATCGCAAACTTCCTCATAGTACATATATAATAAATATACATTATAAACGAGGTAAAATCAAGAGTGACAGCGAATGTTTTGATGCCATATTCCGACAATTTACAAACCGTTCAAATTTTTGGCAATATCTTCTTTTTATTGTGTACATTCAGAATATTTTGTGGTATGCTTGGGGTATCGGTATTTGAACCCCGTATGCCTGAAATTTAAACCTTTCGGCACATCAAACTGTTTTTCATCTTGAAATACGCGCGTATGACTGCGATTCAAAACAGCTTGCTGCACCAAAATTTTTAGAATTTCAGGTGCAAGGCAGTTTTGTAAGATAAAATTTTTGTTACTGCAAAGCCTTTCTTTGCAGTAATACTTTCGTATTGCAAGAAGCATTTCTGCAGCAGGAACGGAAGTTTATCTTCCAAAACCATACTGTGTTCGAATACCAATACCCTAAAGAGAAAATTTTTCGGGGTGGATTATGAAAAAAGACAAAATCCTTAATATAATAAAAATTCTTCTTGCCGTAACGCTGATAACCGTTGCCGCCGTGAATTACAAAACGCTTTCAACTCTCGATATCCGCGAGCTGATTTCCTCGGCAACGAGCATATACATAGCGGCAGGAATTATTCTCGGTGTTTATCTTGTGAAGGCAATTCTCCTCGTCCTTCCCGCTTCATTGATTTATATTTCCGTCGGTCTTGCACTTGATTGGAAAACAGCACTTCTGATAAATATGCTCGGTATCGTTATTGAAGTCACGGCAACATACTTCCTCGGCAAATTTCTCGGCAAGGATGCAGTTGAAAAAAAGCTCAGAGGCACAAAGGGCGGCGATAAGCTCCTTGCGATGAAGGATAAAAACAAAAACATCGCAACGTTTATCATCCGCCTTGCTCCCGTTTTCCCGATTGATTTTTCGTCGCTTTTTATGGGCGCATTCGATTTTAAATTCCTGCCGTATTTTATTTTTTCCGTACTCGGACTTGCGCCGAGAGTTATCGGATTCACAATCCTCGGCGACGGACTTTACGACATTTTGAAAATAATTCCGCCGAAATACCTCGCAATCCTTATCGCCGCTGCCGTTCCGATTACAGTTGCAGTGGTGATTTTAAAGAAGAAAAAATCTAAAAATAAAGAAACATAAAAGAAGCCGAAAACACAATGTTTTCGGCTTCTTTGGCACCCCCTGCGGGAATCGAACCCACAACTATCCCTTAGGAGGAATTCGACTGTTATTTTGTTCCCTTCTGAGGTTTTTCAGTACCATTAAGTCCCACATTTTCCTATGTTTTGCTGTTAATACAGTCTTGTTTGATACCTCTGCATATCACATTTTCCTGCTTATGTTAGCAAAATGTTAGCCAAACAGCGTTTTTTAGGTGGAAGTTATCCTGTTATTATATTCCTATCCGTTTCGCAAATCTGCGTTATATTCATAAGTGACCACAACCTTATGCTGTCTGTACAATACGAACTGCCCGATTTTATTCAACCGAGCAGTTCGAAGATTTTTATTCTGTTTTTTTATATTATTTTTTCAATCTCGTTCGGTTTTAATAAAAAATCATAAATATTCATAGTTAAAATTCCATATTCATCGTAATGAGTTGGGACAATATCTTTTGTCACAACTATTTTTTTGAATGAATCATCAATTTTCCTGAACGGTCTGATTTCCTGCATCAGTTTTTCTTCTGTGGGTAATGAGTAAGCCGACTGAATATAGTAACGTGATGAACCCAAGTTGCAAACAAAGTCAACCTCAAGCTGTTTTCGGGTGACTTTACCGTCTTTATCCTTCACTGCAATAGGCACAACACCAACATCAACATTATATCCGCGCATACGAAGCTCGTTATAAATCACATTTTCCATAGAATGTGTCTGTTCAAATTGGCGGAAATTTATCCGGGCATTTCTGAGACCAAGATCTGAAAAATAATATTTCTGAGGTGTTTCGATATAAGCTTTTCCTTTTATATCAAACCTTTTTGCAGTTTCAATTAGAAAAGAATCCTCAAAATAATCAATATATTTCTTGATAGTATTTGCCGTAATTTTAGATTTCTTGACGGATTTAAAAGTATTCTTTAATTTTTCCGGATTGGTAAGACCGCCAATGGATGAAGACAGAATATTCAGCAAATCTTCCAACTCACCCATATTTCTTATTCTGTTGCGTTTCTGTATATCACGGATATATATTTCACTGAAAAGGTTCTCTAATGCTGCAACCTTTTCATTCACATCTTCACGAAGAACAATGAGAGGAATACCACCGTAAAGCATATATTGCGACAAACCTTCATACTTATCGCCTTCATACACAGACATAAACTCTGAGAAGCTGAGAGGATACATATGAATTTCATCACCGCGGCCTGCAAACTCGGAAATTATATCTTTTGATAAAAATCTGGCATTGCTTCCCGTTACAAACACGTCAAGTTTATCATTTCTCAGATAGCCGTTTAACACAGCCTCAAAGCAATCCAACATCTGCACCTCATCCAGAAGAAGATAAAACCGACCTTCTCCTTCCGTTTTGGTGTGGATATATGCCATAAACTTTTCCGGGTCTGCCCCTCTTTTCTGACGATTCAGTTCTATAAGATTTTCGCCGATAAGACGAAGATCATCTGCAGAATCAAATGCAAAACGTATAATATTGCTTTCCGCTACACCGTTCTCAATAAGATGCTGATAAAATAAAGTGTTCAATAAATAAGATTTACCGCATCTGCGGATACCTGTAATAACTTTAATTAAACCGTTGTGCTTTTTATTTATGAGTTTATTTAAATAATAGTCTCTGCGAATTTGCATCTTCACCACTCCATAATAAATGATTTTTGTATTTGGTTGCAATTTTCTGTTATAAAATAGCATAAAAACTGCCAAAAGTCAATATTTCAGCAAGTTCAATAAAGGATTTTTGCAACCTTTAACACTATTCCTTCCTATAGTTCCCCGATTTTTATAAAATAAACTATAGCTCTGAACTGTTCAATAACAATAATTGACAAAGTGAAGCTATAACGCCAATGGCTGAACCATAAGTGTTTTAACCCAGAGGACTACAATAACACTGCAATATCCACCTTTTATGTTAGCAGAAACTGAACGTGATCTGACTTTATGTTAGCAAAACCAAAAAAATGTTAGCAGAAAACAAAAATCCTGCTAACATTTGTTAGCAGCGACTATCACCTTGAAGTTGTTAGTTAACTTGTTTTCTGGTCAAAAATCTGTAAATTAACCTTTCGCAGATTAAAAACAAAGAAAGACCGAAAAGCCTTGATAAATAAGGGTTTTTCGGTCTTTTTAATGGCACCCCCTGCGGGAATCGAACCCACAACTAACCCTTAGGAGGGGTTTATTATATCCATTTAACTAAAGGGGCGGATACAAATTCAGCAGAAATATTTTACCAAAATACTCTTCATCTGTCAACCATATTTATATGTTTGTGCATTGACTTTTTGACACTGTGATGATATACTTATATACTGAATAAAATTGTAAAGTGGGCGGATTTTCGTGAAAAAAAATTCAGATATTTCTTCAAAAAAATCAAATAAAAAGACTGCTAAACCGGGCTGGGATACGGCGTCAAAAATCGTTTTTGCCGTTGCTGCGCTGATTCTTGTTGCAATAATCGTATTTTTTATCGCTCGCGGCAAGAAAGATGCCATTGTTGACGAACAGGGTCAGACACATATTGTCGTTACAGACATACACGGTGAGTTCGTTCAGGACGAATACGGCAACCTTTTTGAAAAAGTAACTGACGCAAAGGGTGTTAAATCAACAAAGAGCTATATTTTCCCTGACAAAATTGTAAACAAAAGCGGAAAGAAAATTGAAAACGCTTTCATAAAGCTCAAGCTTGGCGGAAAATGGTCGGACTACAGTGCTAACGATTACCTCGGAATGCAGCACAACGGTGTCTGCAAGGATAACGGCAAGCCGCTTTGCGAAGTAAAGATCCGTTACGATATTATGTCTGACCCGAATGCTCTTTATGCAACGGAAAAAGGACTTGCACGCGGTTACGTTGAAAAGATTGACGGATTTGATAACCTTAAAGAGTACGAAACGGAAATCTTCGGTCTTAAAGCGAGGGCAATTTCCTACACATCGAACCACGGTGAAGGTACTTTCTACTACTACCTTGTTGAACAGGGTCTCGCTCTTTTCGAAATCAGAGCTTTCGGATACAACGAATGCTTCGCGGAGGCAGAGCTTATTGCAGAAATCGAAGACGCTTTTGAGCTCAAGAACCTCGGCGGTACAAGACCTGAAATCCCCTCAACCGAAGCAACCACAGAAGAAACCTCTGAAGAATCAACTTCAGCTGCCACGGCAAAATAAATTTTAGGAGAATTTGATATGTTGTTTTCACAGGACATCGGTATAGATTTAGGCACAGCCAACACTCTCGTTTTTGTTAAAGGTAAGGGTATCATCATCCGCGAACCTTCTGTTGTTGCGGTTGACCAACGATATACTCCCGTGCGCGTAGTTGCTGTCGGCTCGCAGGCAAAGGATATGATCGGACGTACACCGGGCTCAATCGGTGCTGTCCGTCCGCTTCGCAACGGTGTTATTGCTGACTTTGATGCAACGGCGGAAATGCTCCGCAAGTTCATCCGCAGAGCTGTTACTGCTTCACCCTTCAGCAAGACAAGAGTTATGATCTGCGTTCCGTCAGGCGTTACTGAGGTTGAGCGCAGAGCCGTTAACGATGCGGCAAAGAGTGCAGGCGCAAGATATGTAAGCCTTATTGAACAGCCTATGGCGGCTGCTTTGGGCGCAGGTCTTCCCGTTGACGCTCCGCGCGGTTCAATGATTGTTGACATCGGCGGCGGTACGGCAGAAGTTGCCGTTGTTGCATTGGGCGACATTGTCACCTCACGTTCAGTAAAGGTTGCCGGTGACAGCTACGACGAATCTATCATTAATTACATAAGAAAGAAGCACGGTCTTCTTATCGGTGAAAGAACTGCAGAGGATATCAAAATCCAGATCGGCTCAGCTTTCCCGTACGAGGGCGAAGGTGCAATGAGCGTTAAGGGACGTAACCTCGTCGACGGTCTTCCGAAGGACGTTGAAGTTACTGCGGAGGAAATCCGTAATGCGCTCAGGGGCAATATCAACCATCTTCTTGATGCTATCCGTACAACGCTTGAAAACACTCCGCCCGAGCTTTCTGCAGACATCATTGACGGCGGTATAACACTGACGGGCGGCGGTGCATTACTCCGCGGTCTTGATTCACTCATTGAAAAGGAAATCAAAATTCCCGTTTCTATTTCAGACAATCCCCTTGACTGTGTTGTCGAGGGAACGGGCATCTGCCTTGAAAAGCACCATTAATTGAAAATAAACTTTTAACAGGAGGTGAAGCGGTTTGCGTAAGTTTTATCAGAGCAGTGCTTTAAAAGTATTCATAAGTGTTATTGTTGCTATTGTTCTCGGTGCCGTTATTGCGGCTCTTTCCCACAGCAACAACACTCCCCTTTCTTCGGCGACGAGCACCGTGCTTTCTCCGCTTCAGTCATTTTCTTCCTACCTGAGTTATAAATTTTCAAATTTCTACGATAATTTCAAATCCTCTGCAACTCTTGCCGAAGAAAACAGAAATCTCAAGGAACAGATTGAAAAATATCAGGAAGAAGTCATTGATTACAATGAAACAAAAAACAAGCTTGATACTTACGAGGACTTCCTCGGAGTTAAAGAGGAAAATCCCGATTTCATTTTTGAAAGCGCAACGATTATTTCGCGTGATTCAACCGACCTGAACGAATCATTTTCGCTCAACAAGGGTTCTCTTGACGATATCAGCGTCAACGACCCCGTAATCTACGGTAAAAACCTTGTCGGAGTTGTGGTTTCCGTTTCTCCTGCAACGTGTACCGTTAAAACAATCGCCAACCCTGATGTAAACATCAGTATTTACGAATCCTATACGGGTGATGTCGGTTATTCAACAGGTACCGGCAACAGCGCAGACAGAGTTTACGCTAAAATTCCCGGATTAAAAAAGGATACCGCAATCTCTCCGAACGGAATTGTCTGCACAACAGGCAGTGGCGGTATTTACCCTAAGGACCTCATCGTCGGTACAATCGTTTCGATTGAAAACTCGTCGGACGGACTTTCGGCCCACGCAGCTGTCCGTTCAGCTTTGGACATTTCCGCACTTACGGAAGTTTTTGTTATCAAGGAATTTGACGGTCAGGGTGTTGTTACGGTCGACCCCGAGGCTGAATAAAAATGAAAGGAAGATTTTCGGCGACTATGGAATATATCGATAAAATCGGTGGAACAAAAACAGTAGTGCGCCGTGTAATTCTTGCGGTGTTGCTCGTTGTCACCTTCACCTTTCAGAATACGGGCGGTCTTTTCCCCGAGCCATTCGGGATAAATGCGATTATCCTCATCCCTGCAACAATCTGCATTTCTATGTTCGAACGTGAATTTGCAGGAATTTTTTACGGGCTTGCCGCAGGAGCAATGCTTGATGCCTTCAGCGCACAGTCGATGATTCTCAATTCCCTGTTTTTCACCTGTATCGGTTTTCTTTCGGGCGCATTGATAACGTATCTTATGAGAAACAATCTTCTTTGTGCAACAATTTTTGTTTCTGTTTCTTCTTTTGTATATACGGCACTTGTTTACTTCCTTTACTACGCTTTCAACGGAGCAGACTCTCCCGTTTATACATATTTCAGATACTTTTTCCCATCAATGATCTTCACTATTCTTCTTACACCGCTTTACTACATCCTTGTAAGAGCGATTTCAAAAAAATTCAAGTAAAAAGGAGTTGAAAATATGAGATTGGCTCATGAAGAGAAAAAAGGCAGATACATTGCCCTTATTACAATCTTCGTATGCCTTTTTCTTGTTTTCGGCATCCGACTTATCAACATTCAGGTTATAAACGGCGATAAGTACGCAACAAAGGTCGCTTCGTCTTATTCCACTTCCGTTGTAAAGGCGGCAAGAGGACAGATTCTTGACCGTAACGGCGTTGTACTCGTCGGCAACCGTCAGGGTAACGACATAGTTTTTGATGCATCTTCCTTCCCTTCCTTCAGCGAGCAGGAAAAGCGCAACGAAATCATTTTTTCACTCGTAAATCTTTTTGAAAAAAAGGGTGAACCGTGGATAAACGAGCTTCCGATTACTCTCGATTCAAACGGAAATTATCAGTTTATTGCGGACAGAGAAAAAGATATCACAAAGCTCAAATCGCGCGATATGCTTCACCTTAACAAATACGCAACGGCAGACGACTGCATGAGCGAAATTATTGAAAGATATTCACTTGCAGACTATCAGAAACAGGATATACTTAAAATTGCTTCGGTCTGCATCAATATGAAATCAAACGTTTTCAATACTGCTAATCCCTATATCTTTGCGCAGGATGTAAGCGACGAGCTTGTTTCAATTATCAAGGAAAACAGCTCAACCTACCGTGGCGTTGATGTTCAGATTTCCACTTACCGCGAATATGTTGACGGTACAATCGCTCCGCACATCCTCGGTGTTACAGGTGCAATTGATGCCGAAGAATATGCTGTTCTTAAGGAAAAGGGCTATGCGATGGACGATATCGTCGGCAAAAGCGGTATTGAGAAGGTCTTTGAGGAAAATCTTAAGGGCAAAAACGGTGTAAAAACAGTTAAAACAAATTCTGACGGCACTCAGGAAACAAGCATTGACGGTCTCAAGAACGGTGACAACATCGTCCTCACAATTGATGCAAAATTGCAGAAGGTTGCGCAGGATGCACTTAAAAGAGTCTGTGATTCCGTCGGTACAGCCAATGCAGGCGGCGGTGCAGTTGTTGTTATGGACTGCAACACGGGCGAAATTCTTGCTCTTGCCTCCTACCCTACTTACAACCTTTCAACTTATTTTGAAGACTACGAATCTCTTGCCAAAAATAAGAACGTTCCGCTTTACAACCGCGCAACATTAAGCACGTACGCTCCCGGTTCAACAGCCAAGGTTTCAACGGCAATCGCCTGCCTTGAGGAAGGAATTGCGGACGCTTCTTCAACAAAATACTGCGCTTATAACTATAATTTTCTCGGACACGGATTCGTCTGTCAGATTAACCACGCAAACCGTACAATCAACGTGAAAACAGCTCTTCAGGACTCCTGTAACTCATACTTTTATTATTACGGCGGTGAAATGCTCGGAATTGACAAGATGAATATGTACCGTGAAATGCTCGGTCTCGGTCAGCCGACAGGCATCGAGATCAGTGAAAACACAGGTGTTCTTGACTCTCCGAGCTACCGTACATCAATCAATCAGACATGGATGCCCGGTTTCTCTCTTCAGTCCGCAATCGGACAGGCAGGTAACCTTTTCACTCCGCTTCAGCTTTGTAACTACACAGCTACAATTGCAAACGGAGGCACACGCTATGAAGCTCACCTCGTAAAATCCGTTCTTTCTTCGGATAATTCAGTTTCCGTTCTTGAAAAACAGCCGAAGGTTGTGTGCAACACAGGTTTCGAAGAAAAAAATGTTAAAACTGTTCATCAGGGTATGCGACTTGTTGTAACAAACGGCTCCTGCATTAACAACTTTGGTAAGCTCGACGTTGCAGTTGCCTGTAAGACAGGTACATCTCAGGTTGAAAAGAATATAAACGGCAAAAAGAACGTTTACACAAACGGCTTTAATATTTCTTTTGCTCCGTACGATAATCCTGAGCTTTCGGTTGCCGTTGCAATTGAAGGTGCTCGTTCAGGTAGCAGCTGTGCTCCTGTCGGTTGCGATATTTATAACTATTATTTCGGAAACAATTCTTCAGACGATTCACCCGACACACCGGAGGATGAAAACGAAGAAGATATTTATTCAGAAGGTCCGGTTGACTCCAATCTGTTGTTTTAATCTGTTATTTTAAGAGGTACAAATTATGGCTAAGAAGATAATTTTTGCTTCAGGTAAAGGCGGTGTGGGTAAATCTTCACTCACTGCCGGGATTGCTGTTGCCCTTTGTGAAATGGGTCTCAATACCCTTGTTATCGACTTTGATATCGGTATGGGTTGTCTTGATCTTATCCTTGCGGCTGATGACACGGGAATTTTTAACTGGGGCGACGTTATCAACGGCCATTGTGAGCCGTCGGTTGCGCTTCGCTCAACAATCGGCCCGAAGCTTCTTGTTGCTCCTCCCGAATTTGACGAAAGCTTTTCGGAAGATGCCGTAAAGGAAATGATTGAAAAATACGAAAACGATTTCGACTACATTCTCTTCGACTCCCCTGCGGGTGTCCGTGGAGGCTTCCTTCTTGCTGCAGCTTGCGCTGATGAGGGAATCATTGTTTCAACTCCCGATGAGGTTTGTGTCCGTGTCGGTCTTTACGCAGGAGATATCCTTTTTTCAAAGGGTATGGAGAATGTCCGTCTTATTATAAACAGATTCAATAAACGTCTTACAACTCAGGGACATTACCTCAACATTGACGAAGTGATTGATGCAACCGTTTTGCAGCTTTTAGGTGTTGTTCCCGAGGATAAAAAACTTTCATTCTGCTCCGTTACAGGTATGCAGAACCTTGAAAATTCAAAGGCAAAGTCTGCATTTTTAAGAATTGCAAAACGACTTGAGGGAATACAGACAAATCTTGTTATATAAAGGATTTTTCTTATGACAGAGAAAAAAACTATCGCCGCCATATCCACTCCGATGGGTACCGGCGGCGTCGGAATTATAAGAATATCGGGTGAAAATGCTTTTGAAATCTGCGATAAAGTTTTCAAGACTTTTTCAGGTAAGACACTCGCTGACTCTGAAGGTTACAGAGCACATTTCGGCAGAATCTTTGACGGCGAAAATGCTGTTGATGAAGCAATCTGCATCGTTTTTCGTGCTCCTCACAGTTATACGGGTGAAAACGTTGTTGAAATCAACTGTCACGGCGGTATTTTCCTTACAAAAAAGATTCTCCGCCTTGTTTTTGAAAACGGTGCCTCCCCTGCCGAGCCCGGTGAATTCACAAAACGGGCTTTTCTTAACGGCAAAATGGATTTATCCAAGGCAGAAGGTGTTATGACGCTCATCTCTGCTCAGGGTGAACAGGGCGCAAATGCAGCTTATAACCTGCTTGAAGGCTCACTCAGCAGAAAAATCAACGAAATCAACTCCTCTCTCCTTTCCGTTGCGGCTCATATGGCTGCATGGGTGGATTATCCCGACGACGAGATTGAGGAAATTGACGAAAATAATTTAAGAAGCACTGTCGAGAATGCCAAAAAAGAGATTAATACCCTTCTTTCTCGCTTTGACAGCGGTATGGCTGTCACAACGGGTGTTGACGCGGCTATCGTCGGCAAACCCAACGTCGGCAAATCAACGCTTATGAACCTTCTTACGGGTTATGACCGTTCAATCGTTACTTCGGTTGAGGGTACAACGCGTGACGTTATCGAAGAAACAGTCAATCTCAACGGCTGCATCCTTCGTCTTTCGGACACGGCAGGTATGCGTGAAACGGGAGATGAGGTTGAAAAAATCGGCGTTGACAGAAGCCGTAAAAAGCTTGAACGCTCAGCCGTAATTTTTGCTGTTTTTGACCTTTCAAGAGAACTCAGTGACGAGGATATGGAGCTCATCGAGCTTTGCAAGGGCAGAACAGTTATACCGATTATTAATAAAACAGACCTTGAAAAACGTGCTGATATTTCTATTATAGAAAATAATCTTGGAAAATGCGTTGCAATTTCCGCAAAAGACGGCGAAGGCTACGACGAGCTTTGCGAAACCGTTGCAACTCTCATCGGTACAAAAGATTTTGATACATCTGCAGCTATGCTTGCAAACGAAAGACAGAGAATCTGCTGTGAAACAGCGTTGGCAAGCCTCAACGAGGCACTTGAAGCGATTGATTTCGGGCTGACACTTGATGCAATCGGTGTCTGCATTGACGGTGCAATCGCTGCCCTGCTCGAATTGACAGGTCAGAAAGCAAGCGAAGCCGTTGTTAATGAAGTGTTTAAACAATTCTGCGTCGGAAAGTAAGGTAAATATGGAGTATTTCGCAAAAAAATATCAGGTTATAGTTATCGGTGCAGGTCACGCGGGAATTGAAGCGGGGCTTGCTTCTGCGCGTCTTGGCTGCGACACCTGTGTTTTTACAATCAACCTCGACTGGGTCGGCAATATGGCTTGCAATCCCTCAATCGGTGGCACATCAAAGGGACATCTTGTCCGTGAAATTGATGCTCTTGGCGGTGAAATGGGTAAAGCGGCAGATGCTAACACCCTTCAGAGCCGTATTCTTAACCTCGGCAAAGGTCCTGCAGTCCACAGCCTTCGTGCACAGATTGACAGAAGACTTTATTCAGACTATATGAAGCACGTTATGGAGCTTCAGGACAATATTGACCTTCGTCAGGCAGAGATTGTTGACCTCAAACAGCTTGAAGACGGCACATGGCAGGTCAAAACCCACCTTGAAGCGATTTATACGGCAGATTGTGTTATCCTTGCAACCGGTACATTCCTTTCAGGCAAGGTTTATGTCGGCGATGTTTCCTACGAAAGCGGTCCCGACGGTATGTTCCCTGCAAAAAAGCTTGGAGAATCGCTTAAAGAGCTTGGTTTGCCGACACGACGTTTCAAAACAGGCACACCGTCGCGAGTTAACAGAAAAACAGTCGATTTTTCTAAATTAGAAATTCAGGAGGGCGACGAACACGTTGTTCCCTTCTCTTTTGACTGTAACTGTGAAGTTAAAAACAAACTCCCCTGCTATATTACATACACAAATATTGAAACAAAAGATATAATTATGCAGAATTTGCACCGATCCCCTCTTTACGGCGGAAAAATTGACGGTGTCGGCCCCCGATACTGCCCGAGCATTGAGGATAAGATAGTCAGATTCGCTGAAAAAGAGCGACATCAGATATTTATTGAGCCTTGCGGTGAAAACACTGAGGAATTATACCTTCAGGGGCTCTCCTCTTCCCTTCCCGAAGATGTTCAGCTTAAATTTCTTCGTTCAATCCCCGGACTTGAAAACGTTGAAACAATGAGAACGGCATATGCTATCGAATATGACTGTGTTGATCCTCTTTCACTTAAAGCAAGCCTTGAATTCAACGATTACAGCGGACTTTTCGGTGCAGGACAGTTCAACGGCTCTTCAGGCTACGAAGAAGCAGCTGCACAGGGACTTGTTGCCGGTATCAATGCTGCACATAAGATTCAGGGTAAGGAACCGCTTATTTTGGAGCGTTCAGGTTCATACATCGGTACTCTTATTGATGACCTTGTAGCAAAAGGCTGTTCTGACCCGTACAGAATGATGACTTCCCGTTCGGAATACAGACTTCTTCTGCGTCAGGACAATGCAGACCGCCGTCTTACGCCAATCGGCTATGAAATCGGACTTATAAGCGAAGAAAGGTATCAAAAATACCTTAAAAAGCTTGAACTTATTGATATTGAGAAAAAACGTGTACAATCAACCGTTATTTCACCGTCTGAGGCTATAAACAAGCTTTTTGTTTCACGTGAAACATCTGCGTTAAACACGGGTATCCGTCTTTCGGAGCTTCTCAAGCGACCTCAGCTCAATTATGACTTACTTGAGCCTTTTGATGTTGAGCGTCCTCCCCTGCCCCGAGAAATCTTTGAGCAGGTTGAAATTGATATCAAATATGAAGGCTATATCAAACGTCAGCAGGCTCAGGTTGATGAAATGCACCGTCTTGAGGTTAAAAAGCTTCCCGAGGATACGGATTACAGCTCAATCCACGGTCTTCGCCTTGAAGCAAGAGAAAAGCTTGCAAAGATAAGGCCGCACAATATTGGCCAGGCTTCACGTATTTCAGGTGTAAGCCCCTCAGACATATCTGTTTTGCTTATTTATCTTGAAAAGGAGTGCCGAAATGATTAATAAAGAGCTTTTGAAAGAAGAATCTGCAAAAATCGGTATTCAGCTTGACGAAACAGCACTCCAAAGGCTTGATGCATACGCTGAAATGCTCATTGAAACAAATAAGACACTTAACCTTACAGCTATAACGGAACCTGACGAGGTGCTTTATAAGCATTTTGTGGATTCATTAATCCTTTTAACCGTTGTTGACCTGAAAGAAGGTGCAAAGGTAATTGACGTCGGCACAGGCGCGGGATTTCCCGGTGTTGTTCTTCTTATTGCACGTCCTGATATTAAAATTACACTTATGGACGGCACGAACAAAAGACTTAACTTTATTGCGGATGTTCTTAACGAAATCGGACTTGAAGCTGAAATTCTTCATTCAAGAGCTGAACTCGCTGGTAAAGACACCCAATATCGTGAACAATACGACTTAGTCACGGCAAGAGCTGTTGCAAATATGAACACTCTGAGCGAATATTGTATACCTTTCGTTAAGGTCGGCGGTGTGTTTGCTCCGATGAAAGCTGCAAAGGCAGATGAAGAGCTTGACAGCGCAAAAGGCGCGATAAAGCTCCTTGGCGGCGAAGTTCAGAAAGTCTGCCACCTTGATATTGAAAATTGCGGAGAAAGATGCATAATTATTACAAAGAAAATATCGCATACTCCGCCAAAATATCCACGTGCTTCGGCACAGATTTCAAAAAAACCTCTTACTTAATGTAAAACTAAATAAAAACGGCTCATTTTTTGTAAATGAAAAATGATAGACAACCTCTCTTTTGGATGATAAATTATATCTGGTAGCAAAAGGGAGGTTTTTTATGCTTAAAAACCAGAATAAACTAAAAAGAAGCAATGAAGTCGTTCTTATCCCTGCAAGGATGATTCAGCCCAATCCGCATCAGCCGAGAAAGAACTTCAACTGGGACGATTTAGAAGGACTTGCGGAAAGTATCCATTATAACGGACTTTTACAACCGATTACCGTAAGGAAGAAAGAAAACGGAAGATATGAGCTTATTTCAGGCGAAAGAAGACTGCGTGCCTGCAAAATGGCAGGTCTTTCTTCGATTCCGTCAATTGTAATTGATATTAACGATGAAAAATCTGCTTTGCTTGCTGTAATTGAAAACCTGCAAAGGGAAAACCTCCATTTTTTTGAAGAAGCGATGGCAATTGAAAGGCTTATCAAAGGTTTCGGTCTTTCGCAGGAAGAGGTTTCACGTAAGATCGGTAAATCGCAGTCTGCACTTTCAAATAAGCTTCGCATTCTCCGTCTGCCTGATGAAATACGCTATAACATCACAATCTACGGTTTAACGGAGCGACATGCCCGTGCGCTTCTGAGATTGCCGACTGCAGAGCTTATGGAACAGGTTGTGGACACAGTTGCGGAGCAAGGACTCACGGTAAGTGCAACGGAACAGCTTATCTGTGAAATACTTACGAAATCGCAGGAAAAGGGTAAAAAAGGCAAAAAGGTTATGGTTTTTAAGGATATACGGATATTTATAAACACTCTCAATCACGCTGTAACAACAATGCGTAAAAGCGGAATCAGCGCGAAAGCTACCAAAAACGAAACAGATACATACATTGAATATACGGTTAAGATAGATAAACCGGTAAATTCACAGTAAGAGCAGGGGAGACCTTGTTCTTTTTTATAATGTTTCACGTGAAACATTGATGTTTTTTAAAAAATATATAAATAAATACTTTAATTTCATAAATGTTTGTGGTACAATTGTATTCAGAAATTTTTATGGAGAAGTATAAAAATATGGCTAAAACAATTGCAGTTGTTAATCAAAAAGGTGGCGTTGGCAAAACGACATCAACAGTAAACCTTGCTGCAACAGTTGCGGCAAAGGGTTATAACGTGCTTATTGTTGATATTGACCCTCAGGGTAATGCAACAAGCGGTCTCGGAATTAATAAACGTGAGCTCGAAAAATCTGCATACGATGTGCTTATAAATTCAATGCAGGTTGAAAAAGCTATGATTAAAACGGAATTTGAAAATCTATGGGTACTTCCGTCAAGCATGAACCTTGCAGGTGCGGAGCTTGAGCTTGTTGATATGACAAGAAGAGAATCAAAGCTTAAGAATTCTCTTGCTCTCGTTAAAGACAGCTTTGACTATATTTTCCTTGACTGTCCGCCGTCGCTCGGTCTTATAACCCTTAACGCGCTTTGTGCGGCAGATACGGTGCTTGTGCCGATTCAATGCGAATATTATGCGCTTGAAGGTCTTTCACAGCTTATGTCGACTATCCGTCAGGTTAAAAGGCTTTATAATCCGCTTATAGACATTGAAGGGGTTCTTCTTACAATGTTTGACGGAAGGCTTAACCTTACACATCAGGTTGTGAATGAGCTTAAAAGATTCTTTCCGCGAAAAGTCTATAACACGGTAATTCCGCGTAACGTGAAGCTTTCCGAAGCTCCGAGCCACGGTTTGCCGATTATTTATTACGATAAGAATTCAAAAGGAGCAGCTGCTTATAATGCACTTGCTGATGAGTTTTTAAAATCAAACGGTAAGGAGGCAAGGTAATGGCAGTTAAAAGAAACGGACTGGGCAGGGGACTTGAATCTCTTTTTGTTGACAATTCCGTTGAAGAAATAAATGCTTCAACTAACAAGCTGAAAATAATGGAAATTGAGCCTAACCACGACCAGCCGAGAAAAATTTTTGACGAAAAGGCTTTGTCAGAGCTTGCAGACAGTATTTCACAGCACGGTGTGCTTCAGCCACTTGTTGTCCGTCCGATGACAAACGGCGGTTACCAGCTTGTTGCAGGTGAAAGACGTTGGAGAGCTGCAAGAATCGCAGGTCTTTCTGAAGTTCCCGTTATAATCAAAGAGCTTACGGATGAAGAAACAATCGAAATCGCGATGATTGAAAACCTTCAGCGTGAAGACCTGAATCCGCTTGAAGAAGCGCTCGGCTACAGCTATATGATGGACGAGCTCAAGATTACTCAGGAAGAGGCGGCAGAAAAGGTCGGCAAATCCCGTCCCGCTATTGCCAATGCTCTTCGCCTTCTTAAGCTTCCTGAAGAAATTCAAGAAATGGTAAAAAACAATCTTATCTCTGCAGGCCACGCAAGAGCTTTACTCGGTTTCTCAACAAAAGAAGAAATGATAGCAACAGCAAATCTTATTATTAAGGAAGATATTTCTGTCCGTCAGATTGAAGCTCTTGTTAAGGAATCAAAAAAATCTCCGGCAAAGCCGAAAGCAGAAAAGAAGAGAGATAAATTTTTCAGCGAGGTTGAGCTTGCTCTCGTTGATAACCTTGGCAGAAAGGTTAAAATTAAAGAAAACGGTAAGAAAGGCTCTGGCGTTCTTGAAATTGAGTTTTTTGACAGAGATGACCTTGAAAGCCTTGCTTTACAGCTTGAAAATTACGGAAAATAATATTTATCAGGAGTGATAAAAATGTTAGATATCAAACTTATCAGAGAAAATCCCGACCTTGTCAAAGCAGCGATGAAGTCGAGAAATAAAGACATGGATGCACTTGTTGACGAAGTTCTTGCAATTGACGTTGAACGTCGTGAGCTTATGCAGGTTACAGATGCAATGAAGCAGGAGCAGAACGCTGCAAGCAAGCAGATTCCGCAGATTAAAAAAGCAGGCGGCGACATTTCCGAAATTATGGCTCGTATGAACGAAATCAAGGAAAAGGTCAAGGCTAACGATGCTGCAATTGCAGAGCTTGACAAAAAACAGAAAACGATTATGTACGAATTTCCGAACGTTCCGAATTCATCTGTTCCTCTCGGCAAGGATGACAGCGAAAATGTTGAAATCCGCCGTTACGGTGAACCAAGAAGCTTTGACTTTGAGCCGAAAGCTCATTGGGATATCGGTGCAGACCTCGGAATCCTTGACCCGGAAACAGCAGCAAAGGTAACCGGTACTCGTTTCCATTTCTATAAGGGTCTCGGTGCTCGTCTTGAAAGAGCTATTATCAGCTTTTTCCTTAATACTCACACAGAAAACGGATACACAGAGGTACTTCCTCCGTACCTTGTAAACCGCGCTTCAATGACAGGTACAGGTCAGCTTCCGAAGTTTGAAGAGGACGCATTCAAAACAACAACTGATTTGTTCCTCATTCCGACAGCTGAGGTTCCTGTAACAAATATGTTCCGCGATGAAATTATTGACGGCAGTAAGCTTCCGATTTCTTACTGTGCATATTCAGCTTGCTCCAGAGCTGAAGCAGGTTCAGCAGGACGCGACACAAGAGGTCTTATCCGTCAGCATCAGTTCAACAAGGTTGAGCTTGTTAAGTTTGTTGACCCCGAAACATCATACGATGAGCTTGAAAAGCTTACAAACGATGCAGAAAGAGTTCTTCAGCTTCTTGGTCTTCCTCACAGAGTTGTATGCCTTTCAACAGGCGACATCGGCTTCTCTTCAGCAAAGACATATGATATTGAAGTATGGATGCCTTCATATGGCAGATATGTTGAAATTTCTTCCTGCTCAAACTTTGAAGATTTCCAGGCTCGCCGTGCAGCTATCAGATTTAAGAAGGATCAGAAGGCGAAGGCTCAGCTTGTCCATACACTCAACGGTTCAGGCGTTGCAGTGGGCAGAACAGTTGCAGCAATTCTTGAAAACTTCCAGAACGAAGACGGCACAGTTACAATCCCCGAAGTTCTCGTTCCTTATATGGGTACAGATATTATTAAATAAGTTTATAAAAATCAAAGCAGTAACTTTCAGATGAAGGTTACTGCTTTTTTTTATTATATCACCACGATAAATTAGGTTTTGTCGGGAGCTTTGGTTTTACACAATCTATCTCTGTGTTCGTAGGGTACGACGTTTACGACGTGCCGATATTCTGCTATATTTAACGGTGTGTCGCAAGCGTCACACCCTACAAGAAGGTTTTAAACATCCTGCCAAATTCGGGTTTGTCTATTTGTTTATTACCACCTCATCCGCCTCGTTCCTCGGCACCTTCCCCTCAAGGGGAAGGCTGAGAAACTGCGTAAATCCAAGGCTTCTCCTTGAGGAGAAGCTGTCACGAAGTGACTGATGAGGTGTAGGTTGCAACGCAACCGTTATTATATTTCAGCGTCGCAGAACCTAACTTATTCACTCTTACATCTAACTTATTACTTTCGGGATTCATCCCGCCAAACCCGAATTTACACAACGAAATTTTTAAAAAAAGATTGCAGATTTTTCTGCAATCTTTTTATTCCTTAATATAATTCACATTTTCAATTCGTTTTAACAAAGTCACGCTTGAAATAGGGGAGATATACATTGTCTTTTCCTTCGTTTTTTTATCGTAGGTAAGAACAAAAGATTTCGGCAATTCATAACCGACTGTTATAACTTTTTTTGCCTTCGTCATCGTTGAAAGAAAATCCCTTGTCGATTTCATAACCGTTGATGTATCAAGGTCAAAAATTCCGATAATTTCTTCAGTTGTAATAATTGTGTCCTGACCGAGGTGCAAAAACATAATATCACCGCTTTATTTTTTAACTTTGCCGTCTGCAATTTTAAATGTTTTATCCGATTTTATTTTTCTCAAATGCGATCTGTCGCAACAAGTGACAAAAACCTGCCATCCGTCGAAATATTTTATAAGATATTTCTGTCTTTTTCCGTCAAGCTCACTCATAACATCGTCAAGCAAAGCAATCGGCTGTTCACCGGAATATTTTCTTAAAATTGAAGCTTCACTTAGCTTTAATGAGAGGGCGCATGAACGCTGCTGACCCTGCGAGCCATAGCTTCGTGCATCCATTCCGCTTAAGAAAATGTTAAGGTCATCCTTGTGCGGACCTGTGCTTGTTGCAAGGCGGAAAATATCTTTTTTATGATTCTTTACACATTCATTATAAAGAATTTCCGACCATTCTTTTGCGTTGTTTCCTGATTCCTTTAAAGAATTAAGATATGAAATTTCCATCTGCTCTCTGTCAGAAGAAATTTCACGGTAAACATCGGAAGAAAACTCTTTCAGATCTTCAATATAATTCAGTCTGTATTCAATAATTTTTCCGCCTAAGCGTGCAATTTCCTCGTCAAAGACGAAGAGGAGATCTTCACCCTTTGAGGATTGATTAATCTGCTTTAAAAGCGCGTTACGCTGAAAGACAGCCTTGTTATACTTTGAAAGCAAAACTGCGTAATTCGGCCTTACAAGCGAAATTGCGATATCAAGAAACTTTCTCTTTTCAGAAGGGCCGTCCTTTATAACAGAAAGAACAGACGGTGAAAAAACCACCGCCTGAAATTCTCCCAAAAATTTTCTCGGCGAGATTTGTTTGATTCCGTTAAGGTAAGCTTCTTTCTGACTGTCAATTATAAGCTTTGCCGTCTGCGGTCTGTCATATGAAAAGAAATCCATATCAATTTCAGAAAATTCCGCATCTTTTTTTATAAGCTCCGCATTTTTTCTTGTACGGAAGCTGTTGCATCCCGTAAAGAGCCATATGCTTTCGATAATATTAGTCTTGCCGTGACCGTTTTCACCATAAATTACGTTGATTCCGTTCACAGGTTCAATTTCGATATGCTCAATGTTACGGAAATTTCTGATTGTATGCTTTTCAATATTCATATCAAACTATCTCGTATACCGTATTTTCAAATTCAACCTTGTCACCCGGATGGAGTTTCTTTCCTCGCTGGGTGCAGATTTCGTTGTTCACCTTTATTTCGCCGTCCTGAATGACGATTTTAGCGTGTCCGCCTGACTGAACAGCATCACAGAGCTTTAAAAATGAATCAAGTCTGATAAATTCTGTCTGAATACTTTTCTGAACAACGGGTTTTTCTTTTATCTTTAATTTAATTCTTCTTTTATCAATCATTTTTCTTCAACCTCACAGGAAGAACAAGGAAAATAAAGCTTTCGCCCTCAGTCGGAAGAATAAGAATAGGTGAGAGGGCACCGTTAAGAAGAATCTTTACTCTGTCTGTGTTGCAAGCCTTAAGAGCATCGAGGAGATAACGGTTATTAAAGCCGATTTCAACTCTGTTACCATCAACATCTGCCGAAACTTTATCGTTTGCAGTACCGAGAGCCGCAATACTTGAAATTCGGATGAAATCAGTATCAAAAACGCAATTGATAAGGCTCTTTGTTCTGTCAGTAATAATAAGTGAAGTTCTTTCGATACTGTCGATAAGACTTCTTGTATCAACTTCAACTGTTGTTGAAACTGACTGAGGAATTGTTGACTTATAATTAAGGAATTCACCCTCAAGAAGTCGTGAAATAATGCTGTATCCGTTTACTTCAAAGATAATGTGACGTCCGCCGAGACCGATTGAAACAATTCCTTCTTCATTATCGTTATCTTCAACAGAAAGCTTGAAAATTTCTGACATTGTTTTTGCGGGAACAATGAAAGTAATATCTTCGCCGTGATAATCAATTTTTTCGGTGCGGATAGCCATTCTGAATCCGTCAACAGCAATAAGCTTGATTTCGCCGTCTGCAATTTCAAACTTGATGCCTGTGTAAACAACCTTTGCATCTGTAACAGCAACAGCAAAAATAGTCTGCTTAACCATTTCTGAAAGCATTTTTCTGTTTATATCAATAGTAAAGCTGCCCTGCACTGTCGGCAATTCAGGATAATCATCAGCAGAAATTCCCATAATTTCATATTTGATGTCACCGCTGCGGATAGTTGCAAAGTTTCTTTCGTCGCAATCGATTGTAACAGTCTGATTCGGAATTCTTCTTAAAATTTCGCAAAGCACCTTTGCGTTAAGAACAATTGAACCTGCCTCTTCAACCTTTGCATAGATTGATGTGTTGATGCCGATTTCAAGGTCATATCCCGTAAGGTTAAGCTCACTGTTTGAAGCTTTAATAAGAATGCCTTCAGTTCCCGGGATTGTTGACTTTGCAGAAACTGCTCTTTGAACGTTCTGGCATGCTGTTGAGAGTGTTGATGTTTCACAAACGAATTTCATTTTAATTCCTCCCGCTAAGGAAATTTTCTTTAATAAATAATATATTATATCTATATTACAGTAGTAGTAGTAGGGGATGTTTAAAGTGTGGAAAACTTTTAAAAGTCTTATGTATCAACGTTTTTCAGTTAAAATTTCTAACATCGCGGATGTTTAAAATTTGTGGAAAAGTTTGTTAAAATAAAGTCACTGTTGAAAGTGTGGAAGGTTGTGGAAAGAATGTTAAAGAAAGTGTGGAAACTTTACTTTAGCAGGGCAATAAAGTACTATTACAAAATCTGTCTTCCTTCAAGCGCTCTTGTAAGAGTGACTTCGTCTGCATATTCAAGGTCGGCACCAACGGGAACACCGTATGCAAGGCGAGAAACCTTGATTCCCATCGGCTTTATAAGCCTTGAAATATACATTGCAGTTGCTTCGCCTTCAACTGTCGGGTTTGTTGCCATAATAATTTCTTGAACATCGTCGTTATTAAGCCTTTTTAAAAGCTCCTTGATTGTTATTTCATCAGGGCCGATTCCGTTCATCGGGGAAATTGAACCGTGAAGAACGTGATAAAGACCGTTGTATTCGCGAGTTCTTTCAATTGCAATAACGTCTTTTGAGCTTTCGACAACACAGATTGTTGAAATATCTCTTTTTTCATCAACGCAGATGTTGCATACATCAGAGTCTGTAAGATCACAGCAGACTGAACAACGGTGAATTTTTTCGTGAGCCAACATGATTGTATCGGCAAATCTTTTCGCTTCCGCATCGGTCATACTAAGAATATGAAAAGCGAGCTTCTGCGCACTTTTATGTCCGATACCGGGAAGACGTTCAAACTGCTCAATAAGGTTGGCAAGAGGTACTACGTTGCGTGCCATCAGAAAAGACCCGGAATTGAAAGGCCGCCCTTAGCTTTTTCCATTCCCTGTTCCATTGCATCGTTTGCCTTCTTAATGCTTTCATTGAGTGCAGAAATAAGAAGATCCTCAAGCATTTCGATATCTTCGGGGTCAACTACTTCAGGCTGCATTTTGATTGAGAGAACCTCGTGTGATCCGTTAACGGTAACTTCAACTGCACCGCCGCCGACTGAAGAAGTGAATTCGCTTGCTTCAACCTCTTCCTGCATTCTCTGCATATCTTCCTGCATTTTCTGGATCTGCTTCATCATATTGCCCTGTCCGCCTGCGTTAGGGATTCTTGCTTTCATATTTCATTGTCCTTTCGTATTAAAGATTATTTATTTTATTTACAAGGTCTGCAAGAGGGTCGTTTGCTTTTGCAGCTGTTTCTTCACCTTTATAAATACCAAGTCGGTATTTTTTGCCCGTAACCTCAAAAATTGCAGTTTTGATTGCATTTGCGTGGTTACCCTGACGGATAAACTGCGAAAATATCGGATTATCGCACTTTATGAGCATAAATTCGCCTCTTATATAGGCTGAAGAGTTACCCAAAATTCCGAGTAAAGGCTTGTCTGTAACGTCAAGCTTCTGAAGAACTTCGCCCCAACCCATAAAGAGTGTGTCAACGTCTGCTGAAGCTTCATCTGCAGGAGCTTCGGGCGGTGGGGGAGGCGGAGAAAGTTCATTTTCTTCCTTTTTTTCCTGAACAGGTTCAGGTTCTTTCTCAATTTCAGTCTTTGCGACCTCAGTTTTAGGAGAAGAAATAATTCTTCCGTCCTTAATTGCACTTTCAATCTTTTCAATTCGTGCAATCAATGCTGTATTATCGCTTGAAATGTCGGGTATACAAAGCTTTACGGCGCACATTTCCATCTGCGTGCGTTTGCTTGTAGAATTTTTAAGAAGAGTTGCACACTCTTCGAGAGTTGTAATACATGAAAGAACCTTAAAAAGTGTGGTTGTTTCTGCCTGCTTTTTGTAAAGCTCAAGGTCAATGTCCGTGCAGACAATAAGCTGCTGCGGATTTTTGACCGTTTTTATAATCATAATATTGCGGTAATGGTTGATAAGCTCTGAACAGAGTCTTTCCATATCGCATGAATCGTTATGAAGCTTGGAAATAAGAGCAAGCACTTCGGAAGGATTGTTCGTATTGATGTTATCAACAAGCTCAAAAAGATAATCCTTGCCTGCAAGTCCTGCCGCGTTACTTACAACGTCTGAGGTAACGTGAGTTGAAATTCCCGAGCATCTGTCAAGAATTGAAAGAGCATCACGGAGCGCACCGTCGGCAATTCTTGCAATAAGAAGAGCTGCATCGTCATCAATTGTAATGTTTTCATTTTCTGCTACGTGCATGATGCGAGACTTGATTTTTTCGGGAGTAATTCTGTGAAAATCAAATCTCTGACAGCGGGAAAGAATTGTTGCGGGAAGCTTGTGTACCTCCGTTGTTGCTAAAATAAACTTAACATGCGGCGGAGGCTCTTCAAGAGTTTTAAGAAGAGCATTGAATGCGCCGATTGAAAGCATATGAACTTCGTCGATGATGTAAACACGGTATTTAGTGTGAACCGGTGTATAATTAGCCTCTTCACGAAGGTCACGGATATTGTCAACGCCGTTGTTACTTGCTGCGTCAATTTCGATAACGTCAAGAATTGTTCCGTCATCAAGACCTTTGCAGACTGCGCACTCGTTACAAGGATTTCCGTCAACGGGATTAAGGCAGTTTGCAGCCTTTGCGAGGATTTTTGCACAGGTTGTTTTACCCGTACCTCTTGAACCCGTGAAAAGGTATGCGTGAGAAACCTTGCCGATTTCAACTTCGTGGGCGAGGGTAGAAGTTATATGCTCCTGACCAACAACATCTGCAAATGTCTGCGGACGCCATTTGCGGTAAAGAACTCTGTACAAAAAATCACCCCTTTTATACTGTTTTTCCTTAAAAAATAAAAGCATTATCTCAGTCATATGGTGCGCAGGCCGTACTGTGTCGCACGGTGTTAACCTCTTAATGCTGCTCGGTTCCCCGCCTGACATGGTTCGTGGTACCCCGTCGCACAGGACCAACACACCACATGACTGAAATAATGCTTCGAAAAATCGCCTGCAATATCTTATTTATTATACTATAATTTGCTTGATATATCAAGTAAATTTGTAAAAAAATTAATATATATTGAAGGTTTTTAAAAAATATTTAATGTATTAAATTAATCAAAAGGAATGATCTCGACATCATCAAAACTGCAAAGCCCCCAATGAGTAGGCCATGTTTTTGCTGTTCCGTCCTCATTAAGAACCTCAAAAACAAAAGCCGGAAAAATATAGTCAAGATTATCCTCATTACGTTTTGATGTACTTCCAAGCAAATTTAATGTTGCTTTATAAGTACCGGGAGAAAGATTATGTTTGTTAATTTTTATTTTAAAATCATATTCACCAGGTGTTTGAATATTAGCAAAAGGTTTCGAAAAACATGTAGAAAGAGGTGTATCATCAGATTGCCATAAGAGAATTCTAAAACAAATATCACCTAAATTTTTAATTTTAACATTTATTCTTACTTTAAATTCAACCGGTTCATCTATTTTATATATACAAGTTTCATTGTTAAGAATATCCAAAGATAATACTTCGGCCTTTTCATGTTCTTTTGCTTGAAATCGAGGAAGGTTTGAATAGTCATAATGGAGATTCTTTTTGGTATATATATCTTTATTGTAAATGCGGATGCCTTCTTCAACATCACCGTCAAAGATAACTTTTCCTTCACTTAAAACTATAACTCTGTCACAAAGCTGACGAATGGTATTCATCTGATGGCTGACGAAAAGGATAGTTTTACCGCTTGCAGCAATGTTGAGCATTTTATCAATACATTTTTTTTGAAATCTTGTATCACCGACTGCAAGAACCTCGTCAACGAGAAGAATGTCAGGTTCAAGATGAGATGCAACTGCAAAAGCAAGACGGACAAACATACCGCTTGAATAACGCTTAACAGGAGTGTCGATAAATTTGCCTACTTCGGAAAATTCAAGAATATCATCAAATTTTTCATCAATTTCGGATTTAGTCATACCGAGAATTGCACCGTTGAGGTAAACGTTTTCACGGCCTGTCAGTTCTGTATTGAAGCCTGTACCGACTTCAAGCATAGAAGAAATTTTGCCGAGCATTTCAATTCGTCCATCGGACGGCTCGGTAATTCTTGAAATAATTTTGAGAAGAGTTGATTTTCCGGCACCGTTTTTGCCGATGATACCGATTTTTTCACCTTGTTCAACATTAAAAGTAACACCGTTGAGAGCCCAAAAATCCTCTTTATTTTTATTTGGATTTAAAAAGGATTTAACGGCAAGTCTGATTCGTTTAATTTTACTTTCAGGTTTTTTTTCAATGTGTTTTATTCTATAACGTTTTTTTACGTTTTCAATCTTTAAAACAACAGGTTTTTCATTCATAAAAAATCCTCCGATCAAACAATGTCAACAAATGTTCGTTCTGTTTTTCTAAAAAGATGAAGACCAATTGGAATAAGAACAATAATCCAAACTATGGATACAAAGAAAGAAAACAAGTCGAAAGGCATATCTTTAATAATACACCATTTGAAAGCGTTGATAACTCCGGTTGCAGGGTTGATTGAATAAAGAATTCTTATTTTTTCGGGGATAGAATCGATAGAATATGCCACGGGAGTGAGATACTGACCGATTGAGAGAGCAAAAGGAATAATCTGCGCAAGGTCGCGCCATTTAACATTAAATGATGAAAGGAAAAAACCGAGTGATATCCCTAAAATAAGACATAGAAGGAAGAAAACCGGAAAAAGAAGAAATCTTGCTGACGGATAATAACCCTGAATAAGCATCATAGCAACAAGGACGCTCATTGAAATCATACTGTCAATGATATGTGCAATCGCAGCACCTATTGCTGAAATTATTCTGGGAAAATAAACTTTTTTCATAATTTCTGCATTAGTAATAAAGGTATTTGCGGCAGATGTAACACCTTTTGAAAAAAGACCCCACGGAATAGTGCCTGCATAAACCATGATATAGTACGGAGCAGAACCGTCAGAAGAGAGACCTGCAAGATTTCCAAAAATAAAAGATACAACAAAAACATTGATAATTGGAGCAATAACAGCCCAACCAAAACCAATACGCGTCTGCTTATAGCGGACGGTAACGTCTCGTTTTGCAAAATTTAAAGCGAGTTCCCTGTAATGCCATATATCTTTCCAATACTGAAAGTTTTTTCCGTTAGGTTCAATAACAGTTTTTCTCAAAATTTCTCACCCTTTAAAGTATACTTTGCAAAATATATCAATTTATAATACCATAAGCAGAAGTATTTAGTCAAATATAAATTTAGTAATTAAAAGATATTTATATTTTTATATTTTTCAGAGGATAGAAAAAATGAGCAGAATGAAAAACCTTTTTCTTCTTTTCATAAAACAAGGGGTTCTTCAAAGTTTTAATACTCCGAAGAACCCCCTCTTTTATTTTTAACTTAAACATTAAAAAGAAAGTGGACAACGTCGCCGTCCTTCATAACATATTCCTTACCTTCTGAACGGATAAGACCTTTTTCTCTTGCAGCTGCGAGAGAGCCGTTTTCCATAAGGTTTCCAAAGCTTATAACCTCAGCACGGATGAAGCCTTTTTCAAAGTCAGAATGAATTTTACCTGCAGCCTGAGGAGCTTTTGTACCTTTTTTGATAGTCCATGCTCTTACTTCGGGTGTGCCTGCAGTAAGGTAAGAAATAAGGCCGAGGAGATCATAGCTTCTCTGAATGAGAAGGTCAAGACCGCCTTTTTCAATACCGAGCTCGGCAAGAAACATTTCTTTTTCTTCCTTGTCAAGGCTTGCAATTTCTGCTTCAAGCTCAGCACAAATCGGAATAACCTGTGATTCGTCAGCCTTTGCAATTTCGCAGACCGCGTTGAAGCGTACGTTTGAATCAATGTTGTTTGCAAAGTCATCCTCGCTCATATTACAAGCGTAGATAACAGGCTTTGATGTAAGAAGAGCGATGTCTGCAACGATTGCTTTTTCATCGTCGTCACATTCAATGCTTCTTGCAGATTTGCCTTCTTCAAGATGCTCTTTGAGTCTTTTAAGAAATTCGTATTCCTTTGCAAGGCTTTTGTCGCCCTTCATTGCCTTTGCAGTTCTGTCAATACGGCGCTCAACCATCTCAATATCGGAGAAGATAAGCTCGAGGTTGATTGTTTCAATATCTCTTGCAGGATCAACGCTTCCGTCAACGTGAATAATATCATCATTTTCAAAGCAACGGACAACATGGATAATTGCATCAACCTCACGGATATGAGAAAGGAACTTGTTGCCGAGACCTTCACCCTTTGATGCGCCCTTTACAAGACCTGCGATATCAACAAATTCGATAACTGCGGGAGTTATCTTTGCAGGGTTATACATCTCTGCGAGTGCATCAATTCGACTGTCCGGAACGGCAACAACACCGACGTTCGGCTCAATTGTACAGAAAGGATAGTTTGCAGACTGTGCACCTGCGTTTGTGATTGCATTAAAAAGTGTGCTTTTGCCGACGTTCGGCAGACCTACTATACCAAGCTTCATATTTTTCTTCCTTTTTTCAAAATATTACTGATACATTATAAACGTAAGAAGCCAAAATTTCAAGTGAATATATTTAATCGTTGAAAAAAGTATGGGAAAAAGGTATAATTAAGAAAATATTCCGATAGACAAATTCGGGTTTGTCGGTTTCTTTGTTGCCACCTCATCCGCCTCGTTCCTCGGCACCTTCTCCTCAAGGAGAAGGCTGAGAAACTGCGCAAGTCCAAGGCTTCCCCTTGAGGGGAAGTTGTCACGAAGTGACTGATGAGGTGTAGGTTGCAACGCAACCGTCATCACATAAACATCCCTGCAAACCCGAATCTGACAAACGATTTTTCAATTAATAAAAGCTGAAAGCAGGTGAACCATGTTTAACAGCGGCTATACAGGCAAACTTATATCTTCACTTTTTACAACGGGATTGTTGGTATACATTATGTTCAACACAACAAGTCCGAAAATTGTGTTTGTTCCGTTTCTGATTTGTGCCGTATCAATGGCATTGAAAACCGTCGGGCAGATTTTTGATAAAGAAGGAATGATTTTCTTCTTTGATAAGCTTTTTAAGGGTGGATTTTTTCTTTACGGTTTTGGTTTTTTGACTTTTTTCGATTATTTGGCTTTAAAGGATAAACAGTATGGTCTGGTGGTTTATTCTTTGCTGTTCTGGGCGGTTTTATTGTTTGTTTTCAAAAGAGTATTCTTTAATAATAAACAACAAGCTGAAAAACCGCCGAAAGTTAATATTGCAAAATTTGCCGCTTCAGGCTTGGTAATTGTTTCGTTTCTTGCAGGTATTGTATTGTTGGTCCTCAGCATCGTAAGAAAAGAAGCGGGCATCATTTTTGCAGGAGCATTTTTCGCTTTGGTTTCGTCTGTGTTTATTTTGTTTCATTTGTCGGCTTCAGGCTTTTTCAAAAAAATAAAAACAGATTTGTTGGGTTTGTATATAGGTATCGTATCTGCACTGGTCGGAATGGGAATTCCGATAGTTAAGTTTACGGAAGTTCTCTCTGTGAAGGGAACAATTAAAAGTTTCGGTTTATGGATTTTTGTGCCGATAATTCTGTTTACGGCAGGTATTTTTCAGATTATAAAAACACTGAGAAACAGAAAAAATAAAGATTAATTTGTTTGATTTATTAAGGAAACAACATTTCGATAAACCCGAATTTGTCAGGATATTTAAAACCTTCTTGTAGGGACCGGCCTCCCGGACGGTCCCCAGATTACGCTGAATTAACGGACGGTCGAGGACGCCCGTCCCTACGTGATTGATTGAAACAGGGTTCGTAGGGGCAGATATCATCTGCCCGACATTTTGCACATTTCTGACGGGACGTCGAGGACGTCGTCCCCTACAACAATAATTTAAAATCTGTTCCACAATCCCGAAAATATCGAACAAAATTAATAAATAAATTTTAAAATCTGACCTGACGGGGGATGACGTTATGCAAAATCTTACAATCAAAAACAACGAACTTTTTTTAATGAGATACACGGAGCTTATCCGCATCAGTGCCTGCGGAAAAAATGCAATCCGTTTTCAGTCGTTTCCCGATGCTCAGGTGATTGACGAAAACTATACTCTTATGCCGCAGGAGGCAGAGGCAAAAACAGAAGAGTTTGAAAGTTATGCAACACTTACCTGCGGTACACTCAAGGTAAAAGTTGAGCCGAACGGTAAACTTACTTTCTTTAAGGATGGCAAAAAAATTCTTGAAGAAAAACCTGAGCTTACTTTTCACAGCAATTATCGTCATTTTGACAATAAGGGAAGCGGTTTGTGGTCTGCAAGAGTTATGTTTGAACCGAACGAGAACGAGCATTTTTTCGGTCTAGGCCACAGTTGGGACAACGAGTTTGATTTGAAAGGTTCGTCAATTGATATCCGTAACGTAAATGCAAAATGCACGATTCCGTATGTCTATTCTTCGCTCGGTTACGGTTTTCTTTGGAACAATCCGTCAACGGGTCTTTGTGAGCTTTCAAAGAATCGTACCCGTTGGAGCTGTGACTGTTGCAGATTTATGGATTTTGTTGTTATTGCAGGAACCCCAAAGGAGGCTTGTACAACGCTTGCCGACCTGACGGGATATGCACCCGAAATGCCTGAATGGGCAACAGGCTTCTGGCAGTGCCGACTCCGTTACGAAACACAGGAGGAATTGCTTTCGGTTGCACGTAAATACAAGGAGCTCGGAATTCCTCTTTCCGTGATTATAGCTGACTATTTTCATTGGACAGAGCAGGGTGACTATAAATTTGACACGAAATATTGGCCCGATGTAAAGGCGATGTCGGACGAGCTTCATAAAATGAACACAAAGCTGATTGTGTCCGTTTGGCCTACCGTCAACGGTGGCAGTGAAAACTACAGCTTTATGCGAAACAACAATATGCTTATGCGAACTGCACGTGGTTGTGACAGGGTTTTTGATTTTTACGGTTGGCAGGGTGAGATTGATGTTACAAATCCTGCAACACGTGATTATGTTTGGGGTAAAATTAAGGAAAATTATATCGACAACGGTGTGGATGCTCTCTGGTTTGACGAAGCAGAGCCTGAAATTCATCCCGAGCATTTTGATAATCTTATCTGGTACAAAGGCCGTGCGGATATGGTTGCACTTTTGTATCCGTATTATTATTCTAAAATGGCTTACGACGGCTTCAGGTCAATCGGCAGGGACGATATTATCACTCTTACACGCTGTGCGTACCTCGGAAGTCAGAAATTCGGTTCGCTTGTGTGGTCGGGAGATATTGAATCGACATTCGAAAGTCTTGCCTGTCAGATAAAAGCAGGTCTTAATATTGCAATGTGCGGAATTCCGTGGTGGAATACGGATATCGGCGGATTTTACGGTGCGGATATAACGAGCGATTATTTTAAAGAGCTTATTGTCCGTTGGTTCCAGTTCGGCTTGTTCAGTCCCGTTATGCGACTCCATGGCTCACGAATCCGTCATTTTGAGCCGACACCCGGACTTAAAGAACCGAGCGGAGACCCGAATGAAATTTGGAGCTTCGGCGAAGAGAATTTTGAAATCCTTAAGGATCTTATTTTTATCCGTGAAAAGTTAAGACCGTACATAAAAAAGCAAACGGATATTGCAAGCGAAAAGGGCTATCCGGTAATGCGTCCGATGTTTTTTGAATATCCCGACGATGAAATTTGTTATACACTTGACAGTCAGTATATGTTTGGTGATGATATCATTTTTGCACCTATCGTTGAGCAGGGACAGACGGTGAAAAAGGTTTATATTCCCGACGGAGAATGGATTCTTACAAAAAACAAGAAAATATATACCAAAGGCAATTATGAAATTAATGCAGAAATTGATGAATTTGTTGCATTTGTCAGAGCAGGCTCAGACGTGATCGAATGTTTTGATTAAAAGAGAATAAAATAAATTCGGGTTTGTCGATATCTTTATTTTCCACCTCATCCACCGCAAGCGGTCCCCCTTCCCCTCAAGGGGAAGGCTGAGAAACTACGTAAATCCAGGGCTTCCCCTTGAGGGAAAGCTGTCACGAAGTGACTGATGAGGTGTAGGTTGCAACGCAACCGTTATAATAAAACATACCGACAAATCCAAATTTGTCTGATTGTTTAAATATAAAAAGGAGATGAAAATATGATAAAATATGGCGTAATCGGCTCGGGCTGGATTGCCGAGGAATTTGTAAAAGGCGCACAGACTGTTGAAGGAATGTGCTTTGCGGCGATGTATTCACGCACATATGAAAAGGGAAAAGAATTTGCGGAAAAATTCGGCTGTGAAAAAATTTACACGGACATAAATGAATTTGCAGAAAGTGATATTGATGCGGTTTATATCGCAAGCCCTAATCTTTTTCACTATGAGCAGAGCAAGCTTATGCTCCAAAACGGAAAACACGTTCTTTGCGAAAAACCGATTACGATAACTCCCGACGAATTCAACGAGCTTTTTTCTCTTGCGAAGGAGAAAAAATTAGTCTACACCGAAGCAATAATGATGATGCATTCTCCGCATACTCAAACGGTAAAAAAAGCTCTTGAAAAAATCGGAAAAATAACAACGGCACACTTTGATTTTTCTCAGCTTTCTTCAAAATATAAGGCACTGAAAAACGGGGAAAATCCGAACATTTTCAATCCCGAAATGAAGACGGGTTGCCTTCGAGATTTAGGAATTTACTGTTACTATCCCGCACTTGAATTCTTCGGTCTGCCGCAGAAAGTAACTGCAACCGCAGGTTTTATCGAAACGGGTGCAGACGGCTACGGTACGGCAATCCTTGATTATTCTGACAAGCAGGTAACACTTACATATTCGAAGATAGGTCAGGATTATTGTGGTTCACAGATTTTTGGCGACAAAGGAACAATTTCTATTGAATCAATCTCCAAGCTCACGGGAGTGAAAATTCATTTTGCGGACGGAACAAAAGAGGAAGTCCAGGGAGAAATCGATAAAGATATTTTAATGGGATATGAGGCAAAAAATTTTTATGATTTCATCACGGATTACGATAAAAATCTCAAAAAATATTTTGAAATTAATGAAAGAATTTCTGAAGTAAACCGACTTCTTTTTGAAGTGAAAAATCTTTGTAAAATTCAGTAAAGAAATTAAAACTTTTTCATAAAATTTCTCACAATTTTTTGTGGGAATTTTTTTTGTTTTTAAAGAAATTTTTGTTGACTAATATTGTTTATTGTGTTAAAGTATTATATGTATATTAGTGTCTTTATGTGTAGAGGTGTCACTAAATTTGGTCACCGACAAAACGCAGAAAATCGTATACATTTATAATATATATAATAATCAACCGATAACTTTGGAGTGTGTCGCTATGGCAGAGAACAAAAAGAATCCCGGATCCGGTTCACGAATCAGAACGATTGAGCTTTTCTACAGACCGGTGTTTGACATTCATCTTAATATGGCGATTGATTTCGAAACGGTAATGAAAATCAACGACAGAATTCAGGGAGTAATTCCCGAAAAGGTTTTCATGCCCGTTGCGGAAAAATCCAACCAGGTTGTTCAGCTTAATCTTTGGGCTGTCGAAGAAGCCTGCGAGGCAATCAGACGTTGCGCCGAGCGCGAGGTTGATATGAACAGTGTTATTATCTGGGTATCGGTTAAAACACTTACAAAGAAAAACTTTGTTACTCAGGTCAAGAAGATTGTTGATAAATACGGAATCTCTCCTGACAGTATCTGCTTCAATATTACCGAAAGCATTCTTGAAGCCGTAAAGGACAGAGTTAAGGAAACAATTGATGCTTTGCGCGAGCTCGAATTCAGAGTTTCAATCGACGACCTCGGTCTTGAGTATACTTCACTTTCAAATCTTGCTCACTATGACCTTGATTACATCGGTATTCACGAGAGTATGATTGAAGATATACTTTATAACGAAAAGGTTCAGAATACGGTTCAGGGTATCATTGACTTCTGCAAAAAGATTGATACACAGGTTATCGTTAACGGAATCGAAACAAAGGAAGTTTTTGATTTAATCAACAAGATGGGTGCTGACCGTTTCAGCGGTCCGTACTTCGGAGAGTTTGTTAAAGATAAACAGATAAACTAAGGAAAGGATGATGGGCTTGGCTAAGAAGAAGAAAAATGCTCCGCCGCCCGGTGCAGAAGCTCCGCAGGGAAACGACGCAATGGGTAAATACGGAGTAAAATCCGAATCCAAAAAAGTCAAAAAAAGAGAAGCTTTAATCCGTATCCTTACAATTATTCTTGTTTTAATGTTGCTTTTCCTTTCCCTGATGTTCGCTTGCTCTTCATACGTGAACAAAGCAGGTGACTTCACGGTTACAATGGATAAGGATGCGTACAACATGGGTATCACCCTTTCGGAAAAGGCAGACTTTATGCAGTCCTCACGTTTCCTCACGGGTGAGAAGTGTGTTGATATGGTTGACACGACGTTGGAGTGGCTTCCCGACGACCTTGACGACATCGACGGCTCACACAATAACACAAACGGCGAAAGCTTCCTCGCATACACATTCTATGTGAAGAATGCAGGTACTGTTGATGTGACATATGAAGCAGAAATTCTTATTGATGCTGTTTCACTCGGAGTTGACGAGGCAATGCGTGTTATGGTTTTCCGTAACGGCGAACCGACAATTTATGCAAAGCCGCAGAAAGGTACAACGGATAAACGCGAAGAAAACCTTGATGACAACGGTGTCAGCAGATATCCGATTGACAAAAACTTTGTTTCCAACACAAAGATTATGGAGAACAAGGTTGACCTTTTCAGAGTAGGCGATATTGATAAATACACAGTTGTCGTCTGGCTCGAAGGATGGGATCCTGAATGTGTTAACAAGATCCTTGAAGGCGAAATCAAAATGTCTATGAAATTCCTGTGCGAAGAAGCGGATGGTAGTGACGGATCATCTGCAGAAGCATAAGAACAGACATCAGGTTTCAATTTCTGGTCTCAGACACATTTTGAGATATATATTATGGCGGATTACCGTACATAAAATCTAAGAAGGAGGTAAAGAAAAGGACATGTTTAAGAAGAGTCAGAAAAACCGCGCATTTTTTGCGGCTATCGCAATGCTTCTTCTTTCTGCTATCGTTATAACGACTGCATCTTTCGCTTGGTTCTCATTGGGCAGAAGCGCAATGGCAAGCAACCTTGATCTTAAGGTTACAAAACAGGGCGAAGGTATCCAGATTTCTGCTAACGCATCATCATTTACGGATACTTTGACATTTGAAGATCTTAACGGTACATCAACAACAGGCTTCCAGGCTGTTTCGGAAGATTACAACTTCTTCCCGGCTGTGATCGAACCTGCATCTTCAAGCTTTGCTCTCAATGCTTTGCCGGCATTCTTTACAGGCGGCGTTGATAAGGCTACAAATACTCTTGAAAGCCTTGCAACAACATCTGATAACGGTGTTGACGTTTACGGTAAGTCAGGTGCTGCAACTCCTGCAGGCAGCAAGCAGGCAGGTTACTATGTATTTGACGTATTCGTTGATTACTCAGGCGGCGAGACAGCTCAGCTTAAGATCGGTCAGTCAGACATCACAGTTAAAAATGATGAGTCTGACGGAACTCAGGCTATTGCTGAAGCAGCAAATGCTATGCGTATCGGCTTCGTAAATTGCGGTACTGTTACTAAGGGTGCAAATCCTGCACAGGCTACAAGCGGTTCTGAAGCAGTCATTTTCGCTACCAATGAAGAAGCACGCAACACTCAGCCCATTTATGGAACAGGTATGAGTGGCGAGCTTGCAGACGATGCTTACACAGTTCCGACTTCAGCAGCAGGTGATATCGAAATCGCATCAGGTTATGATTGTGCTGTCGATACAGGTGCTGAGGATCAGGTTATTAACATCACAAGTGGTGTTAACCGCATCAGAGTTTATATCTGGATGGAAGGCCAGGATGCTAACTGCACAGACTCCCTTCAGAGTCAGCTCGTTTCTGCAAATCTTGTATTCACATTGGTTTAATTCCCAGGCATTTACTTACTTCTGATTGATGTTTCAGTTACTCCGGGAAGTGTTCGGCTGTAAGGTAATATTCAGCTGAAAATTTGGGAGATGCAATTCTTGCAAACCGGGTTACTGGGAAGGCCGCAATAACTCCCGGTGAATGGAACATTGATTAGCAAAAACTCTTGCGTTTAGCGACGCGTTAACGGTCGCTAAAGCAAAAATCTTTATGGAGGTAAAGAAAAAATGAAAAACACATTGAAAAAGCGTACCTTTATCTCTGCCATCGCTATGCTCGTTGTTTCAGCAATTGTGTTGACATCATCAACATTTGCTTGGTTCTCAATGGCTAAGAGAGTTGAAGTTGAGACAATGGAACTCAACATCACTTCTCCTGACGGTGTGCAGCTTTCAGGTAACGCTAATGCATTCACAACAATGCTTACACTCGCTGACCTTAAGGGCGAAACAACAGCTCGTTGGGCAGCTTATGAAGGCAACCAGAACAATTTCCCCGAGCTTCTTAGTCCGTCATCATCAGACTTGCACTGTTCAAATTCCCTTCCATTGTTCTTTTCTGGTTCGATAAATGATGCGGGTTATTTAACAGCAACAAGTGTAGCTTCAGATGTAGGAAGTGGTTATGTTGCTTTCGACGTTTTTGTTAAGGTTGGTGCAGACCAGAAAGTTTATTGGAATGAGACATCAATTACTTGTAAAGATAACCCGGAGGTTCTTTCTGCAATGCGTATGGGTGTAGTTAATTGCGGTGTAGTAGCTTCAAAGGCAGAAGCAGGTGCAATTCTTGCTGCTAAGCCGGTTATTCATACCTATCAGGCTTGTGCAATGTATCAGCCTGCATATAAGAGTCATACAGCAGCTTCGGGTTATGAAGATGGTGCTGAAGTTCCGGACTTGTATTTGTATAGAAACTATATAAATGCTGAACCAGCTGGTAATGGTAAAAATATTGTTACTAACACAAATATGGCAAGAGAAACTGGATCTACAGCTGTAAATGATGACAATAAAGCAACAACTGCTTACTTCAATGCTAAAGCAGGTATCAACCGTATCCGCGTATACCTTTGGATGGAAGGTAATGATGTTGACTGCGAAAACTCAGTAGCAGGTGCAACAATCGACTTTAACCTTGTTTTCACACTTGTATAAGATTAGTTTATCCTAAATCTTTCCCGCAGGGCAGATGCTCTGCTCTGCGGATTACCGTCACAAATTCACGGGTGGCGATTTCGTCATCGTCACCCGAGCAAACCAAAAATGATGAAAGGCGATTTGTGAGCATTCGCAGAGTGCTTGTAAATGACCTTTTAGTCAAATAAAATCAGGAGTGAATGTAAAAAATGAAAAACAAATTAAAAAAGGTGCTTGAAGTCGTTTCGGATATACTTCTTGTCTTTATACTCATTATCGCGATTGTCATTACTGTTATGACTTTCACATCAAAGAATTCAGACGTCGGCGTAGGTAATGTTTTCGGTTACACTCCCTTCACAATCCAGTCTGATTCAATGAAACCTGCTTTTGCAACGGGCGATATGATTATCGCAAAAGAAGTCAAGAACGTAAACGAGCTTAAAATCGGTGACGTTATTACTTACACAACCGTTCTTACAGACGGCGAAGGAAGAAGCATAAGAGGTAACAACACCCATAGAATTCTTGACATTGTATATAACAAGGACGGCACAATCAATAACTTCGTCACAAAGGGTGACGCGATAGATATGGAAGATACCGTGCCCGTTACACCGGACTCAATCCTCGGCAAGCAGATTAACTCAGGCTACGACGAAAACGGAAATCTGAGAGAGGGTCTTAAGATTGTCGGCCTCGGCCACGCACTTCAGTTCCTTCAGAGCCGTACGGGCTTTATGATCTGTATTATCATTCCGCTTGCGCTGTTCTTTATCTGGCAGATTTATAAGCTCATTATGATGTTTATGGAGGCCAAGGCTGAGGACATCGATGAAGAAACAAAGCGCCGAGCAATTGCAGAATACCTCGCTGAACAGGAAGCTCTTAAGAAGGCTGAGGGCGAGGCAAAAGCATCAGATGAAACAGATAAATAACATTCACAACCTGTACAATATATAACTCAGATTTTAACTAACTTTTTAAAGGGTGACTGAAAGATGATAGTAACAAAATTCATTGCAGAGTTCTTAAATCAATTTTTCATAAAAGGTGTTTGGGGAATTTTTAAGGGTATCGGACTCGGTATTGCCAATATTTTCAATATCCCCGAATACATAAGTATTTTCAAATCATGGGCAGGCGACTTCACTGCAGTTGACTGGATTCTTGCAATCCTCACAGTTATTGCAACTGTTGTTGTTCTTGCAGCGATTGTAATTCTTGTTGTTGTACTTGTTAAAAAGTACATCAGAGTCCGCAGAACACTTGTTGACCAGGAAGAGCTTCTTAACGAAGTCGGCAACCTTAACAGAGAAATCATCAAGCTTCATAATGAAAAGGAAAGAATCCTTGCAATGAAGGTTTCTCAGCTCGGTCTCAAGCCCGGCGAAAGCTCATTCATTGAGACAGAAGAAAACACTCAGGGCGAAGAAGGCGAAGAAAAGAAAGCAGAAGGCGAAATTGACAAGTCAGCAGACGACTACAGCCGTTTCTACAAGTGTACTCAGGTTGATATCGAGCTTGAGGATTACGTTGCTCCAGAATACGACAACGAAATCACACTTCCCGAAATCTGTGATATGTTCCGTAACTATGCTTGCTCAAGACTTGGTCTTTTCTACGAAATCAAGGTTATCCGCCTTTTCCTTTCAGCTTTTGCTTCAACACGACTTATCATCCTTCAGGGTATTTCAGGTACAGGTAAAACTTCACTTGCTTACGCTTGGGGTAAGTTCCTTCAGAACCCCGTAACAATCGCATCAGTTCAGCCGTCATGGCGTGACCGTACTGAAATTTTCGGTTACTTCAACGAATTTACAAAGCGCTTCAACGAAACAGAAGTTCTCAAAAAGATGTACGAAGCTACATTCAAAGAGGATATCTTCATTACCGTTCTTGACGAAATGAATATCGCTCGTGTTGAGTACTACTTCGCTGAGCTTCTTTCAATCCTCGAAATGCCGTCACGTGATGAATGGGTTGTTTCGCTCGTTCCCAGCGTATGGCCGACTGACCCGAAGCACGTTATCGACGGTAAGCTCAAGCTTCCCGAAAATATGTGGTACATAGGCACAATCAATAACGACGACTCAACATTCGCCGTTTCCGATAAGGTTTACGACCGTGCTATTCCCATCGATCTTAACAGTAAGGGTAAATTCTTCGAAGCACCGTACACAGAAAACCTTACACTCAGCTATAAGCACCTTGAAGATATGTTCAGAGACTGTCAGACAAAGTACAAGGTTTCTGACGAAAACCTTAAGAAAATCGAAGAGCTTGACGACTATGTTATCGAACATTTCCGTCTTGCATTCGGTAACCGTATTGTTAAGCAGCTCAAGGAATTTGTTCCTGCTTACGTTGGCTGCGGCGGTACAGAAATCGACGGTATCGACTTCGTTCTTGCGAAGAAAGTTTTCCGTAAGTTCGAAAGCTTGAACCTTTCATTCATCCGTGATGAAATCGACGGTCTTATCACATACCTCAATAAGCATTTCGGTAAGGCAAACATGAACGAATGTAAAGAATACCTCCAGCTTCTTAAGAGACTTATGTAAATTTAAGCTAATCAATTCTCAAAGGGGAAATAATCCATGGAAAAATCTTATCTTGAATTATATCTTGAATATAAGGATTCCCTTGCTTCTCTCACAACGGACAATGTGTTTTACGATGCTATGGAAAACTGCATTGATACCGGAGAGAATAAGTATTCCTTATTCAACAGATATTTTGAAAAGAAAATCGACCTGAAGTGGGTTGAGGAAATTGAAGCATGTATCATTCCCCTTGATAATATTATGCGTGTTCCCCGTAAGTTCATTGTTCAGGAAGAGGAAATCGTTCCTATCGAACGTGCAAGAAAGATTACAAACGAATCAATCCGCCACCTCGCTCAGCATACAAATATGATTGCAAAGGTTGAGGGCGACGACGTTACTCCGAACCAGATTCTTAACGTTTTCCGTGAAGAAAGCTTCGAAGTTTACGAAAACAGATTCGTTTACACTCTTATGCAGAACCTCATCAGATTCATTGATGTGCGTTATAACGTTCTTTTCAACGTTTCCGATGACGACAATATGGCTTCTCTTAAAATGGAAAGCGACTTCACACGCGGCAGAGAAAAAGTTACTTACAAGCTTGAGGTTGCCGCACAGTCAGGCGGCGGTGAGCTTGATAATACCGCAACGGGGCTTGAAGGTGAAAATGCATCAGCTTTCCAGCGAATTGAGAGAATAAAGAAGATTATCAATGAATATGCACACTCTGCTTTCATGAAGGAGTTGCAGAACTGTGTTCCCGTCCGTCCTCCGATTATGAGAACGAACGCGATTCAGAAAAATCCGAACTTCAGAGCATGTCTTAAACTCTGGCAGTTCATTCAGTCATACACTGACCTCGGTTATGAGATTACCGTCAAGGAATCCAACGATATGGTCAGCGACGAGTACAGAAACCAGCTTAACAGGATGATGGCGCTCAACTATATGATGCTTAAGGCAAACACTCTTTCAGAGGATGCTGTCGGTAAGCAGAAGCGCCGTAAGCTTAGGCCAAAGCTTCTTAAGAGACTTGCTGAAGAGCTTGTTCTTGATTACGATATGGAAGACGTTGAAATTCAGCGTGTCTTCGTCGAGGAAGTCAAGCGAGTCAGCAAAAAGAAGATGGAAGGCGAAAAGAAAATCCAGGAAGCTATCCAGCGTGCTCTTGATTCTGAAAATGCACGCAAAAAGGCAATCGAGGACAAGATCAAGGCACAGATCGCTCACGAAAAAGAGATGGAGCGTCGCCGCATAGCACGCGAAAAAGAAAGAGAACGTCTTGCAAAGCAGAAGGAAAAAGAGCGCATTGCAAGAGAAAAGGCAAAAGAGAAAGCAAGAAAAGAAAAAGAACTTGCGCTTGCCAAGGAGCGTGCAAGAAAAGAGAGAGAAAAGGCTCGTCTTGCAAGAGCAAAAGAGAAAGAACGCCTCCGCCTCGAAAAAGAGAAGGAGAAAGCAAGACTTCTCAAGGAAAAAGAAAGAGCTGCAAAGCTTCAGGCTTCAGAGGAAGCAAAGCTTGCTCGTCAGAAGCAGCGTGAAGAAGAGCGTAAGGCAAGAGAAGAAGCAAAGCGACTTGCTCTTATCGAAAAAGAAAAGGCTGCAAAAGCTAAGGCTAAAGAGAAAGAAAGAGCCGCAAAAGCTCTTGCGCTTGAAAAAGAACGTGCTGCAAAGCTCAAAGAAAAAGAGCGCATAGCGAAGATGAAGGCAGCGCAGGCTGAAAAAGAAAAGCTTGCCCGTGAAAAGGCAAAGGCAAAAGAAAGAGCCGCAAAGGCACTTGCCGCTGAAAAAGCAAAGGCAAAGGCTGCCGCAGAAAAGGCGAAGGAAAAAGAACGTCTAGCAAAAGCTAAAGCCATTGAGGAAGAAAAAGAACGCCTCGCCAAGGAAAAAGCAAAAGAAAAAGAGAGAATAGCAAAAGAAAAGGCTGCCGAGAAAGCAAAGGCAGATAAAGAGAAGGCTAAACTCAAGGAAAAAGAGCGTCTTGCAA
>JAZNPE010000014.1:0-3621 GCA_045589535.1 Acutalibacteraceae bacterium | reverse complement strand
TTGCTGACGCCGAGCAAGGATACTCATACGCCTTCCTCAACATATCTGTCGGTGTTTATCGTGAGGCGGTGCCGGAAAATGTTGCTGAAATGATTGAAGAAGCAGCGAGCTTTGGAAATCCAATGAGTGAGGAAGAAATCCAATATGAGATAGGTAGGGCAAATCATTGGGCTACCATAGGTATGGGAACTGATGGCTACTATCTGCAATAATAGAAGCCCCTTTAGTTATTAGAACACGGAGGGAAACACAATGAAGAGATTAGCCACATTGGTTTTGATATTATCTTGTGTTTTGGTGCTTATAGGTTGCGCAAACGAGCAAGGCGGCTTAGTAAAAGAGGCTATAATGCAAAGGACTTTTTCGCCAAACAACACTACAAACACTATCGCAGTCAATGATAACAAAATGCTGTATCAAACTATTGATATGGGTTCTTCAACATTTTTTGTGTACGATTTAGAGGATGGCAAGGAAAGCGAAATAGCTACTCTCTCAAATTATGTTATGGACAGCGGATCAGCAGTTATTATCGGCGATACTGTATATGAATACATTACTGTTGTAAATCAAGAGGGTCAAAAGCAAAATGAACTGTTTGCTATAAACTGCTCAGATATGACTATGGAATCAATATCCATAGATATAAAAAGCGCACCTATCATTTCTCTTTATCGTATTTCTTCTGGAATATTAGCATTAAAAACAACTGATTCCGGAACGCACTTTGAGTTAATCAATGTGAACACCAAAACTACTAACATTGTACTTGAAGCACCTGAAGGTGAAACTTTTGTTACTGCCTCAATTTACGATGACCACCTCTTCGTTTTTGCGTATTCCGGAAACTCCGATAATGGCTATAGTTACTTTATCAGAGAGTATGATACAGAGGAATATGCAGGCATTGCAACCGTTTCCCTGGATAACATAGAGCCTTATATTTCACAAACACGAATTGCAGAAATGGGATTTTTCGGAGAATACTTATTTCTTAATAATTATTCAAACATTGGTCTTATTGCTTCTGTAAATGAAGATGGAACGGTATCGTCTCTCTATGAAATTCAAAATGCTGCTTATCTTTCTTCTAATACGGGAAGTGGTAAAGAAATATTTTATGTAAGACAGTCAAACACATATTATGTATTCAATGTTGACAACGGGGATTTACAACATCGGGAATTGAATTTTGGTAAAAAACTCACGATTCGCAGCATGTTTTTCGATGGAGAGAACATTATTGTTAAGATGAAAGAAAACAAAGAAAACAAATCAAATACATACCGAGAAGAAATATATGTATTTGATCAAAAGGCTTTGTTGAATAGCGGAAGTGTAAATTGAGCCACGTAGCTTTCCTGAAAAACACGAAATTATAAACCGAAAATTGTAGAGGTATATCTTCTGCCGTTTGCCTTTAACAAAAACCTTTTTCAAAAATTTTCTCAAAATTTGCAACCAAACGCAAAAAAATCGTACTTATGGGGTGAAAGGCCTTTTAGTACACGCAAAGGGGGTGAACAACATGGATGATTTACAGATTATCGAGCTGTACTTTGCCCGTGATGAACACGCAATCAAAGAAACAGACCACAAATACGGCAAGCTGTGTTTTCGGGTGGCGAAAAATCTGCTGTTCAATAACGAGGATTCGGAGGAATGTGTGAACGATACATATCTGACGGTTTGGCACAAGATACCGCCCACTCGACCAAATAATTTCACGGCTTTTATCTGCAAGATCACACGAAACCTGTCCTTGAAGAGATTGGAGATATCAAACGCTATGAAACGATCTGTTGACGCAATCATATCCCTATCCGAGATCGAGGCGACCTTGCCGGATCACAGCATAGCGCCGGACATCGAGGAAGAAGAACTTGGAAAACTGATCAGCGCCTTTCTGTGGAGAGAAAAGGAGCTTGACCGCAACGTGTTTCTCCGCAAGTATTGGTTTTTCGATACGATCAGCGATATTGCAGAGAGGTATTCGCTTAATGAGAACAATGTAAAATCCATGCTGTTCCGCACCCGTAACAGATTAAGAGAATTTTTGAAGAAAGAAGGTATTGAAGTATGAGCACGCCAAAGTTGGCTATCGCAATGAACTATATTGACGACGATCTCGTCACCGGTGCTATTGAGTATAAGAGGACTAAGAAAAAGAACTCCTGGATGAAGTGGGGTGCCATAGCTGTTTGCCTGTGCCTTGTGGTTGTGGGCGCTTTTGTGTTCCAGGATGGGAACATTGGCCCTATAATGGGTACGATTGATGAAGAAATCAAAAGAATTGCTGTATTCCCTGCTACTGAAACTATTGAAAATGTAGAAACTGCAACCATTGAAAGCATTACAGAAACAGACGCCTATTCAATGGATATCCTTGGTGAGTATCTACCTACACAACTTCCAGAGGGGTATGCCTTTGAAAAAGGTAGCATACTTGAAACCACTATGAAGAATGGAACGAAGTACCATATGCTCCGAGCCATATACTCTAAAATTGATAGTTCTTCAACACAGACTGAAGATGGCGAGTTAGCACCAGACCCCAACGCCCTCAGCGATAATTTTACTGTGTTCGTTATGGACTATAAGCCTAACACAGATAAGAGACTTTACTCCGTTACTGATATTACCGAAACTTTACTTGCTGAAATTGAGGGTCAAGTTTTCCATATTGTCTACGGTGATATTTATGTGGGTATTTCTGATATGGTTTTATCTACAAGTGATATAATGACTGTTATCAATTCTATTGGTCTGAACGGCGAAGTTTCAGAGTAAAAACAGTCAGACAAATTGGAATTTAACGAGGTGTTGTTATGTATAGGGAGCTGCTTGAAAAACTGACAGCAGGCAATCAATGGGCAAATGTGCAAGAGCCTTGTCCCGAAGAAGAAATACAGAAAGCTGAAGAATATGTGGGGTTCACATTCCCCGAAGAACTCAAAGCATTGCTACGAGAAACAAATGGTGACCATTGGTTTTTGCTTTCAGTAGAAAGAATTATCAGCCATGTAAGGGAAAACAGAGAGATATTCCCCGAATACCTTGACCCCGAGGAATTTGAAGAAAAAGTCAATCGTTTTGTTTTCTTTGCGACCAATGGTTGCGGTGATTATTATTGCTATCGTGTTCTTGAAAATGACGAAACAGATATATCAGCAATTTACATTTGGGAACATGAACTATTTGAAATTCGTGAGGTTGCAAAAGACCTTGCCGAATTGATAACCAAGTATTACAACGATGAAGTGTAATACCGACCAATTCAAGTTTGACAAAGTGAAAACACAGCCGCCGATCAATCGACGACTACAAGCGAACACGGTGGTACTGATAAGAGTAAAGAAGGTGGCTATATGAAAAAATTGATAGCTTTTGCATTAGCCTTTGTTTGTGTGCTTGGCTTGGTTGGTTGTGGCCAGCAAGGTCAGGACAACGATATATCTGAAAACAACACTCTTCTTTCGGGTGAATATTTGAAAGAAGATATTGATTTTGAAGTCACAGCCGATAATGCCGATGTACAGTTGGCAGGAGATAGTTTTATTACAAACACGGAGCAGATTTGTGTTTCTGCAGATGACCTCGCAACTGAAATTGAAGCGGAGA
>JAZNPE010000013.1:0-10745 GCA_045589535.1 Acutalibacteraceae bacterium | reverse complement strand
ATATGCATACTGTCCGGACTTCATAACTGCCTGCTTAGCAGTTTTGAAAAGACTTGACTTTGAGCCATAGTAGCCCTTAGCCATTTTTAATACCTTATTTCTTCTCTTACGAGTCATGGTAGCACCTTTAATACGAGCCATGGTAAGTTACCTCCAATTTAAAATTTAATTAGCTTTTGCTGCCGTAAGCAGCACGTTCTTATTTGTAAGGAATCAAACGCTTGATCTGCTTTACGTTTGTTGTGTCAGCAACAACTGTCTGACGAAGACCTCTCTTACGCTTTGTTGTCTTCTTGTTAAGGATGTGAGACTTGTTAGCATGGCCGCGGATCGGCTTACCGTTCTTAGAGAGCTTAAAGCGCTTCTTAGCACCGCTGTGTGTTTTAATTTTAGGCATGGTTTTTTCCTCCTTATTAATTCTTGGATGATTTGGCTGCTAAAAACATCAGCATCGAACGTCCTTCGAGTTTTGCGGGTTTTTCAACTGTACCGAACTCGCTGCAGGCATCTGCAAACTTGCTCATTGTTACCAGACCGTTTTCCGGGTGAGCCATTTCACGGCCGCGGAATCTGATTGAAACCTTAACTCTGTTACCACCCTTCAAGAACTTGATAGCGTGGCCAACCTTTGTTTCAAAGTCGTGTGTGTCGATGTTGAGTGACAAACGAACCTCTTTGATTTCAATAACTCTTTGGTTTTTCTTGGCTTCTTTTTCGCGCTTTGCCTGTTCAAAGCGGTACTTGCCGTAATCCATAATTTTGCAGACAGGCGGTTTTGCCTGAGGCGCAATTTTAACAAGGTCAGTGTTCTTTTCTTCTGCAAGGCGTAAAGCTTCTTCAATCGGCATAACGCCAAGCTGATTACCTTCGGAGTCGATTACTCTGACTTCCTTGTCGCGGATTTCTTCATTGATCTGAGTTTCTTTCGTAGCGATGTTCAAGCACCTCCAAATGCTTAATAATAAAATCAAAGCACGGATGGAACATACCCCACCCGTGCAAAATCACATAATACAAGACGGAAAACCGCCGTTGAATATTGACCGCACGGACGAGAACCGTTAAGGTGGGAACGAACCATTCCACTTTGTTGTGCGAGTATTTTAACACTATATCCGTGGTTTGTCAATACCTTTTTTCAAAATTTATCGTGATGAAAGAATCTTTGTTACGCCTGTAAAAATCAGCGTAAAGAATACCTGCATAAGGATTATAAATATCGCCGGCAAGTCTGCCACAACATTAATAACCGAAAGAATCAGTACAATCGCAAAGCTCATAAGTATTCCGATAAGCATAAGCGTGTTTGATATTTTAAACACATGGCGAAGCATATCGGCAACGCAGAACGTTCTCATAAATGTATACGGTGTACCGTCGTTTATTGCAACTGCTCTTGAGTTAAGCTTAGGACGCGATTTGTATTTTTTGAAAATACGGCTTGATGAAGAATTGAGAATCTTTATGTTGTCAAGACGCATATCGTAGCAATGCGAAACCATTACATCAGTTACATTCGGGTCACAGTTACGTACAAGGATTGCAACGCCTGCATCGCGAAGCTTTCTGAGGTAAGGCACAAGCTTTTTGTTCGGCGCATAATCAACAACCATCATCGCCGCAAGCTTGTTTGCGATTGCAAGATATATTACCTCGTGACCTGAAATAAGATATCTGTCTTCGTCAATTGTTCCCGGTACATCAACATTATGATTAAGCATCATCTGCCTCGTTCCGAGAATAACCTTCTGATTGTAAATCCAGCCTGAAACACCAAGCTTTTCTTCATAGCTGAAGGATTTGACTGTCGGCAGAATATCGCGTCTGTTTACAACCATCTGGTCAAAAACGCCTGTCAACGGACCACCCGAACGGATAACCATTGCCGCAGCATAAAGCATCGCATCGTCCACACGGACATTTTTGAAATCCTTGAAGCCGTGCATAGCACAAAGATTCTGGTCAAACAAATCCTTGCTGTCAAGAACAATTGTGTTTGTTCTGCAAAGCTCATTCACCGCATCCTGACAGGAAATCATACCGCCGAGCTTATTAAAAGACTTATTTGCCCAACGAAGCGGAAGCTGAACGAGAAGCGTTGCATAAATCGGCACACAAGTTGCAAGAGTTACGACAAATGCCGCAAATCCTACAGGGAAGTTTCCGCTGACTGCCCACGAAATAATAAAATTTATAAGGCCCATAACAGATATGATAAAGAACATAAACTTCATATTCTTATCCGTGTGGGTTTCGCTTGTACAAAGCTCAATCAGGTGCGACGGGAAACGGGTTTTACCCGAATAACGGATTCGGGGACTCGGCACTTTTACGTGTTTGCCGAATTCCACTACATCCTTGTCGTCCAATATGGCATCAATACTGTAAAGACTGTCCTTGTTTATACCCGTACACATTTCGAGCGCATCGGAGGTTCTGCTGAAAGTAACATAAGAACTGAGCTCCGCAAGAAGAAGCGATGCAACACCTGCCCCTGCAAAAACGCTGACTGTGTTTTCATCAAGGAAATAAAGCACAAACATAAGAAGAGTCTGCACAAAGCAGAGTACAGACACAACCGCCGCCGCAGAATTAACAGTAAATTTCTTCTTTTTAAGATTTTCAAAAGCAGAAGCAATCATTTGGTTGTTTGTAATAAGAGATGCCACAATCGTTACAAACCCCGAAAAAATTGTAAGGATATTGTCACCCGCAACTGTTGTATGAGCTGCCGCAGCAATACTTGTCAGCATTGCAAACGCAAGAAGTGCCGTCTGGATTATTACACGGTGCATACTCTTTTTCTTCTGCGTATTCAGATACCTTCGGACACGTCTTGCGTCCTTTATCTGTGAATACTCAACACCTACAAATTCAGGCTCTTCCTTACGGCGCGGTCTGTCGTCGTTCATTCCGAACAAATCGCCAAGACGCTCTTTTTCACTATCTGTGCCGTATGGGTCATTTTCGTTGTCGTCACCGAAGAGCACGAAGTTATCAATCTTTGCTTTTCTCTTTCTGAAAAGTTCCTTTTCCGCTTCGCTTTCTTCAATTCTTTCCGGCTTTTCGTGCTGATCAACATCGACAAAGCCTTCCATTTTAATCTGTCCGCTTTCTTCCTCTTCTCGGATCTGCTTTCTGAAATCCTCATTAAACGGAGAATTTTCATCAAACTCTTCTTCGACGGGTACAATCGTCGGCGCACCTTCGAGGTCAGAACCGTCCTTACTGATACCCTTACGTATCACTCGACCGGGCTTTTCAAACGAAATCGCCTTAGTTTTCCCGTCAGCTCCGTCAACGTCCGTTTCGAATTCACTCAGATCCCCAATACGGATTGTTTCTCCGTTATAATCCTCGTCGTTCGAATATTCTTCATTTACATCAAATTCATCTTCTTCAAACTCGTCAAACTCATCGTCAAGGAACAATGACTGATTCTCCTGTTTTTGCGTACTTTTGAATGAATCAAGGAATTCCTTGCCTTTTTCCAAAAAGCTTTTCTTTGTGCCTTTCTTTTTGTTAACCTTTTTCTTTAAAGATTTTATCTTCTTCACAGGTGCAGCCTCTTCGCTGAAAATAGATCTGAGTCTGTCCTTGTTTTCTGCAGGTTCATTGGATTCTGAAATATCTACAACCTTGATATCTTCCTCAAAGAAAGGCTCCTCAACTTCCTCTTCTTCAATAACAGGAATTTCAACAGTCTTTGTGTATTCACTTTCCGTTCTCTGCACATTCGCTTCAGACTGCATTTCTTCAGCAATGCCGAGCAGACGGTCAATATCTTCATTTGACCAGATTCTTGCAGGCTCGCCGTTTTCGTCAACACCCTTTAACCGACGTTCTTCTCTTATCCCCTCAAGCAGACTCCGAAGTTCATCTCTGTTAAGTTCAGACAAGGTTTTCACCCCTTTGCTTTTATTCCTGCTCTCTGTCGTGCGACTTCATACATAAGAACACCTGCCGCAACCGACGCATTAAGTGAATTTATTCTGCCCTTCATCGGCATTGATACCGTAAAATCACATTTTTCTTTTACAAGACGGCTTATTCCTCTGCCCTCTGAACCGATTACAATACCAACACCGCCGTCATAATTAACACTGCACCAATCCTCGCCGTCCATATCTGCAGCATAAAACCAGATGCCTCTTTCCTTAAGCTCGTCAATCGTCTGTGCGATATTCGAAACTCTCGCAACAGGCACATATTCGACAGCTCCTGCAGAAGCCTTACCTACAACATAGCTGAGAGAAGCATTACGTCTTTTCGGAATAATCACACCGTGCACGCCCGTCGCCTCTGCCGTTCTGATAACAGCACCAAGATTGTGAGGATCTTCAAGCTCGTCGCAAATAATAATGAAAGGCTTTTCGCCTCTTTCCTCTGCGAGTGCAAAGATATCGTCAACCGTCGAATACTCGTGCGATGCGGCATAAGCAGCAACACCCTGATGCACGGCACCGCCGCACATAAGATCAAGCTTCTTGCGGTCAACCTCTTTGATAACAACACCGAGATCGCGGCATTCCGCAATAATTCTGCCGATCGATCCGTTTCGCTCACCTTTTGAAACGAGAAGAGTATCAATCGCTCTTCCGCCTCTTAACGCTTCGCTTACAGCGTTTCTGCCGATTATTAAATCCTCGCGGGGAGAAGTCATTTCTTTTTCCATATAACTCACCAGATTAAAAAATATTAAATCAATATATTATAGCACGGAAACACAGTAAATTACAATATGTTTTTTAAATCACGTCTTTATGATGTTTTTTCCGCTTTATCTGCAAGATGAAGCGACACAATTTTTCACTCTTAAGTTATAGAATAGATAAAAACTTCAGGAAAGGAATAAAAATATGGAAATAACAAAGGTCAGGGATTTTGTTGTCCGCAAAAGTGCCGATACGGTAAACTCTTTTGAATTCAATCCCGTTGTAAAAAGTCTGCTGACTTTCATTCTGTCTTTTTTGCTGACCAACCCTTTTGTTTCGGGTGAATTTTCACCGTTTGCCGTTTCCCTTGCCGCCGCATCAAGTGCTGCAAACTCATTCCGGGCAGGCGCAGGAGGAATCATCGGTGCCTTTTTCTTTTTTGACGGTACAGACTGCGTAAAATACTGCGCCGCTACACTTCTGTGCATACTCATCCGCAATCTTTACGAAAGATATCTGCCCGAAACTTATCACAGCATTGCTCTTCTTCTTAATTCTTTTTTCAGCCTTTTTCTCACAGGCTCGGCAATCATACTTGCAACGGGCTTTGACGTTGAAGCAATTCTTTCCGTCACATATGAATCCTTGCTCTGCTGTGCAGGCGCATATATTTTCTCTCGCTCTGCGGAAATTATCTGGGGTAGAAAAGACGTTTCGTTTTTCACAACAGCGGAAATCCTGACTGTTTTTCTTACCGTCGGTATTATTCTTATGACGTTTTACAAATACAAGCTTTTTCATCTTTCTCCCGTAACGGTTGTTTTTGCCTTTCTTGTACTGATTTCTGCAAGACTTCGCAATTCAAGCGGCGGTGCACTTTGCGGAATCTGCCTTGGCTCGGTTGCAGGACTGAGCGTTGAAATCGGACTTGTAAGTATAGGTTATGCTCTCGGCGGGCTTGTCGGCGGAGAGTTTTCCCGAAAGGGCAAGCTTTTCTGCGCCGCAGGCTATCTTCTGCCGCTTACAGTCTGCGCCTTTGCTGACGGTAATCTGACATCATATATGGCAATCTTCGAAGGAATAATAGCCTGCTCCGTTTTTATTGCAATTCCCGAAAGAGTTTACGATTCGCTTTCGGCAAAGGTTAACGCTCCGGTTCCAACCTGCATAAGGAGCGAGAATTCACGGGTGTTGACAGAAAGACTGATCGAAACTTCGGATGCAATAAGCGAAGTTTCTTCCTGCATATCAACCGTTCAGAGCACCCTCAATCCGCTGATGCAGACACGGCTCAATCACGTTTTAAAGAGCGCATGGTGCAAGGTATGTTCAGAATGTGAACTGAAAGAAAGCTGCAGACCCGAAGTAAAGAATCCCAAGGATGAGGATATAGAAAAGATTGTTCAAACGCTCTCCAACAATGCTGAGCTTGACGAAACACGCTTCCCGAAAGGCTTTTTCACCTCCTGCTACAGCTTCAGCGAAATGCGAAGCGAGCTTTACGAACGCTATCTTTCATTCGTTGCTTCACTTGGAGCGCAAGGGAAGGTTGAGCAGATTCAGGGACTTATGTGTGAACAGTTCAGCAATATGGCGGATATTCTCAGCCACCTTGCTCTTGATTTTGATGAGGACATCAGGGCAAATGCTGATATCGCCGAGCTTTGTGCAAACGAAGCACGCGAATTCGGACTTAATGTAAACACTGCGGATTGTTACCTTGATAAGTTCGGCAGAGCAACCATTTCTCTGAATGTTACTCAGCCTCGGGCAGATTTTAATATAACAAATTTCACCCACAGTCTTTCAACCGTAACAGGTACAAAATTAAATCTTCCCGACCTTGAAGAAGACGGTGAAAACAGTATTCTCACATTCAGGCAGAGTATAGATTTCAACGTTGCAATCGGTGCAATCAGCCGCGCAACGGATGACGAACCCGTATGCGGTGACTATTACAGAAGCTTCAGGGATGCTGACGACAGATACATAGTAATCCTCAGCGACGGTATGGGTACGGGCAACCGTGCCGCTATTGATTCAGCGATGGCAACGGAGCTTTTTTCAAGGCTTGTAAAGTCAGGCGTCAGCTTTGACTGTGCACTCTCTATAACAAATTCCGCCTTGCTTGTCAAAAGCACGGACGAATCTCTCTCCACGCTCGACGTTGTATGTATCGACCTTTACACAGGCAAGGCAGATTTTATGAAAGCCGGTGCGGCAGCAACGTTTATCCGTCACAAAGACAGCGTGGCACAGCTTGAGCAGACTTCTCTGCCGATAGGTATTCTTAAAGACATCAGTTTTGCAAACGCAACGGCAAACCTGACAAAAGGCGATATCATATTAATGGTATCCGACGGCATACTCGGAGACTGTAACAACTGGATTCAGCACGAATTACGGACGTGGGACACAAGCAATTCGCCGGATGAGCTTGCAAAATTCATCCTGAACTCCGCGTGCGAAAGAAAAATCGGCAAGCACCTTGACGATATGACAGCGATTGCGGTTTATATTGAATAAAATTATCTTGCTTTAAGCCGTTCATACTTGTATAATGTAGGGAGTATTGAAAAACGGATGTGATATTTTGGCACAGATACTTGCAACAATAATGGCGGTTTTCGCCGTAATAGGTGCGCTTGACAAGGTCTTCGGTAACAAGCTTAAGCTCGGTGACGAATTCGAAAAGGGACTTGCAACTCTTGGTCCTCTTTCGCTTTCAATGCTTGGAATGATGACTATCGCCCCTGCCCTTGCCGACCTGCTTCTGCCCGTCATCACACCCGTTGCTAATCTTTTTCATTTTGACCCGTCTGCACTTGCAGGCATACTCATCGCAAACGATATGGGCGGTGCGGCACTTGCAGATTCTGTCACGACAGATGAAATCTTAGGTGCATTTCACGGTCTTTGCGTTGCGTCAATGCTCGGTGCAACGATATCCTTCACAATCCCCGTTGCGCTTCAGTCATCAAAAAAAGAAAACCACGACGATGTGCTTTTAGGACTTCTCTGCGGTATATGCACAATTCCTCTCGGCTGTTTTGTTTCAGGTATTACAATGGGTATTTCGCCGTTTACGGTGCTTCTCAATCTTATCCCTGCCCTGCTCATTTCCATTATCATCATTATCGGTCTTCTCAAATTCCCGAAGGTTACGATTAAAATATTTTCGGTTTTCGGAAAATTCATTTCAATCCTTATTACCTGCGGTCTTGCTCTCGGAATTTTCCAGACTCTGACGGGCAAAATAATTCTTAAAAACACAGCACCTCTTATGGAAAGTGCGGCAACTGTTTTCACAATCTGTATCACACTCGCAGGAACATTCCCGCTTATTGCGATTATCTCAAAGCTTCTTAAAAAGCCTCTTTCCGTGCTCGGTAAAAAGCTCAGCCTTGATGAGAACTCCGTTGTCGGTCTTATCGCAACTCTTGCAAATTCAATCGCAACAATGGAAAGTGCAGACAGAATGAACCGAAAAGGCAGAGTAATGAACCTTGCGTTCGCAGTTTCTGCCGCTTTCGTTTTCGGCGATCACCTTGCTTTTACTCTTTCATATAATGAAAAGTATATTGTTCCCGTAATCGTCGGCAAACTCGTTGCTGGTTTATCCGCTTTGGCTGTCGCGATTATCCTTGAAAAGAAGACTGCAAAAACAAAATAAAAAACTTTGAAAAAATTTCAAAAAAGTGTTGACAAAACCATTTTCTGTGTGTATAATAGCTCTTGTTCTTTAGCGGAATTGTGTAACGGTAGCACGACAGACTCTGACTCTGTTTGTTGGGGTTCGAATCCCTATTCCGCTGCCAAAAACAAAAGCAGGTCAAATGACCTGCTTTTGTTTTTTGTTTCAAGGTAAGGGATTCGAACAAGGAGGGAGCAAACTTTGTTTGCGGAAGAAAACAGTCCGGTGGACTGTTTTTGCCGACGTGGGCAACGAGCGAAGCGAGGCGAAGGGCACGGCAGTGCCCGGTAAAGTCCCTATTCCGCTGCCATAAAGCGAGATATCCGACAGGATGTCTCGCTTTTTATTTGTGCCAACCAAATACCTTGCATATACTGTTGACATTTTTTTCACATACGGTTATAATTAATTATTGTTAGACTAACTATGGATCTTGTCCAACATATATCATTAATATTGAGAGGTGTGGCTTACCATGAAAAAATTCTTATCCGTTTTTCTTTCGATCGCTCTTATTTTTTCACTTGCGATCCCGGCATTTTCATGGGTTGAAATTAACGAAAGTCAGAGCCAGATTCCCGTTATCCGTATTTCAGGTGACGGTGAAGCACTTTACGATCCCGACGGAAATAAAATTTTCCATTACAAGGATGTTGCAAAACTTGTGACGGGAGATTCCGAATCCGGAACTGACAACAGTGAAATGTACAAAGCAATGGCCGAAAGTCTTCTTCCGGCTCTTACAAAAGGTCTTCTTACAGATAACTGGGACGACCTTTACGTAAGCCTCGAAACAGAAATCAGCAAAATTTTCGCCAACTCCCTGCTTGACGAAAACGGTAACGTTACAAACGGTTCCGGTTTATCTGAAAGAAGAAAGCAGGAAATGGAAAAGAAGAGAAACTATGACCAGAAGGGTAACAAAGGTTTCTACTCCTGGGAAGACTATTGGTTCCATTATGACTGGCGACTTGACCCGATGGAAACAGCTGATGATTTCCATACCTTCGTTCAGGACATAAAGAGAACAACAGGATGTGAAAAGGTCGGCATTTCTGCAACCTGCCTCGGAACTAACATTGTTATGGCTTACGTTGCAAAATACGGTGCCAAGGATATTCAGGGTATCGGTATGGACGGCAGCGTAGTTGGCGGTGCAGAAATTCTCAGTGAAGTTGTCTGCGGAAAGTTCGACGTTGCTCCTCCTGCTCTTATGAGAATTCTTCGCGACGTAGACGGTCTCGGTATGTTCAGCATAGATGAGTTCATCATGGAAACAATCGATATGCTTGTTCAGACAGGGCTTCTCGAAAGCGTTATCAGCACAACAGAAAACATCTTCTATGACAAGCTTATTAAAGGCGCAACTTCAGCTCTTGCTCTTTCTACATTCTATACATGGCCTAATTACTGGGCATGCGTATCACCTGAAGACTATGAAACTGCAAAGGATTATGTTTTCGGTGACGAAGGCAGCGAAAAGAGAGTAAAATATGCAGGTCTTATTGAAAAGCTTGACAGATATGACAGAGAAGTACGTCAGAGAGTTCCCGAGCTCATTCAGAAAATCAAGGATGACGGTGCAAACTTCGGTGTTATTTCTAAGTACGGCTTCCAAATAATTCCCATCTGCGCAGCATCTGATGTTGTTTCAGACCAATTCGCTTCAGTTAAGCGTTCATCCTTCGGCGCAACAACATCAAACGTTTACGAACCGCTTTCAGATGAATACATCAATATGAGAATTTCTGAGGGAAAAGGAAAGTATATTTCTCCCGACAAGCACATTGATGCTTCAACATGTATCGTTCCTGACAGCACATGGTTCATCAAGGGTTCAAGCCATTCTGACTGGACCACATATGAAATGCAGATTCTCTATGACGTAGCGTCTGCTGACAGACAGCTTACCGTCGATGACTTCCCGTACAGTCAGTTTATGGTTTATGACGATGAAACCGAAATGCTCTACCCGATGACTGAGGAAAACTGTGACACTGAGCATTGGGATGCTGATCCTGATATTTACAAGCCGACATCAATTTTTGACAAGCTTAAGGTCGCAATTACTTCATTCGTGCGTTGGTTCAAGCTCTTCCTGGAATACATCGCAACTCCGGAGAATGCCTGAAATCGTTTCAAATAATAACAGGATTTATATAGTAAAAAAGGAAGCTGAAAAACAGCTTCCTTTTTTTACATTATGCTTTAATTTCAATCATACCGTTAAGGCTGAATTTTGATTTATCAACGCCTTTTTTGAAGTGAAGAATTTTCTGCGTTGTTGTTTCACCGTCTGCAGTTACGCTGAGCATAACCCACTTTCCGTCTTTGAAATAATAGTTGGAAACGGTGCCATCCTTAAGCTTATATGTTTCGCAAACAAGCTTTTCACC
>JAZNPE010000012.1:0-183958 GCA_045589535.1 Acutalibacteraceae bacterium | reverse complement strand
TGGAACCTTGATAATGGTACCGTATCAGCTACAATCACATCAGATATCGACCAGACAATTCTTGTTTCCTGCGGTATCTCTGATAAGACTCAGACAGTCACAATCTCAGCCGGCGAAACAGTAACAGTTAATTTCTGATAATACAACAACAGCGGAGTGGATGAAAAAACCACTCCGCTTTATATATGTTCATAAACAAATTCGGGTTTGTGGGGGTGAACCCCGAAGTAATAGGTAAGAAGTAATAGTGAATAAGTGAGGGTCTGCGACGCTGATTTTTAATGCCTGTCTTCAATCGTTCTTGTAGGGTGTGACGCTTGCGACACACCGTATTTTTTGAAGCATATTGGTACGACGTAAACGTTGGGCCCTACGAAACAGATTCAGGCGTGTCCGTAGGGGAGCCGTTTCGGCTCCCATTAATTAATGCTGTTTTTTCGGGACGGGAAACCCGTCCCCTACGAACATAGAGTTGGATTGTGCGAAATAAAGAACCCGACAAACCCGAATTTGTAGAGGTGTTTTAAATCTTGTATCAGAGTTACTCACAGCTGTGAAAAATATCTCTTGACAATATGAAAGTATTTTGCTAACATATATACATAGATTTACAATGCATAGATTTAAAATATATGGAGGTAGTATTATGAAAATCAGCAAAGAGCTTTTAAAGGGAAGCACATCTCTCCTTGTGCTTTCGGCAATCAACTCGTCGGATATGTACGGCTATGAAATTGTAAAGAAAATCAAAGTTGCATCCGATGATGTTTTCAATCTCAATGAGGGTACGCTTTATCCGATTCTTCACGCTATGGAAAAGGAGCATCAGGTTGAAAGCTACTGGCAGGAGGTTGACGGAAGAAAACGCAAATATTACCACATTACTAAAAAGGGCAAAAAGCTTTTGCAGGAAAAAACAGACGAATGGAAGGTGTATTCGGATTCTGTCGAAAAAGTTATGTGTCTCGGAACTCAGCCCCTGACTGTTTGATACGGGGTAGAGGCTATGAATTATAATTTTGACGATTATCTTAACACCGTCAGACAGAACATAAAAAACAAAAAGCTCCACGCACCGGTATGCGCAGAGCTTGAAAGTCATCTGCAGGATTCAGCTGACTTCTATGTTGAAATCGGCTATGACGAGGAAACGGCAAACAGGAAAGCGCTTGAAGATATGGGCGAGCCGCATTCGATTGCTGAAAAATTCGGCAAGCTTTATAATTTGTCTTTTGTTCAGTATTTGATGTTTGTTTTTTACTGTATAGCTGTCTTCGGTAATTTTATAGCAAATATTTTTTTGATTTTTGAAGATGTAAATAATGCTTTTGTGATTTTTAAGCACTTTTTAGTTGTTGCCGTGCTAATGCTGTGTGGTTTATACCTGTCACTTTCTTATGGCAGAAAAGCTCCGGCTGTGATATCTGCTGCAGCATTAATTTCGGGTATACCTAGTGTGTTGTTCTTTTCTGTTGCTGTTTCTTACCTGATAACAGGACAATTAAAAAGTTTTGCTCATATGATGTTGCGCACAGAAACCAAATGTTTTACGGCTGATGTTTGTAGCGTGATTTCTATAGTGTTGTTGTTGATAATTTTCGGATTTTTCAGCCTGTCAATTATCATGGCTGTGCGGGCAAGTAACTCATTTGTGAAAAGTGGCTACAAAATCAAAACTGTTTTTTGCTCTGTTTCAGCAGTTTTGATCTGCACCTTTTTGGTTGTGTTTGCAATAACTTATGTTGAGGTACAAAAGCAGGAAACTGACCATGCAAAGCATTTTTCAGAACTTCGTTCAGACTTTTTGGGATTCATTGAAAACGATGAAAAGCCGTTAGAGGGCGATGCTGAATATATTGTTGATTATTTCAGTGATTTTGATTTTGAAAGAAGTGTGCGGTATGATTACAAGGGAAGTGCGGTAACTGAACTTAAAGGCAGAAAAGGTGTAGCTGTACTTGAGTTTTCTGTGTGTGAGGACAAATCATTCAGTGCTAAAATTTATTTTGATGAAGAAAACTATTCGAGTAAAAATATCCTTGGCATGTTCAGCCGAAAATCAACCTTTAATCATAAAGACTATCTGTTAATAACAACGGATGAAATGTTGGTTACTGATGATAATTTTCAAAAAATATCTCATGATAATACGATAGCGCAGAACGTAGATATTTTTAGTGAATTGAATTATTTTTCTTTGCAGTATAGTTATGGCGCTGAGGAGAAAATGTGTACTTTTCACATCAGGACATTCGGACCTGAATCGTTATTTTTTGGATTGAATGACTACTATTTAGTTGAGCAGAATGGTAGGATAATTGAAAAAAATTCAATACTTGATTAAAGGAGAATATATGAAAAAAATATTTATATTTATATTGTTATTTTCAATAGCTTTTTTGTATGGCTGTAACAGTAATGAAAATATATTTGATTTTTTAAACCGAAAGTTAGTGGTAGAGCCTTTAATTGAAGACGGACTGTTCTATGTGTTTCCTCCGGCAGATACAGGCGTTACTGCAATTCTTGACGATGAAGTTGATCAACCATTTGGAATTACCGATATAATAATCAACGGAGAAAAATATACAGATGTTCAAACAGATGCCTCGAAACAAGCAAAGACGGTGAAGGCAATTGCCAATTATTCCGAGGAGTTTACTTTTTATGAGTTTGAATCTGATAGCGGAGTTTATGTTATTGCAGATAATGTTAATTTGCAGATCTTTGTGAAGCCTGAAGATAAGGAAACTTTTTTATTATATTACGAAGATCTCAGTAACTACAATTTCAATTGTTTGGATGATAAAAACAATCTTGCGGGAGCTAATCTTGACAATGAAATGATGAAAAAGCTTATTCAGGAAAATGAATGGGTACACAGCGGAGATAATTATAATTTGTCCGAATATGAAGCTCTAAAAGATTATAACACCGTACCACTCAGGGATTGTGATGGGGTTTACTCGATAACTGCGCATAGCAAAGATTGGCTTGTAGACAGATATTATCAATCGTATATTTATGAAAAAAACGGTGTGTTTTATTCATCTCTATATGGTGAACAAGATGAGGAGTATCCTGCTCAGGCGGTAGAACTTACGGAGGAGTATCAGGAATATTTTAAAAACTTACTTCAAGGTTAGGTGGTGGTTTTATGACTTACAACTTTGATGATTATCTTAATACCGTCAGGCAATACATAGATAACAAAAAGCTCCATGAACCGATATGTGCAGAGCTTGAAAGCCACCTGCAGGATTCAGCTGACTTCTATGTTGAAATCGGCTATGACGAAGAAACCGCAAACAAGAAAGCACTTGAAGATATGGGTTCTCCGGGTAAGGTTGCACTTTCACTTTCAAGATTGCACGATGTTTCGGATTTATATAAGCTGCTGATTGGTGTTTATATTTTCCTGGCGGTTGCAAAAATAACAGATTCTGCAATGTCGTGTTTAATTAGCGGTAATCTGGTCATAGGCGGAAGTCTGCATAATGCATATCCGTTTTTCGGAGAATTTCTCAATATGATTGTATATCTGATTGGCGGTATTGCTCTTTCACTCAAAACAAACCGCAAAACACCTGCGGTCTGTGCGGCTGTGCTGACCGTTGTTGATTATTTCAGTGTGTGGGTTTTCAGTATGATATCTGTGGTAACCGTCGGTGGTAAGCTGGAGGAGCTTATATCGGTTCTGCGTAAGTGGGATTATTCGCCTGACTTTGGTCTGAATGACTATTTTTTATCTTTTTTGGTTATGGGAATCATTTTTTTGATTCTGCTTGTCCTGTTCATTGGTACGTTTATTGCAATATCAATACCATTGAAAAGCGGATATTATTTTAAAAGGATTTTTACTGTCGTATCCTGTGTGCTGATATGTGTAACGGGTGTGTTTGTTATCGGTGTACATTCTCACATCGATTCAAGAGATAAGGTTCAGCGTGAAGTGTATGTGCAGACTGTCAGCGATGCGGTCGATTTGCTAAAAGAGATGCAGACGATTGAAGCAGAGGACACAGAAAAAGTTTTAACGCACTTTGATTATCTCACTTTTGAAAAGAGCCGTAATGAAGACGATACTGCGGACTGTTATTACGCGGATATAGGTAAACCGACGTTAACTGATCCGAAGCTTTGCCTGGATGTCTATGATGACGGAAAGGTTGAACTATGGTTCTCAGTTGACCAGAGAGCAACTGTTGCACCGTTAAGTCCGTTGCTGTTAGCGGCTGTTATGAGTGAAGGCGGGAGATGGGCGCAGCGGTCGGCTGAATATGCTGTAGAAAAATACATAGAAACAAGTGCAGAAGGCGACAGTCTTGACGAAATGTTTGAAATAATTAAAAACTACAACTGTGCATTCAGCTACACGAACACCAAAGAAGACGGTTATGACCATTACAACTTCAGCTTTGAATTGTTTGATTTTTTGGTGAATTATAAATACGGTAACATAGATGCTTCTGACGGTAAGTATTTCAAGGGTGAATTTGTATACGCATAAACAAAAAGGCTGTCTCGTTTGAGACAGCCTTGATTATTTATGTAATTATCAATAAAGCTTGATTCCGCCGAAAGGTCTGATTGAAAGAACGTGGCATGAGCCCTCGCCGTAAACAGCCTCAATCGTTGAACGGAAATCTTCAAGCATATCGTTGGGAACGAAAGCCTGGATTGTGCCTGCGAAACCGCCACCGTGAACTCTCCATGCACCCTTGCCCTTGAGCATCTCTTCGCAAAGAAGAAGAGCAACTGAAAGTCCCTGCTCCTGCGGAGCCTTGGTTGTGAAAACGTTCTGATTGTACATATAAGATGAACGTCCGCTTTCGATAACAATGTCCTTGAACGCTTCAAAATCGTTGTTTGTAAGAGCTTCAACTTCTCTCACTGCGCGCTTGTTTTCATTGTAGAAGTGAACAGCACGAAGAACAGCACGGTCGCCGCATTCTTCACGAACCTGCTTGATGTGTGCCATGAATTCGTCTTCAGGAACGTCACGGAGAACATCCTTACCGAATACACCTGCAGCGTTTTCCATCTCACCGCGAACAGCCGCGTAATCGTCTGTAAGGTCAGCGTGGCTTCCGCCGGTGTCTACGATACAAAGAGCGTGACCGCAAGCAGCAAAGTCAAATTCAACCTTGTTGATTACGGGTTCTGACGGGTCTTTGAAATCAATTGTGATGAAACTGCCGACCGAGCTTGCCATCTGGTCCATAAGTCCGCAGGGCTTGCCGAAGTATTCGTTTTCAGCATACTGAGCAATCTTTGCAACGTCAACGGGCGAAACCTTACCGTCGTTGTAAAGGTGGTTAAGAATTGTGCCGATAAGAACTTCATATGCCGCAGATGATGAAAGACCTGAACCTGCGAGAACACAGCTTGCACTTGCAGCGTTGAAACCGCCGATGTTGTAGCCGTATTTCTTGAAGCCTGCACACATACCGCGGATAAGACCTGATGACTTGCCGTATTCGTTTTCGTGCGGCTCAAGGTCAGAAATATCAATTTCAATCATACCGTGGCCGAGGCTCTTTTCACAAGCGATCATATCGTCACGCTTTGAAGCCGCAGCAACTGTATCAAGGTTAACGCTTGCGGCAAGAACCTTGCCATGGTTGTGGTCTGTGTGGTTGCCGCCAACCTCAGTTCTGCCCGGTGCGCTGAAAAATTCGATGCCGTCACAGTCGCCGAAAAGCTCAACATATGCGTCAAGAATTTCAGCCTGACGTGTCTTCTGCGCGTCTACAGCCTCGTCACTTAAATAAACTTCCTTAAGTCTTGCGTCGAACTCACCTGAAGCGAGTTTTTCTTTAATCTGAGTTGAATTAGCCATTTGCCGATTTCCTCCTGTACTGAATTTTCAAAATCTTGCTTAAAGCAAAAGTTGAAATGCTTATAAGAATAAACAAAAGAATAAACGGAACAAGGAATGCCGCTGAAAGCGGGTCAAACACGTTTCTACCGATGAACGTGTAGGATATGAGCTGAGGCGCAAAGCCCAGAAGCGAAAGAATGATGAAATCCTTGTATCTGAAACCCATCGCTCCGTAAAGCTTGCTTACGGGGTTGGGCGGTATACTCGGTATCAGTCTGAAAACAGCAAGCAACCACGGATTACCCCTTCCGTCATTTTCAATAACCGTACGTATGGTTATGTTTTTCTTGAGTATGCTTTGTATTGCATCGGAGCCGACACGTTTACCCCAATAGTACCTCAGTGAGAAAAGAATTGTCAGACCTGCAAGGTTTATCGGGATTGAGAAGTATGCAGGGAAGACGGTACTCGTGATGGCACAAAGAAGCGAGAGTGGATAAAACTGAAGAGGGAAGATTCCCTTGAATGTGTAAAGAAAAATAATCACGACAAAAATGCTCAGCTTGTCATCCATTGTTTCAACGGCTCGCTCTGCTTCCCAGAGATATGTTGTGTAAGTCTGATACCATTGCTGGATATTAGTGTTTCTTGTGAGGATAAGTAAAACTATAAAAACAACTGCTAAAATAAGACAAAGAAGTGAAACAATATATAAAAGAGAACGGATATGTTCTTCACGTGTTTTCTTTACGCTTTTTTTATTTGCTTTTGTAATATTACTCTCCTCCCTTCAAAACCATATTTAACCATTATAATTTAACTTATATATTATACAAGGTTTTATGTCTTTGGTCAATAGATTAATTCCACGATAAATGTCGTAATATGACTTATTTGTTTTATTGACTATGGGCAAAATTTGTGTTATGATTTATTTGGCAAATATTGTTAGAAATGGGGCATGATTATGGATTACAAAGCAAAATATCAGGAGTGGCTCGGTTTTGACGAGGAAACAAAGGCGGAACTTCTTGCCATTACAGACGAAAAGGAAATTGAAGACAGATTTTATAAGGATCTTGAGTTCGGCACGGGCGGTCTGCGCGGTGTTATGGGCGCAGGTGCAAACCGTATGAACAAGTATACGGTAAGTAAGGCAACAAAGGGCCTTGCCGACTACCTTATAGATGAGTATAAAGAAAATATCAGTGTTGCAATCGCTTACGATTCAAGAAACAATTCGGCACAGTTTGCTTCCTTTGCTGCAGAGGTGCTTTGTGCAAACGGTATCAAGGTCTTCCTTTACGATACTCTTATGCCCACACCTGTGCTTTCATTCACGGTAAAGCACCTTGGCTGTACGGCGGGTATCGTACTTACTGCAAGCCATAACCCTAAGGAATATAACGGCTACAAAATTTACGATTCAAACGGTTGTCAGCTTGTTCCCGAGTTTGCAAACAAGGTTATCGACTTTGTTAACGCTGTTACAGATATCAAGAATGTTGCTCATATGCCGCTTGATGAAGCAAAAGAAAAGGGCCTCTTTGTTTCAATCGGTACGGAAGTGCTTGATGCATTCCTTGAGGCTGTAAAGAAGCAGTCACTTTACGAAGAAAAGTCAGATATCAAAATTGTTTATACAGCTCTTCACGGTACAGGTAATATTCCTGTGCGTAAGGCTATTGAGGGTATGAATGTTTCAATCGTTAAGGAGCAGGAGCTTCCTGACGGTAATTTCTCAACAGTACGTTCACCCAACCCTGAGGAGAAGGACGCTCTTACACTCGCTCTCAAGCAGGCTGAGGAAGAGGGTGCTGACCTTGTATTCGGTACAGACCCCGACTGTGACCGTATCGGCGCAGGCGTAAAGCACGACGGTAAGTATGTGCTTATTACAGGTAACCAGATGGGTGCTTTGCTTGTAAACTTTGTTCTTACAATGAGAAAGGCTGAGCTTAACGAAAAGTCAACTCTTGTCAAGACAATCGTTACAAGTGAACTCGGTGCAAACATTGCAAGAAAGTTCGGTCTTAACATCGTTGAAACTCTTACGGGCTTCAAGTATATCGGTGAAAAAATTAATCAGTACGAAGCAAGCGGTGACAGAGAATTTGTTATCGGTTACGAGGAAAGCTACGGCTACCTTACAGGCACACATGCAAGAGATAAGGATGCTGTTGTATCGGCACTTCTTGTTTGTCAGATGGCTGCATATTATTACAATAAGGGTATGACCCTCATCGATGCACTTAATGAGATTTATGCTGAGTACGGCTTCTACCTTGATGCACTTGATACATTCACACTCAAGGGTATTGACGGTGCACAGAAGATTCAGAGCCTTATGAACGAATTCCGTGAAAACGGAAGTAAGTTCTTTGACGGTATCAAGGAAGTGTTCGATTTCTCAAAGGGTATTGGTGACCTTCCGAAGGAGAACGTTCTCAAGTATGTTTTCAATGACGGTTCATGGATGGCAATCAGACCTTCAGGCACAGAGCCGAAGATTAAGCTCTACTACTCAATTCAGGATGCTGACAGAGAGAATGCGTATGCACGTCTTGATGCAATCCGCGCAAAGATGAGCGAAATTGTTGAAGCATAATTTTTGTTTTAATTATTGACAAAACGACGGCCGTTATGTATAATGTAACGGTCGTCAGGATAAGCTGGTGTGGCGAAATCGGCAGACGCAAGGGACTTAAAATCCCTCGGTGGCAACACCGTACCGGTTCAAGTCCGGTCACCAGCACCAAAATCCGTTCTCTTATGAGGGCGGATTTTTTGTTTTGTATTGCTTTTAATACAGAATAATGCTACAATACTACCATAATTTTACTTGAAAGGTGATGTTATAATGCTTCCGTTCATCAACAAAATCATAACCGTTATTCTTGTGCCGATTTATTTGTCAACGTGGTCACCGGTTTACCACATTGTCAAGCTTTTAAATCCGCCTCAGGAACTTATTTCAATTTCTGAAAACGGTATCGGTTCTCCCGAAGACCCTGTTTATCTTACAGCTCACCGCGGTGTAAGTGCACTTGCTCCCGAAAACTCTACTATGTCTTTTGTTGAGGCTGTTAACAACAATTACTACTCTGCAGAGTGCGACATTCAGCTTACAAAAGACAATGTGTGGGTTCTTAACCACAACAGTGATACCGACTCATGGTTCTGTCAGTATGCTGAAATAAAGGATACTACTCTTGAGGAACTCAAAACATTCAGCTACAAGTGGGGTGCAAACTTCTGGAAATATCCTGATATGAGAATTGCTACTCTTGACGAGTATCTTGATATTTTTGTAGGTACGAATACAAGACCGCAGATTGAAATCAAGGCTGATAATTACGATCTTCTTTACACTGTTGTTGATTCCGTTCATGCAAAGGGCCTTACGGAGCAGGCTATCGTTATTTCATTCGACCTTGAACAGCTCAAGGTTATTCACGAGCTTGATCCGTCAATCGAACTCTGGTATCTGATCGATGAAATCACACCCGAAAACATTGCAGAGGCACAGGCTGTCGGTGATAATGTATGGCTCTCACCGAGCTACAGTGCAAACACACAGGAAACAATTCAGCTTGCACTCGATGCAGGTATCGGTGTTTCTTTTTGGACAGTCAACACAATCGAAGATGCAAAAATGCTCTATGATATGGGCGTAAGATATATGGAAACAGATATCCTTTGCAACTGATAAAAAACACTTATAACAGTCTTTCGGCTGTTATAAGTGTTTTACTTTTTGTCAACAGTATGGTATAGTTAAAGTGATGAGGTGGTCATATGCGAATCTACGATATTATACACAAAAAGAGAAAAGGCGAAGAGCTTACGGACGAAGAAATAAAGTTTTTTGTTTCTGAAAGCGTTAACGGGAATATAAAGGATTATCAGATTACAGCTTTGCTTATGGCAATCTGTTTTAACGGTATGTCGGCACGTGAAACGTCAACGCTGACAATCGCTATGGCGGAATCGGGAGATACTGTCGATTTAAGCTCAATTGACGGCTATACTGTTGATAAGCACAGCACGGGCGGTGTCGGCGACAAGACAACGCTGATTGTAACTCCGATTGTTGCCGCACTCGGCGGTAAGGTTGCAAAAATGTCGGGAAGAGGCCTTGGACATACGGGTGGTACAGTTGACAAGCTTGAATCAATTGAAGGCTTCAGAACAACACTTTCAGGCAATGATTTCCTGAATCAGGTAAATAAAATCGGTCTTTGCGTTGTCGGTCAGTCGGGCGACCTTGCACCTGCGGACAAAAAATTTTATGCTCTGCGTAACGATACGGCAACCGTCGATTGCATTCCGCTTATCGCATCAAGCATTATGAGTAAAAAGCTTGCTGCAGGCTCAAAAGGAATTGTGCTCGATGTTAAAACGGGTAGCGGAGCGTTTATGAAAAGTGTTGAAGAGTCCGAAGCCCTTGCGAAGGCTATGGTTGAAATCGGAAATGCTGCAGGCAGAGATACTGTTGCGGTTATAACGAATATGGATATTCCGCTCGGTAATGCGGTCGGTAACTCTCTTGAAGTTATCGAAGCAGTTGAAACGCTTAAAGGTAACGGTTGCGAAGACCTGACAACGGTCTGTATCGAGCTTGCTTCGAATATGCTCACTCTTGTAACGGGCAATGATAAAGCGACCTGTGTTGAAATGGCTAAGGGAGCAATTTCTGACGGTTCGGCACTCAACAAGCTTAAAGAAATGGTCGCTGAGCAGGGCGGAAATCCCGAATGGATTGGTAATACCGCACTCTTCCCGAAAGCAGAACACAGTTTTGAAATTAAAGCTGAAGCTGACGGATATATCAGCAGTATGGATGCCGAGAAAATCGGTGTTGCTTCGCTCCTTTTGGGTGCAGGCAGAAATACGAAAGAGGATGTTATTGATTTCTCTGCAGGTATAATGTTAAAAGCCAAAACAGGGGACAAGGTGCAAAAAGGAGAAACAATTGCTGTTATTTATGCGAGTGACAAAAGTAAGTTTGACTCGGCTATTCAGAAATTCAACGAAGCAATCAGTTTCTCTGTTGAAACCACAGAAAAACAACCGCTTATTTATTCAGTAATACGTGGTAAGTAATTACAGTACGATTCAACAGCGTAAAAGTTATTGTAACTGAATAGTAAAAGAAATGCGATAGAATTCCGTAAAGGTTTTCTATCGCATTTATTGTTTGCTTTTTTAATTATCTTTTCTGCATTGTGATAATCTTTTTGTAGAAGTCAACAGCACCTGCAAGTGTATTGCACTCAATGTTTTCGTTAAGACCGTGCATACCCTTCATCTGCTCAGGACCGTAAACAACGGGAGCAAAACGTACACAGCTGTCGCAGATTTTTGAATAGAAACGTGCATCTGTTGCGCCTGTAACAACGTACGGACTGCAGCCTACGCCGGGGAAGCATTCGTTGATTGCACTTTCAACCATTTTGAAAGCTTCGCCGTTGATATCAACGCTGGGTGAGGGATAGCCTCTGTAAACAATTTCTGTTTCAATGTTGTATTTCTTTGCAAGGTTTGTGATAACCTCAAGGCTGCTGTCTGTACCCTGATGAGGGATGAATCTCATATTTGCACAGATAGAAGCTTCCTGCGGGATAACGTTGTAGCCGTTTGAACCCTCGGACATTGTGAACGCGATTGTTGTTGAAAGCATTGCACCAGCCTGAGCACTGATCATCGGAAGAAGCTTCTTCATAAGTGGCTTGAAAAGCCAGAGATTGCCGAAAATAAGTCTTAAACCGAAGCCTGCATACGGTGCGAGCTTTGAAAACATTGCTTCAACTTCAGGCATAAATTCAACGTTGAACGGATTTTTCTTGTCAACTGCCGCAACAAATTTTGAAAGTCTTGCAATCGGAGTGTTCTTCGGGGGAGCACTTGCGTGTCCGCCTGTTGAACGTGCGATGAATTTAACATCACCGTAACCTTTTTCAAAAACGCCGACCATAGCGAAGTTACCCTTGACACCTGCAATCGGGTCCTGAATAATTCCGCCGCCCTCATCACATACGAGGAAGAGCTTAACACCCTGCTTGTCAAGATGGTCAACAATCTTCGGTGCGCCGTCACCGCCGATTTCCTCGGTACAGCTGCTTGCGATGTAAACGTCGCAGTCGGGAGTATAGCCTTCCTTAAGGAGTTCTTCTGCAGCCTGAAGGAATGCCATAACCGTACACTTTGTGTCTGATGTGCCGCGTCCCCATACCTTGCCTTCAGCAACTTCACCGCTGAAAGGAGGATACTTCCATTCGCCCGTTGCTTCAACAACGTCCTGGTGGCTCATAATAAGAATCGGTTTCTCGCTTGACTTACCTTTCCACTTAAAAAGGAGGTTGCCGTCTATTTCAGTTTTCTCAAGCTTTTCGTGAACTGTCGGGAAAAGCTTTTCAAGAACCTTGTGGAAGCCGAGGAACTTCTCGGTGTTTACCTCACCGCGCTTTGAAATAGTTTCGTACTGTACCATTTCAGAAAGCTTTTTAACGTACTCATCGGTACGCTTCGGGTCAGGATTAGGCACATAATCGGCTTTTTTTGTTTTCATAAGAGCTGTTCTGACAATTGCCGCAAGAAGTAAAAGCACAAGAATTGCAACAACGGCAAGAACAACGTAAAGAACGTATTTCATAAAATCGCCTCTTTCAATAATGTGAAAACATTATAACAGACTTCAACTGTTCTTTCAATCCGATTTACCATATTTGTTAATATAAAATTTACTTGTATGATTACTTATCTTATGATATAATGTAAATGGAAATATATTTGCAAAATAAACGGAGGTTATTTTATGGATATAGGAAAACTTGCGGCTTCCGCCGTTAAAAAAATTGCAACAAAGAAGGGTAATAAGCTTAAGAAAAAAGGTCCGGCGCCTGAACTCGAAAAGGTAATGCCCACAACAATCAAAAACAGCAAGGATGCGAAATATGATGTTGGCTTTGCTATGAGAGAGATTATGCCCGACGATTTCGGTAAGCGGAAGTATTACATAGCAGGTCACAAAATGGCTCAGGATATGACAGGTATTCACGACAACCTTACTGCAAGTGCGATGTGGCTCGGTGTTGGTGAAGAAGGCGGTATCATTATGGTAACTGCCGATATCATCGGTCTTACAAACACTGAGGTTGCACTCATCCGTGCAAGCCTTGCTGACTTCTGCGAAAAAGCAAAGTGCAAGGCTATCAACATCTGCTGTACTCATCAGCACGCAGGCTTTGACACTGTAGGTTACTGGGGAAGACTTCCGTTTACGGGTAAAGTTGACTCATATATGCAGAAGATTTTTAAGACAATCAAGGAAATCTGTATTGAGGCTTACGAAAACAGAAAGACAGGCGACCTATATCTTGGTACAACTCATGTTCCTGAGGCTCAGAATGACAGACGTCCGCCTTTTGTTCTTCACGATACGCTTACAAGATTCCGCTTTGTTCCCGATGACGGCTCAAAGGAAACATGGCTTCTTAATTTCGCTGCTCATCCGAATACGCTCGGTGGCGGAAACACTCTCTGCAGTGCGGACTATCCTTACTTCCTTCGTCAGGCAATCTATGCTGAGAAGGATGTAAACATCCTCTTCGGTATCGGTGCAATCGGTGCTGTTGATCCGGGTGAGTTCGGTGAAGAGGAAGACAGATGGGTGCGTACAGAAAAGCAGGGTAAGGCTCTTGCGGCAGGTGCCCTTCGTATCGATAACGACGAAAAAATGCCTGCAGAAATCACAGTCCTTCAGCAGCCGTTCTATTATCACGCAGATAACGGTGTTCTTGCTTTCCTTGCAATGCTCAAGGTTATGAGCTCAAAGATGGTTGCAAGTAACGAGGCAGCGCTCGGAATGGCTCTTATTTCCGAAATGACATATATGAAGATAGGTACACAGCAGGTGCTTCTTATCCCGGGTGAAGCATTCCCTGAAATCGCTTACGGCGGTGCTGCATCTGCAGAAGAATCACCGACAGGCAGAGGCCCGGAAATTAATCCGCCGTCATTCATCGAGGTTGCAGGGGACGAAAATCTTCTTGTCTTCGGTGTGAGTAACGATTTCACAGGTTACGTTGTTCCGCCTAATGACTTCATTCTTCATAAGACGGAGCCGTACCTCAGCACAGGTAAGGATAAGTTTGACCGCGGTCACTATCACGAAACAAACTCACTCGGCTATTCGGCGGCAAAAACTCTTTCAAATGCATTTGCCGATATTATGAGCAGGGTAAAATAATTTCAATTTAAAGTTTAAACAGTACGGCGAAAGTCGTACTGTTTTCAAGAGGTTTTCTATGAAGTATAAGTATGAATTACATTGTCATACAGGGGATGTAAGCCGTTGCGCTGCTTGTCCTGCAGAAAAGGCAGTTGAGATTTACAAGTCCAAGGGATATGACGGAATGGTTATAACAAACCACTATTCGCCGCAGACTTTTCTCGACAGGCATCTTTTTGCACCTCAGAAGGAAACTGACTTTTATTTAAGCGGTTACGAAAAAGCTCTTGCTGCGGCAGGGGATGATTTTACCGTTCTTCTCGGAATGGAAATCCGCTTTTACGGTACAATAAACGATTATCTTGTTTACGGAATGACACCTGATTTTATAAGACGTCACGGAAATCTGATGACGTATTATCCGCGCAAGTTCTATAAGCTTTGCAAGGAGAATAATATGCTGTTTCTTCAGGCACATCCGTTCAGACCCATGATAACCAGGACCAACCCTAAATACCTCGACGGTTGCGAAGTGTTTAACGGTAAAGGTGCAGGAACGGATATCAACGAAAAAGCTGCAGTCTGGGCAGAAGAAAACAAAATGAAAATCCGTGTTGCCGGAACTGATTTTCACAGAGAATCTCACATTCAGAATATGACCGGTATTCTTACAAACGAAAAAATCCGCACTAATGATGATTTGCTTCGTATTCTCAGAAGCGGTGAATTTGAATTGATAAAACCGTAAAAGTATAAAAATACTGAAGAAAGGGAGGGATGACAGTGAAACTTAAAGAAAAAAAGACACCTGAACAGGAAACGGAAATAAAGCAGCTCAGAAAAGAAAAAAGAAAAATAGCAGCCAAAAAGCGAAGAAAAGTTCTTGCTGTTGTTCTTGCTGTTTTTCTTCTTACAATGTCTTTGCAGACGGGCTCGGCTTCTAAAAAAGAAGAACCCCGGATTGCGTTGGAGAGCGAATTCAGATGTGATTGGTTCGGTGAATCGCTCATTTATCCTTACACTTATTCCGATTCTTACTTTGAAAGAGATGCATACGAATACAACCACGAGCTGGCGTTGTATGCACTCGGTGTTTCAATGGCGTCGTTCAATTCGTTTGATACCTCACAGCCTGATGAGCATATCCGTAAAATGCTTAACGAATGCGGTTATGAGTTTGAAAGCTTCGCTTATGAAACTGCAGGTTACGATGAAATTGCACTTGCGGTGGGAAGAAAAGATCTTGAACTCGACGGTAAGAAAACAACGTTGCTCATAGCTGCTGTAAGAAGCGGTAACTACGGTATGGAGTGGGGTGGCAACGTGCGTATAGGCACGGGTGTGCATCACGAAGGCTTTGATATTTCAAAAGAAAAAATCATGCTTTACTTCAACGAGTATTTTGAGGATTTTGAACCGTACGGTGAGGTGAAGCTCCTTGTAGCGGGATACAGCCGGGGTTCATCAATCGGCAATCTTTTTTCGGCGGAGCTTGTTGACGGAAGCTATGTTGAAACGCTTGGCGATGTTGAAGACAATATTTCAAAAGCTTCTCTCAAAAAAGAGAATATTTATTCTTATTTTTACGAGATTCCTCAATGCACAAGTGACCCGGCGGCAAATGATGAAATTTACCATAATATATTCAATATTATAAATCCTAACGACTACTTCTCTATGTTTGTTATGGATGTTTATGATTTTACCTGTTACGGAAGGAAATTTTATCTTCCGTCCGCATCGCGTTGTGAAAATTATGATGATTTTTATAACGCGGCGTGTACGGAATTTGAGTCGTTTATGACACGTATGGGTAAAAAAGCCGACAACTGCTTCTATTCGGAAGAGGATTCGGTTTCCTGTGAAGCGATGTTCAATTATCTTTTCCATGCCCTTGCAACGGATGTTATGATCAGCAGAGAATACTATGCTGAAAATCTTGAAAAACCGATGGTTTATTTTGCGGGCCAGTATATGGGAAAGAACAAGAGCTTAGGTGAACTGTTCGGCTCTTTCGGCGTTATTGCAACAGCTTCCGTTAAGGGCGTTGCACCCTCAAATGCAGCTGTGATTGATGACGAGGGCTTTGTTGCTTATATTTCAGATGAACTCAAAGCAAGCGGCACGTGTGAAGAATTAACGGATGAAGAAACCGAAAGACTTTTTGAAATTCTTGATAAGCTTATTAAATACATCAAAGAAAATTTCGGAAGTGTAACGTCAGTTTTCACACAGTTTTATACAGCGCTCAATGTTCATCAGCCGTACGTGCAGATGACATGGATGCGTCTTCTTACCGAGGAGCAGATGTTGGAAATTAACAGCGATATTGATGCACCGTTGAGACTTAACTGTTACTACCTTTCATTGGATAAGGGCAGTAAGGGCAAAATTGACCTTGAAACCCCGGTTCCTGACGGAAGGGTTGAATGGTCAAGTGAATCTGACGAAATTATAAGTGTGGACAACGACGGAGTTGTTGCAGCAATTTCAAAGGGTGAAACAAGGCTTAAAGCCGTGCTTTACGATGCTGAAGGTGTTGAAGTCGCATCGTCATATGTTGCGGTACAGATTAAATAATTTATTATACAGAAAGACCACTGAATTCAATCAGTGGTCTTTTATCTTTCTGACGGTAATGTTTTTTGCCCAGGTGATTTCTTCGTTGTCAATTGAACTGAAAATTTTAAGGAAAATAAGATAAACAACAACACTGAACGATACTGAAAAAATTGCAAGAAGCTTATCTCCTGTACCTGTAAAAACAATCGGAGAAATAATATTTTTAACAGCACCTGTGCAGATAACACAGCCGAACGGTACAACGATATCCCTGAAAAGGTCAACTCTTACTTCGCTGACAACAGTCAACCGCCTGAAACTGAGAGCGAAGTTTATTATTTCACTGAGAAAAACGACGATAATATATCCTTTGACCGAAAAAACAGGCACAAGAAAATAAACTAAAATAACGCAGATACTTGCATCAATGATGTTGTAACGCATATAGCTTTTCTGCTGGTCAAGCCCCTTGAGTATGCCGTCAATTGTCATATCAAGATACATAACGGGAATAAGAGGGGAAAGCAGACGGGTGTAAAAAGTAACGTTCTCGTTTGAATAAACACCGACGGAAATTTCATTGGCATTGAAATAGATTATTCCTGCAGTGCCGATCGAAAAAAGAAGAGCAATGTGCAAAACCCTTGCGGTCATATAGCTTATTCTTGTACGGTTTCCTTCACTGTGTTGTGCGGAAATTTCAGGCACAAGCAACCCCGAAAGAGAGGACAGCAGGGCAGAGGGGTATAAGACCAAAGGCAGGCTCATTCCGTGGATGATTCCATAAGTTGACATTGCCGCCTGCGGATTGATGCCTGATTTTTTGAATCCGACGGGAATCAGCAGGTGCTCGACAGTCATTAAAACGGAGCGCATCTCTGAGCCTATTGCATCAGGAATGGCGATGTGAAGAAGTTTTTTTGATATGTTTTTCAGGTTGTCTGTGAATTTTGATTTTTTACTTGTGATTCGGTAAAGTACGGTTGATGCAACCGCTGAAAAGATTTCCGTAACCGTCATTCCGCTGACTATTGCAACACACGAAGCCTCCAATCCGTAGGAAACAACACTTTTCAAAGCGAAAACGGTAACGGTGATTTTTAAAAGTTGTTCACAAAGCTGAACGAAGGTGTAACGGAAAACCTTGCCGATTGCCGTAAAATATCCGTTGAGTGCTGCCGAAGCGGATATGAAAGGCAGGCTTAAACTCAGCACCTTTAATGAAGAAATACTTCGTTCGTCTCCGATCCACCGGGCACCGATAAATCCCGAAAATTCAAAAAGAATAATTGCAATAACCGTACCGCAGGCAAATGCATAAAAAAGGCACGTCCTCATAATCTGCCTTTCCGAAAGATGTGAGGAAGCCCTGTTGTCCGCGACAAGCCGCATTGATGCAAGCTTTATTCCACCCGAAGCGAAGGTGATTGCCATAGCATAAACGGAACTTATAAGCTGAAAAAGCCCGATTCCGTCTGTGCCGATTTTATCCGTAAGATACACATTGAAGCTGACGGCAATCGTCCTCATAAGAAACGATGTTGCCGTCAGAAGCAAGGTGTTGTGTAAAAGTTTTTTAGCCCCTGACATATAATCACTCCGATAAATTATATTCCCGTGAGCTATTTTTAAGAATTGAAAATATAATTCTTTTGTGATATAATCCCTGCAAAGGAGGAGTTTTTATGAAAAAAATTCTTGCAGTTTTACTTTCAGTTATTATTGCTTTTTCACTCAGCTTGTCAATTTTTGCTCAGGCGGAGTCTGATGAATGTCAATGCGGCAATATTCCCGTAATTTTCGTAACAGGATTTGCATATACCGAGCTTGTTGCAAATGCAGGTACGGAAGAGGAATACGGTGCATTCGGCGTTGAAACCGAAGCGATAACGGATATGATTAAAAGACTTATTCTTCCGCTGTTTGGTCTTATTCTTACAGGCAACTACGATAAATTTGCACACACTCTCAGTGCAGAGGTTAATGATCTTTTCTACGATGCAAGCTGTGATGTGAACGGTAACCCCAACAATCCGACGGTTGATATCGAAATTTACGAGCCACCGTCACAGTATCATTTCAGAAATACACGTACGGTGTTCCGTTACGACTGGCGTAAGGATATCTTTAATATTGCTGCCGAGCTTAACGATTATATTGAAGAAACCAAGCGACTTACGGGACACAGTAAGGTTGCACTCCGTGCGGAAAGTATGGGCGGAGCCGTAACAATGGCATATCTTTACACTTACGGTTACGACAGTGTAGAAACTGTTGTTATGCAGTCTTCTGCCTTTGAGGGCATCGAAATGATGACATCTCTTTTTGTCGGAGACCTCACTCTTGATCCGAAATCCGTTATGAATTATGTCGGCAATTTCCTTGAAGGCAATGCGGCTGATATGGTGTTCTACCGTGCTCTTTACAATACTTTTGCGGCTCTTGCTTTCAATCCTGTTGTAAAATTCCTTGATGTTGCACTTATCTCGAAAATCAAAGATGTTGTTTATGAGGATTGCATCAAGTCACTCTTTGGCTATATTCCGGGAATCTGGGCATTCGTTGCAGAAGACTCTTACGAAGAAGCAAAAGAGTTTATGCTCGATGAAAAAGTGAATGCAGAGCTTATAAAGAAACTCGATAAATACCACTATGAGGTTATGAACCGCAAGGAAGAAATAATTGAAGATGCAATGGCGAACGGTATCAACTTCGCAATTATTTCAAATTACGGCAAGGCTGCAGTACCTCTCGGCTCACAGAGCACAAACCAGAGCGACTTCCTTATTGATACAAAGCATACTTCAATGGGCGCAACCTGTGCAGATTACGGTCAGACCCTCGGTGAAGGCTACGTGCAGAAGATTGCTGACGGACATAATCACGTTTCACCCGACAACGTAATTGACGCTTCAACTTGTGCCTTTCCCGAAATTACGTGGTTTGTAAAGGATATGATGCATACCTGGTATTCTGACGGATACCACGAGTTTGTGTATACGCTTATCTATACACCTGGTCAGGAAACAATACATACCTTCCCACAGTATCCGCAGTTCCTTTTTAATAATCAGGAAACGGAAGCTCTTGAACCGCTGACGGCTGAGAATATGGACACGCAGAGTACGGACGTTGACTTTATTGCGCTGTTTGAATTGCTTATAGCAAGCATAGAAAAATAAATGATTTTAAGGGCGAGGCGAACGCTTCGCCTTTTTCTTTTGTCATTTTTGTCAAAATTAAAGTCCTGATTAGTGCAATTTGATAGTTTTATGAAATCGGTAAATTTTTGCTGGAATTCATCATTTTAATGTGCTAAAATCATAATGTAATTCTGTATAGAATTTAAGGAGGCAATTGATATGAAATTCAGAAAGACTATGGCAGTTATCCTTTCAGTCATTATGCTTGCAACGGGTACGGCTGTCGGCGCATATGCGGCAGACGGTGTTGATTACACAATCAACAATACCTATGCAAACGTTGATTGGAACACTTACAATCAGTACAAAACAGACCTTCATTCTCACTCAACGGTTTCTGACGGTGACCAGACTATCAGAGAACAGGTTGAAGCTCACTATTCACACGGCTTTGATATTATGGCTCTGAGTGACCACGGAACGGTTGACTACGGTTGGGATAAGGATACAGAAGCTAAGACAATCCGCGTTGTTCTTTCTATTAAGGAAGGCAACCGCCCGATTGATCCGCTTAAGGCTTCAGGCGTTACGGATGCAGGCCTTGACTATACATATGCTGATGACTACTACAAACAGTATGACGAAAACGGAAATGCTCTTCACACAATGATGAGAGTTCCTTATGCAAACGAGCAGAATCCGACATCGTTCAATAACGCTCACGTAAACACATGGTTTGCTGATTACGGTAACGATGTTGTCGGCGGTACAAGCGATTATGCAACACCTATCAGAAAGATTGATGCACTTGGCGGGCTTTCAGTAATAAATCATCCCGGTGAATACACAAATGCAAGGGATGAAGAGTGCTTCGAAGATGCATACGATATGGATAATATCCACTATAAGTATGTTGTAAATAAGTTTGCTAACCTTCTTCTTAAGTACGATTCCTGCATCGGAGTCGATATCAACAGTAAGGGCGACAGCAGAACACGTTTTGACAGAAAGCTCTGGGATATCCTTCTTCAGAAGGTTGTTCCTCACGGCAGAAACGTTTACGGTATCGCAACATCCGATGCCCATAATCCGGATATCGTAAACTCCGGTTATACATGGATGTGCATGCCCGAGCTTACACCCGATGCATTGAGAACATCAATGGAAGACGGCGCATTCTTCGCAGCAAGCTATTATATGGGCAGCCGCGAGGAAATCAGAGCATGGGCTTCCGAGCTTTCAGCAGCAGGTGTTGCACCTGAGTTTGCATCAAAGCTTCAGTCAACATATGAAACAATCATTGAAGAAGAAAAGAACGGCGGTCAGGATACAAAGTTTGAATTTGACCAGAACGCAAAGGTTCCGATGGTAACAAGCGTTGCAGTTGATGAAAATGCAGACACAATCACAATCAGCACAAAGGATGCGTATATGGTTCATTGGATTGCTGACGGCGAATTCATCGCAACAGGTGATACAATCGACCTTGATGATTATTCGGATAAAATCGGTTCATATGTAAGAGCCGAAGTTATCGGCGAAGGCGGAGTTCTTTACACTCAGGCGTTCACACTTGAGTATGAAGGCGCACCCGAGGCTGAGGATACATTCTTCATTGACCTTGGTTTACCTGCAACTCTTATCTGTGATACAATCGTAAAGGTACTTGCTTTTGTTCTCAGATTTACAGGTATTATTGCTCTTGGTAATCTTTTCCTTAAATAATTGGTTTTAAATTTGTTCAGGCGGTGTAAAAAATGGAAAGAAAAGTTAAAGTCGGTATTATCGGATGTGGCGGAATTTGTAACGGTAAGCATATGAATGCACTTACAAATCTTGACTACGTTGAAATTGTTGCTCTCTGCGATATCATAGTTGAAAGAGCTTATGAAACAAGAGAGAAGTTCAAGCTCGGCGAAAACGTAGCGATTTACGAGGATTACAAAGAACTCCTCAAGGACGAATCAATCGAGGTCGTTCACGTTCTTACTCCGAATCGTTCACACAGCTTTATAACAATCGATGCGCTTGAGGCAGGTAAGCACGTAATGTGCGAAAAGCCGATGGCAAAAACTGCAGCGGAAGCTCAGGCTATGCTTGATGCGGCAAAGAGAACGGGCAAAAAACTTACAATCGGTTACCAGAGCCGTTGGAGAGACGAATACCTCTACCTCAAAAAGGCTTGTGAAGACGGCGAGCTTGGTGACATCTACTACGGCAGAGCGATTGCGCTTCGCAGACGTGCTGTTCCTACATGGGGCGTTTTCCTTAACGAATATGAGCAGGGCGGCGGTCCTCTTATCGATATCGGAACACACGCTCTTGACCTCACACTCTGGCTTATGGATAACCACGAGCCGAAGATGGTAGTCGGAACATCATACAAAAAGCTCGGCAAGCAGGTCGGTACAGCAAATGCCTGGGGTGACTGGGATACAGAAAAGTTTACGGTTGAAGATTCAGCTTTCGGTTTTGTTGTCATGAAAAACGGTGCGACAGTTTCTGTTGAATCAAGCTGGGCTCTTAACATTGCAGACCCGATGGAAGCAACTGTTATGATCTGCGGTGACAAGGGCGGTGCAGACACAATGGGTGAAGATGACCTTCGTATCAACTTCGTAAAGAACGGACGTCAGGTTATCGAAACTCCTAACTTCGACTGTGGCGGTGTTGCTTTCTACGACGGCGACAGCACAGATCCCGAAGTGCTTGAGGCAAACGGCTTCTATCAGGCAATTATCAATGATACAGAAGTTCCGACAAAGCCTGAACAGTCACTTGTTGTAACTCAGATTCTTGAAGCAATCTATGAATCTGCAAAGACAGGTAAACCCGTATATTTTGAATAAATAAGTAAAGGACGGTCAGACTTAATAATTTGTTTATAAGTCTGCCGTCCGTTTTAACAGGAGAAAAAGCTATGTATAAATATAACGCTGAATATTGGAATAATGCAAATTTAATCAAAACAGATATGAAGCCCTATGCCGATTTCGAAAATTCGCCGTGGGCAGACGATGAGGAAAAGGCAAAATTTCAGTTTTCTGATGTTCGTTGTGACGACGGTATGCCGATGTTTGCAACGGATTTCGAAGCGGAAAGTTTCACTTCAGTAAAATTAAGCTTTACGGCTCTCGGCTGTATCGATATCTATATCAACGGTAAAAGGGTAGGTAACGATGAGCTTAAACCCGGCTGGACTAATTATAATAAGAGAACACTCTATTATGAATATGACATAACGTCATATATCGCTGAAGGTAAAAACCGAATTCTTCTTGTTGCGGCGCCAGGTTGGTATCAGGGAAGAATATGTGGCGGATACTACGGTGTGCATATGCCTGCTGTAATGGCTTGCATAACAGTTGAAAACGACAATTCAAAAACAACTTTTATCACAGACGAAAGCTGGAAGGCTACCTGTGGCGGACAGATTCGCACAGCGGACATCTGGGACGGCGAATACCGCGACGGAAGATTTGACAGCTATGAAAAGATTTCCTGTGCTGATTATGATATTTCTGCATGGAAACAGGCAGAAATCTGCGATTATTTTGACGGCGAGATAACAGAGTTTGTCGGTCCGACAGTTAAGGTGAGAGACGGGCTCAGCATCTGTGCAAAGAAGATGACTGTCTACGAATCAACGAAAGATAACGGCACACAGTTCGGCGAAATCGATGTTATTTCAACTCCGGAAAATCTTTCTCTTACTCTTAAAGCAGGGCAGAAGCTTGTAGTTGACCTTGAGCAGGAAATCGTAGGTTGGGCAAATATTAAACTCAAGGGTGCAAAAGGTACGGCTGTTAAAATCCGCTATGCAGAATTCCTCAATGATTCAGGTGATATAGAACGCGGAAATGACGGTCCGAAGGGAAGTGTTTACACGGTAAATTTCCGTTCTGCAAAGGGCAAATCTCACTACATTCTTTCAGGTGACGGTGAAGAAAACTACAGACCGACTTTTACATTCTTCGGTTTCCGTTATATCGAAATTTCTGCCGATAACGATATCGAGCTTACCTCGTTTATCGCTGAGGTTGTAGGTTCAGATACAAAAGAAATCGGTCATATGGAAACATCCGATGAGCTTGTAAATAAGCTTATTTCAAATATTATCTGGGGTCAGAGAAGTAACTATCTCTTCATTCCGACAGACTGTCCGCAGCGTGATGAAAGACTAGGCTGGACAGGTGATGCTCAGGCATTCAGCGTAACAGCAGCTTACAATGCTGATGTCAGCGGCTTCTTCAAAAAGTGGATGCAGGATATGCGTGATGCACAGAGCGACGAGGGTGCATACGGCGATATCGCACCGAGAGTGTCATACTGCCGTTCGGACAATGCAACAGCCTGGGGAGACGCAGGCATTATTATTCCATATAATCTTTACAAGCTCTACGGCGATAAAGAATTTATTGAAGAGCACTATCCTTCAATGGAAAAATACATCGCACAGCTTATTGAAAATTACGGCTTTGAAGGTCCGATTCCGCGTTACGGCGACTGGCTTGCATATGACTATTGTAAAAATGAATATCTTTCATCTGCTTTCCTTGTGCACGATATTGATATGATGATATTTATGAGCGAGGAGCTCGGCAAGTCAGACAGGGCAGAGCATTACAGAGCCTTGAGAAAAGAAGCTCACAAGTATTTTGTTGATACTTTTATGAAAGACGGCGAACTTATTGACAAAACACAGACCGACTATATTATCGCGATTGCGTTTGACCTCATCGAGGGTGATTATCTTAAGCAGGCATCAAAAGAGCTTGTGCAGAAGATAAAGGATAACGGCAACCGCCTTTCAACAGGCTTTGTCGGCACATATAATCTCTGTCCTGTACTCTCAAAGATTGGTGAAGATAATCTTGCGTACACTCTTCTTATGCAGAGAAATGAGCCGTCATGGCTTTACAGCGTTGACCAGGGAGCAACGACAATCTGGGAACGCTGGAATTCATATACATTGGACAAAGGCTTCGGCGACGTTGGTATGAATTCCTTCAATCACTACGCTTACGGTTCTGTTCAGGAGTGGATGTACCGCTATATGGCAGGTATTGAAACTGACAGTATTGCATTCAAAAACATTCTTCTTCAGCCGAGGGTTGATACAAGAACTGCTGACGAGCTTCCCGAAGGTCAGCAGAGAATGAAATGGGTGCGCTGTTCATACAATTCGGTTGCAGGTCTTATTGAAAGTAACTGGCGAAACGACGAAAGCTTTGTTTATGAATGTACGGTTCCCGAAGAGTCATCTGCGACGCTTCTTCTTCCTCTCTTTACAAATAATGTTCTGATTAACGGTGTTGAACATAGTTTTGATGAGTTCGAAAAGCAGGGTGACTGTGCTGTAATCAAGCTTGGTGCAGGCAGCTATGTTTTTGAGGAAGTGTGATTTATGACAGTGAATAAATCCTTGTGCCTTGCTCTCGGGATGCAGCTTGATGTCCCGGTTATTGATCAACCGGAACTTCTTAAAACAGCAGGTTTTGACAGCTTTGCCTTTGACAGAGTAAAAAACGGCACCTCAGAACTAACTGAGGTGCTGATGAAAAAGGCTGAAAAACTTGATCTTACCTGTGAGTATATCCATGCACCTTTTTACGGAATGGACGATATATGGCACGATGAGGGTGGCGAGCTTGCCGAAATTATGCTCAAAGACCTGTATGCCACAATTAATGACTGCAGTGATTTCGGCGTTAAGTATGCAGTTCTTCACGCAATCATCGGTATGGATAATTTCAATCCGACGGCTCTCGGGCTTGAACGTCTTGATGATATTATTGATTATGCAGTTAAAAAGGATGTTTACCTTGCTTTTGAAAATACGGAGGGCGAGATGTACCTCGAGGCAATTCTCAACCGATACAGTGATGTTAAAAATGTCGGTTTCTGCTTTGATTCGGGTCACGAGCTTTGCTATAACTACGGCAAGGATATTCTTTCAAAGTACGGTGACAGACTGTTTGTTACTCATCTGAATGACAACAAAGGAATGACGGGCGATGAGCTTACATTTTACGATGATTCGCATCTCCTTCCGTTTGACGGAATTGCCGATTGGAACGGGATAGCCAAAAGAATAAAATCGTTTGATTATAACGGAACACTTTCTTTTGAAGTGATTTCAAAAGGCAGACCGACGAGAACCGATAATGAGATTTATAAAAACTTATCATCTCAGGAATATGTCAATGAAGCTTATTTCAAGGCTGTTAAGTTTGTGAATATGCTCGAAACAGTATAAAACATCCCTGAAACAGTGTGTTGCATTGTTTCAGGGGTGTTTTCGTTACCAACGATTGCGCTGTTGATTGTTTATCTGTTGAGGACAGCAGTAATTGACAAGTATCGTATCCTCGCCGATTATGTCAATATCACACCAGGGGATAATAATATCCTCACATTTACCAAAGAAACCCATCATTCTTCCTTTACCGTAAATAACAATCGAAACAAGCTTTCCGTTTGCAATGTCAATTTCAACGTCATCAACATTACCTAACCTTGCTCCGTTGGATTTACAGATGACTTCCTTGTTTCTTAATTCAGCAATACAGCAACTCATACAAAAATCTACCCTTCATTTTGTTTGTTATTTATAAGCGGATTGTTGTTGTAAAAATTTTGATTTTGTGTTAAAATGTATCTGTACAATAATATTATGAAAGGTGTGTAATTATGAAAAAAATAATTTCACTCATTCTTTCAGTTGTTATGGTTTTCTCAATCGGCAGTGTTTGCTTCAATGTTAATGCATTTGCTGAAGAAGAAGCTCCGGTAGCTCCCGTAACACCTGAAATATCTGTTGATTCAGAGTTCATTATGAACGAACTTTCATTCTGGATAGGCTCTCTCGGCTTTGAAAGTATGAAATTCCCATCAGATGCCGATGAATTTACGGATATGCTTCTTAAGTTCCTTTACGGCATCGTTGATAAGCTCATCGATGTGGTTCTTAAGGCAATCAACCTTGTTGTTCCGTCAATTGACTTCCCGGACAAGGAAACATATGTAAACGATCAGTTCTATCCGGGTATGGATGAATATCTTGCAACTCCTGCTCCCGGTGCTGTTTGGAGCGTAGGCTACGGCAGCGGTTCAATCCAGACAGGTAATGAGATGGACGGTAAGCACTATGTCGGCGGAAGCCTTTCTTTCCCTGACCCGAAGACAGTATCTGCTGTTTACGATGATCAGCGTGTACGCTGTGTAGCACTCAATGACGGCAGCGGCAGAGGTACGGTTGTTATCGCTGTTGTTGATGGATTCGGCCTTTCAAATACAGATGTTGCAGGTATTCGTGCACAGCTTGCTGATTTTGCAAAGGCAAACAACATTGTTGGTATCAATATTTCTGTTCTTCATCAGCACAGCTGCGTTGACACATTCGGCATGAACGGTGACCTTCTTAAGATGGTGTTCACAAACCCTGCTGCAAACGTAGCAAATAAGCTTTTCGGCACAGACATTAAACTCCTCGACGGCAGAAATCCGGAGTTTATGGCAAACCTTTACAATGTAACAGAGCAGGCTATCAAGACTGCTGTCAATACAATGGAAGAGGGTAAAATTTACTACTCAACAGCTGATATAGAAGACCTTCTCAGAGAAAAGAGAGATCCTTATGTTGTTGACGGTAACCTTCATCGTTTCCGCTTTGTTCCTGCTGATGGTGGCAGAGAAACATGGATCGTCAACTCTCCGAGCCACTGTGTAGGTAACGGCGCAGCAGGTACAGAGGTTACAGGTGACTATCCGTACTATATGGAACAGGTAATTAACAAGCGTGAAAATGCTAACTTTATGATGGTTCTCGGCGCTGAGCTTGCAATCTCTTCAGATTATGAGCCCCTTGGTCTTCCTGAGAATTACGACAGTATCGAAGGTATCAACGCTTACGGTACGGAGCTTGCAAGACGCCTTATTGAAGAATCAACTGAAGAAGTTGAGGTTGCTCCTCTTCTTAACTTCAAGATGGCTCAGTATTATGTTCCCGTAACAAACCAGATTCTCCTCTTCGCAGGTAAGCTTGGTGCAATTTCAAATACTGTTGTCGGCCTTGATGCAATGGATCGTGAAGCAGAGATTCTTACAGAAATCGGTTACCTTGAATTGGGTACAGACATCGCTGTTGCTCTTGTTCCGGGTGAGCTTGAAGCTGCAATCGCATACGGCGGATGCCTTGGTGCAGATGATTCCTGGACATATGAAGATTTCGACTATCCTTCAATGCAGGAGGTAGTTGGCGAGAATAAGAAGCTCCTTGTGTTCGGTCTTATGAATGACCAGGTTGGTTACATCCTTCCCGACAATGAATTCAAGAGCCTTCTTGCAGGTGAAAACGAAGAAATCGTTGCTTCAGGTAACAGAGCAGGTTCAAACACAATCGAAGCTTTTATGAGCCTTGTTGAAACAGTTAAATAAGCAGTAAAAAAATTAAGGGGTTGTCGAAAGACAACCCCGTTTTTTTGATTATGAAGCCTTGCGGCTTGGCATTATCAGAAGTTTCTTGCAATTGCGTTTGCTGTAAGAAGCTTGATAATTGTGCGGAATGAAAAGAGAGACTTTTCTTTCGCAATCTCATCGAGCAATACTTCCTGAGCCTCATAATACATTTTTTCTTTTGACATATGATTCATTCCTTTCTTTTTTTCGGTATTTCTCTTACCGTGGCTTTATTATAGCACCACATTTTACCTTTGTCAAGCGTTTTGCACAAATAATATATGAATTGTTTGTTAATAATCACGAAATACTGTGTGAAGTGATGTGAATATTATCAATATAAAATGGAATGAATTGCCTAATTTATTGTAAATATTGACGAAAAACGAATCAACAGCCTTCATCTAAAATAATGAAGACTGTTGATTTTTTACAATTAATATACTTTAAATTCGGAAATTGTGGCAAATTCTCTGGTTTTTTCGATTACGAGTTTAATTCGTCTTGCTTCCATCGGAGCAATTATGCAAATCTTCTTCCTACCGATTGTTGTGCCTTTGTATATTTTGTGCCAACGTTTATCGTAGTAATAGTAAAGCGAGAATTTTTCAACTTGCTGTCCCGTGGCAATATTTTCGGCAAGTACAATTTTGTCAATTGAACGTACCTCTTTCATATCAACAATGATTGAAGTCTTGCGGTTATCGGGTGATGACTTGAAATATGATTTTCCTGAATTTATGAACTTTTCGGAATGAAGCTCGTCGCTGCATCCGTTCGAAGTAAATTCAGCACCTTCAGTAAAGTTTTCTTTAAATTCAAGCTCAAGCTGTGCGCCGAGAGTAACAAGCTGTTCAAGGTCTTTCTTGTCAATACGTCCCGTGTGAGAAGGGGAAACGTTAAGGATAAAAGTACCGTTATTACCGACAGATTTGAAATAACTCATCACAGCGGTTGAAAGAACCTGAAGACTTGAAGTTTCGTGGTCGTGGAAAAACCAACCGGGACGCATCTTCATATCCATAATTGCAGGGAACCATACAAGCTCCTTGGCTTTTTTTATCTTTTTGCGGCTGCCTAGGTCTGTCTGCACGAGCTTTACTGCAGGTGCATCGTTGATAAGCTCTTTCGGAACAACGCTCCACTCGCTCTGTCTGCCGATTCCCGAATGGTTACCGCACCAACGGATATCAGGTCCGCAGTTGCATATCATTGCATTCGGCTGAAGTTCACGGATAGTTTTGTAATATCTTTCCCAATCGTAAGGCTGTTTGCCGCTTTCGTCACGTTCAAACCATACACAGAAGATGTCACCGTAATTTGTACAGAGTTCTGTCAGCTGATTCACAAAGAAATCGTTATACTTTTCTGTGCCGAAAGTCGGTTCATGCATATCATACGGAGAAAGATAGATGCCGAATTTGATATCTTCGTTTCTGCATTCTTCGCTGAGCTCCCTGACCATATCACCTTCACCGTCAAGCCAAGGTGAATTCTTTACACTGTGTTCAGTATATGCACTCGGCCAGAGGCAGAAGCCGTCAGAAAATTTGCAGGTAAGGATAAGACCTTTCATCCCTGCTGACTTAATTCCCTTGACCCACTGCTTTGCAGAAAAATCTGCAGGCTTGAAGTATTTTTCGGGCTCACGTCCCGAACCCCATTCGGTGTTGGTGAATGTGTTCATTCCATAATGAATAAAGGCGATAAATTCCGTATCCATAAATTCAAGCTGTGCCTTTGACGGGACAACTGAATTTGCTTTTTTGATATAACTCTTGACTACCATAGTACAAACCTCTGAAAGTTATAATAATTATCTGTTATTGTACCATTTTCAGTACTTAATTGCAATATGCGCTTGTTGCAAATATGTGTTTTTTATAGTATAATTCAGCTATACTTTTATTGCGGAGAGGTTTTATGCTCAGACTTATCACGGGACGCATATCAGGCGGCAAAACAACAAAGATTTACGAAAAAATCAGAGCTATGGTTGAAAAGGATGAAAGCGTAATGCTTATCGTCCCGGAGCAGTATTCCTTTAAAACTGAAAAGACGATGCTCGAAATGCTTGGTGCAAAGGGTGCAGACAAGGTCGAAGTGCAGAGTTTTTCTTTCCTTGCCGAAAAGCTTCTTAAAAAATACGGGCTTAATTCTTTGCCGCGTCTTGATGACAGTACAAGAGCGTTGATGATGAGTCTTGCACTTGAAAGCGTTCACGATTCTCTTCAGGTTTACGGTAAGCACAGATATTCGGCGGCAGTTATAACGCAGATGCTTAAAATGATCAAGGAATTAAGGCAGTGTTCAGTTTCTGCACAGATGCTTCACGAAGCTTCGCTTAAGCTCGGTAACAGCCTTCTTAAGTCAAAGGTCGACGAGCTTTCTTTAGTAACTGAAGCGTATACGGCAATTGTTGAAAACAGCTATTTTGATGAAGAATGTGCACTTGATATTCTTTGTAAAGTCATCGATGAAAATAAAGATTTTGCAGGGAAAACAGTTTTCTTTGACGGCTTCCGCGGATACACAAGCCAGCAGTTGGACGTTATGAAACGTATCCTTGCACAAGCAGAGGATGTTTATGTTACACTGTGTACGGATAAAACTTCTGAAACCGATGATTTTTCATCCTTTGCACACACAAAACGTACCTTACGTAAGCTTATAAACATTGCAAAAGAAAATTCAGTTGCAATCGCACCTGTTGAAGTTGTAGATGAATTTAAAGAAAAAAGATATACAAATCCCGAGCTTGCTTTACTTGAAAAAAGCTTGTTTGAGGATGAGTACGAAATATATGAAAATCCGACTGAGAATATAGTTGTCTGCTCTGCGGAAGATTTTGAAAGTGAGTGCAATTTTGTTGCACACACGGTCAAAAAGCTTATCCGTACCGAAAATCTGAGATGCAGGGATATTGCAATCATCAGCCGAAGCGAGAATAACTATACCCGTCAGCTCCGTGCTGCTCTTAAAAAGCACGGTGTGCCTGTTTTTGATGACAGACGCCAGCCGATACAGACTCAGCCTCTTGTTGAATTTGTGCTGAGTGCCGTGGATATTGCGGTCAGCGGATTTTCCTGCGACAGCGTTATGCGCGTGCTGAAAACGGGTCTTACAGACCTTTCGGTAGAAGAAATTTCGGAGCTTGAAAACTACGCTCTTATGTGGCAGATTAACGGCAATAAGTGGCTTGATGATTGGACAGCACATCCTGATGGACTTGGCGAAAAGATGCTTGAAAAAGATCAGGCTAAGCTTGACAAAATAAACCTTTCAAGAAAAGCGGTTGTTGAAGAACTGCAGAAGTTAAGATTTGAACTCAGAGAATGTAACGGTCTTACAGCGGCACAGGCAATTTACAGACTTCTTGTGAAAATGAATGTGCCTGCAAATCTTAAAACTCTTGCTTTGCACCTTCATGAAAAGGGCGAAACTGACCTTGCAAATGAGCAGGACAGAATATGGGATGTGGTTATTGAAATTCTTGACCGCATCGCGGCTTCACTTGAGAAAATAAGTCTTCAGCCGAAGCGATTCAGCGAGCTTCTTAATCTTATTGTATCGATGTATACAATAGGTAACGTTCCGCAGGGACTTGACGAAATTGTCATAGGCAGTGCCGACAGAGTGAAAACAACTGCACCGAAGGTTGTTTTTGCTGTTGGTGTAAATGACGGATTGTTCCCGATGATTCCGACAGCGAACGGAATCCTTACGGACGAGGACCGTCGGGTTCTTTCCGAGCTCGACCTTAAGATGGACGATAACTTTGAAGAAAAAATGATGGAAGAGCGTTTTATTGCGTACAGCACGCTCTGCAGTCCGTCAGATAAACTCTATGTCACATATTCGCGAAAGGATATTACGGGAGCTCAGCTTACTCACTCGGAGCTCGTGACACAGATTAAGCAGATTTTTCCGAAGGTAACCGTTGTTGATACGGTCGTAACTCCCGAAATCGATTTTGTAGAGGGTGATGCTGCAGCCTTTGAGCTTATGGCAAGGCTGACACCGAAAGGCGGTGTTATGCAGAAAACTCTTGAAAAATATTTTTCTTCAAGAGATGACTACAAGGACAGGCTTTCTTCTTTGAAAAGAGCTGTGAAGAAAGATGATTTTTCAATTGAGGATAAGGATATTTCGAAGAAGCTTTTCGGAATGGATATGTATATGTCAGCGTCAAGGATAGAGGTGTTCCATAAGTGTCCGTTCCAGTATTTCTGTAAATACGGACTCAATGCACAGCCAAGAAAGGTTGCAGAGCTTGACCCGATGCAGAAGGGTACTGCAATTCACTATATCCTTGAAAATCTTATTGCGTCTTACGGCAGTAACGGCCTTTGTGAAATGAGTAAAGCTCAGAGAGATAAGTGTGTTATCGATATGCTTGAATCTTATTTCAGCGAAATCCTTGTTCCCGATGAGGATATGGGCGAACGTTTCAATTATCTTTACCGTCAGCTCGGATTCGTTGTATGCGAGGTTGTGGACAGGCTTATTGCCGAATTCTCAGTCAGCGAATTTGAACCTGTTGCGTTCGAACTTAAAATAGATAACGACGGTGAGATTCCTGCTTACGAAATTGCACTTCGTGACGGAGGAACTCTTAAAATCAAAGGTTCGATAGACAGAGTTGATGTTATGACACAGGGTGACGATTCCTTCGTCCGTGTTGTTGACTATAAGTCAGGCGGTAAAAAGTTTGACCTTAACGAGGTTTTCAACGGCCTTAATATGCAGATGCTTATTTATCTTTTTGCAATCTGGAGAAGCGGATTCAGGGATTATAAGGATATAAAGCCTGCAGGGATTTTGTATATGCCCGTCAATGCTCCGTATGCAAGTGTAGGTCGTGATGAGGGCGAAGCCGAGATTCAGGCACAGAAGCAGAAAGCGACGAAGATGAGCGGAATGGTGCTTGATGACAGCCGCGTTATCTATGCAATGGATAGCCGTCTTTCGGGCGATATTGTACCTGCGTCAGTCAAAAAAGACGGCGAAAATTCCGGTACGCTTATTTCACTCAAGCAGATGGGACTTCTTATGAAGAGGGTTGAAAAAATCCTTGAAGATATGGCGGTAAATCTTCACGAGGGTGAGATTGCAGTCCGTCCCGCATTTGCACAGCTGACCTCAAGCCCGTATCACGATGTTTGCAAATACTGTGATTATAAGGATGTCTGCGGTCTTGATGAAGATACAAAGAAAAAAGAAATTTCAAAAATAAAACACGATGAAAGCCTGAGGATGCTTGGAGGTGAGGACGATGCCTGAATGGACCCCTGAACAGAAAAATGCAATAGATTCACGCAACGGCACTGTCCTCGTTTCTGCCGCCGCAGGCTCAGGTAAAACTGCCGTGCTTGTTGAACGTGTTATCCGTCGGCTTACGGATAAGGAAAAGCCCTGCTCTGCGGATAAGCTTCTTATTGTAACATTCACACGTGCGGCTACTCAACAGATGAGGGAAAGAATTTTCAAAGCAATCAGCGACGAACTCCGAAAAAATCCTTCCGATGAACATCTTAAACGTCAGCTTATGATGCTCCCATTTGCCAGAATCAGTACGATAGACAGCTTCTGTAACGATATAGTTAAATCTGATTTCCACGAGCTTGAGCTGTCACCCGATTATAAGCTGATTGAGGGTGCACAGCTGAAAATCCTTGAAGCTGAAGCAGTCAGCAGAACTCTTGATGAATTTTATAAAGAAAATTCACCTGATTTCTGTGAGCTTGTGAATGTTCTTGCAAGCGGTACGGACGACAGCGCGCTCAGTGAATTGATTTTAAAGCTTTACCGACATTCAATGGCTTTCGCAAGGCCTGACGTCTGTCTTGATTCGCTGATGATGCCGTATCGCGAGAATGGTTCTTTGGCTCAGACGAGCTGGGGCAGGGTGGTTCTTCTTCATGCGGTGAATGTAATCGGCAGATGTAGACGTATTATCGAGAAGATGCTTAAATGCCTTGATGAAGACGAAACCGTCAACGAAAAATATGGTGCGAGTGTTCGGGAAACAGACGCTTGCGTCCGTGAACTCTATGAACTCGTGCTCAACAATAAATGGGACGAAACAATCGAAGCTTTGCAGGTTCTTAAATTGCCTTCACTCGGCAGACTTCCGAAGGGTTATTCCTCACCACAGGCTGAATTTATAAAAGCGCAGAAAAAGGCGGTTACGGAACAGCTTAAGAAAAAGCTTCCGCCGTATTTCTGCGTAACCGAAGAGGAACACAAGGGCGATATGGAATACCTTGAACCGATAGCCGGTAAGCTGATTAGTGTTGTTAAAAGGTATTCGGAAATCCTTTGGGAAGAAAAAACAAAAATCAACGGTGTGGATTTTTCGGATATAACACACCTTGCACTTAAATTGCTTGTTTCTTTTGATGAAGACGGTAATGCTCATAAAACCGAGCTTGCAAAAGAGCTTTCGGAAAGATTTGATGAAATACTCGTCGATGAATTTCAGGATATCAACGAATTGCAGAATACTTTGTTCAGTGCAGTTTCAAAAGACGACAGCAATATGTTTATGGTTGGCGATGTCAAGCAGAGTATTTACCGTTTCCGTCAGGCGATGCCTGAAATTTTTCTCGGCCGCCGCGATGTGCTTGAGGATTATGTCAAAAACAATTATCCTGCCAAAATCACGCTTGACCGCAATTTCCGAAGTCGCGAGGGGGTAACCGAAAACATTAATTTTGTTTTCCGTCAGCTTATGTCAAAGGAAGTCGGCGGACTTGATTATGATGAAAAAGAAGCTCTCGTTGCAGGTGCTAAAGATTATAAGGATTGTGATTTTCCGCAGGCTGAGCTTCATATAGTCGGTTCACTTGAGGACGGTAGCAGTGTCAGCCGTGAAATTGAAGCACAGCATATTGCTCAAACTATTAATTCAATAATCAAGGACGGTATGCTTGTAAGCGATAAGGATGGTCAGCGACCGGTTACATACAGAGATTTCTGTATTCTTATGAGAGCAACGGGCGGCGGAAGGGCAGAACTTTACGCAGATGTCCTTGCACAAAACAATATTCCTGCATACGTTTCAAATAAGACAGGTTTTTTCTCTTCAACAGAGGTAAGCACTGTTATAAACCTTATGAGAATCGTAGACAATCCGCTTCAGGATATACCGCTTCTTGCTGTAATGCTTTCACCGATTTACGGCTTCACGGCAGATGAACTTGCAAAAATGCGAATCGATGAAAGGAAAAAACCACTTTATCACTGTGTACTTAATGCCGCAGATAACGGCAATAAAAAATGCATCGGATTTCTTGAAAAGATTGATAATCTCAGACTGCTTTCGTCAACGCTTTCCTGTTCGGAATTTGTCCGTGAGCTTTATGAGGTAACAGGCTTCAAGGCGATTGCATCGGCACTTAAAAACGGCTCTCAGCGCAATGCAAATCTTAATATGCTTCTTGATTATGCCGTTAAATACGAAGAATCAGGGAAAAGGGGACTTTCGGGTTTTATCAGATTTATTGATAAGGTTCAGCGTCAGGACGGTGACCTCGAAAGTGCGTCCGATGTTTCGGAGGCAGCGGATGTTGTCCGCATTATGACGATTCACAAAAGTAAGGGTCTTGAATTCCCTGTCTGCATACTTGCAGATCTTAATAACTCGTTCACGAACGATAATCAGAGAGGTGTAGCCGCATTTCATCCCGATTTTGGTATCTGCTTTGACCGTAGGGATTCGCAGACAAAGTGTAAATATTCAACTGTAGGCAAAAAAGCACTCGTTCTTGCCGAAAAAGCATCGTCTGCTTCTGAAGAGCTCAGGGTTCTTTACGTTGCGATGACGAGAGCAAAAGAAAGACTTATCTGCGTTACACGTTACGATAATATCGAAAATAAACTGGCAGACCTTGCACTTTGTATAGGTGAAGAAACATCGATCAATTCTTTTGATGTGCTCAATAAAAACTCAATGGCTGATTGGATTCTCATGTCATTCCTACGTCATCCCGATGCTTCAAAGCTTCGTGTTTTGGCAGGATATGACGAAATGAAAACCTTGCCTTGTTCGCAAAAACTTTCGGTAAGTGTTATCAATTCCGTAAGCGAAGCTGAAAAAACAGACGAATCGGAAGACGAGGTAAAGCATGATGAGAAACTGCTTGCTGAAATTAAGAAAAGAGTAGAGTATGAGTATCCGTATACTGACCTTGCCTTTGTTATGGCAAAAACAGCTCCGTCAGACCTGGATGCACACGGTTTCAGCACTCAGTATTTTGCGTCAAGAAAACCGCAGTTCCTCAGCAAGTCAGGTATGAATCCTGCGTCAAGAGGTACGGCAACTCATAAATTTATGGAATTCTTTGATTATAACGCTCCGTTTGACGTTGATATGCAGATTTCGCGTATGGTTGCAGAAAGACATCTTACCCAAGCTGAAGCAGAAGTTCTTGAGAGGAATAAGCTTAAAAAGTTCTTTGAAAGCGAAATCGCACAGCGTATTAAGAATTCGCCAAAACTTTTCAGAGAGAAAAAGGTAACCGTCGGCATAAAGGCAGGCGAGCTTTATCCTGATTTGCCGGAAAATCTCCACGGCGAGCTTGTTGTTGTTCAGGGTTATGTTGACTGTGCATTTGTCGAAAACGGTGAGCTTGTTATAGTTGACTATAAAACAGACAGAGGAGTAACGATGCAGGAGCTTTGCGAACGTTACCGCGGACAGCTTAAAATGTATGAATTTGCGCTTTCCGAGTGTACGGGAATGGCTGTAAGAGGTACACTGATTTACTCTTTTGAAAATGCAGAATATATTGCTTTATAAAAAATAAAAAAAACAGTTGCATTTTTGAAAATTGTGTGATAAAATAGCTTCTGCGTGAATATTACGAAAGAGGTGACACTAATGAAGGAAGGAATCCATCCTAAGTACGAAAAGACAGTTGTTCGTTGTGCTTGCGGTAATGAGATAGAAACTCGTTCTACCAAGGAGAATTTGCGTGTTGATATTTGCTCAAAATGTCATCCGTTCTTCACAGGTAAGCAGAAGCTTGTTGATACAGGCGGACGTGTTGACCGTTTCAATAAGCGTTTCAATTTGTCAAAATAATTTGATGAAGATAAGGCGGTGCATTTGCGCACCGCCATATTTTTTAGGTGGTGACACAGTTGGAATACAGGACAATACTTAACGAGTCTAGTGATGAGTTCATCGAAAGAAAATCAAGGTTTATAGGCTATATAAAGCCCGTGACAACGCAGGAAGAGGCTGTCAGCTTTATAAATGAAATAAAGTCAAAGCATTGGGATGCGACCCATAATGTTTACGCCTATGTCCTTCGTGAAGGACAGGTGCGCAGATATTCCGATGACGGAGAGCCTCAGGGTACGGCAGGAATTCCCGTGCTTGATGTTTTGCTTAAAGAAAATGTTACTGACTGTGTTGTTGTAGCAACAAGATATTTCGGAGGTACGCTTCTCGGCGCAGGCGGACTTGTGCGCGCGTATTCACATACGGCAAAAATTGCCGTTGATGCGGGTAAGGTTATAACAATGAAGCTCTGCAAGGTGCTTAAGGTTACCTGTGACTATAATTTTTACGGCAGACTTAATTCATTCATCCCTGAAATGGGTGGCGTGATTGACGATACGGAGTTTGCGGATAACGTAACCGTTACCTTCAAACTGCCTGTCGGCGATGTGGCTTCTTTCGACGCAAAACTTGTTGATATGAGCTTCGGCAAGTTCCATACTGAAGAAATTGGAGAAGAATTTAAATATTTTTAAATTTTTTAAAGGAAAAAGAACTTTTTTGGAGTATATAATAAATAGAGAAGAAAAACAGGAGGGATGACAGTGAAAACGGTAAGAGAGATTACTTGCGAAAACGAGCATAAAATCTTAAGTGCAAACGCTTCTTTTGCTGATGAAAGCCGCGGAAGAATAAGACCTGAGGAAGAGTGTGAACTCCGCACCTGTTTTCAGCGCGACCGTGACCGTGTAATTCACTCGAATTCTTTCCGCAGACTTAAGCATAAAACTCAGGTTTTCCTGTCGCCTCAGGGTGACTATTACCGAACAAGACTTACTCATACTCTCGAAGTTGCGCAGATTGCAAGGACAATCGCAATTGCACTCGGTCTTAATGAAACCCTGACGGAAGCAATTTCTCTCGGCCACGATTTGGGACATACGCCATTCGGTCACGCAGGTGAAAGAGCACTCAACAGTGTTTGTGACGGCGGCTTCCGTCATTATGAGCAGAGTCTGCGCGTTGCAGATGTTATTGAAAAGGAAGGCAGGGGACTCAACCTCACATTGGAAGTGCGTGACGGAATCGAACGCCACACTTCAGGTAAGGAAGCGTTTACTCTTGAAGGCAGAATTGTCCGTCTTGCCGACCGTATTGCATACATAAATCACGACATTGACGATGCTGTCCATGCACGTGTGCTCAAAGAAACCGATATCCCGGCAGATATCCGAGAAACTTTGGGGCAGAATAAATCACAGCGAATCAACAAGCTTGTTCTTTCTGCTGTAAATAACAGTAAAAACGATATCATTCTCGGCGAGGATTGCGCGGATGCCTTTGCAACTCTGCACAGCTTTATGTTCGAAAGAGTGTATACGAATCCCGTTTGTAAGGGCGAGGAAGCAAGAGCTATTGAAATGATCAAATGGCTATATGAGTATTTCCTCTCAAATCCTGATGAAATGCCGACAGAGTATAAGGTGATTCGTGAAAAAGAAGGCGTTGAACGTGCCGCCTGCGACTATATCGCAGGTATGACGGACAGATACGCTGTTCATACTTTCGAAGAACTCTTTGTTCCTCGCTCGTGGGTAGTTATGAAGGGGGATTGAAATGGCGATAAGTGACGAATTCCTCGCTGAATTAAGAGCAAGGACAGACATTGAAAGTGTTATTTCTCCCTACGTAAATCTTTCAAAAAGAGGCAGGCTTGTTAAGGGCCTTTGTCCTTTTCATAACGAAAAAACACCGTCATTCACCATATATACCGACAGTCAGTCGTTCTTCTGTTTTGGTTGCGGTGCAGGCGGAGATGCGATAACCTTTGTCCGCAGAATTGAAAATCTCGACTATGTTGAAGCTGTTAAGGTTCTTGCCGAGCGTGCAGGTATGAAGATGCCGGAGGACGGATACGACGATTCAATCGCAAAGCACAGGCAGAGAATTCTTGCGGCGAACAGAGAAGCGGCTAAGTTTTTTCACAGCACAATGATGTCGCCACAGGGCAAAATCGGACTTGATTATTTCCTCGGCAGAGGACTTACAATGCAGACAATCAGGCATTTTGGTCTTGGCTATGCGCCTGATTCGTGGGATGCTCTTCTGAAACATATGCGTTCAAAGGGTTTTACAAATCAGGAGCTTTTTGACGCTAACCTTGTAAGAATGAGTACCAAGGGCGAAAAAACACACTATTACGATAATTTCAAAAACAGGGCAATGGTGCCGATTATCGACCTTCGCGGAAACGTGATTGCTTTTGGCGGACGAGTCCTTGATGATTCAAAGCCGAAGTATATCAACACCTCCGACACGATGGTTTACAAAAAGAGTAACGGTGTTTTTGCGCTGAATTTTGCGAAAAACGGCAATCCTTCGCAGATGATAGTTGCAGAAGGTTATATGGATGTTATCGCTTTGCATCAGGCAGGTTTTACGAATTCAATAGCCTGTCTCGGAACGGCACTTACGCAGGAGCAGGCAAGGCTTGTTGCACGTTATGCGGATGAGGTTGTGCTTTCTTACGACTCTGACGAAGCCGGACAGAAGGCGACGAAAAGAGCGATTGAAATTTTCAGCAAAACGGGTGTCAAAATCCGTGTTCTGAAGCTTACGGGCGGTAAGGATCCCGATGAAATCATCAAAAAGTTCGGTAAAGAAAAATTCAGAAGTCTGATAGACGGTGCGGCGAATGATATTGAATACAGCATCCTTCGTGAACGCGATAAATACGACCTTGATTCGATAGACGGTAAGACGAAATTCCTGACGGCAATCGCGGCAACTCTTGCTACGGCAAATCCCATTGAACAGGATGCCTACGCGGCAAAGCTTTCAACAGAAATGCAAATAAGCAAGGATGCGATAATGCTCGAAATCAAACGTGCATATAAACGCAAGGCAGAAGCTGACAAAAAGCTTCGTTTTAACGAGATTGTCAAGGAAACCGTAACTCCGAAGGATAATATAAATCCCGAAAGGGCAAAGCACATCAGAGCAACAAGGGCAGAAGAAACTCTTCTTTCAAGTCTTATGCTTAATCCTGATTTTTATAAAAAAATCAAGGACGAGCTTAGTGAGGATTTGTTTATAACAGACTTTAACAAAAGGGTTTACAAAGCTTTGTCAACACGCCTTGACGAGGGCCGTAGCATTGAACTTTCAATGTTCTGTGCAGAATTTACTCCCGAAGAAATGGGCAGACTTGCTCAGTTTGAAGCTATGGGAAATGCTATCAGCAATACCGTTGCCGAATGCAACGATTGTATAAAAGTTTTAAAACAAGAAAAAGCGAAAGCTTCGTCAGTAAATGCAGCGGAGCTCAGCGATGAAGATTTCAGAAATCTGTTTAAAAAAACGGACGACAAATAAAGGAGAACTGTTCATGGAAAAATTAACACCCACACCTACACCGGAGAAAAAATCACCTCTTAAGCTCCTTCTTGAAAAGGGCAAGGTGACAGGAAAACTTACTTCTCAGGAAATTGACCAGGCTCTTATTGATATGGATATCGATATTGAAGAGCTTGATAAATTTTATGAAACTCTTGAAAATCAGAATATTGAGCTTATAGACGACCTTTCAAACATCGACCTTGAAAGCGTAGATTTCAATATGGATATGCCGAAATCTGCTGAACTTTCAACAGAAGACGTTGACGACAAGGGACAGGGTAATGACGACCCCGTTAAGGTTTATCTTAAGGAAATCGGCCGCATTCCTCTTCTGACAGCTGAGGAAGAAATCGAACTTGCTGTCCGCATCGTTGACGACGACGAAAGCGCAAAGAAAAGACTTGCCGAGGCTAACCTTCGTCTTGTTGTTTCAATCGCTAAGAGATACGTCGGCAGAGGTATGCACTTCCTTGACCTCATTCAGGAAGGTAACCTCGGTCTTATCAAGGCGGTTGATAAGTTCGACTATACAAAGGGCTTCAAGTTCTCAACTTATGCAACATGGTGGATCCGTCAGGCTATAACGAGAGCTATCGCTGACCAGGCAAGAACAATCCGTATTCCTGTTCATATGGTTGAAACTATCAACAAGGTTAAGAAGACAAACAGTCAGCTTCTTCATAAAAACGGCAGAGACCCCAGTGCAGAAGAAATTGCAGCTGAGCTCGGTATGCCCGTTGCAAAGGTAAGGGAAATCCTCCGCGTTGCTCAGGAACCTGTTTCTCTTGAAACACCGATCGGTGAAGAGGAAGACAGCCACCTTGGCGATTTCATCCCCGATGACGATGCTCCGGCACCGGCAGACGCAGCTTCAATCCTTCTTCTTAAGGAACAGCTTGACGAAGTGCTCAAGACTCTTACTCCGAGAGAAGCAAAGGTTCTTATGCTCCGATTCGGTCTTGAAGGCGGACATCCTCATACGCTTGAAGAGGTTGGTAAGGAATTTGACGTTACACGTGAGCGTATCCGTCAGATTGAAGCTAAGGCTCTTCGTAAGCTCCGTCATCCGGGCAGAAGCAAAAAGCTCAAAGATTTCCTTGACTGATAACAAACACCGTTTTACCGCATAGAATACTATGAGGTGAAAAAATGAAACGGCACAGAAAAATAATACTCCCGACTGTTGCAGTGATTTTACTCGCGGCAGTCGGTTTTTTTGTCTTTTTGGAGTTAAGAATAAAAAGCGTGAGGGAAGATATTTCTGCTCTTGAAGCCAACAGTGTTTCTTCTTCGGCACTTTCACAAGGTCTTGAAAAGGCACTAAGGGATTACAAGTTGAATTACGATGACATAGTCAGCTTCACATATGATTCGGAAGGTAACATAAAATCACTTTCAACTGATATGGTAGCACTTAATACTCTTGGCGGTCAGATAGGTTCCAATACTGATAAATATATAGATAACATCGGAACATACAAGGTTTCACTTCCGCTGACGTCTCTTTTGGGCGGGCAGCTTTTTTCAGGTATAGGTCCTCATGTATCGTTTTATATCACGATGAGAGGTCTTACATCGACAAAGTTTGAAAATCATTTTGAATCGGCAGGTGTGAATCAGACGAGACACAGGATTGTCCTTGATGTCACGGTGAAAACAAGTATTGTTTTTGCAGGAAAGGTAAGCGTCGTTGAGTATAATTCCGATGTCTTTATAACGGAAAGTATAATTGTTGGCGTGACACCGGACACATTTGCGGATTTTTAATATTGTAAAACAGTCAGATTTTTGGTATAATAAATTTATATAACCGATAGGGAAGTGTCGCTATGGCGGATTTTGAAAATGCAAAAAAAAGAGCTGAGGAGCTGAGGGATATTCTCAACTATCACAGCCATAAATATTATGTCGAGGACAGCCCTGAAATCGAGGACTTTGAATACGACAGGCTTATGCGTGAGCTTTCGGATATTGAGGATAAATATCCCGAGCTTGTAACGCCCGATTCACCTACGAGGAGAGTCGGCGGTAATGCTGACGGTCAGTTCGAACCGGTTGAACACAGTGTTCAGATGGCAAGTCTGCAGGACGCATTCAGCATTGATGAGCTTATTGCATTTGATAAAAGAGTCCGTGAAGTTGTCAGTGATGCTGTTTATGTTGTAGAGCCGAAAATTGACGGTCTTTCCGTTTCTGTTGAGTACGAAAACGGTGTGTTTTTCCGCGGTTCAACGAGAGGTGACGGTATTGTCGGCGAAAATGTCAGTGCAAACCTCTGCACGGTCGGCTCAATCCCTCTTAAAATTAAAGAAAATCTTCCCTCAATCGAAGTGCGCGGAGAAGTTTATATGCCGCGTGATGTATTCATAAAGCTTGTTGAACAGCAGGAGAATAACGAGGAAAAGCCTTTCAAAAATCCGCGCAATGCGGCTGCAGGCTCGCTTCGTCAGAAGAATCCGAAAATCACGGCAACAAGAAAGCTTGATATTTTTGTTTTTAATATTCAGCGTGTTGAGGGCAAGGAACTCACAAGCCACAAGCAGTCACTTGATTATCTTAAGGAGCTCGGTTTCAAAACCGTTCCGTTCTATACTCTTTGTAATAACATTGATGAAGCGATTTCCGAAATTAACCGAATCGGTGAAATAAGAGGTACTCTGCCTTTCGATATCGACGGCGCTGTTATTAAGGTTGATAATTTTGCTCACCGCGAACAGCTCGGAAGTACATCAAAGTTCCCGAAATGGGCGGTAGCGTTCAAATATCCTCCCGAAGAGAAGCAGACAAAGGTTATCGATATCGAAATCAACGTCGGCAGAACGGGCGTTCTTACTCCGACGGCTGTTTTTGAACCTGTACTCGTTGCTGGCTCAACCGTAAGCCGTGCTACGCTTCATAATCAGGACTTTATCTCTGAAAAGGATATCCGCATAGGAGATACCGTAATTATCCGAAAAGCGGGCGATATTATCCCTGAGGTGCTCAATGTTGTCAGCCACGGTGAGGGTGCAGAGCCCTATGTGATGCCGGAAATCTGTCCGTCCTGCGGTGCAAAGGTTGTCCGTGAAGAAGGGGAGGCGGCCGTGCGTTGCCTTAACACGGAATGTCCTGCGCAGCTTCTTCGGAATCTTATCCATTTCTGTTCAAGAGATGCAATGGATATCGAAGGTCTCGGTGAAAGCAACCTTGAGCTTTTCGTAACTGAAGGACTTATAAAAACTCCTGCGGATATTTATTCCGTTAAAGAGGAGCAGATTATGCCTCTTGAAAGAATGGCAGAACAGTCCGCAAAGAATATCGTTGAAGCTGTGAACAAATCGAAAGAAAATGACCTCTCAAAGCTTATATTTGCGCTTGGAATCCGTCACGTAGGTCAGAAAGCGGCAAAGCTTCTTTCTGAGCGTTTCGGAACAATGGAAGCTATTATGGGAGCATCTTTTGATGATATAATGACGATTGACGGTTTCGGTAAGATTATGGCTGAAAGCGTTGTTGACTATTTCAATATGCCGCAGACAAAGGAGCTTGTTGACAGGCTTATGGCTGCAGGTCTTAATATGAAATCCCTCAAGGAAGTTAAGGATATGCGCTTTGCAGGCAAGACTTTTGTGCTTACGGGAACATTGCCGACATATTCACGGAAAGAGGCGGCTGAAATTATAGAAAGCTTTGGAGGCAAGACAGCATCTTCAGTTTCAAAGAAAACCGATTATGTTCTTGCAGGCGATGAAGCAGGCAGTAAACTGAAAAAAGCAACCGACCTTGGAATTACAATAATTTCCGAAGCCGATCTCGACGAGATGATAAAATAATTTAATAAATAAGCAAAAGGGTCTGTAAAAATTGCTTTTACAGACCCTTAGTTTTATTTATCAAGAATTTTCAATATTTCGGGGAAGGGTTCGAGGCTTCGGCGAAGGATTGAGTGCATCTGCGCGATTGCGATACCGTAATTTACAATCGGAACGCCTGCGTTTTTGGCAAGCTCGATTCTTCTCTGCATTTCCTTTTCGTTGAGCATACAAGCTCCGCAATGAACAATGAGCGAATACTCTGAAATATCTTCAGGAAAATCACCGCCCGAAGTGAAGTGAAATTCAGGCTCAGCACCCGAATAATTTTTAATCCAACCGGGCATCTTTACCGTGCCGATGTCGTTGCACTGTCTGTGGTGTGTGCATCCCTCGGAGATAAGAACCTTGTCGCCGTCTTTCAGTTTGCCGAGCTGTGCCGCACCGCTTATGAGTGCCGCAAGGTCACCTTTATAACGCGCAAAAAGTATTGAAAATGACGTCAGCATTATATCGTCGGGTGTGTCTTTTGAAACCCTGCCGAATGCCTGTGAATCAGTAATAATGAGCTTTGGCTTGACCTTTAATGCGCCCAATGTTGAAACAAGCTCCGTGTCCTGACAGCAGACAACAGCACAGTTTGCATCAAGTATATCGCGTATAGTCTGCTGCTGAGGAAGAATGAGTCTGCCTTTCGGTGCAGATTCGTCAATCGGAGTGACGAGTACAACGATATCTCCGTCCTCAATCAGGTCCGCAACAATCTGCTTCTTGTTTTCAACCGTTTTTGAAAGGCTGCCGATTCTGTCTTTTAATTCTTCGATGTTTGATTTTTTTACAGCACTGACGTAAATGGATTTTTCGTCGTTGCACGGGGTATCTTTCAAGAGATCCGACTTGTTGTAAACGATAAGATAAGGAAGCTTACGCTCTTCAAAAAGTTTAATCAATTCTTTGTCGGGTTCATCAAGCCCTTTTTCACCGTCAACAACAAGTATTGCAACATCGGTTTTGGCAAGAATCTGTTTTGTCTTTTTAACACGCAGTTCACCAAGCGTTCCTTCGTCATCAATGCCGGGAGTGTCAATGATAACAACCGGGCCGATCGGGAGAAGCTCCATAGCTTTTTTTACCGGGTCAGTTGTTGTACCTTTTACATCTGATACAACAGCAAGCTCCTGACCGGTTACGGCATTTACAACGCTGGATTTGCCTGCATTACGTTTGCCGAAAAAGCCTATATGAACTCTTTCGGCAGAAACTGTATCGTTAAGTCCCATAGTAAAACCTCTTAGAATCTGAAATCTCTGCGGTTGGAATTTTTGATGTCCTCAATGTTCTGTTCCGCAATCTTTCTGACCTTTTCCTTCGGAATCTTCTTAAGTTCTTTTTCGATCATTTGGAAGCCTGTTTCCTTTGTCCATTCTTTTGCATAGTCTGTAAGGTATTCCGTGAGAGTCATAAGTGCATTCGGATGGCAACAGTTAAGAATCTGTCCACTCTTGCAAAGGCTCATAAAGCGGTCGCCCGTACGTCCTTCACGGTAGCAGGCTGTGCAGAATGAAGGAATGTGACCGTTCTTCATAAGCCAATGAACAACCTCGTCAAGTGTACGCTGGTCAGAAACGTCAAACTGCTCTGTGTCGTGCGGTCTTTCTTCCTGAGTATAACCGCCGACGGATGTTCTTGAACCGCCGCTGACCTGAGAAACACCGAGGCGGAGAAGCTTTGAACGTACCGCTTCGCTCTCTCTTGTTGAAATGATGATACCTGTATATGGAACGGCAAGACGGATACAAGCTGTGATTTTTGCAAAAATATCGTCAGAAATTGAGTTGTCGAATGCAGTCGGGTCGATGTCGTCAGCCTTCTTGATTCGAGGAACGCTGATTGTGTGCGGACCGACACCGTGAACGGCTTCAAGATGCTCTGCGTGCATAAGAAGACCTGCAAATTCGTATTTGTAAAGCTCAAGACCGAAGAGTACACCGAGGCCGACGTCGTCAATGCCGCCCTCCATAGCTCTGTCCATAGCTTCTGTATGGTAAGCGTAATCGCTCTTTGGTCCTGACGGATGAAGCTTTTCGTAGCTTTCCTTGTGGTAAGTTTCCTGGAAGAGAATGTATGTGCCGATACCGGCATCCTTGAGCTTGCGGTAGTTTTCAACCGTAGTTGCGGCAATGTTTACGTTAACTCGGCGGATTGCTCCGTTTTTATGGTTAACGCTGTAAATTGTGTTGATACATTCAAGGATATATTCAATCGGGTTGTTCTTCGGATCTTCGCCTGCTTCGATTGCAAGACGTTTGTGTCCCATATCCTGAAGTGCGATAACCTCAGCCTTAACCTCTTCCTGGGTCAGCTTTTTACGTGCAATTGTTTTGTTCTGTCTGTGATACGGACAGTAAACACAACCGTTGATGCAATAGTTTGAAAGGTAAAGCGGAGCAAAAATTACGATTCGGTTGCCGTAAAATGCAAGTTTTATTTCTTCTGCGATTTCGTAAATTCTTTCAATAACGGCAGGGTCATCGCATGCAAGAAGAACGGATGCCTCACGGTGAGTAAGACCTGCACAGACGCAGCCTTCTTCTGTCTTTTTCGGACGTGCTTTTTCAAGAATTTCGTTGATAAGCTCCATGTTGTTCTTGTTTGCCTCAGCGTATTCAAGAGTAGCAAGTATTTCTCCGTCGTGGATAAACTCCTGTGCTTTCAATGATTTTGGATTATATTCAGCCATTATATACATCTCCTCTGTCGGTTACGATTTCGTAGCCGATTTTTTTAATTCTTTTTGAAAGGTTTTCTTTGCTCTGTGCGGATTCATCTCCGTCAGAGAGTTTATTGTTGTAAAGTTCATATTTTTTTCTCACCGAGCTTGGTGAAAGATTAGGCATAACTACGTTTGCACCTGCAAGAATTCCTTTTTCACGTCCGTTACCGTCAATTGTGCCGAGTGCCGTTGTTGCAGGCAGAAGGACAGGCGGATGGATTAGACGGATTATTGAAAGAAGGTAGCAGGTAAGCTCAGCGGAGCCTGTTTTTTCGTTTGCAAACGGAGTTTCATTATGCGGAACAAACGGTCCGATTCCGCACATATCGGGTTTGAACTCCTCAATGAATTTAAGGTCCTTGGCAAGCATTTCCGTTGTCTGGAACGGGGATCCGACCATAAATCCGCAACCCGTCTGAAAACCGAGAGTTTTCAGGGTTTTAAGGCAATTCATCCTCGCTTCAAAGCTAAGCTCCTTCGGGTGAAGCTTTGAATAATGCTCTGCATCTGCCGTTTCGTGACGAAGCAGATAGCGGTCAGCACCTGCAAACTTCAGCTTTCTGTAGCTTTCCTCGCTTCTTTCTCCGAGAGAAAGAGTAACGGCACAGTCAGGATGGTTATTCTTGATTTCTTTTACGATATCGCAAAGCACTTCGTCATTGAAGTAAGCATCCTCACCGCCCTGAAGAACGAAGGTGCGAAAGCCAAGCTTGTAACCCTCTGCACAGCACTCAAGAATTTCTTCCTTTGTAAGGCGGTAGCGGTCACATTTTTTGTTGGAACGTCTTATTCCGCAGTAAAGACAGTCGTTTTTACAGAAATTGCTGACTTCAATCAGTCCGCGGATAAAAACAGCATTGCCGTAAATTTCACGGCGGACCCTGATTGCCTTTTCTGCAAGGATTTTTGCCGATTCTTCGTTTCTGTTGTCAATAAGAAATTTATATTCTTCAAGAGAAAGCCTGTGTTCTTTTTCAAGCTTCTCAATAAGTGAATAAAGTTTATTCATTCGTAATCACACCTGAATAAGCTGTTTTTACGCTGACACCGTCAAGTCTGCCGATTTTTCCCGAAAGGGCGGCAATTGTATCCTGAGGAGCGTCAATCGCAATGCTTATGATATTTATATTCTTTTCACGGTACGGGATTCCCATTCTGCCGATGATGAATTCACCGTAATCGTGAAGAATGCTGTTGAGTTTTTCAACCGTTTCGCCCTTTTCGACGATAATGCTCATAACTGCAACTCTTGTTTCCATATATGCCTCCAAAAAAATTGCCGTACCCAGAAAAAGGGTACGGCAAGACAAATTTACAGAAAAATGTTTTGTAATTCAACCGTAACCTTTCACTCAGAAAAAAGTCTTTATGTCAGGTACATTTTTATACATTCATTATACTACATATGTTCGGTAAGGTCAATATTAAATTGTTTATTTTTTGTCAATCTTTTATTTCCATACGAAAAAGGCATCTCCTGCACCGATTTCAAAATGTAATTTGGCAATGCCGAGGTCGATTTTTGCATAAAATCCGAGGAGTGTTTTTGCCTCAACCTCGTTTCCGTCGAGATAGAAAACAAATTTCTGTTGATTGACGGCTGTCGGTGCAAGCATAACGGATTCCATAGCTTTTTTAAACCATTCAGGTGCTTCACCGTTTTTGATCTTGCAAAGATCTTCCATCGGTTTTGTCGGGCGTGTGTGACCGGGTGTCTGACCGTAACCGATAGCAAGAACAATAAGAAGCTTTTCTCCGCTCTCTTTTTCGCATACAAGCTTTGATTTGTTATAAGTCAGCGCAACCCAACAGGTGTTAAGCCCAAGCTGTTGAGCGCGGAGGACAATTTTTTCACCGTAATAACCGCATTTTTCCTCGTCCTCTTTTTTACCGACGAAGGTTATGTAATTTGTGCAGTTTTCAAATTTGCCGTATGTTGCCATACCTGAGCCGAATGCCCCCGGTTCATCAAGCTGAAGAGTGATTTTAAGACCGCTTTTTTCGGCACACTCGTCAATTGTTTTTTGTAGTTCTTCAGCGATTTCTTTTTCAATAGGTTTATCAAGGTATCTGCGGACAGAATGACGTGCAATGATAGCTTCGTTAAGAGTCATATCGGCACCTCCCCAAAAGATATTTCTATTGTAGCATAAAATAATGTAAAAATAAACAGAATTTTGTAAAATGGGAAAAATAAATTTAAATTGCAAGTGTTTAGTATTTTTGTTATAATATATAAAAGATTTCCGAAAGGGGAATGCGAAGTGGAATTTTTTAAATCAATTGTTGCTGTATTCACTGCAATCGTAACGCTTTTCGGCACGGTATGGAATGCAGGAATTGACCGAATGAATAATTATTCTTTCACGGTTGATACTGCGAAGCTTGGTGATGTTCTCGTTAACCCCGCAAGCAACGTCAACATCTGGTCAATTCAGGGTAATCCGTTTGTCGGTGTAAAGGTGAACGAGGAAAATAATATCTTTGAATTTGTCGAATATGTTCAGTTTATGCAATGCTCGGGAGGTAATGCCGACCGAGACCTTTTCAAAGATCCGTACGATAAAACCGTACTCGACGATTACGATTTTACAACTCTCATAAATAACTGCAGAGGTGTTCTTGAACTCGGTGCAAAGCCGATGCTCAAGCTGGGTAGCGTCCCGATGAAATATTCTTCTCAGGCTCTTGCAGGCGAAGATTTCGGAACCAATATCTATCCTCCGGATGATTATAATGTTTATTATAATTACATCGCAGCGATCGCTCAGGCACTCGTTGATGAATTTGGAAAAGAAGAGGTGCTGTCCTGGCGTTTTGGTGTTATGACGGAGTTCGAAAATGCGCAGTGGTTTATGGCGAACAGCGGTGACCCGGACGAGTCGGCGGTTGAATACTGCAAGCTTTATGACTATACGGTACAGGCACTTATCGATGTTATCGGTAAGGATGTTTTCGTCGGTGCACACGCAATGGTTGTTACCGAAGGTCTCTGGGATGAAAGAGTTTTCATCAAACATTGTGCAAACGGTACTAATTATAAAACGGGCGAAAAAGGCAGCCGAATCTGTTACCTTACCGCTTCATTCTACGATTACGCACCCGGAGAAGAAACAAGCGGAATGAATTTTGAAAAAACGATGAAACATCTCAAAAAAGCTGCAGGCAAAGCCGGTCTTGAGAATCTTATTTTCGGCGTTGATGAGGGCAGACTTCTTACAGGAAACAACAGTGGCGGCTCCGATAACCAGCTCCTTACACGCACCGTCGGCTTCACATATCAGGCGGCATACGATGCAAGAATTTATCGAACTATGTTCAATAACAATATCAACTATTTCTCGTCATGGTCATATCTTTCAAGCGGACTTCTGGCAGGTAACCCGACAGTAAGCTATCACGTTGCAAGAAATGCCGCAAAGTTTGACGGTGCAAAACTTGCAAAAACAAGAACGGCATACCGTGCACTTTTCCCGAATATTGAAGTAGATGCTGTGTCGGCATACAACGAAGAAACACAGACTGTTCACGTTATGGCGTATAACTACAAAAACGATGTTGATTATCAGAATACAGCAAAACTTAACTTTAAAGTGAAAGTACCGCAGTTTGACTGCGACAAGGTTAAGATAACCGCATACGTTATTGATGACAGCTGCAATTACTTTGACGAGTGGCAGGAAGACAGAGTTAAGTACGGAATCGGCGACGATTGCTTCGCATGGTCGCCCGATGATCCCGAAATCGGCAGTGTTACAACACTTGAAAAGCAATGGGCAAGGGATATCTATTTCAACGAGCTTGAAGCAAAGTACAAGGAGTGCTCACGCCTTGAACCTCAGACTTTTGAGGCAGATGTTAAAAACGGAAAAATCAAAATTGAAGCCGTGCTCAACCCGAACGCAGTTGTGTTCTACGAAATAACACCGATAAATTAAAACAAAAGCGATAGATTTCCTTTTCAGATTTCTATCGCTTTGTTATTGTTGATTTTCATTTTCCGAATTTTATTTGTTGAGCTTATAAAAAGCAGAGCTGATTTTATCAACTCTGCCTTTTGTTATCAAATATTATCCTAAACCGCAAAGCTCGTCACAAAGAGCATCAATAGCGGCGATGCTTATTTCGCTGAGTGCAGATTTAATCTGAACGGTTGTTTCTGCAAAGGTAATGTTCTTTGAACCCTCAAGCATCTTTCTCATCATCTTTGCAGCGACGGGACCCCATGAGCCGTTTTCGACAAATGCAACTGTTCTGTTCTGGTAAAATCTTTCAGTAAGATGATTGATGAAATCCTTCATAAACGGGAAAACATCACCGTTGTATGTCGTTGTTGCAAGAACGAGCTTACCGTAACGGAAAGCATCTTCAATCGCTTCGTGTATATCGCAACGCGCAAGGTCGTTAAGAACAACCTTCGGACAGCCTTTAGCCTGAAGCTTTTCTGCGAGCAGTTCAGCTGCAGCCTTTGTATTTCCGTAAACAGAAGTGTATGCGATAACAATGCCTTCGCTCTCAACACCGTATGATGACCAGATATCGTAAAGGTTTATATAGTAGCCAAGATTTTCTGTAAGAATCGGACCGTGTAACGGGCAGATAATTTCAACGTCAAGAGTTGCAAGTTTCTTGAGGAGAGCCTGAACCTGAACACCGTATTTGCCGACGATACCGAAATAATATCTTCTTGCTTCACAGGCCCAATCCTGCTCAATATCAAGAGCACCGAATTTACCGAAGCCGTCAGCGGAGAACACAACCTTGTCTGTTGAATCGTAGCTGACCATAACCTCAGGCCAATGTACCATCGGTGCAGTATAGAAGGTAAGAGTATGTTTACCGAGGCAGAGTGTGTCACCTTCGTTGACAACAAGGCGTCTGTCTGAATAGTCGTTTCCGAAGAAATTAGCCATCATGTTGAAGGCTTTCATAGTCGCAACAACCTGAGCTGACGGATATTTCTTTAAGAACGCGTCAATATTCGCTGAGTGGTCAGGCTCCATATGATGAACAATAAGATAGTCAGGTTCTTTTCCGTCAAGCACCTTTTCAAGGTTAGCAAACCATTCGTCGGCGAAATTTTTGTCTGCAGTGTCTGTTACTGCAATTTTTTCATCCATAATAACATATGAATTATATGCGATACCGTCGGGCACATCAAACTGACCTTCGAAAAGGTCTGTACTGTGGTCGTTGACACCGATATATTTAATATTATCTGTAATGTACATATACAATCTCCTTTTTGTTGAGCTTTATTTCAAATCCCAAATATTATACAATAAAACAACAGAATAAACAAGATGTAAAATTTCGTAGTTATAAAAAATAATTGACAAATAAAAAAATTTAATATATAATCACTATCGGAAATTCCGATGAGGGAGTAGTGAGCGCACTTTTAGTGTGTAGCAAGTCAACATACTGACTGCAAGGTCTGGCTTGTTTTAAATCGCGAGACTCATGTATATCTGCAAAGGCTATACATGGTGTCTTTATATCTTCAGGTAACCGAGTGTAGCAATTGCTGCACTTTTTCTTTTTGGAGGAACAAAAATGAATCTGAAGTTTTTCTTCAACAGCGCACTTCTGGGTATAGGCCTTTCAATGGATGCTTTTTCGGTTTCGCTTGCAAACGGACTTAACGACACAAAAATGAAAAAGAATAAAATGGTCGGAGTTGCGTGGCTGTTCGCATTTTTTCAGGCACTAATGCCTTTGATCGGTTGGGTTTGCGTTCATACCGTTATGCAGTATTTCAGTTTTTTTGAAAAGTTTATTCCGTGGATTGCACTTGTTCTTCTCGGCTTTATAGGCGGAAAGATGATTGTTGAAGGAATTAAGGAAAATAACTGCGACGAAAACGGTGAAAACTGCGGAAGCGCAAAGCTTGGAATCGGCACTTTGCTTGTGCAGGGTGTTGCAACTTCAATTGATGCTCTTTCAGTCGGCTTTACGATTGCAGAGTATGAACTTAAAATGGCAGCTATCTGTGCATTGATTATTGCTGTTGTAACGTTTATTATCTGCTTTGCGGGAATTGCAATCGGCAAAAAGTTCGGAACAAGGCTTGCGGGAAAAGCAGGAATCTTCGGCGGCTCTATCCTTGTTTTCATTGGCTTGGAAATCTTTATTTCAAATGTGTTTTTTAAATAAAAAAGTTGCTCTGTTCAATTTCCTGAACAGAGCATTTTTTATTGTCGGTTTGCCTGAATCGGATTTTCTTTTTTCAGGTCATTGAAAATTTTAATAAGGAAGATAACCGCTGAGACTGCAAGTATAATTTCAGCAAAAAGCTGTGCAAACGCAAGTCCGTACATAGGCGCAAGATAATCGAGCACAAAAAGTGCAGGGATTTCAAGTACAATCTTTCTCATAAAGGCAAACATAAGCGATCTTTTGCCCATACCGCAAGCCTGAAAGACTCCGACTGCTATAAAATCCATACATAAAAACGGCTGTGCAAGGCTTTGTCCTTTGATAAACACTGAGCCATAGGAAATTATAGCTTCGTTATCCATAAACAAACGGATAATTTCACCAGAGAAAATGCAATAAAGAGCAGTTGTGACCGAAATAAAAATCATTGAAATTTTTGTGCCGTAAATAACGCTTTCTTTCATACGTTTTATGTTACGTGAAGCGTAATTATAGCCGATAAGAGGCATTATACCCTGAGAAATACCCATAGCAATATACATCGGAATCATACAGGTTTTGTGTGATATGCCCATCGCAGCAACTGCGTCTGAGCTGTAACCTGCCATGAAGTTATTGAGTACGGTCATACCTGTTACGTTGAGAAGATTCTGTATTGAAGCCGGGATGCCGACTCCGCAGATACCCGTGACAATTTTCTTTTTAAGGCTGAATTTTTTCGGATTTATACAAACAAAAGTGTTCTTTCTTTTTGCGATAATCCAGATAAAGAAATAAATACAGGCAACACAGTTTGAAATGTATGTTGCAAGTCCTGCTCCTTCGGCGCCCATATCAAGGCCCTGAGGAAGAATAAAAATCGGGTCAAGCAAAATGTTAAGTGCGCAACCACTCATTGTGCCGATGCTTGCGTGTATCGCAGAGCCTTCAGAACGTACAAGATACGCCATAACAACGTTAAGTATTGCGGGTACGGCACCGAAGGACACAGTCCATTTCAGATAACCTGCCGTTGCGGCACTAGTTTCAGTTGTTGCTCCGAGCAACGAAAGAAGAGGTCCCTTGAAAACCGTACAAGCCAACGAAAACACAAGACCACATATAAGCGAACTGTAAAACCCGAACGCTGAACTGCTTCTGACCGTGTCGTAATCTTTTGCACCGAGAGCCCTGCTCATCATGCTTGAAGTGCCGACACCGAAAAGGTTATTCACTGCATTGAAGGCAAGCAAAACGGGAGCAGCAAGAGTAACGGCGGCATTTTCTATCGGTTTATTGAGCATACCTACAAAGTACGTGTCGGCAAGGTTATAAAGAATCATAACAAGACTGCTGAGTATTGTAGGAACGATCAGTGTGGTGACCGCTTTGGATATTTTTGTTTTTTCGAAAAGTTCAATTTTTTTGCTGTTGTCCATTAAATCACCATTTCGTATTCGCCCATATTTCCGTCTTTGAAATAGCTGTGAAGGTCATACGGAGTGTAGATTCCCGTATCAGTAACAACACCGCTTACAAGCTCAGGCGGAGTAATATCAAAAGCAGGATAGTAGCCTTTGAGTCCATCAGCCGCAGTTTTGACTCCCATTGCCTGAAGCACGAAATCAGGATCTCTCATTTCAATTTTGACTGTGTCAATTGTCGGGTGTCCATGGTCGGGTGCACCGGTTACAAAATAAGGGATACCCGTATATTTCGCCGCAATAGCTATCTGATAAGTTCCGACCTTGTTTACAACATGTCCGTCAAGGCAGATTGCATCTGCTGCAGATGTGAACACATCAACATTTTCCTTCTTCATAACGTAAGCAGGCATATTGTCTGTAATAACTGTTGTGTCAAAGCCCATCTCGTTACAAACTGTAGCGGTAAGTCTTGCACCTTGAAAGTACGGACGTGTTTCGGGGCAGAAGATACGGATATTTTTTTCACGCTCTTTCGCTACCTTAAGCATCATTCCGACAATAGTTTCTCCGAAGCACTGTGTCATAACCGTACCGTTCTGCGGAAACATATCAACAAGGTGCTCAGCCATAAGATTAACTTTACCGTAGCGGAGATTATTTGCCTTTACCGTATATTCAACGATAGCTTCGCTGACGTCGGTACCGTTTTTAAGGGCAACTTTCGCCGCTTCAAGGCAACCGCCTGTAATCAGCGACATTCTTGCAACCGTTGTGGGTCTTGCGTGAGAGATATTGTCCGCAGCAGCAAGGAGATAGCCGAGTTGATTTTCTTCTGTCATATCTTTGCATTCGTATGCGGCAAGTGCCATACCCATAGCCGCCGCCGTGTACGGTCCTGCACTCTGCGTAACCATATCACGGATTGCCTGCGTAACCTCCTCGTGAGTATTGCAGACAACAAATTCAACCTTGCGCGGATAAACACGACGGTCAAGGATACGCACCTTTCCGTCTTCGTACCACGCAATATTTTCGTATCGGAGCATAAAAGCAAGTCCGTTATCAGCTCTTTGCATTTTTGTCACCTCAGTATAATTTCTTAATAGCTTTTTCTATTCCGTAATAAATCTTTTCTTTGTCGAGGGTTGTGTACTCACCGTTTTCGTAAAGTATCTTTCCGTCAACCATCGTCATACAGACATCACTGCTCTGAGCAGAGTAAGTGATAAGAGCTTTTTCGTCAATAACAGGACGAAGATGAGGCTTGTCAAGCGAGATAGCGATAATGTCAGCCTTGTTACCGACTTTTAACTCACCGCAGTCATTTCTGCCCTGAAGAAGTGCACCGTTCTTTGTTGCCATTTTAATAACGGTATCTGCGTTCATAACAGTCGCGTCCTGCATATAACCGTTATGAATAATTGAAGCAAGGTGCATTTCCTCAATCATATCAAGATTATTGTTACTTGCGGCACCGTCCGTGCCGAGAGCAACGTTGATTCCCATATCAAGCATTTTCTGTACCCTTGCAAAACCGCTTCCGAGCTTCATATTGCTTGACGGGTTGTGCACAACATTAACACCCTTTTGGAGAAGGATTTCCATATCGCTGTCTTCAAGAGTGACACAGTGAGCTGCAAATGCTCTTGAATCGAAAGTGCCGAGGTCGTTGAACCACTCGGTCGGAGTTTTGCCGTATTTTTCTTTACATTCGTTGTGTTCTTTCACTGTTTCGGAAAGGTGAATATGCATAAGTCCGCCACGTTTATTACACTCTTCGGAATAAGCACGTGCGATTTTTTCGGTGCAAGTGTATTCTGCATGGATAGAAAAGTCTATAAGGATTCTATCGTTTTCAGCCTTGTTCCATTCGTCGTAAAGCTCAAGTGACTGTGCGATTCTGAAGGAATCGTTCGGTTCTTCGTTCGGGTCAAAGCTCTGCACAGGACGGGTAAGGTTAGCTTTCATACCAGCCTCAGCAACAGCTTTTGCCGTTACCTGTGGTTCAAAGTACATATCGGAAAAGCTGACAGTACCGCCAGCAAGCATTTCAAGCAAAGCGAGGTTTGTACCTGCATAGATTTCTTCAGCTGTGAGCTTATCCTCAATTGGAAAAACCTTGTTGAAAAGCCACTCATTAAGCGGAAGGTCACTGCCCACACCGCGAAGAAGCACCATCGGACAATGGTTGTGACAGTTGTAAAGTCCGGACATAAGAAGCTTGCCTGTCATGTCCTTTACAGTGTCATAATCACCGTCAGGCATATCCTTTCCGATATATGCAATTCTGTCGCCGTCAACGGCTAGGTACGCGTTTTTTATAACATTATAAATTCCGTTTTCAAAAAGAAGAATATCAGCGTTTTTGAATAATGTTTTCATAATTCACCCCGAAAGATAATTGATGAATATATTTTATCACGATATTGTGACTAAATCAACAAAAAGAAAGGCGCAGTTTCCTGCACCTTAATTTGTTTACCATTTGAAATCTGAAAGCTCAACTGCTGTATGAGCCTTGCCGTCAGCTTTCTTTACCGAAACAACCGTATATTTAATACTTTCCATTTCTACTGACCAGTCATAAGCGGCAGTAAGAGAAATAAGTTTACCTTCAGGGTCAATTACTGCAACAAAATTTATGTTCGAGTTTGTCGCCTTAATTGATTTAACCGAAACATCTTTGACACCGCTGATGCTTGCATAAACACAACCGCTGCTGAGGTAATCGTAATTGGGATCTGCAACATCGCCTGTGAGAAGTCCGCTTCTTGCAAGGGCAGAACTGTCACTTTTTGCTTTCGCTGTTGCTGAACTGCTGCCGTTTTTCAGACTGAGTGAAACAGTGTAATTTTCTCCTGTTTTTTCACACGTTGCAGACTTAAGATCAGTTTCTTTAAGAGAAGCTTTCATAAGGTATTCTGATTTACCCTTGCTGTTTACATACTCTTTTGTACCAACACCGAGAAACTCATTAACCATGTCGACAACAAGCTGAATTTTGAGTAATGCACCACCGTTCATTTCAACGATAGTTGTAGTTCTTTCCTTCTTATATCCTGCTTTTTCATCCACTACCTTGTTAACGGCACTGTTATATAAAGCGACGATTTCTGCTGTCGTAGCCGGTACTGTGGGTTCGTCGGGAACTTCTGGCTTATCCGGTGTTTCAGGTTCTTCCGGCAACTCTTCTTTTTCGTCAATTCCGACGCTTACCTTAAGAATTGCAAGCGCGTCGGATGAGTTGATGTTTCCATCCGCATCCATATCAGCAGCCTTTTCGTTGATTTCCTTGTCAAGTCCTACAGAATAGCGAAGAACTGCAAGTGCATCGGATGAATTCACGAGGTTGTCACCGTTGATGTCACCCTTGTACGCTGCGAATGCGACTGTTGTGAGGCTTAAGGCTAAAATTACCGCAAGAGCCAAAGCCGAAAATCTTTTTGTTTTCATTTTTATTTTCCTCCTCAGTTTTTTCTCAGAATAAACCCTTAAAATAATATTTTTTATCTCTCGGCTGTGCATCAACCATAGAAATAAGATCAAGATAGAACTTACGTGCTTCTTCGGTTGTTACGCCCATTCCGACAACAGTTCCATGATGACCTTTCAATACAGGCATCACATTCCATTTACCCTTGACGATGTTTTCTGCGTCATAATCCTGCCATTCATCAGTGAACGGATACTTTGCGGAAATAACATTTACCATACCGTCGTTTTCAAGCCAGGTCTTATCAATCGGATAACCTGAAACCTTGTTTTCTGAATACGAACCGATCATGGTTGCAGGCAGATAAAGAATGTCCTTGAAAGTCAGAACAGAGCTGTCAGGCAACTGTACACCGAAGCTTTCCTTGGTTGCTGAATAAGCATACGAGAAATAGTAAACATTGTCAACCATTTTTATCGTTTTGTTAATTTCTGCTGCTCCGTCAGGAGAAAGGTCATAGGCGGCATTGTCTGTGCCGTTACCGAAAACTGTTTTTATAATGGATGTTGCATCCTGACTGCCGTTTTCAATTCCGAAATGTTCAAGGTGGAAGTCGTAAAATTCTCCGAGATCAATGCTGTTTGCGAACTGACTGCCGTAAAAGACTAAACCGAGAGCAGAGTCTATAATATTGTCATTGAGTGAAACACAGTAATAAAGGGTTGAACCGTTATGCGGTGAGCAGAGTGTTGTTACGCTGTTAATGAGGTTGTCCTTTCCGCCCTTGAAAAGCTCGGAAACGTCATCGGGACTTGCATTCTTCTCTTCCTCACTTCCGTAAGCAAGAAGTGAAGTGAGCATTCTTACCGTTGCGCCGCCGAAGCTGTGTCCGACAAGATTGAGCTTCATAACCTGACCGCCTTTGGTTTCCGAACCCCAGTCACCTGCAAGCTTGGTTTCATATGTTCTTCCGTAACGGTCGTGGTTGTGAGCCTTACTGTGTGCTTCGCCGTAATCAACAGTGGTACCGGTAAGCTGAGCGTAAAGCTCACACGCTCTGTCCCACGTACTTGAAAAAGGACCGACCGAAGCTTCGTAAACTTCATAGCCTTTTTCTTCACGGAGGTAGGTTGCAACGTTACCCGTCACACCGCCCCAATACGGAGTTGTTTCGTTGATTTTAGATTCAGCGCCGTAACCGCCGAGACCGTGAACAAGAACGTAAGGATATTGGATAGGTTCCTCAAAAAACCACTTTTTATAAAGTCCTGTCGGGATAGGAATGATAAGAGCGATCACAAGTATAATTGAAATTATTGCCGCAACAATTTTCTTTACGGGAAGCTTTTTCTTTTTTACAGGTTCAGCGTAATCAGAAACAGGAACAGGCACGATTTCTGCCGGTACGGGTTCTTCATCTGTATATAGAGTTTCTTCTTCAAACTCTTCAGGTATAACTGCCGTTATATACTCCTCAGTGTCACGAAGAAGGAAATCCGTTGAAACATTGAAAAGCTCAGAAAGTGCAAGCACCTTGTCTGCGGCGGGAATAACCTTACCGGATTCCCATCCCGAAACAGTCTGCCTTGAAACTTCAAGTTTTTCGGCAAGCTCCTCCTGCGACATGTTTGCATTTCTTCTTAATGTACTTATTTTTTCGTTTATTGTCATAACAGCACCTCTTTCATAAATAGGTTAAAGATATGCTTTGATTTTAACTTCATTATAAACTAAAGTCTATCAACTAAAGTTGATATTTCGAAAAAAAGATAATGTTTTTTGATGTAAAGCCGACTTTACATCAGATATTTGCAATGATTTTCTTAACGTAAGAGGCGAATTTATCTGCAATTTTAGCTGCCGCAATTCTGACTTCTTCGTCAGAAAGCTTGCAGTCAAGAACTCCTGCTGCCATATTTGTCATAACTGAAAGCGCAAGCAAAGGCATTCCGCAATGAGCCGCTGTCAGGGCTTCCGTTACGGTTGACATACCCACTGCATCTGCGCCAAGTATTCTTGCGGCACGGATTTCGGCAGGAGTTTCAAACTGCGGACCTGTGAAAAACATATATACACCCTCGTGCATCGTGAGTCCGCTGTCTTTTGCACATTCGAGAGCAATTTCGCGAAGTGACTTTGTATACATATCTGTTACGTCAAAAAATCTCGGTCCGAATTCTTCAATATTTTTTCCGCCAAGGGGACTTGAACCGTTGAGCTTGATATGGTCTTTCACAATCATAATATCGCCGACATTGTAATCTGTGTTAACAGCACCTGCGGCATTTGTAAGGATTGTTTTTCTGACACCGATAAGCTTGAAAAGGCGGATCGGAATTACAAGCTGTTCGTAATCATAGCCTTCGTAGAAATGAAATCTGCCTGCCATACAGACAATTTTCTTTCCCTCAAGCTCACCGAAAATAAGTTTGCCGGCATGTGACTGTACCGTTGAAACAAGAAAATTCGGAATATCTTTATAATCAATTACAATAGGATTTTCTATTTCATTTGCAAAATTACCGAGTCCCGAACCGAGGATAATTCCGATTTCGGGTTTGTACGGGACAATAGATTTTACGTAGTCTGCACTTGCTTTGAAATATTCATAGTTGTAATCCATAAAATCACTCCATTCACAGCAATTCTATCATAAAAGACAGATTAAATCAATGTTTTTTGATTGCTGTAAATATAAAACCGCCACGGAGTAACGTGAATTTAGTTTTACGTCATCCAAGGCGGTTTGATATTTTGTTATTTAAAATAAACCTGAAAGCTGACTGTCGATGAGGTCTGAAAGAACACCGTCAAACGGGTCGGGATATTCACTATCCTCCTGTGTCGGTACTTCTGTCGGAAGGGTCGTTGTTTCCTCAACCTCCCAGACGAAGAGTGTAACGGTATGACCCCTGTCGTATTTTGCGCCCTCTTCACAGTTGTGGTCTGCGACAGTTTCTGCAACATGATTGCCGATGTTCTGTTTATAAATTTTTGTAACATTAAAGCCGAGACTTCTGAGATACTTTTCAGCGTTTTCATAACTCTGACCAACGATTCCTGCGTTCGGGAAAACGATACTTTCTTTGCCGACACTTACCGTGAGGATAATTGTTGAACCCTTTGGTATCTTTGAGCCGATGGTTGCGTTCTGTGAAATGATTGTGCCCTCACTATGGTCGCTATAGGCATCTCTTTTTTCAAACTTAAAATACTTGAGATTGTATTCGTTGTTTATGACGTCTGAATAGCTCTGACCGATGAATTCAGGAACATCAACAAGCTCCTGCTGAGCTGCAGCGGTTGTTGTTTCGCCGGAGAAAATATTAATTTTTCCTGTAAGCTCAAGGCCGAGAATTACTGCAACAACAACGATAATAACAGCTGCCGCCGCAACAATTGCTGTTGTAAAGTTGTGCCTTCTCTGTGCGGCTTCGCGTTTTTCGTAAGTAACGTCGTTTTCTTCCTTTTCAAAGTCAAGACGCTGAGCAACTGAGGTGTATTTCGTCTGCTGCGCGGTTGCCTCCTGCTTTCTTGCGTCGGGTGTGACAATGTCACGTGAAGCAACAACAGCACTCGGCGAAGCTGAAAGCTCTGCACGAAGCTCTTCAACACTACGTGTTCTGTCTTCGGGGAGAATCTGCAAAGCGTTTACAAGACCGTTTATAACATAAGCCGGAAGCTGTTCAGCGAATTTGCCGGGGACCATAAGACGGTCGTTTGTAACGCGCTCTTTTGCATCTATCGGGTCAGTACCGATAAGTGTTCTGTAAAGAACTGCACCGAAACCGTAGATGTCTGTCCATGCACCTTGTCTGCCGTCAAAGCCGTACTGTTCAAAAGCGGCATAACCGTTGAAAAGCTGATGCTCAAGCTCACTTTTCGCGGAACGCACCTGGCTGATGCTGAAGCCGGTGATCCTGATTTTTCCGTCGGAAGCTACGATAAGTGTTGACGGAGAAATTCCACGATGGATAATACCCGAAGAATGAAGTGTGCCGAGTGTGGAAAGAACTGGCATAAGCAAAGGACGTGCTTTCTCCCATGAAATGTAACCGACATTGTTACGAAGAAGATAATCACGAAGAGTGATGCCGTCAACGTTTTCCGTAATTGCGTAGCAAGTGCCGTTGCCTTCAAGAACATCCTGCACCTTGATAAGAGCAGAAAGACCGCTGAGGCGCATAAGCTTCCGCCACATTTCAACAAAGCTGTGAAGACATTCATTAAAAAGGATATTGTGCTGTTCTTCGGGAACAACTGCGAAAGTTTTAGGCTGACGGCTGACGATACCGATGGGGAAAAATTCACGGATATTAATGGCTGTCCTTGTTGAAAGGTCAAAGCCTATGTATGTTGCGCCGTCACCGTTATAGCTGAGAAGCTTTCCGACAAGATACCTGTTTCCGAGAACGGTTCTTATAGGCAGGTACGGCTCAATCTGCTGAGTGTCGCTGTGAAAACCGCAGTGAGGACAGGTTTTAATGTTGCCGATGTCCTTCATACAGCTCATACACAAATTGTCTGAATTGATCATTAAGTCTAACCTTCTTCCGATAATTCAAATACAACTAATGATACCATATGTCAGAGATTATTGTCAAGTTAAGGCAGGTTACAATAGGGTTACAATAGGTTACGAAGGCATATTTTACTATTGACAAACCGAACAAATGTTCGTATAATTGAGGAGAAAATCAAGGGGGCGAGAGAGTGGAAAGGGTAATTTTGCATTCAGATCTGAATGCCTGCTATGCTTCAATTGAATGTATGCTGAATCCGGATTTGCGTGGAAAACCTGTTGCCGTTGCCGGTTGCGTCGAGGACAGACACGGAATAATTCTTGCAAAGTCGCAGGAAGCAAAGGTATGCGGAGTCAAAACGGCAGAGGCTGTCTGGCAGGCAAAGCTCAAGTGTCCCGATCTGATTGTAGTCCCGCCTCATTTCGAAGAGTATATAAAATATTCCTCAATGGTGAGGGATATCTACCGACGGTATACGGATCTTATCGAACCCTTCGGTCTTGATGAAGCGTGGCTTGATGTTACGGGAAGTCAGCGTCTTTTCGGCAACGGAGAAACGATTGCACACAGTATACGCGAAACAGTAAAATCTGAACTCTGTCTTACGGTTTCGATAGGTGTTTCTTTTAATAAGGTGTTTGCAAAGCTTGGAAGCGACCTGAAAAAGCCCGATGCCGTAACGGTTATAACGCGCGAAGATTTCAAAGAAAAGCTTTGGAAACTGCCTGCCGTTGAGATGATTGGTGTTGGCAGAGCAACCTTTCAGAAACTCAACAGCTTCGGCATATACACAATAGGCGACCTCGCAAGCTGTGACAGGGACTGGATAACAAAACAACTCGGAAAATGCGGAGCTGAACTCTGGATTTTTGCAAACGGACTTGATCTGTCACGTGTCAGACCCGACGGCTACAGAGAACCAATTAAAAGTGTCGGTCACGGCATAACCTGCTCGGAAGATCTCGTTAATAACGAAGAAGTGTGGCGTGTTTTTCTTGCTCTCAGTCAGGATGTGCAACGTCGTCTTACGGGCTATGGGTTGAAGGCGGGAGGCATACAGATAACTGTCAAAGATTGCAGACTTTTAAATGCTCAGTTTCAGAAAAAACTCGCAATTCCGACACGGAGTGCATCGGAAATTGCGAAAGAAGCGACAGAACTTTTTATTAAACGATATGATTGGAAAAACAATGTCAGAGCTGTAACTGTCAGAGCGATTGACCTGATTGATAACAATACACCTGCTCAGTTGGATTTATTTTCAGATATATCAAAGCACGAAAAGCTACAGAAAATTGACGATACCGTGCTTGCTCTCCGTAAACGTTTCGGCAAGGATGCAATATTCAATGCTTGCCTTATGCAGGAAGAAAAAATGCCGCACGGACACCCCGATGAATCCGTAATGCCAATGAGAATGTACAGATGAAATAATCTGAAACGATTAATAATGTATCTTGAAACGATACTTATCATGCCACTTAAAATGAAATGAAACCGTATCGACAAATTCGGGTTTGCAGGGATGTTTATGTGATGACGGTTGCGTTGCAACCTACACCTCATCAGTCACTTCGTGACAGCTTCCCCTCAAGGGGAAGCCTTGGACTTGCGCAGTTTCTCAGCCTTCTCCTTGAGGAGAAGGTGCCGAGGAACGAGGTGGATGAGGTGGTAACAAAGAAATAGACAAACCCGAATTACTGATATTAATAACATTAACTGCGAAGAACCGCCCTCCGTGTGGAGGACGGTTCAGTTATATTATTTCTTCTTAATCGGATTAAGCGGAGCTGTGTGCCAGATATCACGTGCATATTCGTTGATTGCTCTGTCACAAGCGAATCTGCCTGCACCTGCGATATTTATAAGTGACATTCTGTTCCATGCATCTCTGTCCTTGAAGAGAGCCTCAGCCTTAGCCTGAGCTGCCTTATAATCTGCAAAGTCAGCAAGTACCATATACGGGTCATGGTGAATAATTGCACTTCCGATTTCGGGGAAGGTTTTTCCGTTAATACCATTATTGATAAAATCAATGACTTTTCTGAGCTCTGTGTTATTCTGGTAATAATTCATCGGGTTATAACCGATTCTCTTAAGGTCGTTTACTTCAGGAGTACTCATACCGAAGATGATGATATTATCCTCGCCGACAGCCTCGTGAATCTCAACGTTAGCGCCGTCCATTGTGCCGAGGGTAACCGCACCGTTAATCATAAGCTTCATGTTACCTGTACCGCTTGCCTCAGTACCTGAAAGTGAAATCTGCTCACTGATATCTGCAGCAGGCATAAGCGCTTCAGCCATTGATACGTTGTAGTCTTCAAGGTAAACAACCTTGAGTCTGCCTCTTACGTCGGGATCGTTATTAATAAGGTCGCCGAGAGCACAGATGAAGCTGATGATTTTCTTTGCCATAAAGTAGCCGGGAGCTGCCTTTGCCGCAAAGATATATGTGTGCGGAGTGAAATCTCCGTCGGGATTTTCTTTGATTGCAAGATACTTGGAAAGGATGTGGAAAGCATTAAGATGCTGACGCTTGTACTCGTGAAGTCTCTTAACCTGTACGTCGAAGATTGAATTGGGATCAAGCTCAATGCCGTTCTTTTCTTTGACGATTTTTGCAATCTTCTGCTTGTTGCGGAATTTGATTTCCTCAAGCTTTTTAAGCACTTCTTTATCGTCAGCAAAAGCTCTGAATTTTTCAAGCTCAGCACCGTCGTAAATGAAGCCGTCACCGATAAGGTCAGTAAGAAGCTTTGTAAGCTCGGGGTTGGACTGACAGAGCCAACGTCTGTGAGCTATACCGTTTGTAACGTTCTTGAATTTGTCTGGTGTAACGCTATGGAAATCTCTGAAAACGCTTTCTTTAAGAATCTCAGAGTGAAGGGCAGAAACACCGTTTACGCTGTGTGAACCTGCAACGGACATATTAGCCATACGGATAACACCGTTGGAAACGATAGCCATTCTTTCAACCTTGTCTGCATCGCCTGTTGATGCCCATACAAAGCTGCGGAAACGGTTGTCGATTTCCTTTGTGATGCTGTAAATACGGGGAAGAAGACGCTTGAAAAGATCTTCAGGCCAGCATTCAAGAGCTTCAGCCATAACAGTGTGATTAGTGTATGCGATAGTATCGGTAACAATCTTCCATGCATCGTCCCAACCGTAACCGCATTCGTCAAGAAGAATGCGCATAAGCTCAGGGATAGCGAGTGTCGGATGAGTGTCGTTGATGTGAATTGCAACCTTTTCAGCAAGGTTGTCGATTCTGCCGTAAACACGAAGATGGTTGTTGATGATATCCTGGATTGAAGATGAAACAAGAAAATACTGCTGTCTTAAACGAAGACTCTTTCCTTCAGGGTGATTGTCGGCAGGGTAGAGCACCTTACTGATAACCTCCGCCATAGCGTTTTGTTCCATAGCTCGCATATAGTCACCCTGATTGAACATATCCATATCAAGTCCGGGTGCCTTTGCAGACCAGAGACGAAGCACGCTTATGCCTCTGCCGTCCTTACCTGCAACATACATATCGTGAGGGATAGCCTTGACTATCTTGCAGTCGCGCTGTTCAACGTGGTGGTAGCTGTGATCCCATATTTCGTCAATCCAGCCTTCAAACTTGATGTCAACAGCCTCCTCATCACGCGGTACAAGCCATACGTCACCGCCGGGAAGCCAGAAGTCCGGCATTTCAGTCTGCCAACCATCAACGAGCTTCTGCTTGAAGATACCGTATTCGTAAAGGATTGTGTAACCCTTTGCAAAGTAACCCTGAGTTGCAAGACCGTCAAGGTAACAGGCAGCAAGTCTGCCGAGACCGCCGTTGCCGAGACCTGCATCAGGTTCGCAGTCGTAGAGGTTTTCAAGCTTTATACCGAAATCCTTGAGTGCAGATTCCATTGTCTTTGTAAGGTTGAGATTGTAAAGATTATTCTTAAGAGAGCGACCCATAAGAAATTCCATGCAAAGGTAGTAAACCTTCTTTGAATCAGCTGTCTTTGATTCGTTGTGAAATTCCTTTCTGCCCTGCATCATCATATCACGGAGAATAAGAGCGATTGCCTTATAATAATGCTCGTAAGTAGCTTCCTCGGGTGTTACGCCGAAAAAGTGAGTGAGCTTGTTATAAATCTGCTCTTTTGCATCCTTTTTGGTCATTTTGTAGTTCATAATATACCTCCTTGGGATATCGGGCGCCAAACAAATGGTGCATCTTGTATTAATTTTATACCTAAATGTATAAAAATACAATATTAAAATGCAAATTATTATAAGAAAATTCAGTTCAGTATTTGTGCTTTTTGACGAAAAAGATAATGCAATAAAGTTAATTAACAAATTTATTTATCATATTTGCACAAAATAACCGATATTAACAACAGTAAGGAAAAATTAATATACCGGAAAATGCAAAAAATTACACGAAAACACTTTTCTCAAGCATATTTTTATAGTATAATAATCTAAACATCGCTTGAAGCAAGGTTATTCAATTTAATTATTGGCGGACTTTTGCGTATTATACTGCGGAGGGATTATTATGGAAAAAAATAAGGTGAGGCTTACTATCGGCGGCCTTGACTATCATCTTACAACTGACGGTGATGTCAGCGAAATCAGAAATCTCGGTGAAGAGGTTGATGAAATTATTACTGATTTACTTCAGCACCATCCGCGTCTTTCTCAGGTGCAGGCATCTGTGCTTTGTGCTCTCGAATTTGCGGACAGATACCATCAGGCAGAAAGAAATGCTGATTATCTTAAGGCGCAGATTCAGGTTTATATGGAAGATGCGGCAAGGGCAAAGACAGAAGCTGAAATGGCTCGCAGAGAAGCAGAAAGAATGACAAGGGATCTTCGCAGTATCAGAAGAAGCCTTGAAGAAAAGGATAAATTATAATGAATATTGAAATTCTTGCACCTGCAGGCTCAATGGAGTCTGTTATCGCTGCAGTCAGAAGCGGTGCGGATGCCGTTTACCTCGGAACAAAGGATTTTAACGCGCGTCGCAATGCCGACAATTTTGATTACAGCGAGCTCAAAAATGCTGTTGATTACTGCCACAAGCATGGTGTTAAGGTTCATCTTACATTAAACACGCTTATTTCGGACGGCGAGCTCGATGATGCTCAGGATGCCGTCCGTCTTGCTTGTGAGGCAGGAATTGACGCAATCATCGTTCAGGATCTGGGTCTTGCGGATATTATCCGCAGATGTGCGCCGGGTATGCCGATGCACGCATCAACGCAGATGACAGTTCAGACTCCTGCAGGACTTAAAAAATTAAAAAAGCTCGGCTTTACACGTGCCGTACTTCCCCGTGAACTCTCATTGGAAGAAATCCGCAACCTTTGCGAAATTTCTCCGATTGAGCTTGAGTGCTTTGTTCACGGTGCACTTTGTATGTGTGTTTCCGGACAGTGCTATTTTTCAGCCGTACTCGGCTCAAGAAGCGGAAACAGGGGAGCCTGCGCTCAGCCCTGCCGTTTGCCTTTCGGTGCACCCTATGGAACGGGACACGACCTCAGCCTCAAGGATCTTTCTCTTGTTGATTATATCCGTGAAATGGCTGAAATGGGTGTATGCTCGTTCAAAATAGAAGGCAGAATGAAGCGACCGGAATATGTTGCCGCTGCAGTTAAAGCCTGCAGAAACAGCGTTGACGGAATCGTTGACAACGAGCTCAAAAGCGACCTCAGAAGTGTTTTCTCTCGTTCGGGATTTACTGACGGATATTATAAAAATAATCTTGGTATCAATATGTTCGGCACAAGGCAGAAGGACGATGTAACCGCTGCTGCAACTGTTCTCAAAAAGCTCGAAAAGCTCTATGAAAAAGAGGTTGCAGATACTAAAATCGACTTCGCATTTACGGGTATTCTCGGAGAGCCGATTTCACTTGCGGCTCAGGCAGGTGGAAAGAATGTGTTTGTTGAAAGTGAAACTCAGCCTCAGCCTGCAATCAACAAAGCAACTACCGAAGAATCCGTACGAACACAGCTTGAAAAATGCGGCGGTACAAGATTCTTCGCAGGTGAAATTGATATTGAGCTTGATGAGGGCGTTTTCATTCCTGTTTCCGAAATCAATAAATTAAGACGTGAAGCTATCGAAAAGCTTGAAAGTTCAGAAGCTGCAACAGTAAAAACATTTAAAAATGAATTCGTTTCGATAAAACCTCATCAGGGCGGAAAGAAGCGACTTATCTGCCGTTTCGCGGATGTTGAAACAATCCCTGAAAACTGGGACTACATCGAGCAGGTTATCGTGCCTCTCGGAGAGGAAAAGAATGTTAAAAAATCTGTCCGTGTCAGCGTTGAAGTACCGCGCGGAATATTCGGTTCATACGAAAAAATTCTTCATCAGCTCAACGAAGCAAAGGAATACGGTATAACCGAAGCTTGGGCAGGTACACTTGACGGCATTGCTCTTATTCAGAAAGCAGGAATTAAAGCGAATGCATTCTTTGGCTCCAATGTCTTTAACTCACGTTCTCTCAAAGTGCTTGAGGATATGGGTGTCAATAAAATTCTTCTTTCTGCAGAGCTTACAATGTCGCAGGCTCAGTCAATCGGCGGTGAGGTTTCAAGAGGTATCTTCGCTTACGGCAGACTTCCTCTTATGCTTACAAGAAACTGCCCCCAGAAGAACGGAAAAAGCTGTTCTGATTGCAAAAAGAACGGAAAGCTTGTTGACCGCAGAGGAATTGAATTCCCGATTGAATGCCGTATGGGAGTGAATGATATCCTCAATTCCGTTCCCGTTTATATGGCAGACAGATTGACGGAAATCCGCAATATGGACTTTATGCTTCTTTATTTCACAAAAGAAGATAAGGAGACCTGTGCCGAAGTTATATCTTCATATATACGTTCGGGTAAAGCGAAGGGTGACTTTACAAGAGGTTTGCTTTACCGCGGAGTTGAATAAGGAGTGAAATTATGCCTTATATAAGACCTGCAGAAAGCAAGGATTTAAAAGACATTGAATATATCTGCAGAATGACTGCAGGACCCGAGGCAAGGCGGAATGAGGATGTCGGCAAGAAAATCTCTCTGACATATTCAACATATTACGCAAGAGCTGAAAGAGACTCCTGTTTTGTTCTTGACGATAACGGAACCGCTGTCGGTTATATTCTTTGTGCACCTGATTATTCAAAGTATGTTAAGGATTACCGAAAAAACGAAGTCCGTGAGCTTTGGAAAATCGATAAATTACAGAGTATAACGGCGTATTTCCTTCCGTTAGGATATCTTCCGTTTAAAAAGAAATATCCTGCTCATCTTCATATTGATATTCTCGACGATTATCAGGGAAAGGGCTACGGTTCACAGCTGATGGATGCTTTGCTTGAAAAGCTTAAAAGTATGAATATTCCCGGCATTATGCTTATCGTTGACAAAGACAACGCGGGAGCGCAACGCTTCTACCAAAGAAAAGGCTTTGTTAAAATCGTTTCTGCCCTCGGCGGTGTCGTTATGGCAAGGAATCTTTAATTTTAATATAATGAAACGGAGTGTTAAATATGTTTGAAAACAATTGGGAATCACTTAATTCCCGTAAAGTACCTGAATGGTTCAGTGATGCCAAGTTCGGTATCTTCATCCATTGGGGGTTATATTCAGTACCTGCATACACAAAAAAAGGTGACTACGCAGAATGGTATATGCGTCAGATTGAAGATAAGGAAACAGAAACTTACAAATTCCACGAGAGAGTTTACGGCGACAAAACAAAGTACGAGGATTTCGTAAGCGGCTTCAAAGCTGAGCTTTTTGATGCGAAGAAATGGGCAGACCTCTTTCAAAAAAGCGGTGCGAAATATATGAATATTGTTTCAAAGCACCACGACGGTTATTGCCTTTATAAAACAGATTATGCATGGAACTGGAATACTGTTGACGTTGGTCCGCACCGCGATTTCCTCCAGGAACTCAAGGATGCTCTTGCTGATACTGACGTGCGTTTCGGTGTTTACCATTCAGTTTATGAGTGGTTCCATCCTCTCTATCTTAAAAATCCCGAAGAATACGCAACGGAGCATCTTATCCCGATGCTCAAGGAGCTTATCGAAAAATATCAGCCTAACACACTCTTTACGGACGGTGAATGGGAGCATCCGTCGGATGTGTGGCATTCAACAGAATTCCTTCAGTGGCTTTATAACGAGTCAAGCGTAAAGGATTTCATCGTTCCGAATGACCGTTGGGGCAAGGAAACAAGAGGACGTATGGGCGGTAACTTTACTACCGAGTACGGTTATATCGAGGCAGGTCGTAAAATTGAAGACGTCGAGCTTGACAGACCTTTCGAAGAATGCCGCGGTATCGGTCGTTCATTCGGTTTCAACCGTAACGAAGAGCTTGCCGATTATCTAAGCGCAAAAGAGCTTCTTGAAATGCTTTGTGACCTCGTTTCAAAGGGCGGCAATTTCCTTCTTAATATCGGCCCTGCAGCGGACGGTACAATCCCTGTAATTATGGAAGAAAGACTTCTTCAGATGGGTGATTGGCTTCGCGTCAACGGTGACGCAATCTACGGCACACGCCTTTATTCAAAGGCTCAGCAGGACGGTGTATATTATACCAAGAAGGGTGACGATGTTTACGCAATCATCAACCGCTTCCCGTTCGGCTCTCAGGTGCTTGACCTCGTAGATTACGATGCAGACCTCAAAGCAACTCTTCTCGGCAGTGATGCAGAGCTCACAATTGTAAACAACAACGGTAAGGCAGAGGTTATTTTCCCTGCAATCAATCCCGATACAGTTGCCAGTAACTGCCTTTATACAATCAAGCTTTCAAAGTAACATAAAGCCTCCGTTTTCACGGAGGCTCTTTTCAAAGGAGCGTAATTTATGAGAAAGAATTTCGGCTCAAAGCCTATGACATATCCTCAGCCGGTTTTTATAGTTGCGGCTTATGACGAAAACGGTGTGCCCAATGCAATGAATGCTGCCTGGGGCGGTATCGCTGAATCAGACAGAATTACGATGTGTCTTTCGGCAGGCCATAAAACAGTTAAAAACATCCGCAAAACAGGAGCTTTCACGGTCAGTATGGCTGACGCAAAGCACGTTGTAGAATGCGATTATCTTGGTGTTGAATCAGGCAACAGAGTGTCCGATAAGCTTGAAAAGGCAGGTTTCCATACCTTCAAGAGTGACTTTGTCAACGCACCGATAATTGAAGAATTGCCGATGACTGTTGAATGTGAGCTTATCAGCTATGATGAAGAAACAGATTGTCTTATCGGCAAAATCGTCAACGTCAGCGCAGACGAAAGTATACTTGACGAAAAAGGAAATATCGATTACAAAAAGCTCAATCCCATAACCTTTGACCCGATGTATCATACTTACATCACACTCGGTGAAAGAGTAGGACAGGCTTTCAGCGACGGAAACGCTTTGAAATGAGGGTTATGTTATGCTGTTTTATAACACGGTGAAAAAATTATATAACGAGCTTATATTCAGACGCTGTGACGATGAAGGCCTTGCATACTATTTTTCTGCAAAGGATTTCGACGGTTTACACGCTGATCCGTTTTCTTTCAAGGGAAATAACGGACAGATACTCAAAGGAAACTTCTATTATTACGATAACCCTTGCGAGAACCGTATTATCGTTTTTGACCACGGAATGGGCGGCGGACATCTTTCTTATATGAAAGAAATTGAAATGCTTGCCCGTCAAGGTTATAAGGTTTTTGCTTATGACCATACGGGTTGTATGGAATCTGAAGGGGAGTCAACTGTCGGATTTTCGCAGTCACTCAGCGACCTTGATTGTTGCCTTAAAGCTCTCAAGGCAGATGAAAAATACAAAGACAGTACCTTTACGGTAATGGGACACAGCTGGGGCGGATTTTCAACCCTTAATATCTCGGCATTCCACCCTGACCTGAGCCATATTGTAGTGCTTTCCGGCTTCGTTTCGGTTGAAAAAATGATTGCCCGTTTCGGCTCTCTTAAAAAGTATATATCTGAAATTGAAAAGAAAGCCAATCCGGTTTATGCTTCCTGTAACGCTGTCGATTCTTTAAATAACACAGCCGCAAAAGCCTTGCTGATTTATTCGGATAACGATAAAATGGTGAACAAGGAAATTAATTACGATTATCTTGTTTCTGAACTTTCGGACAGAGAAAACACAACGTTCGTTCTTGAAAGTAACAAAGACCACAATCCGAACTATACCGAAGATGCGGTGAAGTATCTTGCGGAATATCTTTCGGTTCTCAATAAGAAGAAAAAGCAGTTGAAAACTCCCGAACAAAAAAGGAATTTTGTTGACTCTTTTGATTGGAACAGAATGACAGCGCAGGACGAAAAGGTCTGGCAGAAAATTTTTGAACATCTTGAAAAATAATTTGAAGACCCTGAGAAATTTCTCGGGGTCTTAGTCTTTAATTGTTTGAAAAATTGTGATATAATTCCTGCGAAAGAAGAGATGTTTATGCAAAAAACTCAGATAAAAGATTTCACAAAGGGCGGAATAACGAAACCGTTACTTATTTTCGTATGGCCGTTGTTTCTCTCAAACCTTCTGCAGGTTGTTTACAATATGGTGGATATGATTGTCGTCGGCAACGTACTCGGAAAAGAAGGCATTTCCGCTGTTTCCGTCGGTGGCGATGTGACACACCTTCTGACTTTTATTGCGATGGGATTTTCAAATGCAGGTCAGGTGCTTATTGCAAGATATATCGGAGCAGGCGAGAGAAAGAAAATCGGACGTTTCGTCGGAACAATGTGCGGATTTTTATTTTCCTGTGTAGTTATTCTCAGTGTTCTCGGAATAGTCTTTCAGGACGGGATGCTGAAGCTTATGAATACTCCCGCAGAGGCACTTGACGGTGCAGTCGGATATTCAACCGTGTGTATGCTCGGACTTGTGTTCATATACGGTTACAATATTGTCAGTGCGATACTTCGCGGAATGGGTGACTCAAAGCATCCGTTTGTCTTCATAAGTATTGCGGCGGTGCTTAACCTGATACTGGATATTATTTTCGTCGGTTTCTTAGGTTGGAAAGAAGCAGGTGCGGCATTCGCAACTATAATAAGTCAGGCTGTAAGCTTTATTTCCTGCGCGGTGTTCCTTTTGAAAAACAAGAAGCAGTTTGAGCTGATTATAAGCAAGAGGGATTTCCTGAAATGGGACAGGGAAATGCTGAGTGCATTGGTAAAGCTCGGTACGCCTATGGCAATCAAAACGGCATCAATCCAGATTTCAAAGCTCTTTGTAAATTCGTGGGTAAACTCATACAGTGTAGAGGTTTCTGCCTTTGCAGGAATTGCAAATAAGGTTTCAAGTATCAGTAACCTCGTTTCGGCGGCGATGAATACGGGCGGCTCAACAATGGTAGGACAGAACCTTGCCGCAAAGGAATACGGCAGAGTGAAACGGATTCTCAAAAACCTTGCAGCTATCACTCTTTTCGTTGCATCTGTTTTATCTGTGCTGATAGTTCTTTTTCCGTCACAGATTTTCGGAATATTTACAAAAGAATCCGAAGTGCTTGAGATAGCCGGAAAGTTTGTGCCCATAGCTGTGTTGCTTTTATTCGGCAGTGCGATGAGAGCGATAATGAATGCACTTCTCAACGGTAGCGGCAATTATAAAATAAACTTTGTAACGGCTATCCTTGACGGTATAATAATGCGAATCGGTCTTTCGGTTCTTTTTGGCCTTGCACTTGATATGAAGCATTACGGCTTCTGGCTCGGTGATGCCCTTGCAGGCTTTACACCTTTCTTTATAGGTATTGTTTATTACGCAACGGGAAAATGGAAAAAAGACAGTGAGTTGAAATAGAAAAAGGATGACAGAAACGAAAATCTGTCATCCTTTTTCTTATAATCCTAATTTAAGATCATTTTCTTTAATCCAACCGATTTTGCGAAGGATTTCACAGAAAACAACCGAAAGAATTGCGGGAAGCACAAAGCATATCAAAACAAGTCCGATCCAATCAAATGCAGTAATTGCTTCCTTTGCACCCGATGCAACGTCGTTCACCCAACCGGTGTAAACACCGATCTGACCGACGAGTCCGCAGGTACCCATACCTGATGAAACAGCCGCGCCGTTCATCTCGAGCTTGAAAATGCAGGTTGCAATCGGTCCTGTGATTATTGAAGCGAGAGTGGGAGGGATCCAGATTCGTGGATTTTTGACGATGTTACCCATCTGCAGCATACTTGTGCCAAGACCCTGAGAAACAAGTCCGCCCCATTTGTTTTCGCGGAAGCTCATAACCGCGAAACCGACCATCTGTGCACAACAGCCCGCAACCGCGGCACCGCCTGCAAGTCCCGTAAGTCCGAGAGCAGCACAGATAGCCGCACTGCTTATCGGCAGCGTCAGCGCAATTCCGATAACAGCAGAAACAATCATACCCATAAGCAGGGGATGAAGCTCCGTTGCCCACATAACTGCGTTACCGAATGAGCTTGCAAACATACCGATGTATTTAGCGCAAAGCATTGAGAGACCGCAACCTGAAATGATTGTAACAATGGGCGTTACAAGGATGTCGAGCTTCGTTTCCTTGCTGACTGCTTTGCCAAGCTCTGCAGCAACAATTGCCATAAAGAGTACGGCAAGGGGGCCTCCTGCACCGCCTTCAATATCGGCAGAATATCCGACTGCCGCGAGTGAAAACAGTACCAACGGAGGAGCCTTGAGAGCATAGCCGATAGCTATTGCCATTGCACTGCCCTTAACAGCAGAAGCAAATCCGCCGATTGTAACAAGGTGTTCAATCGAAAACTGCTGACCGATAGTAGAAAGAATAGTGCCGACCAAAAGCGAAGCGAAAAGTCCCTGTGCCATAGCACTCAGAGCGTCGATACCGTATCTTTTTAAAGAGAATTCAATGTCCTTACGTTTTAAAAATTCATTGATTTTATTCAATTTTCTCACCACCGAGGATTATTTTGTATGTACTTTTGCAATAATGTTTTCTTTTGAAGATGTCATCCAGAAGCTGTTAGCTCTTACTTCGACTGTATAGTCGCTGTCAGCTGAGAGGTCGTTGACATCAATGCCGAGAGTTTCAGGCATATCATAAAAATAATATTCAGACCATATACTGTACTGTCTGATGATTTCATTTTCAGCATTCTTAACGATGATATCGTAGCTGTTTACGTATTTGTCACCCTCGGCAGGATTTGCCTGCTTGAAGTCAACTCGGAAAGAAGTGTCTGTAATGTCTGAAATCATAGGAGCGTCACCGTCATTGAAGTACGGTGCGGCAGTTGTCTTGTATCTTTCACCCGTATACTTGAATGTTGACGGGTCAGACGGATTATCAATTTCCCATACATACGGGAAGAAATTGCCCGAAAGCACGTCGTAAGGATAAATGCGTACACGGTTCTGCTCGTCAACTTCAACAATGAGCATCTGTGCAGCCTTATCCTTGTTTGTGGGGATGGTGCTGTAGATTTTATCAAACTCGTCAAGCTCAAAGTAGCTGAGTGTACCTGTGCCGAGAGATGTGAAATGCTGCTGATGAATTGAGCGCGGGTCATTGATAGGTGCGTGTGAGTGACCGGAGAAGTGAATAATCTGCGGATAGTGCATATAAATTGGAATAAGGTCGTCCTCACCCCAGAGGATGCTTCCGTAAACCGTACCTGAGTTGTGGGGATGCTGGAAAACAAAAATCGGCTTCTTTCTGTCGTCCTCGGCAGCTTTTCTGAGCTCCTGTGCCATCCATTCCTTCTTGTCGTCGTGATAGTTACATCCCTTTGACGGGGTGATTGAAACAAAATGGAAACCGTTTACAACCTCGTGTGTATCGGGCTCACCGCCGAAAATCTCGCGGAAGTTTTTATAGCCTGCCTCAACGCCGTCGTGCATAAACTCGTGGCTCGCGATTGAAGCAATAACCTTTGTTTCATTAAGGTCAACGTTAGCGTCAACGATATCTCTTGCAGCCTTGAACTGTGTCGGAGTACCTCCGTCAGCAAAGTCGCCGACCATACCGAGAACATCAAGCTTCTGATAATACGGGTTGCTTCTTGCAATGCTGTATGCATCACGGATAGCTTTTTCAAAACGCTCACGTTCAACGCTGTGCTCGTCCTTGATGTGAATATCGCTGACAATCATAGCGCGTAAACATGGCTTGAATTCTGTATTGTTCATAGTAAAACCTCCAAAAATGGTATGGAAGTATTTTACTCCAAATATATTTTAAAGTCAATCATTTGCGAAAATAATGCACGTGTGATATAATCATAATATCGGTATTTGAAAAGAGGCATAAGCTTGAAAATAAATATGAGTTTTAATATAAAAAAACAGAATTATGCTGTCATAATTTCTGTCATACTTGTTTTTGTCAGCTTTTTGGTTGCAGTCAAGCTTCTTGCAGATACAGCCGAAAGACACTATGACAACGAACTGATTGTCTGCCTTGATGCAGGCCACGGCGGCGAGGATGTCGGTGCTGTGTCGGCGGACGGTAAAAGATACGAGAAGGATGATAACCTTGCATTAACTCTTAAGGTGCGGGACGAGCTTGAAAAACTCGGAATCAAAACCGTTCTTACGAGGGAGGATGACGAAACGGTTTCTTTGCGCGACAGATGCAGAATTGCTAACAAAAAGCGAAGCGATTTGTTTGTTGCGATACACCGCAACAGTTCAGCTTCGGGAACGGGAATGGAAGCGTGGATTTCAAAAAGAGAAAAGGAAGACGAGCGTTCAACTGCCGAGAAGCTTACAAAACATCTCAGCGAACTGACGGGACTGCCGGACAGGGGAGTTAAAAACGGCTACCGCGACCGAACTGCTAATAATTATTACGTCAATGCAAACACGAATATGCCGTCGATACTTTTGGAGGTCGGATTCATCACCTCAGATGATGACAATAAAGCATTTGACGAAAATATGGATTCTATGGCAACGGAAATTGCAAAAGTTGTGTATGACTCTTTGCAAAATTGAAAAAAACACTTGATTTTTAATTAACATTGGTTTATAATAAATGCCGTTATGTGCCGGTGTGATGGAATTGGCAGACGTGCTGGACTCAAAATCCAGTGGTAGCGATACCGTACCGGTTCGACCCCGGTCACCGGCACCAGAAAAAATTTAGAACGGGCGTTCAGCTCGTTCTTTTTTTGTTAAGATTTTGAATTTTTCTCATTTTGAACGAGATACAGAGGGGACGGAAATGAAAACTGTTAAAATTAAATTTGTTGGTTTTTGGGAAGGATTTAACCCGGAACAGAATATGATTTATCAGATTTTGAAAAAGCATTTCGATGTTAAAATTACAGATGATCCGGACTATGTGATTTGCAGTGTGTATGGAGTTCCATACGAGTATTGTGAATATCCCCAAATTAGAATTATGGATTCGGGTGAGAATTATGTGCCGGACTTTAATCTTGTGGATTATGCATTATGTCCATATCCGATGGAATTTTTGGATAGATGTTGTTATCGACCCGTGTGTATAGGTGAGTTTGGACGTGCGAAGGCGTTAAAATATAAACAACGTGACTATTCCGAATCAATTTTAGATGAAAAAGTTTATTTCGCTAATTTTATTGCAAGTCACGAGTCTGAATATAATATCCGTGGCGATTTTTTCAAAAAGCTGTGTGAGTATAAGCGAGTCGAATCACCGGGAAGTTATTTGAACAATATGCCTAATTCTGAACGAGTGTGGTTTTTAAACGAAAGCAAAACAGATTTTCAAAAAAAGTGTAAGTTTACTCTTTGTTTTGAGAGTACAAAACATGAAGGTTTTGTGACAGAAAAGATTACAGATGCTTTCTTTAGTGATACTATTCCCGTTTACTACGGCAGCTCAACCGTAACCGATATATTTAACTCAAAAGCTTTTATTAATTGTTCTGATTATCCGAGCTTTGATGCAGTAATTGAAAAAATAATCGAGTTAGATCAGGATGACGAAAAGTATTTGGAAATGCTGCGTCAACCCATTTATGTTGATCCGGATTTTGCAGAAAAAATACTTGATAATGTTGAAAAATTTATAATTGACATTTTTGAACAGCCGTTAGAAAAGGCGTGTCGTCGTTCACGTGTTTATTGGCCCAAAAGACACGAAGAGTTTTTAAAGAAATACAGTGCCCGTGAATGTGTGGTAAGATACAGAATTAAAAATCCTATTTTAAATTTCTTGCGTAAAATAGGCGTAAATGTATAAATACTTTTTCAAAAAAGAGAAAGGACTAATTTAATGACCTCAGCACTTTTAATTTTACTTATTGTTTTTCTTTACAGCTTTCAGACCTTGTTCTGCACGATGTACACAAACAAATATCCAGGCAAACCCGAAAATGCATCACCGGTATTCTGTGTTCTTGAAAGTATCGCAATTGCACTTTTTACTTGGGCGTGGATTGGCTTCAAGTTCGAAGTTTCGCTTATGACCTTGCTTTTCGGCGTGCTGAATGCTGTGGCACTGTATGGATATAACACATCACTCATAAAAGCAGGTGCACAAGGCTCGTATGCTTTTCTTAATGTTGCGCAGCTCTTCGGCGGAATCCTCGTTCCGCTGCTTTATACAACGGCTTTCCTTGGCGATAATCTTCGTTGGTATCAGCTTGCGGCAATAGCTATGATGCTTGTTTCTTTCGTTCTTATGAATCTGAAAGAAATCAAAACGAAAAAGGACGAGGAACGCAAAAAAACTCCGTGGACATATTACCTTTTTTGCGCTATTCTCTTTATCTGCAACGGTATGTACGGCACATTCCTTAAGATGCAGTCGGACTACGATGTTTCGCAGAAGAACGAAATGATTATCCTTACATACGGTATTATGGGTGTCATTGCATTTATTCAGCTTGCATTCAAAGAGAAAAAGGATACCTTAAAAGCCTTTAAAATGAATAAAAAAGCAATTCTTCCGTTAGTGCTGTGTCTTGCAAGTGCGGCACTGGCAATCAATATCCTTGTGCTCGTTATTCCGATGGTCAATACAGCGGTATTGTTCACCGTTGAAAATGGCGGTGTGTTGATTCTTGCGGCTGTTTATTCCTTTGTTTTCTTCAAAGAAAAGCCACAGCTTCCGACAATTCTCGGTATAGTCCTTGCGGCAGTAAGCATAACTGTTCTGAGTATATAAAAGAAAGAATCCCGAATCTTAAATCGGGATTCTTGTTTTATGAAACTATTTAATATCGCTGTAAAACTCATCAATATAGTTTTCAATGTCAGCTCTCGTGCCCTTATACGGTCCGGGAGTTTCCATTTTTATTGAAACGGTAGCTGTCGCATAAAGCAAAGAGTGTTCTATTGAATGTGTAAGTCTTTCTGTCATATAAGCGGCAAATGTTGTGTCGCCTCTGCCGGTACGTCCTGAAAGATTTCTTGCTCTTATGGGGACAGAATAAAATTCTTTACCGTCGTAAACGATTACCTCGGTATTGTGAGTGATAATAACTTCCTTTGCACCCCAGGAATGAAGAAGCTTAGCAGCCTCGTATCTGTTCTCAAGTCCTGTCAGAATTTCAGCCTCAGCCGCATCGGTCTTGAGGTATGTGATGTAGGGAAGAACCTCTTTTTTGTCTGCCCAATCCTCGAAAAACATTGTGTGGTCATCCGTATTAACGTGGCGCAGACATGCCTGCACATCAACGGCAACCTTGCCGAGCTTTGAAGCTTCTTTAATCATTTCACTTGAAAAGTCACCGTAAACAAGACCCGCGAAATGGTATATATCGGCGCTTATATCCTTCGGTATATCTTCAATTCCGAAAGGTGTTCCGACACTTGTACACATACACTTTCTTCGCTCTTTGTCGGGAGTGAAATACTGATTATCCATATTTGAGGAAGAAGGTGAGTAGATACAGTAAATATCCTCCTCAGGAATAGTAAGAGACTTGAGTCTGTCAACATCGGCTTCGTTTAGTTTTGTCACTGCTGCAACCTTATGACCGAGTGCGTATGCAGATGCAGACGAATACGTAACCGCACCGCCGATAATGTCAGCAGAATTGCCGAGGTGGTCTGTATTGTGGTCAAGTGTGATATGACCTATAATTATTGATTCGTAATGCTTCATTTCTTCACTTCCGTTTATTTGATATAGAAATTATATCATAAATATGAATAAAATAGCAAGACAAAACGGTACCGGATTTCTCCGATACCGTTTTAAATTAATCTTATTTAGCGTAATCGCCGACCTGCATCATGAAATCACCGATCTGTGCACCGAATTCAGGAGCACCGTCCATGATGAGCTTACCTCTCTTTGTGGATTCAAGCATATCGTCTGTTGAAAGAAGAATGCCCAATGCACTCGGGAGAGAGTCAAATCTCATTGTGAAGAACGGCATAGCTCTCTTGTATGTGCCGCGGCCTGAACGTGTCTTACCTGCCTTAACGCGAAGGAAAGCAGAAACTTCAGGATAACCGTCAACTGCCCATGCATAAACACGGTCAGGGCTCTTTGATGCCCAATCCTGAACACCTTCGTGTCCATGCTTGTTGAGCTGGCTGATACCTGATGAAAGAAGATAGAAGAAGCACTTAACTGCGAGCTTCTGAGTTTCCTCATCTGCGGGAGCCTCTGTGATTGTAAGAAGTGAGGACATTTTGAGGAGAACCATCATAAATGCTGCAAACTCCAAAGGCTTTTTAACAACACCCTTCATCTTCGGAAGAGTAGAGGGGCCAATTTTACCCTTGAAAAATGCGTTCATTGTTTCCATGCTCTTGAACTCAAGCTCAATATGAGCGTTTGTTGCAACCTTATCGGCGCATACCTTCCACTCACCGTTGTTAACTGTGAAGTGAGTAGCATACTTGCCTTCGGGAGCAGAGGGGTCAAGAGCACTTACCTGATAAATACAATGAACCTTCTCGAACTTTTTAGCAAGGCTCGGAACGTCGTTTGCAATAACCTTCAGGAGAGGTAAAGCAGCATTGAGGAAGATTTTATTGGTCAATAAAACTTCGTTTGCCATTTGTAAACCACCCTTTCAATTATACTTCGTCGTCCCAATCGTCGTCTTCTTCGAAGTCCTTGTTCATAGCTTCACGAACAGCATTGATAATACCGTTACAGTCAATACCGAGCATTGACATGATATCTTCGTGAAGGCCGATAGGAGCGAACTGGTCGTTAAGACCAAGACGTGTGAATGCACAGCCCTTACCTGCTTCAGCCATAACTTCTGCAACTGCAGAGCCGAGACCGCCGAGGATTGTGTGGTCTTCAACTGTGATGATACGGCGTGTATCCTGGATAGCCTTAAGAACAGCTTCCTTATCGAGAGGCTTGATTGTATGCATATCAAGAACGCGAACCTTAAGTCCGTCTGCGTTCTCAAGGAATTTAGCAGCCTGGTAAGCCTGGTATACGCAAGAACCGCAAGCGATAACAGTAATGTCTGTACCGGGGTTAACTTCGATTGCCTTACCGACTTCAAACTTGTACTCCTTGCCGTAATCCTTACCGTAGAGAACACGGTCGAAACCGCGGTTGATACGGATGTAGTACGGGCCGAAGTTTTCGTAAGCAGCCTGAACAGCTTCAGCTGTCTCAACACCGTCTGCGGGGCAGATGAGTGTGATGTTAGGCATTGAACGGATAACAGCCATATCGCAGATTGCGTGGTGAGTTGAACCTGCCTGGCCGAAAGATGTACCTGAATGTGTAGCAATAATCTTTGCGTTTACGTTCTGATAGCAGATATCTGTATGAATCTGATCAGCAGAACGAAGAGCAGCGAAGATTGAGAATGTTGAAACGAAAGGAACAAGACCTGCCTTTGCCATACCTGCAGCAATACCGAACATGTTCTGCTCAGCAATACCTACGTTGAAGAAACGGTCAGGGAATTCCTTGCCGAATACGCCGATCTTTGTTGAACCGCCGAGGTCAGCTGTAAGACCAACGATTTCTTTATGCTCACGACCGAGCTCAACGAGAGTCTGGCCGTAAATTTCAGCAGTAGAAAGCTCAGTGGATTCAAGAGCTGTATATGTAAGTCCGCCTGCCATAATTAGATGCCCTCCTTTTCTGCACGAGCTTTACGCTTCTCATAATAGTTGTCAAGGCTCTTCTTAGCGAGCTCATATTTCTCAGCGTCGATAGCGCCGTAATGCCAATGATAGTCATCAGCCATGAAGTCAATACCTTCACCCTTAACAGTGTTTGCAACGATCATGACAGGTGCGTCAGGCTCACCGAGAGCGTAATCAATAGCTTCTGAAAGCTCGTTGAGGTTGTGACCGTCAACTTCGATTACGTGAAAGCCGAATGCGCGCCACTTGTCGCAGAAGGGTTCAAGAGGCATAACGTCTTCTGTACGGCCGTCGATCATACACTTGTTACGGTCAACGAATGAAATAACGTTTGTAGCCTTAAAAGCGTTGATAGCCATAGCTGCTTCCCAGTTTGAACCTTCGTCGCATTCACCGTCACCGAGGATACAGTATGTTTTGTAATCCTTGCCGAGTACACGAGCTGCAAGAGCTGTACCGAGAGCGATTGAAAGACCGTGGCCGAGAGAACCTGTTGAAGCGTCAACACCGATAACCTTATTTGAGTCAAGGTGGATACCCATCTTTGAGTTTGTAAGGTTGAATGTCTTAAGCTGTTCGGGATCGTTGAAACCTTTATCAACAAGAACAGGTGCATAAGCAATACCTGAATGTCCTTTTGAAAGGATGAAACGGTCTCTGTCTTCCCAGTTCGGGTCGTCAACTTTAATGTTGAGATACTTGTGATAGAGAATGGTCATCATGTCCATAACGCTCATACCGCCGCCGATGTGGCCGCTGCCTGCCCAGAAAGTTGTATCAAGGCAAAGTCTGCGGAGCTCGTGAGCTTTCTTTTCAAGAGCTAACCATTCCTTCTTGGTTAATGCCATAGGTGCTTCCTCCTAAAATTTATTTATATAATGATTGTTTAATCAATATAGCCGTTTTTAATTAAAATGCTTCGGGATGAGCCTTCTTAACAACCTTGAATGCTTCGTCAGCAACTTCGATTGTGTGCTTGATGTCAGCATCGGATACTGCATAGTTCATGAAGTGGTTATGATGGCTGGAGAAGAAGATGCCTCTCTTAACACATTCAGCAATCCATTCCTGATGAAGCATCATTGAGTTATCGTTAGCTATACGCATGTAGAAGAGTGCGGGTTCACCTGAGCAAACAAGGTCAAAGCCGTTGTTTGCACCTGCAGCCTTAAGGCCGTCAAGAAGCTTAACGCTCTTTTCCTTAAGAACAGCCGGAAGGTTGAGATCCTTCATTTTGTTGATGTTTGCAATAGCTGCTGCGAACGGAACAGCACTCATCCAGTAAGAACCCGTGTAAGACATACCTGAAACAGCATCTTTGAGGAATTCCTTACCGCAGAGGCAGGAGATGTTCCAACCGTTAGCGATAGCCTTACAGAAGCAGATAAGGTCAGCTTCAAAGCCGTAGTATGCGTCGGAACCTGCAAGGTCAAGACGGAAGCCGCAACGAACGTCGTCCACGATAAGAACGATGCCCTTCTCTGTACAGAGCTTACGAACCTTCTGCCAGTATCCATCAGCAGGAGTTATATTGTCAAAGTAGTTACCGTGAAGGTAGGGTGTTGAAATGAAAGCAGCGATTTCGCCTTCATTCTCTGCAACGAGCTTCTCAAGAGCTTCAAAGTCGTTCCAATCAACATAAAGGTTGTTTGCAACATCTTCGGGAAGAACGCCCGGATAGTCGATCTTCTGAACAACAGCAGAAACACCGTGATAGAAGCCGTTAACGAAGATGATCTTCTTTCTGTGTGTAGCGTTACGTGCAGCCATGATAGCAAGCTGTGTTGTATCGTTACCGTTCTTTGCGAAGAATGCCCAGTCAGCTGTCTTAACAGTGTCAACCATCAATTCAGCAAGCTCAACCATCTTGTAAGAAGGTGATGTTGTGCAGTTACCGAGTTTAGCCTGCTCCATAGCAGCCTTGTCAACGTCGGGGTCATTGTAACCGAGGATGTTGGGACCATATGCACACATATAGTCGATAAACTTGTTTCCGTCAACGTCCCAGAAATATGCACCCTTTGCCTTCTCTGAGAAGAAAGGCCAAGCACTTACGGGAATAAAGTTACCTTCAGCAGGGCCGAGGTGACCGTAAACACCTGAAGGGATTACTTTGGTAGCACGCTGGAAAAGCTCACGGCTTTTGTCGTACTGATTAATTTTGATGTTAGCCATAGTTAATTTCCTCCCTTATGCAAGATAAAGTGCAACTCTGTCAAGAATACGGTTGAGGTTATCGATCATATTGATCATACCGTGCATAGCAATTGTGCCTTCACCAATCTGAGCAACAGCGTTAACTTTGCCGTCAAAGAGATCGTGAGCAAGCTTCATGCTGCCGAATTCCATAATTGCACGCGGCTCTTCGGGAGCCTGCTTGATTGTAATAAGGTGGCCGTTCTTAGCACGTACTGTTGAAGCCGGGCCGCCCTTGATAGACATCTTGATGTCACCGTCAACGATGTGGTCAGCAGAGAACTTACCGATATCGTCGTGGTTACCGATCTGTGAGATCGCAACAGAAATTGTATAGAAGAGGAGAGATGTGCTGATTCTGAAGAACTCCTCATCCTGAAGATCCTCTTCGCTCGGACGAAGGTAAGCTGTGAGGATATCTGTCAACTTTGTGAAAGTATCCAGAAGGAACTTGATGTGAATAAATCCCTTTGAGGGGATAGGTGTAACAGTACCGTCGATCATGCCGTTGAACTTTTCGCATGATGAGAAGGGGAGTTTGATATCGCAATCGCTGATACCCTGCTCCATACGGCACTTGCCGTTTTTGAAAGTAAGAGTAGCAGAAGGGCCGTCCTTAACCTCGAAGCCGATAGAAATAGGCTTACGTTCAGCGAGGAGAGCACTTGCCTTGGGGTCAAGCTCGCACAAATTTTCAAGTGTGCCGAGTATAGCATACATATTTATATATGCTAATGTTTTTGCATCTGTCAAAGTAATTCCTCCTTGTGCTTTAGTGTGCATATTAAACTTACACGAAGCATATTTGCTGTTTTATTGTAACAAAACTAATTATAAAAGTCAAATATATTCATAGATTTTTTGTGCCAAAAAGCTAAAAAAGTTGCAGACATAACTAATATTTTAGTTTTATTTTGTACAAAAGTCACAATTCGTTAATTTAAACTGATGAAGCGGATACAGATGAACAAAACAAATTCGGGTTTGTCGAGGTGAATATTCAATCCGCATCGTAGGGGCGACCATCGGTCGTCCGCAGATTTTCTGCGTAATTCAACGGACGCGCAATGCGCGCCCCTACGAACCCTGTTTTAGTCAACTACGTAGGGACGGGCGTCCTCGACCGTCCGTTAACCCAGCAGAATCTGCGTATGGTCCGGGAGGCCCGTCCCTACGCACACAGAGTAAGATTGTGCGAAATAAATGAACCCGATAAACCCGAATTTGTGTTACGGTTTCTGTTTAGCAAAAACCTCCTGCAGCGATTGAATCGCCACAGGAGGTTATTTTATACTATCGTGCCGCCACCGACAACTATGTCACCGTCGTAGAAAACGACAGCCTGTCCTGAAGCGATTGCTCGCTGAGGCTCGTCGAAGACTACGCTGACATCGCCATTTTCAAGTGGTGAAATCGTCGCGTCGGTTTCTTTTTGTTTGTATCTTACTTTCGCTTTTACTCTCATCGGCTCTGTCAGCTTTTCAATTGAAATAAAGTTGACGTCCGTCGCAGTAAGTTCGCAGGAGAAAAGGTCATCGTTTGAACCGAGCACAACCTCGTTTGTGTCAAGGTTTTTTCCTACAACGTAGTAGGGAGCCTTAGCTGCAATTCCCAGTCCTTTGCGCTGACCGATTGTGTAGTTGATAATTCCCTTGTGCTGAGCAATCACATTACCTTCAAGGTCAACGAAATTTCCGTTTTCAAACTTGAAGCCGCACCAATCCTCAATAAACTTTGCATAATCACCGTCAGGCACAAAACAGATGTCCTGACTATCGGGCTTGTCGAAGTTTATAAATCCCTGTTCTTCGGCAACTTTTCTTGCCTCATCCTTGCTCATTGAGCCGAGAGGGAAGAGGATATGACTCAACTGCTCTTGTGTGAGAGAATAGAGCACATAGCTTTGGTCTTTCGTTTCGTCCGCTGCCTTTTTGAGAAGGTAACGGTTCTTTTCTTCGTCGAACTCAACGATTGCATAATGTCCCGTGACAACGTAATCGTAGCCGAGTTCGTTTGCTTTTTTGACAAGCTCTGCAAACTTGATATAACGGTTGCAGTCAATACACGGATTCGGTGTTCTCGCGTTACGGTAAGCGTTGACAAAACGTGAAATTACGTGTTCTTTGAAACCGTCGGAATAATTGAAAACAAAGTAAGGCATTCCGAGCTTTTCGGCAACGCTTCTTGCTATTTCAATGTCTTCGCTTGAACAGCACGAAGCTTCTTTCTGTGCCTCTGTGTCGTCAGAGTGGAGCTTCATCGTTGCACCTGCTGTTTCGTAGCCTTGCTGAGTGATTATAAAAGCAGCGACGGAGCTGTCAACTCCGCCACTCATGGCAATCATAGCCTTTTTCATACTTTTAACCTCAGTGTCCGCAGGATTCGCAGTCATCACAATGTCCGCCGCAACCGCTGAGAAGTGAAGGATCAAATTCAATACCGTTCTTTGTGTAGTAGTCAGCAAGTGCTGCCTTTACAGCCTGCTCTGCAAGAACAGAACAGTGAATCTTTGCCGGCGGAAGACCGTCAAGAGCCTCAACAACTGCCTTGTTGCTCAGTTGAAGAGCATCCTCAATCTTCTGTCCTTTAATCATCTCTGTAGCCATTGAGCTTGTTGCGATAGCAGAAGCACAGCCGAATGTGTTAAACTTAACGTCTGCAATAATTCCGTCCTCAATCTTGAGGTAAATTTTCATAATATCTCCGCACTTTGCGTTACCAACCTCGCCGATGCCGTCTGCATCGTCCATTTTGCCGAGGTTGCGCGGATTTTCAAAATGGTCCATAACCTTTGCGCTGTATGCCATGGTTAATTTTCTCCTTTCATAATCTTTTCCCAAACGGGTGACATATCACGAAGTCTGTTCACCACGAGAGGAAGCTGTTCGATTATATAATCAATTTCGTCTTCTGTGTTGTATTCGCTCAATGAAAGACGGAGTGAACCGTGAGCGATTTCGTGAGGAAGACCGAGTGCAAGAAGAACGTGACTCGGGTCAAGTGAGCCTGAAGTACAGGCTGAGCCCGATGAACCGCAGATTCCTTTAAGGTCAAGATAGAGAAGGAGTGATTCACCCTCGATACCCTCGAAGCAGAAGCTTACATTACCCGGGAGACGGGGAGAGCGTCCGCCGTTAACTCTTGTTCTCGGAATGATTTTAACGATTTCGTCAATGAGCTTGTCGCGGAGTGCGCTTACATAAGCGATATTTTTATCCATTTCCTCGCAACTCTTTTTAAGTGCTGCAGCTGTTGCGGCGATTGCGGGAGTGTTGGTTGTTCCGGGACGCTTGTTTCTTTCCTGAGCACCGCCCTGCATAAAGCCGATGAGAGGAATGCCTTTGCGGCAGTAAAGTGCGCCGATACCTTTAGGCCCGTGGAACTTATGAGCAGAGAAGGAAAGCATATCAATGTTCTGCTCTTTAACGTTAATCGGAAGATGACCGACAGCCTGAACAGCGTCTGTGTGGAAATAAATTCCTTTTTCCTTACAGATTGCGCCGATTTCTTCAACGGGCTGTACCGTGCCGATTTCGTTGTTAGCGTACATAATTGTAACAAGGCAGGTTTCGTCCTTGATAGCCTTTTTCAACTCGTCAATACGCACGTAACCGTCCTCGTGCACGTCGAGATATGTTACTTCGAAACCTTCTTTTTCAAGCTTCATCAATGTGTGAAGAACAGCGTGGTGTTCAAATGAAGTTGAAATGATGTGGTTTTTGCCTTTTTTTGCACCAAGACGTGCAGCGTTTGTGATTGCCCAGTTGTCGGACTCTGTTCCGCCTGATGTGAAATAAATCTCGTTTACATCAGCACCGATGCAATCTGCAATATCCTGTCTTGCCTGAAAAACAACGTCAGCAGCAGCCTGTCCTGAATGGTGCATACTTGATGCGTTACCGTAGTTGTCCTTAAGACATTCTACCATAACCTCAAGAGCCTCGGGGCAGAGAGCTGTTGTAGCAGCGTTATCAGCGTAAACAGTTTTCATAAAAATCACCTGACTTTCTTTGGATTTAAGCAAAGTTGAAAGCTGTGACTAAATCCTATTTATGGTATTATACCATTCTAAGAAATTATACTATATCAGATAGTCTTTTTCAACTTTTAATTGATAGAATAAACGAGCTGAATTTGCGAAAAAACTGTCTAATTTTGCCTTAATTTAGTCTGAAAATATATTATTGTATAACTTTATACAAAAAACACTGTCGAATAAAGCAAAAGTTTGTTATTCCCAAAATTATATATTGTGTTATAATACTGAACAGTATTTTTGTATAAAGGAGAAAAAACGTGGCGGAAAATAAAATGGGCGTTATGCCCGTAAACAAATTAATTATCAATATGTCCTTGCCGATGATGATTTCAATGCTTGTTCAGGCTTTATACAACATCGTCGATTCGGTTTTTGTAGGAATGATAAGCGAGCAGGCGCTTACCGCAGTTTCACTTTGCTTCCCTGCACAGAATCTTATGATTGCTGTTGCAACGGGTACAGGCGTCGGTATAAACGCGCTTTTGTCGCGTTCACTCGGTGAAAGAAATTTTGAAAAAGCAAACAAGCTTGCAGAAAACGGTATCGTCCTTGCTGTTTTAAGTTCAATGGTATTTGTTCTGTTCGGTCTGTTTGGTGCAGAACCCTTTATGCGTTCACAGACAGCTGTTGAAGAAATTATTAAGTTTGGTACAGATTATCTTCGTGTGTGCAGTTGTGCTTCGCTCGGTATTTATCTTGAAATCACATTCGAACGACTTCTTCAGTCGACGGGCAGAACCGCACTTACAATGTGTACTCAGGGTGTCGGCGCGATAATAAACATCATCCTTGATCCGATATTTATTTTCAGCTCTGAAGAATCTTTCCTTGGATTCGGACTCGGAATGGGTGTAACCGGTGCGGCAATCGCAACTGTTTCGGGACAGATTATTGCGGCTGTAATTGCCATTATACTCAACGCAAAGAAAAATCCCGAAATTCAGGTCAGCTTCAAGAAGTTCCGCCCCGATGCTAAGCTCATCGGTCAGATTTACAAAATCGGTGTTCCGTCAATCATTATGGTTGCAATCGGTTCGGTTATGACCTACTGTATGAACAAAATCCTCATTCTTTACACTCCGGGTAAGGAAACTGCGGCAACGGTTTTCGGTGCGTTCTTCAAGCTTAACAGCTTTATCTGTATGCCGATTTTCGGTCTTAACAACGGTGTTATTCCGATTATTGCATACAACTACGGTGCAAAGCAGAAGGACAGAATGCTGAAGACAATCAAACTGGCGGCGATTTATGCTGAAATTTTCAGCGTGTCGGGTGCAATACTGTTTTTAGCAATTCCCGACAAGCTTCTCGGCTTTTTCAGTGCATCCGAGGCGATGCTTGAAATCGGTATTCCTGCGCTGAGAATAATCGGCTCAAGCTTCATTCTTGCAGGTATCTGTATTGCACTCGGAGCGGCATTCCAGGCACTCGGAAAGAGCTTTTTCTCAATGATAGTTTCGCTTATCCGTCAGCTTTTTGTGCTTACTCCCGTCGCTTTTTTCCTCGCACTTTACGGTCAGAAAGTCGGAAACCCCGATTTGGTTTGGTTTGCATATCCTGTTGCGGAACTGACATCGCTTACGGTTTCGATAATCTGCTACATCTATCTTCACAAAAAGGTTATTTCAAAGATATAATAATTCAACTGCCGTCTTCTTTCGGAGGACGGCAGTTTTATTTAGCAAAGTAACTAAAAAGGTATTGTTTTTTTATAGAAAATACAGCTTGAATATGATTGCCTGAAAATGATATAATTTTGTATAACATTTAAAAAGGAGAGAGGTTATGGCAACAAAGACCGTTGAAAATCAGAGCGTTAAACACGTTAAGATGAAAGAAATGATATTTTATCTTATAGGTGTTTTCTTCTACACCAATATGACCGGTATGATAGGTTCATACAGAAACGCTTACCTCGTTAATGTTTTACAGCTTACTGACGACCAGGCAACAACATTCAACACACTCACAGGTATTATCGGCTTTATTCTCAATTTCTTTGTAGTTATGTATATTGACACAAGAAAACCGGGAAAGGGCGGAAAATTCAGACCGCTTGTTATGCTTGTTGCTGTGCCGATGGGTGCATTGCTTATACTTTCGTTCTGGACACCGCCGATGCTTGCAGGTACTGCTCTTATGATTTATGTCATCACGATTGCGGTACTCTGGGGCGTTATGTGTAACTTCGGCGGCTCAATCAACATGGTTGCAAACGTTATGACACCCGATATGAAAGAGCGCGACAATGTTCTTTCTTTCAGAAGTATTTCTTCTGCAGTCGGAAACTCTGCGCCTCTTGTAATTGTGCTTGTCATCGGTCTTATCTGGAAGGATAATGAAGGCTTACAGTACATAATCGGAGCAGGTCTTTGTGGCGTTGTCGGTATTATAACAGTTCTTCTCGGTATGGGTGCAGTAAAAGAAAGAGTGCCCTACACAGCTGAAAAGAAAAATCCGCTTGTTGGTTTCGGCGATGTTCTCAAAAACAAATATGCATGGGTTATTATCGTATCAGAATTCCTTAAAAGCTTCAGAAACCTTGCAACATATATGGGACCGTTCCTTGCTGCAGCACTTCTCGGCTCAACATCAAAGTTCCTTCTTTTCGGGCTTCCGACCGGTATCGGTACGGCTGTCGGTATGCTTGTAATCAACTTCCTTCTCAAGAAGTTTAATTCAAAGGTTCTTTATATCGCAAGCGGTATTTATTCAATCATCGCAAACACAGCAGCTTTCGGTGTCGGCTATATTTACTTCACAAATCCGAAACCTGTTCTGCAGATTGTTTTCATAGTTTTCCTCTTCCTGATAGGCTTGCAGTTCGGTGCTTCAAACCTTCTGCCGTCAATGTTCCAGGCTGACGTGCTTGAGGATATGGAGGTTAAAACAGGCAAACGTCTTGATGCATCGCTTCCGTTTGTTATTTCTATCGGAACCCTTGTCAGCGGTACAATCGCAAGTGCACTTGCACCGCAGGTTCTTTACGGTGCGGATTCAATCATTCAGTACATCCAGCCTACCGATGCAATTCCAAATCCTGAACAGTCATTGAAATCAAAAATCCTTCTGCTTTTCTTCTACACAATCGTTCACGGTATTATGATGTTCCTTGCAGGCGTTCCGTTCTTCTTCTATAAGCTTACAGGAAAGACAAAAGAAGAAGTCCATGAAAAAGCACTTGAATTAAGAGCCAAAAACAAGTAAAAAAACTAACCAAAAAGGAGTTGTAAAAAACGAAGTTTTTACAGCTCCTTTTCAGTCTTATATAATTTCAGGGGTTTCTTCGGAGCTTTAGCTCTCTGAAGAAACTCCTTATTTATTTCGTTGTTATGCGGTCTGCACTTTTTTACAGCTACTTTCAGCTTTATTGTCACTGTAACGGGAAGAGGGTGAATTTGCCGATACTGGGTTTAAGAAGCCTTGTCATCATATGAGCAAGGTCTTGTGCTGACATACGATTCTGAGCGTTGAGCCAGTTCCATACGACGGTTGTCATTCCTGCAGCTGCAAACTGTATGCAGTATTTTAAAGATTCAGTTGACTGCTCTGAGGATGTATCAATGAAACGGTCAATAAGAGATGCAAAGCTTTCACCGACGCTGAATCCGCTGTTATCGCCAAGAATGACAAGGACGGTATCCCTGTGAGAGTCAACATAAGTCAGCGCATCGCAGAGAATCTCTTCCAACCAAACAATACTTGTCTGATGCTTGGCAACAATCTGAGCGATTTCATTGCCGATATCGTTGAGAATATCATTAAAAAGCTCATACTGAGAATCATAATGATGATAAAATGTGCTACGGTTGATATCTGCAGTTTCACAGATTTTCTTAATGCTTATCTCGTGAATCGGTCTGTCCTTCATAAGTTCAATAAGGCTTTGTTTAAGAAGCTCGCGTGTCATTTTTGCTCGTCTGTCAAGCGATTTTACAGGCATTTTACATCCCTCCAAGAATTTGTAGGCTCATTTTACCACAAAACCTTACAAAAAGTCAACACGATGTCTAATAAATATATTTATGATGAATAATTTTCAGAGCGCATAAAAAAGCACAGTGTGCCTGTTTTGATACACTGTGCTTTTGAGTTAAATCAAGTCCCAGATTGATTTCTTTTCTGTTGAAATCTGGAGAATTACAAGAGCATCTACGGAGTTGACCTTACCGTCACCGTTGACGTCAGCTGAAGCGAGAGCCTCACCTGTAAGTATGATTTTTTCTACACTGTGCTGAAGAACACTTAATGCATCTATGGAGTTAATTTTTCCGTCTGCATTAATGTCAGCCAAACGCGGACCGCCTCCGACATAAATATAAATTGTTTCGTTGAAGAGCTTATTATCACTATACAGGTTGAGCCTTGTATATCCGGGATTAAGTGCCGTAACGGTTTTTCCGTCAAAGCTGACTATGCTTTCGTCAAAGTCGTAATTAAGATTGAAATCCTTCGGCCAATAAGGCGTTGCCTTGAGCTCAATTTCAAAGCTTTCTCCGCTGTCTATTCTGATTTCAGAAACATTTGCTTTGATTTCAAAGGTTTCATAATCAATTTCCTTTTCTTTTGCAAATTCTTCTGCAACAGAACCGGGATAGCAGATGATTTTACCCGCAAATCCGTCGAAAGCATCGTCTGCAATGTCTGTTATATTTTCGGGAATCTCTGCTGTTTCTGTGTCGGCAAGGAATTTTACAATCTTTGTGCCGTCAAGCTCAAACGGGTCAAGGAGCTTCGGAGCAATAACTGTCTGGGTCTCCTGCGAATTGAGATAAAGTGTATATTTCTTATTGCCTGTGATGTCGATATCTGCTGCCCAAATTTTGAAATTTTCTGCTGTTGTCGGTGTCATCTCAACCTTTGTTTCACCACAGACAAGTTCGAGCTTTTCTACATCAGAAGAAGTTGTGATATCAACATTTACGGTCTCTTTATAGCTTCCTTCCGGATAATCAATATCAAAAATGCGGTTTGTTTCTTCAGTATATTCGCGTACAAAAACCTCAATATTGCCGTAATCAAGGCTGCTGTTGCCGTAAGAATATCGGAGAAGCAGAGTGTGTTTACCCGGGGTTTTAAATTCAGGCATAATAATCGCAGTTGAACCGTTGTCTTTAATTCTGAATTTTACGGCAACACCGTCTTCATAAAGCGCGAAGGTTTTAACATCTGAATCTTTAAACACTCTTATTTTGTAGACATCACCTTCGTTAATCCAATCAACATAACGAACGCTGTCGAGAGCCTTCATTTCATATTTGATGCCTGAAACGTTAATTTTGAATGCCTCGGTTTTGTGTAAATCACCATAGACGGGGGTAATCTGGAAACTGTAGTTTTCATCATCGGGAAAGAGATGTTTGATTGTAGAAACCGTATAATTGCCGACCGTCTTTTTATAAAGGTAAGCAGGAGACGTTTCTGTATAAGTTGTTGTTCCGTTGGTGCCGGCAAATGTAAGCTTGCTCGGGTTACCGTTTGAAACAACAATAAGGCTGCTTCTGGCATTTGTTCTGAATACACCATCTGCTGCGCAGGCAACAACACCTGTTGTTTCGTTCTCTGTATCCGCAAGTCCTGCAATAAGAGAGGAAAGTTTATTGTAGTTTGTAACCTTTGCTTTTGCCTTGTCGCTTAAAGCGTCATAAGCAACCTGTGCTTCAAAAATCTCCTGGATAAAACGGTTGCCCGAGTTTTCTTTCGGCAACATTCTTATCATATTGATAACGTCTTTATGATTTTCTCTCGGATTTATCTGAATTTCAAATTCTGATGAAGCGTTATCATATCGAAGAACGACAAATGTTTTTCCGATTTCTTCAGTTACTTTACCGTAGGAGAAAAACTGGCAGCCGATAGAATCTTTAACGTAAGTATATGCAAGCTGGGGTTTAACTGTTTTTAATGTACCGTCGCTGTATTTTGCGGTCAGTTCGATGTTTTCAAGGTCGAGTGTTTCGCCTGCATTGTATTTCGTTTTTAGATTTTCGGGTGAAACGGAAAGACCGGTTATTTCTGTTTCTGTCAGACAATATGAACCGTAAAGAAGTTTACCGTTTCCGTCATAGCACACAGCTGTTATAACGGCACCTTCTGAAATTTTCGGAAGAATAATCTCAGAAAAACTATCCGTCGGAGCGAATTCGTTACAGAATTTACCATCGGCAAAAACCTTCACAAGCGAGGGAGGGTTGCCCTTAAAATCAATATTAAGTGAATTTTCTTCCTTATCAAAAGCGAGTGAAAGCTTGTCGGAGTTTACGAACTCCTTATTCGGAATGCTGACCATTGAAGTGTACGCTGACGGAATATCCATGAGGACTGAATCAAACCAATTGATTTTATCCTGCAATCTGAGTTTTAAATCAAGCGCATTTTCAGCTGCAGTAATATCGTTAAACCAAAGATAATCGTTGTGCTTGGCGGAACTTGAAAGCAACTCTATTGCTGAATCAATGTCGCCACCGTCTTTGACGAGGTCATTGATTGCTGTGTATCTGTAATCAAAGTAGGTTTTTCTTAACTCCTGAAGGAAAACGGGGTCTGAAAGAAGTCTTTTAAGCCAAGAGATATTAAGGGAGGTCCATCTGAAAAAAGATGTTGATGTGAGGGTGTTATCCATATCCCAGACAGGACCGTAAACAAGTTTTCCGTCAACTTCCTTGCTGAGCCAGGTACTTGTTCGGCCGAAGTCATAGTTTTCAAACAATTCGTTGACAAGCAATCCCTTAGTGAAAGATTCAATATCGATGAAATCAGTATATCTCATTGTTTCACCGTTGTATGTAGTGCAGAAATCTTCCGCGAATAAAGCGTCCTCAAATGCCTGATAATAACCCTGAATGGAGTTCAGCATATCTTCACTCAGAACTTCGGGTGTATCAACGCAAACATAAGCACCGTTTTTGGTTTTAAAGGTATACTCTTCAACTTTACGGACAATCTCAAGAAGATATCCGCCGTTTATATCAGGAACATCAATGTAATCGGAAACAGTATATGCCACACCGTTGTATTCAACAGCATCGCTTGTAGTCCAACTCATATCCTCAGCCATGATATCGATAAGCTCATCACGCTGTTCTTTGGACATTGTTGCTTTGTTGGCATCGTAAATTGCTTTTGCCGCGTCCTCTGCAAGGTCTTCCCAGTTGGTGATATCGACACGGTTGTCGTCAACTCGTATATGCTCGCAAAGCTGATAGTTACCGACAGGAGTTCCGTTGAACACAAGATCAACCCATACAGATTTCTGATATTCCAATCCCATATCATCCGCAAGGTTATATGAAAGTTGGTTTCTTAAAAGGCTTGTATCAAACGGATTTGAAAGAAGCACCCAGTGTTTGTTTTTGCCCATTCCGAAAAGGTCTGCCTTTGAATCGAGCTTGAGGCGGTACGGTTTTTTCAGTGCATACCATGTTGAATTTCCTCGTCCGCGGATTTGGGTTTTGCCGTCATAAAGGACTTTGTCGGAATTGTACTCTGTGTTGCCCTGAATTTTTATATCGGCATCTATGTACTCTTCTTTGGAAGCGACTTCCTGTCTGCCTTCTGTTTCAATATATATAACAGGAAGCTTACTCATAAACATATTTGTTGAGCCGACTGCATTACCTTTAACGTCAAAAACTTCAACGCTTATGATCGACTGCATATCGCTTTCAATGGGCGTGTATGTATCTCCGTCATTTTCAATTCTTATTCCGTCGATGTACCAACGGTAGATGAGCTTTCTTCCTTCTGCGCCGGGCACTTCAGCCTTAATAGGTACACCGATTTCGGCAAAGTCAGCATCAAAAGAAACATTGCCGGAATCCTTATCAACAGTTACAAATGTGTAATTTCCTGCAAGAACAGAAACGCCTGAGGCGGAAACGAGAATGATTGCGCAAAGTGATACGGCAAGAAATTTTTTCATAAAATATACCTCCCGATTTTGATATAAAAACATTATACCTTTTTTGAAAAATAAAGTCAAATTTTCCCATAGACAGATTTCTTTCGGGATTTGCAGAAAACGACAAATAAAACACACGGAAGTTGCATCATAACCTTGACCTGAAGCAAAAAAATTGATATTATATTTATACTTTGATTACCAACAAGCCATAAGGTTTTGGAAGGAATATTTCTGCCTCGGCTTCGTTAAAAATCTTTGAAATAGCCTCGTATTACTGCAGATTTTTGCCTTGCCGAGACAAAAATCTTCTCTTTCAAAACTGCTTCGCATCTGAAATGCAACAGATTGCGTACAGTCGGGCAGCTTTTCGATGCAGGTATACGCGCGTATAGCAAAGAGAAAACTGCACGAATGTGCGTGATATGTGGTATTTCAGACTTATGTGTTGTTGGTAATCAAAGTATGCATATATTTAAAGAGAGGCTGTGACTTTATGATTAAGATTGCACCGTCAATTTTATCCTGTGATTTTTCAAAAATCGGCGAAGAGGTTGCCCGTATGGACGCTTGCGGAGCTGATTATATCCATATTGATGTGATGGACGGACATTTTGTTCCGAACATCACCTTCGGAGCGCCTGTAATCAAGTGCTTCAGAAAGAACACCGATAAGGTATTTGACTGTCATCTTATGATAAGCGACCCTCTTAAGTACGCAGAGGACTTTGCAAAAGCAGGCGCGGATATAATCAATTTCCACGTTGAGAGCGATTCACCGATTGACGAAACGATTGAAAAAATCCTTTCTCTTGGTTGCAAGGCAGGTCTGACGGTTAAACCGGCAACTGCGATTGAAGAAGTATATCCTTATCTTGACAAGCTCTCTATGATTCTTATTATGACGGTTGAGCCCGGCTTCGGCGGTCAGAAGTTTATGGCAGATATGATGCAGAAGGTTTCTGCTCTGCGTGCCGAGGCAGAAAAAAGAGGACTCAACCTTGATATTCAGGTTGACGGCGGAATTTCCCTTGAAACAGCACCCGTTGCGATTGAAGCAGGCGCAAACGTGCTTGTTGCAGGAAGTGCCGTTTTCGGTGCAGAAGATCCGTCAGCTATGATTGAAGCTTTAAGAGGTTGATTTGCACACCTCTTTCCAATGCTCGTGAGTTGCGGTAACGGTCAGATTATCGTTACCGATAAAAATACCGAATTCTTCAATAATATGGCGGTAAATTGCAGCTTTTTCCGCAGGTATTTCCGCACGGAATTTTCTTCCGTCGGTAAAAATTCTGCCGTTGACGCTGTCAGCACCGACAGCGGACAGAGCATCAAGAAGATTGTCTGAATTTTTAAATTCAAAAATCTGCACAGAATTGCTTTTTGAAATAACTGTGCCGATATCTGCACGTGAAACGGGAACGGTAAACATAAGGATACAACCGTCCGAGCCGTCGGGCGATGCTTCAATCAGAAGATTACCCGAAGGGTCGATATCGCGCCCGGTATTTTTTCTTACACAGTCAAGAATTGTCCATATCACGCGCCGTGTTTCTATGTTTGAATAGTCCATGGTGTCGTATGTAATGTCAAGCTGCCGCAAATCCTCGCGGTTCAGTCCGACCAAAAATTTATTACTGCCGATTGGCTGAATATCCACAAAAAATCCCCCTCAGGTTAGTTGTACATATAAAGTATATGTCCGTGTTTCTGTGTATTCAACCATCAAATAATGGCAGACAAGGTGATAAAATGGAAAACAACAATTACAATAAGCGTCGCAGAAGCTACACGGAATTCCGAAAAACTTACAGCGACAATAAAAAGTATTTCATCAGTACAGATAAAAGGGCAAGGTGGCAACCGTTAATCAGCTTTATCGTAATTGCTCTTATCTTTGTTTTTATCGCGTTTGCAAGCTTCATTATTACCGATGCTTTGCTTGAAATTTCCAAAGCTCCGTACGAGGAAGAGGAAATAACAACCGAGTCAACAACCAACCCAGCAGAAAGTTATTTTGAAAATCAGGTAACAATCCCTGCTGACGAGGTTGACGAAAAGCAAAATAACGAGATGAAAGAGTAGTTTTTAATGTATATTCCCTATAATTCAAGATTTGAATATCACAAAAGTATTTACGGGGCAATCGAAACGGGTCAGACCGTTGTTTTCAGGATTGTTTTGCCCCGTGATTTTTGCTGTCATCACGCAAGACTTGTTGTAAAAAAAGACACCGACGCTTACGAGCGCTTTTTTGAAATGCAATGGGACTGTATGCAAGGTGATTTTGAGGAATGGTGGAAAGTCAGCTTCAGCACGGAAGAAAGCGGACTTTATGAATACAGATTTGAATATGACACTCCGTGGGGAACGAGCAGAGTTTTTAATTTCGGTGACGGAATCGGAAAAATCCGCGAAAGCGGTATTTCGTGGCAACTCACGGTTTACGACAAAAGTTTTAAAACTCCCGAATGGCTTAAGGGTGGAATAATTTATCAAATTTTTCCCGACAGATTTGCTTTTTCGGGCGAAGCAAAGACGAATGTACCCGACGACCGTGTTATGCGCGATGACCGTGACGGTGAGCCTTGTTGGCGACCCGACAAGAACGGTAAGGTGCTTAATAACGATTATTTCGGCGGTGACCTCAAGGGAATCTGTGAAAAGCTCGGTTACCTTCAAAGTCTTGGTGTAAGCTGTATTTATCTTAATCCGATTTTTGAGGCACACAGCAATCATCGTTACGATACGGGAGATTACACGAAGATTGATTCGCTTCTCGGCACACAGGAAGATTTTGAAAACCTTTGTAAAAAAGCGGAGGAAAAAGGGATAAAAATTATCCTTGACGGTGTTTTCAGCCACACCGGATGTGACAGTAAATATTTCAATCAGTACGGAAGATACGATACCATCGGTGCATATCAGTCGAAGGAGTCAGAATACTACGGTTGGTATAAATTCAAAAACTGGCCCGATGATTATCTCAGTTGGTGGGGAATAAAGCTTCTTCCCGAGGTTATTGAAGAAAACCCTGATTTCATTGAATATATAACAGGCGAAAACGGCATCGCAAGAAAGTGGCTGAGGCTTGGTGCGTCAGGCTGGCGACTCGACGTTGCCGATGAACTGCCCGACGTTTTCCTTGACAGCTTCAGAAAGGCAGTCAAGGCGGAAAATCCCGATGCGCTCGTTATGGGTGAGGTCTGGGAAGATGCTTCCAATAAATTCAGCTACGGTCAGCGCAGACGTTACCTTACGGGTGACCAGCTTGACAGCGTTATGAATTATCCTTTTGCAGGTGCGGTAATTGACTTTGTGCGTATGGGTATTGCTGAGCTTTTCTGTTCAAGAGTTATGACCATTACGGAAAATTACCCCAAGCAGGTGCTTGATGTGCTTATGAATCACATCTCGACGCACGATACAATGAGAGCGATTACGGCACTCGCAGGCGAAAGCTGTGAATACCGCGACAGATTCTGGCAAAGCACTCATTCGCTTAGCGAAAAAGATTACCACTATGGTGTGCATCTTATGAAAATGGCAACGGCTTTGCAGTTCACTTTGCCCGGTGTACCGAGTATTTATTACGGTGACGAAGCAGGAATGCAGGGCTACAAAGACCCGTTCAACCGTTGCTGTTACCCGTGGGGAAATGAAAATCAAGATTTAACCCACTGGTATAAAAAGCTCGGAGAAATCCGACGTAACAACAAATGCTTTGTTGACGGAAGGCTTGAAATGCTCTCTGCCGTTGCAGGCTGTGTTGCTTATTCAAGAAGAACCGATGACAATGCTTTGCTTGTTATCTCAAACAGCAATCCGCATCCTATAACCTACTACGTAAGGGACGAATGGAGCGATGCCGAAGACCTGCTCGGCAACAGCTACGTCCGCGGAACACTTGTTGACGTGGGCGCGAAATCAACAGTAATTTTAAGAAGAATGTGATAAAATGTCAAAAAAACATAAATTCAAAACTTCAAAACAGGATAAGAGAAACGGTATAATGAAATTCGTTATATTTTTTCTCATCTGCGCTGTGCTGATCGGTTCGGTTTCAGTTGCCGTAATCCTGAAAAACAACAATTCTTTGTTGAGCGATTTGTTTTCTCCGCATCCGACGACGGCAGAGCAGGAAACAACGGACAATCAGCTTGTTGAAATTGATGAGTCGCTTAACGGCAGGATGAGAATTCTTCTCTACTGCACAGACAGGGAGATAAGTGAAATTTATTTCCTTGCGATGGTCGATGCGAATATGAACAAACAGTGTTTCGAGGTTCATCCCTTAGCTCCCGACAATCCTGATTATATCAAGGCTCTTGCCTCGGGCGGTGAAAAGGAGCTTGTTTCCGTTGTTGAGAAAACGGAGAAAATAAAAATCGACAAATATATCGCATCAAACGCGGATACATTTGCTCTTGCGATAAACGCAATGGGTGGACTTGAGTACACGGTAGCCGAAAGAATTGAATACAGGGCGGATGATTACACGCTTATTCTCACCAAGGGCGACCAGACAATCAAGGGTGAAACACTTCTTAAATATTTCAGATACTGTAAAACTCTCGGCGGTCAGACAGGACTTCAGCAACAGGGTGAAATCCTTTGCAGAATGTTTGACAATTATGTTACCGAGGAAAATGTTGAAAAAGGCGACAAGATTTACGAAAAAGTGCTTTCAAAGCTCAATTCAAAAAGCGACATTTCTTATATTGAAGCTTCAAGAGCAATACACAAATTAAAGATTTTCTGTAATTCTGAGGAAAGACAGCCTGCAAAGGTTGTTCTTAAATAGGAGGCACGTTTTATGAAAGAAAAGCCGATAAGAGGTTCACAGAAGCAACCTGACCATATTTTTATAAGCATTGCAGATGATGCAAAAACCACGATGAATGTTACGTGGCGTACCTGCACGGATGTTGCAGACGGATACGTTCTTTACCGTGAAGAAAATTCGCAGGATTGGCTCCGTTGTAAAGCTGAAACAGAGGTTTTCGAAAGCGATATCGATATCAGCAATATGTTCTGGGCAAAGCTTAAAGGCCTTGAACCGGGAACAAAGTATTTCTACACCTGCGGTGATGACGAAAACAGAAGTGAAGAATTTTACTTTGAAACAGAGCCTGAAAACCTGACAAAGTTCAAGTTTATCTGTGTTTCCGACCAGCAGAAGGGTGAGCCGCACGACTGCCCCGATTATTCATATTTTAACAACGTTTTAAAAGAAACGCTCAAAAAGCATCCTGATGCACGCTTCATCCTTACGGGTGGCGACAATACCGACTGCGGTCAGCACGAGGTTCAGTGGAACGGCGCGTTCAGCGGACTTACGGGAGTTGTTGAACACATTCCTTTTATGATGACCCTCGGCAATCACGACAACCGCGGTTTCCGGGATTATAAAAACGGTATCGGCAGATATTATTCCGAACCTGCTGAGTTTTTCGGCAAACAGTTCAAGGGTTCATATGCAGATAACGGCCCCGAAAACTGGAAAACCGAAAACTATACTTTTGATTACGGTAATGCACACTTTATGGTGATCGGTGTCAACGGTCCTGAAGAAGTTAACGAATGGATGATAAACGACCTTAAAAACTGCGACAAGCAGTGGAAAATCGGTTCTTATCATTTCCCGATCTGCTACTCAGGCTCAGACTGTCAGAATTATGATGCTTACCCCGTAATGCGCGAAGGCTTTGAAATGCTTGACCTTTGCTTTTCAGGCCACGAGCATAATTTCTCGCGTAGCTTCCCGATGAAAAACGAGGAGCTTTTTGAACGTCCGTCAATGGGAACTGTTCATTATATGCTTGGTAATTCCAATCAGAATCCTCCGGGAACAAGAGCGCTTGCAAAGGTATGGCACTCTGCTTTCTATACTCAGGAAGAGAACATGTCTGTTATCGCAGTTGTTGAAATTGAGGGCGGTAAAATGACTCTTACTTCAACAATTTTTGAGGACGGAAGAATCGTTGACAAATGTACAATCGACAAGGATAACGATGAAATCACGCCATATGCGATTGCACCGAAATATAACCGTACACGAATGATGTATAAAGGGGCACAGCTCGGACTCTGTCAGTCAGCGACACCTTGCCACGAAATCGATGGTGTATGGTATGCTCCTCTCGGTGTACTTATCGGTTACATAGGCGGTGCCATTACGAAAGAAAAGGGCAAAATCACCCTTGAAATCTACGGCAGAAAGGCTGAGTTTTTCGAAGACAGCGACGTTGCCGTTACAGCAAACGGTGAAGTAAAGCTTGAAGCTACCGTTAAGCGTCTTGACGAAGGTCAGCTTTATATGCCTGCAAGTGCGTGCGAACTGTTTGATATGCGCTGGGCTTATGCAAAGAGAAATAATTTCATTTCCTTTGAGCACGAGAGTGAGGACAGGCCAGTTACACCGCAGCCTTAATTGACAAACAAAAGATATTAAGATATACTTTAGTCGGAGTTGATGAAAATGGCAAAGAAAGATAAGCAGAAAAAAGAAGGCGAACTTAATCTTAATGATGTGCAGAAGAAAATGGATAAGTATTACAAAGCTTGCGAAAGCGAAAAGAAGGGCAAGGCTGCGGTTTTGTCTTTAATCGGCACGTCCGTTTTTATTCTTCTTATACTTCTGATCATCGTTCTTAAAATGAACGGTGTCGGAAAGACGATTGTTTTTACAACGGACGAAAGCGGAAACATCAGCACATCCGTCGCAGATTCAGAAGACGTCAGCGGACAGAACCTCGCAGAAGTTATCGCAGACGAGATTACGGATTAATTTTAATGAAAGCTAAAGATTTGCCAAAAAGAAAAATCAGCAGACTGAAAAATTATAACTATAATACTCCGGGTGCATATTTTATCACTGTATGCACTGAAAACAAAGAAGAGATATTATCCGAAATACGAGTAGGGACGGGCGTCCTCGACCGTCCGAAAAATATATTAACCGAATATGGTATAATTGCAGACAAGCAATTGAAAACAATGTCGAAATTTTATAGCAATGTTTCGGTTGATAAATATATCATAATGCCAAATCACATTCATTTGCTTTTAACCATAAAACATGTACCAAACGGACCGTCGGGGACGCCGGTCCCTACGGACTCGATTTTAGCAAGGTTCGTAAGTACTTTTAAAAGGTTCTGCAATAAAGAATGCGGTAAAAATATATGGCAAAGAGGTTCGTACGACCACATAATCCGAGGCGAGGAAGATTATGCTGAAGCTATGGACTATATTGAAAACAATACTTTGAAATGGATAACCACCCATCCTGATTTGCATTTAAAAGGATGACCACAATGAAAAACACATTGAAATACATAATAGTACTTTTGATTTCAACAGTCCTGACATTGCTGTATGGGTTTTGCTTCGGTGGGGAGTATTCACTGCCGCTTGCTATTGCAGTTTTCAGTGTTTCAGCGTCTGTTTTAATCTTTTTCGACAGAAAGCAGGCAAACATAAATTTGATTGAAAGAGTCATAAAAATTATTATAATTTCTGTAATAACAACGGCTTTAACGATCGGTTTGTATGGCATGTTGAATGAGAGTTCATATACTTTTATTGATGAATATGAAACTGAGATAACTGACGTATGGCTTCACGGTGGACGACGTGATTACAATGACGTAGATTTGTTTTTTGTAACACCGGACGGGGAAGAAAATTTTGTTACTATATATTCCAAAACCCCTCCTTCTCAGGGCGATAAAATTGCAATTTACGAATACGAAGGTTTATTTGGGGAGAACTTCTACCGTTACCACGGCATAGCAGAATAAAAAAATAAGACTCAACACTTTTGAAGTGCTGAGTCTTATTTTTTTATTCAACCAAATCGTTCTCCCTGAACTGGAGGGAATAGAGCTTTTTATATGTGTAAATTAAAGGCTTCTCCTCGAGGGGAAGCTGTCACGAAGTGACTGATGAGGTGTAGGCTGCAAGCAACCGTTATAATAAAACATCCCCACAAACCCGAATTTGTTGGGATGAAGGTTGATTTTATTGTTGACATCTACACATAAAAAATGTATTATGTAGTCATTCGTCAGAAGGAGGTTTTAAAACGATGAATATAAACAAAGTTTGTACTTTTGCCATTACCGTTGCAACAACACTGCTTTTGCTTTCAGGTTGCGGTAAAAACAATACCTCTGATTACGTGTCTACCACCTTTGGTACAAGCGAAACCTCTGCGATAGAAACAACCGATAAAACGGTACAAGACACTCAGACGAGCAGCGGTTCCGCAACACAGGGGAATCGTTCCTGGATTTATAAAATCGACAATGCAAACACTATAACCATTGGTGCTGATTACTCAACAGCAACCAACCTTGTTGAGCATTTTTCTTTTCATATGGAAATCGACAAAAATTATCCCGATTATGAAAACATGAAAGCTGAGCTTCAGACTTATAAATTTCTTATCGACAAAGAAAACGATCCGAAATCAATTAAGTACAGCTATAAGGAAAACGATGACGGAAGCATTGTTTTCGACAGTCATTTTTATAACCTCTGTGATGATGACAGAGCGTCCCGAGCCATTTTAATACTACGCTTTACGGGTATTGGATACAATAGTTTTGATGAATACTTATATTACATCGACGATATGACTGAACAGTTGGAAGAACACGGATTTTCAATGCAGTAACCAAAAACACGGGTATCTCAACGAGATACCCGTGTTTTTTAATCTTTATCTGAAACTTTAATTATGTACTCTCTGAAGAACACAACTGCTTCTGCAAGGGATGCAATCGGTATTCGCTCGTTTGTTGCGTGAGTTGTGAAGAAGAGAGAAAGAGGAACATTGAACGGTGCGAAACGAAGGATATTATCGCAGATTTCACCGTAACGGTAAGCATCTGTTCCGCCCATTACAAGGTATGGTGCAACTGCTACGCCTTCAGGATGAATACTGTTTTCAACGCTTTCAATTGCCTTGAACGCTCTTGAATCCGTCGGTGAGAACGGTGTTGCTTCTTTGCCGTTGAAATATTCAATATCGATATCCTTATAACGGATTTTCTTTCTTACGTGAGCTTCAACGTCTGCGAGGCTGTCGCCGGGAAGCGGACGGAAGTTTACCGTAATGCTCGGTCTTTGCGGAAGCACATTTGCCGCAGGACTTCCCTCACACATTGAAACGCTTGTGATTGTTCTTGCAAGGCTTGCACCCTGAGGAATAGATATAAGTATCGCTTTGAGCAGGGGCTTGAAGAAATTATAATTACAGATTATAAGCTTTCCGAGGAAAGTTGCTCTTCCGCCGACAGCCTTCACAAGCTCGTCAAGAAACGGAAGCCAATGTGACTTGAACTGATTTTTTTCAAGGTCGCGTACAGCGTTTGCAAGCTTCCACATGCCGCTGTGCTTCGGTGCCGCAGATGTGTGACCGCCCTTGTCGTGAAGGGTAATCTTCATATCAACATAACCCTTTTCAGCTGTTCCTACAGCCGCAAGACGTGTGTCGATAATTCCGGGAACTTTAAGGTTGATAAGTGCACTGCCTTCGTCAAGCACGCTGTCAAGATGCACTCCTCTCTCCTTGAGAGTTTTGACGATTGTGCCTGCACCTGAATAAACAGTTGAAACGGTTTCTTCGTTATGACCAAAGCAAAGGTAAACGTCACGGTCAGGTTGGAAGCCTTCAGCCATAAGTGTTTCAACAGCCTCCATAACGCAGATAAGATGGTTTTTCATATCAAGTGCGCCTCTGCCCCATACGTACTCATCGTCGATGTGACCGCTGAAAGCCTCGTATTTCCAATCCTTTTCAGTACCCTCGGAAACGGGAACAACGTCCTGATGGGCAAGCATAGCCATTGGTTCAAGGTCAGGATTTTTACCCTTCCAGAGGTAAAGCAAGCTTGCCTTGTCGATTATCTCTTTTGTTGTATTCTTGGCAATGAGAGGATAAGTTTCGTCAAGGTATGCCTGGAATTTTTCAAATTCTTCCCAATCAACGCCTTCATCCCTGACTTTTGAAATTGTTTTGAACTGAATTGCCTTTGAAAGGTGCTGTGCAACCTTGTTCTCGTCGATATTGACATCTCTGATTTTAACTTTTTCAATCTTTTTCGGTTTTAAAAGTATTGCTTTGATGAGTGTGACAAGAACAATTACAGCGACAACTGCTAAAAGAATTTTCCACCACATAATATCATTCCTTCGTTTTTATTCTTCGTATTCGTAATCGTCTTCGTAGTCTTCCTTTGAATAATCAAAGTTTTCGTCCACTTCAACCTTTCCGAATTTTCTGTGTTTTGAAACACCTCTGCGTGTTCTTGAATAAATTTCGTGAATATAACAGGTCTTGTAACCCTTTTCTTTCCTTAAAACAAAGCCAATCTGCTCAACATAAATCAGAAGTGACTCATAGTTGTTATCCGCTTTGATAGAAACAAGCTTCTGCACCTCGCCTGTTTCTTCGCCGAATTTTTCAACTTCCTTTGTTTCAAGATTATAGTACCATACACGATGGCTTTTAAGCGTATAAGCAAAAGCCTCTTTATTCATATAGCCGTGCTTGATAACCTTACCTGTAAGACTGTCAACAACAATCACGGGAAGAATATCTCTCATTTTCCAGAGTTTAGTTAAGTCTACCATTTAAAATCCTCTTTCCTAAAAGTTAAAAAAACTGATCTGTGTGCTTTCGGGCAAGCCTTCAAGTGCGCCGCAGGCCTCAAGAGTTTCCATAACGGATTTACTGATTCCTGCTCTTTGCTGAAGATCTTCGCGGGACATATACTCGCCCTGACCGTCATCACGTGCTTTCATAAGTGCAACCGCAGCCGCTTCACCTGTACCTGCCATTGCAGAGAACGGAAGTCTTATTTTGCCGTCTTCGATAAGATAGGTGCTTGCGTGCGATTTGTAAATATCAACGGGAAGGAATTCAACTCCGCGGGCCATCATTTCGTTAACGACCTGCATTGAAGTGTAAATGCCTTCTTCCTTTGCTGTTGCTTCGTGTCCTTTTGCCTTAATTTCTTTCATACACGCCTTTACGGCATCTCTGCCCTTCATTATAGCAACCGTGTCAAGGTCTTCACCGCGCACGGACATATACGTTGCGTAATACTCAATCGGATGGTAAATCTTATACCACGCAAGTCGCATCGCGGCAATAACGTAAGCTGCGGCGTGAGCCTTCGGGAACATATACTCAATCTTCATACAAGAGTCGATGTACCATTGCGGAACGTTGTGTTCCCTCATCGCGTTCATATGGTCTTCCGTAAGGAGCTTTGTCGCGTTACCCTTACGGACGATTTCCATAATTTTGAAAGCCATATCAGGTTCAAGCCCTTTATGCATAAGGAAAACCATAATATTATCTCGCGTTCCGATAACATTTGAAATTGTACAGATTCCTTTTTCGATAAGGTCCTGCGCGTTGCCGAGCCAAACGCCCGTACCGTGTGAAAGACCTGAAATCTGAAGCATATCGGAAAAGTTTTTCGGCTTCGCATCCATAAGCATCTGACGCACGAACGGAGTGCCGAGTTCAGGCAACGAGAGCGTACCAGTTTCACATTCAATGTCCTCTGCCGTTACACCTAACGGTTCGGGTGAAGTGAGAAGCTGATAAAGCTTCGGGTCGCAGACATCAGCTTCAAAAACCTTGATTCCTGTTGAGTCCTCAAGGTGCTTATAAAGTGTCGGCACATCATGGCCGAGATTATCAAGCTTGAGGATTGTATCGTGAAGCGAACGGAAATCGAAGTGAGTTGTTCGGAGTCCGCCCGCAACGTCATCCGCAGGGTGCTGAATCGGGGTGAAATCCTCCGCATCGTTACTTGCAGGAATAACAACCATGCCGCCCGGATGCTGTCCCGTTGTACGCTTAACGCCGACACAGCCCTGAGTCAGTCTGTCTTCTTCCGCACGACTGAGGAAAATGCCCTTTGCTTCTTCCCATTTTTTAACGAAACCGTATGCAGTTTTGTCGGCAACTGTGCCGATTGTACCTGCTTTGAAAGTGTGGTCAAGTCCGAAAAGCTCTTCCGTATATCGGTGAGCATAGAACTGATATTCACCACTGAAGTTAAGGTCGATATCAGGCTGTTTGTCGCCCTTGAAGCCGAGGAACGTTTCGAACGGAATATCGTGACCGTCGCGGTGCATCGGAATGTTACAGTGCGGACAATCCTTCGGCGGAAGGTCAAAACCCGAACCGACAGAACCGTCTTCGAAAAATTCGCTGTGCTTACACTGTCTGCAGACATAGTGTGGCGGAAGCGGATTAACTTCCGAAATACCTGCCGCGTGAGCAACGAACGATGAACCAACCGATCCTCGTGAACCGACGTAATATCCGTGCTCTTCGGAGTTATAAACAAGCTTCTGCGCGATCATATAAAGAACACCGAAGCCGTTTGAAATAATTGATTTAAGTTCCTTGTCAAGACGCTTTGCAACGTTTTCGGGAACAGGATCACCGTAGTCACGTTTTGTTCTTTCCCAACAGATTCGTGTAAGATCCTCGTCCGCACCCTCAAGGCTCGGCGGGAATGTACCTCTCGGGAAAGGTGTGATGTCCTTTTCACACATATCGGCGATTTTATTTGTGTTTGTAATAACAATTTCCTTAGCTGTTTCTTCGCCAAGGTAGCTGAACTCGTCAAGCATTTCCTGAGTTGTTCGCATATAAAGCGGAGCCTGCTCAGACGCATCCTTGAAGCCCATTGAAGTCATAAGGATTTCACGGTAAACCGCATCCTTTTCCTCCATAAAGTGAACGTCACCCGTTGCAACAACAAGCTTATTAAGTCTGTCTGCGATAGAGATAAGACGTCTGTTGTGATTCTGAAGATCGATATCGCTTTTTACGTCGTAAAACTTTTCGTCAGTCGAGCGAACCATAAATCGGTTGTTGCCGATCGGCTGGACTTCAACATAATCGTAGAAGGAAGCAACCTTTACAAGCTCTTCATCACTCTTGTCGTCCATCATAACCTGATAAAGCTCACCTGCTTCACAGGCACTGCCGATGATAAGACCTTCGCGAAGCTGCATAAGTCTGTGACGCGGAATACGCGGACGCTTTTTGAAGAACTTGAGGTTTGATTCCGTAATCAATTTATAGAGATTTTTAAGTCCCTGAGTGTTTTTTACAAGAATGATAATATGGTACGTTCTCTGACTTCTGACTTCCTCGATATACTCAGTCGGAATTTCATCGCCGTCTTTGAAGTTATATTTCGGATAAAACTCATCGTCGTCAACAAGGTAACCTTCCATACCGTAGATTATCTTTATTCCTGCCTTTGCCGCTGTGTTACAAGCTTCGGGGAAGCCCTGAACACAGCCGTGGTCAGTAATCGCAATTGCTTTCTGACCCCATTCTGCAGCACGGCTGACAAGAGCCTTGGCACTTGTCATACCGTCCATTGTGGACATATTAGTATGAAGGTGAAGCTCAACTCGTTTTTCGGGGGCTTCATCTTTTTTCTTTATTTTGTCAATGAGCATAATTGCTCTTGCCGTGATTATATAGCTTTTCTGGTATGTGTCCATACTGATAGGACCGCGAACCATAACAGTGATACCTTTTTTGATTGTATCAACAATTTCCGTACACTTTTTCTTTTCACCGAAAACCTTAACGATGTAAGATGAAGTGTAGTCAGTAAGGCTGAAGTTAATAATGCTGTACTTGCCGTCACGCGATTCCTTTACGTCAACAGCAAAAATATCGCCCCAAATAACAACTTCACCGTCCTCGGGCAGACATTCTGCAATCGGCTTCGGCTTCACTTTTATGGCAGGACCGTAAATCGGTTTTGCGTTAGAAAGTGAAATCGGCAAATCTTCGTAAGTCTGCTCAACAGGTTTTCTGGGTGCAGGCTCACCGCCCGAAGGCTTGGCAACAACAGGCTGTTTCTTCGGCTGCGCTTCAATGAGCTTCTGGTTTTCCTTTTTCTGATATTCGATAAGCTTTTCAACATCATCATCTGATGAAGAATTGCTTATGAATTCAACCTTTACAAGGCGTTCAAATCGGCTGTCGAGAGTGTCGCGAATGAACTTGTCACAGCCGAGATTTATAAGAGTATCCTTACCGTTTGAAGCAAGGTTGATTGTAAGCTTGTCAACGCTGAAATTATATTCTGCACCTTCAAGAATCGACTTCGAAGCAGGAAAATTTTCGTAAATTTCCTTAACAAAGCCTGAAATATAATTAAGGTCAAGGCTTTCGGAAGGAAAACGGAAATCCATTCTGATTTCACGAAGGTTCATCACTCTTTTAAGCTCGTCCTGCGCCTTCTTGATAACATACGTATCAACGGGCGCACCAAAGCTGACAACCATACTGACTGCTCTGTCAGCAAGGGTTGCCTCGATACTTTCGACGGTCGCGTTACCGAAGTAAGCTAATATGCTGTTGTCAAGATAATCGCCGAAGAGGCTTAAAAAGCTGACTGCCTTCATTTTGCACTTCCTTGTGTAAATCCCTCCACCGCTACGCGGTCCCCCTCCCTTTAGGCAAGGGAGGCTGAAAAGGTTTTATAATTTATCAATTTCTTCCAATAATTCTTTGACGATGTCTTTTTCGTCAATTTTTCTTAAGATTACGCCCTTTCTGAAGAGCATTGCACAGCCGTCACCGCCTGCGATACCGATATCCGCTTCTCTTGCTTCACCGGGGCCGTTAACAACACATCCCATAACAGCAACCTTGATTTTCTTTGTACAGTCACGAAGAGCGTTTTCAACCTCGTTTGCAACACCTATAAGGTCAATCTTTGTTCTTCCGCAGGTCGGGCAGGAAACAATCTGCACGCTGTCGGATTTAAGTCCGAGAGCCTTAAGTATATCGTGGCCTGCATAAACCTCATTCACAGGGTCGTCCGTGAGCGAAACGCGGATTGTGTCGCCGATACCGTGCATAAGAAGGCTTCCGATACCTGCGCTGGATTTGATAAGTCCCATACGAGCCGTACCTGCTTCCGTTACACCGAGGTGCAAGGGATAATCGCATCTTTCTGCAACAGTTTCGTATGCCTTTATCATATTCTCAACGTTTGACGATTTGATTGAAATAATAATATCGTCAAAATCAAATTTTTCAAGTAAAGATGCGTGATACATTGCACTTTCTGCCATAGCTTCAGGAGTCGGCGCACCGTATTTTGCAAGGATTTCCTTTTCAACCGAACCTGAATTCACACCGATTCGGATCGGAATATTTCTTGATTTACAAGCATCAACAACAGCCTTAACTCTGTCGTCCGAGCCGATGTTGCCGGGATTTATACGAACCTTGTCAACACCTGCCGCAACAGCTTCAATCGCAAGGCGGTAATCAAAATGAATATCCGCAACGATCGGAGCCTTGACAGCTTCTTTCAAAGCCGGTATAAGACCGACGGCATCCATATCGGGAATTGCGCCGCGGATAACCTGACAGCCTGCTTTTTCAAGCTCGACAGCCTGAGCGACGCTTGCCTCAAAATCGTGAGCAGGTTTATTGAGCATTGACTGCACACTTACGGGTGCATTACCACCGATGTAAACACTGCCGACTTTAACTTTTTTAGTTTTTCTGCGTTCCATAAACCTACCTCCAAAAAATTATTTGATAAACAACGTATAAATATCCTTAAACGTAATTGCAACCATAAACAGAAGAAGTATCGCCATTCCGATTCCGTGAACAAGGGATTCGTACTTCTGATTTATCGGTTTTCGTCTTATAAGTTCAATAAAGAGGAAAAGAAGTCTTCCGCCGTCAAGTGCGGGAATCGGCAAAAGGTTGAAAAGACCGATATTGATTGTGATGAGTGCCATCATTGTAAGAAGTCCCGTATAGTTAGTCGTCTTGACGGATTCTGCTGCCGCATCGGACACAAAATCGATTACACCGACGGGGCCTGAAACATCCTTGATTGAATACTTACCCGTAACCATATCAAAAAGGCTGAGCCATACCATACGGCAGATACTTGCCGACTGTTTGAAAGTATCCGTAAAAATATTGCCGAATGACTTGTCTACACCGAGAATCGTAATCTGATACGGTGATATCTTAACGTCTGTGAGCTCGATTTTCTCACCGTCACGTTCAACGACAAAATCGGTTGTGCCGTCCGTTCTGCTGAGCAGATAACCGATATCCGTATAGTACAGAACTCGTCTTCCGTCGATTTTAATTATTTCGTCTTTTGATTTAAGTCCGTTATATTCGGCAACCTGCTTTGAATCGACTGTAAAGCTGTGAATGTTATTCGTACCTGCAAGTCCGTCATTGATGCTGAGCGTTACGGCAACAATTATCAGACCAAGGAAGATGTTGACAAGTGCACCTGCAACAACGATAACAATCCTCTGCCAGCAGGGCTTGTTATTAAACGCGCGTTCATCGTCGCTGTCCTCATCTTCGCCTTCCATGCTGACAAAGCCGCCAATCGGAAAAAGACGCACCGAGTACTGAGTGTCGCCCTTCTTTTTGCCGAAAAGCTTCGGGCCCATACCCAACGAAAATTCATTTACTTTTACTTTAAAAAGCTTTGCAAACGTAAAATGTCCGAGCTCATGCACCATTACGATTACACCGAAAAAGAGAATCGCAATAAGCACCGTCCATTTGCTTGCTAAAAAGGAAAGAAATTCTATCTTAAACACCTCCGCAGTGTTTTGAAATCTCAGTTAATTTTATTTTTTACATAATCTCTTGCCCAATTGTACATTGAAAGCACATCGTCAAGGGTATATGTATCGTAGTGCTGTGAAGCTTCAACGGCTGAGCGCACAAGCTCTTCAATCTGTAGAAATTTAATCTTACCCTGACGGAAAGCAAGGTTTGCTTCCTCGTTTGCCGCGTTTGCACAAGCAGGATAAAGGCCGCCATCGTTGATTGCCTTTCTGCAGACATTTATAAGTCCGAATGTATCGTAATCCGGCTCAAAGAAAGTGAGCGTACCGTACTCCGTCAAAGAAAGATGCCTTACCGGTGACGGAATTCTGTTCGGATATGTAAGAGCATACTGAATCGGAATTCGCATATCGGGAACACCGAGCTGTGCGATAACCGAGTTGTCGCAATATTCAACAAGAGAATGAATAACACTCTCACGATGCACAACGATATCAATATCGTCGGGCTTCATATCAAAAAGCCATACAGCTTCAATAAGCTCAAGACCCTTATTCATCATTGAAGCAGAGTCGATGGTTATTTTTGCGCCCATGCTCCAGTTCGGATGGTTGAGAGCTTCCTTAACCGTTACAGCTTCAAGCTCGGCACGTTTCTTTCCGAAAAACGGACCGCCCGACGCCGTGAGGATAAGCTTTTTGATTTCTTTTTTATCTGCACATCCCTGAAGGGACTGAAAAATTGCTGAATGTTCACTGTCAACGGGGAGAATGCTGACACCTTTTTCTTTTGCAAGGTTCATTACAAGCTGACCGCCTGCAACAAGAGTTTCCTTGTTTGCAAGTGCAATTTCACTGCCTTTGTTGATTGCAGCTACCGTCGGCTCAAGTCCTGCCATTCCGACGATGCTGTTAAGAACATAGTCAGCACCGAGTGACGCGCATTCGCAAACACCGCACATTCCCGAAAGCACCTTTGTGTCTGTATCAGCGACACGGATTTTCAGGTCTGCGGCAGCTTTTTCGTCAACCATAGCCGCATACTTCGGCTTGAATTTGCGAATTTGTTCTTCAATTACATCAGTATTCGTGCTTGCGGTAAGCGCAACGACCTCGTAGCCCTGCATTTCGATTACTTCAAGAGCCTGAGTACCGATTGAACCCGTTGAGCCGAGTATAGTTACAGTTTTACTCATAATATCACCCTGTTATCCTGAAAGTGTATTACCGAAGCGCATTAATTATGCTGATAATAACATACATTGACGGCAAAACAAAAATTGCACTGTCGATTCTGTCCATTATTCCGCCGTGACCGGGGATAAGATTTCCGTAGTCCTTAACACCGTAGTTGCGCTTGATAACCGAGGCGCAAAGGTCACCGAAAATACTTATGACACAAAGAGCGATTGAAATCGGAATCACTCCGTACCATTCCCAACCGGTGAAAGGAGCGCTGAAAAATCTTTTCGCAACAAAGTATACTCCGACATTCATTAATGTTGCCAAGAACACGCCACCGATTGCACCTTCCCATGTTTTTTTAGGGCTGATGACGGGAGCCATCTTGTGCTTGCCAAGGAATACACCTGAAAAATAAGAGAATGTGTCCGTACCCCAAGCACAGACAGCGCAGGTAAAGATAATATAAATAACGTGTGATTCAACGTGACGTGCATCCGTTACAAACTGCCAATCGTAAAGCTTTATCAGACAGGATATTGCATTCGGCACGGCAAGCGACGACATAAGACACATTGAAACCTGGTCAAACTTTACTTCCTTGTTCCACTTTACCATCATAATAAGCAAGGTGATAAAATAAACAGAAATTGCCGCTACCGGTGTGATACCGATTTTGTCAAGCAGATTATAAGAAACATTAAACGGGATAAATGCGCCGACAGCCATTGAAAGGATTGTCATCGGCATTTTCACTTTTGCTACTCTGCTGAGCTCATAAACGGAAATCCCGCTGAGCAATGCAACAAAAATCGGCAAAGCGATTGTGTCCATATAAAACAGCAAAGCTATAAACAATGCCGCACAGGCAAGACCTGCAATAATTCGAGTTTTCATCAGACACCTCCGAAACGTCTGTTACGGTTGTTGAAATCATCAATAGCTTTGTCGAGGTCAGCTTCCGTGAAATCAGGCCAGAGAATATCCGAAAACCAGAATTCCGAATACGCCGACTGCCAGATAAGAAAGTTAGAAAGTCTGTACTCACCGCTGGGACGGATAATAAGATCCGGGTCAGCCTGACCTGCAGTGTAAATATTATCGGAAATATCCTGCTCGGTTATATCCTCAGGATTAATTTCACCGTCCTTTACCTTCTGTGCAATTTTCTTAACTGCATCAACAATTTCAAGTCTTCCGCCGTAGTTGATTGCGATGTTTACATCAATCTTATCGGCATCCTTCGAATCGCGCTCGGTTGTTTCAAACCTTTCGATGATATCCTGAGGAACACCCTCACGGTGACCGATAAAATGAATTCGCATACCTTTCTGCACATTTTCTTCCTGACGCTCTTCCGCCTCATCAAGGTAATCGCGGAAAAGGTTCATAAGTGCTGAAACCTCTGCGGGCGGTCTTCGCCAGTTTTCGGTTGAGAAGGCATAGAATGTGATATATTTTACGCCGATTTCGCCTGCATATTCACAGATTCTGCGAAAAACATTCGCGCCCGCTTTATGACCTTCCGAACGTTCAAGACCGCGCTGCTTTGCCCAACGGCCGTTACCGTCCATAATTATTCCGATATGCTCGGGAATTTTTCTTTCCATAACTCTACCTCAAACAAACAGGGCAGACATTGAAGTCTGCCCCGGTTTTTCTGATTTGTCAGACAACTTAGATTTCCATAACTTCTTTTTCTTTTGCAGATGCGATTTCGTCAACCTTCTTAACAAACTCATCTGTGATTTTCTGAAGTTCATTTTCACCGTTTTTAAGGTCGTCCTCTGTGATTTCAGAAGCCTTCTGCATCTTCTTGATCTTATCGATTGAATCGCGGCGGATTGAACGGATTGCAACCTTTGAATCCTCAGCAAGCTTTTTGATATCCTTAACGATTTCCTTACGTCTGTCCTCTGTAAGTGCAGGGAATGTAAGGCGGATTACAACACCGTCGTTCTGCGGATTGATGCCGATATCTGAAGCCTGGATTGCCTTATAGATAGGCTCAAGTGAAGACTTATCCCACGGCTGGATAACAAGGATTCTTGCCTCTGCAACAGAGATAGCAGCCATCTGATTGATTGGTGTGGGAACTCCCCAGTAATCAACCTGAATCTTATCAAGAACAGCAGCGTTTGCACGGCCTGCACGGATTGCTGCATACTCTTCCTTGAGTACGTTTGTTGTTTTTGTCATTTTTTCTCTTGTAAAGCTGTAAACTTCTTTCATGACTATTTCTCCTTTTATGTAAGTTTATGTAAATTTTAAATTATTCCTTAACGAGTGTACCGATGTTTTCACCCTTGACAGCTCTGATAATATTTTCAGGGTCTTCAAGATTGAAAACAAGAATTGCGATTGAATTATCTCTGCAAAGCGAAGCCGCTGTGCTGTCCATAACCTTAAGTCCCTTTGCAAGAACCTCTGAATGTGTAAGAGTATCGTACTTCACAGCATCGTCAAACTTGTTCGGGTCTTTATCGTAAACACCGTCAACATTTGTTGCCTTGAAAATAACATCAGCTTCAATTTCAGCGGCTCTGAGAGCTGCAGTTGTATCTGTTGAGAAGAACGGGCAACCCGTACCGCAACCGAAGATAACAACCTCACCGTTTTCAAGGTGCTTCACTGCATCGCGAGCAACAAACTGCTCAGCAATCGGCTGCATTGCAACGGCACTCATAACGCGAGCCTTGACACCGAGCTGTTCAAGAGCTTCGCAAAGCGCAAGTGAATTCATAACAGTTGCGAGCATCCCCATATTGTCGGCTCTTGTTCTGTTCATTGAGCCTGAGCTTCTTCCGCGCCAGAAATTGCCGCCACCGACAACAAGGCCGACCTGAACGCCCATATCCGCAACTTTTTTAACGTAAGAGCAGACGTTTGTAACCATATCAAAATCGATACCGTGACCCTGCTCACCAGCAAGAACTTCGCCGCTCAATTTAAGTAAAATACGTTTAAACATTTTCAACCCTCCGTTGATGTTGAACTAAGACAATTACACTATATATTTTACTTTAAAACAACTCTTATGTAAAGCCTTTAAGTGTAAATTTTCTTATTTTTTTAATTTTTATCTTTATTTATTCTCAAGGACAATGTATAATAGCTTTAGTTTGTTATTATATTTCAAAAAATCCTTTACGGAGGCAGAAAAATGTTTGATTTTATTCAAAGGAATACACCGAAAATCATAGATAATTTCATCGTCAGAAAAATCGATTCTGACAACGGTTATGACTGTTACGAAATATACTCCGAGGTGAAAAAGGTTGTTCTTGCGGGCAACAGCAACCTAAGTCTTGCAATGGCATATTACCGTTACCTGAACGAGTATTGCAACGTTGTTATTACTGACGGTGATTACGATATTTCATACATCGCAACAGCTCCGCTTCCCGAAGAGAAAATAGCATATACTGCAAAGCAGAAAATCCGTGCAAGAACCAGCTACGAGATGTTTTCTCTTGAAGGAAATTACTGGGGATTTGACCGTTGGGAGAAAGAAATCGATTTTATGGCGATGCACGGAATCAACACGGCACTTCAGCCCGTCGGCTTTGACGGTGTGCTTTACCGCACACTTTGTGATATAGGTGTCAAAGAAGAACTCAGCGTTGAATTTTCAAGCGGTCCTGCCTTTCTTATGCGACAGCTTACGGGTAACATTGCAGGCACAAATTCCGTAAACAGCAAGGAATATCTTGAACGTAAACTTTACATCGGAAAGCAGATTACCGAGAGAGAAAAGCATATGGGAATTACTCCTGTTTTTCCGGCCATGATGCCGAGTGTACCTTTCAGCATCCGCAGAAAATACATTAAAATGGATATTTTCAAGGCCCCGCTGTGGCACAATCTTCCGCCGATTTTCTGTATGAAGCCGGACAACGCTTTCTTCGGCATTTTCAATAAAAGATTCCTTGAATTCCAGCGTGATTTACTCGGCGAAACAAACAGTTATATTGTTGAACCGCTTTACGACGTCAATAAGAAGGGGTATAATTCGCACCTCGTTGCTTTGGGCAGAGCACTGAATGAGCTTTTTGACGAATTTGACGAAAACGCAGTCTGCTACACTCACTTAAGCTCGATCAACAGCGAGTTTTTCAAGAAAGCTTCGCACGAAAGATTTATTATTATCAACGATTCTGACGAAGAAAACCCCGATTTTCTCCGCGACAAAAAGCACCTTGTTGCTATCAAGGGTAACCGTTACGGAAGAACAGGTCTTTGCGGTGATATCGACAAAATCAGCCGCTGTCCCTATGCCGAGGTAAAAGCTGAAAACCTCCTCGGTTCAGCCGTTGAGGTTGATACTTTCAGTGAAAATCCGATGTATTGCGCCGCTGTGCTTGAATCAATCAAAACAGATGAAGCATTTGATGCAGACGGATTCGTAAAAGAATTTGCAAAAAAACGCTACCGCACGGGAAGCTTTACTGACGAGATTATAAAGCTAAAAAATCTTTGCTACAACACGGACGAATGTGCAGGCTCAATCATCTGTGCAAGACCTTCAACTAAGCTCAAGCACACAGCACCTTTTGATACACTTGAAAGAAAATATGACTTCAAGGAAATTTACGCTATTGCGAAAAACATCCTTGAAAACGATGCAACAAAGAACGACAAAATGCGTCTTGATATAGTGTCAATTGTCCGTCAGTTCCTGTCAGAATTTGCTTATCCCGTTTATCTTACTGCAACCGCATTTTTTAAGGAAGAAAATGCACGTGATTACGAGCAGGCAAGTAATCTTTTCCTTGAAATCTGTCAGGATATGGACAGGCTCCTTAAAACACAGGAAAGTACAAACCTTTCAACCGTTTATGAAAAGGCTCACGAGCTCGGAAACAATAAAGAAGAGATGCAGGCAATCGACATAAACTTCCTTATGTACCACACAATCTGGGGGCCTTTCGACCGCAGTATTCTTTATGACACAGCATGGACGGAAACAGGCGGAATGGTCAAGGATTTCTACGCTCAGCGTTGGTTTATGTACTTCCGTGCGCTTGCGGCATACTTCGACAACCCGAAAAAGCTCAAGGACTATTCAAAGAAACAGCCGCTTGACCGCAACGAATATAACGGTTCTTATCAGCACAAGCGTCTTACTCTCTTCGAGAAAAACTTCCTTGAAAATTATATTCCGAGAAAAGACGGAATCTGCGAGGAAGACACAATCGAAGTCGCAAAAGAAATCCTCACAAAGTATTCAGAAGTTATTAATCAGTTCTGATTATCACGCACAAAGGACGGTTCATCGAATCGTCCTTTGCTTATTGAGGTATCGTGCTGATGCATTCGAGTTCAGTTTATACGGTTAATGCAGAGCATATTTTTTAACGGATATTCGGATAGTTTACTGCCATCCGGATTTTCCTTATACATATCAACAGCACATATCTGCGGATTTTCATATGTGGTATAATAAATAATTCCTTTATCCGTATTGCAACACGAGGTGTATACAGTAATTTCGTATTTCCCGTTGCCGAGGTGAACAGTTCCTTTTGTATGCTCAACAGCACCGAGAATATGGAAAAACTGACTCACGCTTTCTTCTTCGCTTTCACCGCAGACGGAATTCAGCTTTGTAAAAGTTGCACGTACAAATCTTGATGCAGAAGAAAGATCACCGGGCAGTCCGAAAGCACCCATTCCTTTTGAATAGGTACAGATGTCCGCAGACGGAGCGAATGTGTTTTCGGGTTCTTCTGCAGAAAGATTGATATAATTTGCAAGGTTTGTGATATGCCAGTCAAATGGAGGATTGTTGGTCAGCACACCGACGGGATTGCTATAAACTTTCAGGCCGTCTTTGACTGATTCAACGGTTATACTTTCGTCCTTATCCGAAATCATCCAATGAAGCGGCGAAGCTTTCAGGTCAGGGCGGAAGTTAATGTCAGCAATGCTGATTTTTTCAAGTAAAGTCTTTGCTTCTCGGACGGTTGCACATTGGGTCAGGATATACGGAATAAATTCAAACGGCGCAACGTTAATTTTACTCTCATCGACGGGATGAAAAAATGCATTACCCGGAAAGTTGAGACCTGCCATACTAAGACCTTTTTCGTTTGTTGCTTCGTAATAAAGAGGGTAGGAGTCTATAACCGTTGCAATACCGATTAAAGCATAATGATTATCTGAAAAAGGAAAAGAGAAATTTCTCGGAGTTATTACAACGCTTTCATTATAATGATATTCAAGATCGAGCGTTCTGCCGAAGTAATGATCTTTTGTTTTAAAACTTATTGCTGTGCACATAATTTCACCTCATAAAATTTAAAGGACGGAATGTTTTTTCAACAATCCGCCCTTTTATTATTTGTATTAATTTTCAATTATTCAGCGATAGTTTCTTTAAGAATCGTGACAGCCTTTTTAAGCTCATCCCAACCGATGTTAAGCGGAGGGAGAAGTCGTATCTTTGTTTTTGCAGTAAGAACGAGAACACCTTTCTGCATACAGGCTTTTACAATTTCCTTTGCTTCTTTTTCGGTTTCAATACCAATCATAAGACCAAGACCGCTGACACTTTTAACGCCACTTGCACCCTCAAATTCCTCAAAGATGTACTTTGACTTTGCCTGAACTTCGCTGAGAAGCTCGTCGTCAATTCTTGAAAGAATATTACAAGCACCCGCACAGCATACGGGATTTCCGCCGAAAGTTGTGCCGTGTGAACCGGGGATGAGAACATTCTCAACCTTTTCGCCAAGCATTGCAACACCAATCGGAAGTCCGCCGCCGATACCCTTCGCCGTTGTAACGATGTCGGGCATAAAGCCGTACTGCTGGAATGCGTAAAGCGAGCCCGTTCTTCCGTTACCCGTCTGCACTTCGTCGATGATGATGAGCATATCTTTTTCATCGGCAATTTTCTTAACTTCGTCAACAAACTCTTTGTCGAGTTTGCAGACACCGCCTTCACCCTGAACAAGCTCCATCATAACTGCAACGCAATTGTTCTCTTCTGCGAGCTTACGTACACTGTCTGCATTGTTCGCTTCAGCATAAACAAAACCCTCAACGAACGGACCGAAATGTGTGTGGTAGCCGTCCTGTCCTGTAGCCGTAAGAGTTGCAATTGTTCTTCCGTGGAAGCTGTTTTTAAGAGTGATGATTGTTGAATGGCTTTCGTCGCCGTATTTGTCAAAAGCATAGCGGCGAGCAACCTTGATTGCGCATTCGTTAGCCTCAGCACCGCTGTTTCCGAAAAATACTTTTTTCATTCCCGTTCTTTCGCAAAGCATCTTTGCAAGTGTTGAACAAGGCTCTGTGAAATAAAGGTTTGATGTGTGAGTGAGAGTTGAAAGCTGATTTGTAACAGCTGCCAACCACTCGTCATCAGCAACACCGAACGCGTTAACCGCAATGCCTGAGCCGAGGTCAATATATTCCTTGCCCTCAGAGTCCTTGAGAATCGCGCCCTTTCCGCTGACGAGCTCTACGGGGAAACGTGCGTAAGTGTTGGCTATGTACTGTTTATCGTTTTCTGTAATGCTCATTTATTTTGCCTCCGGGTGTCTTTTCTTGTAATCCTCACCGTTGACGAACATCGTGCCGATACCCTCATCGGTAAGAATTTCAATGATGATTGAATGTTTTACACGTCCGTCGATAACAAAAACCTTGCGGACACCCCAGTTGATTGCGTCAACACAGCACTGCACCTTCGGAATCATACCGCCTGAAATGATTCCCTCCTCCGTAAGCTTCGGAGCATCTTCAATGAAAATTCTTGAAATGAGTGATGACGGGTCATCCTTGTCACGGAGAATACCTTCAATATCTGTCATTGAAATAAGGCTTTCTGCTTTAAGTTCGCCTGCAATTTTAGCGGCAACCGTGTCAGCATTTATGTTATAAACATTTCCCTGTTTATCGCAACCGACAGTTGAAACAACGGGGATGTATCCCATCGAAAGAGTGTCAAGAATCGGAGTAACGTCAACCTTTTCAATGTCACCAACGAAGCCAAGCTCCTCGCAACGGGGTTTTGCGATAATCATGTGACCGTCAGCACCGCTCAGACCGATTGCCTTACCGCCCTTTGATTCAATAAGACTTACGAGGCTTTTGTTGATTTTACCTGCAAGAACCATTTGTACGATTTCTGCAGTTTCTTTATCTGTAACACGAAGACCGTTGACAAACTGAGTTTCCTTGCCGATTTTTGCAAGCATCTCGGTAATCTCGGGGCCACCGCCGTGAACGAGGACAACCTTGATACCAACTGTTGAAAGAAGGATAATGTCGCTCATAACCGACTGCTTGAGGTCCTCGTTAATCATAGCGTTTCCGCCGTATTTAACAACAAGGATTTTATTTGTATATTTCTGTATGTACGGCAGAGCGTGTGTAAGAACGTGAGCTCTGTCTGCGTTTGAAATTCTCATATTAATTACCTCTTAGGTTCTGTAGTCGCCGTTGATTTTAACGTAATCGTATGTAAGGTCGCAACCCCATGCAGTGGCGTTTGCTTCGCCTGAGTTAAGCTCAACAAGGATATCAATTTCTTTTTCAAGAAGGATTTCCTTTGCCTTTTCCTCAGAGAAATCAATGCCTGCACCGTTTACGCAAACGTCAATCTTGCCCTTTGAAGACTCAAAGCTTACGTCGATTTTGTTAACGTCAACCTGAGCACCGCTGTAACCGATAGCACAAAGAACGCGGCCCCAGTTAGCGTCAGCGCCGAACATAGCAGCCTTGAGAAGTGAAGAGCAGATAACTGACTTGGCAACAGTTTTTGCTGTCTTTTCGTCAGCGGCACCTGTTACCTTGCATTCAAGGAGCTTTGTTGCGCCTTCACCGTCGCCTGCGATTTTTCTGCAAAGGTAAACCGTTACGCTGTTAAGAGTCTTGCAGAATTCTGCAAAGTTTTCATCTTCTTTATCGATGATTTTGTTGCCTGCCATACCGTTGGCAAGAACAGTTACCATATCGTTTGTTGAAGTGTCACCGTCAACACTTACCATATTGAAGGTTGAAGCGATGTCCGTGCTCAGAGCTTTCTGAAGAAGCTCGGGAGCAATTGCAACGTCAGTTGTGATAAAGACAAGCATTGTTGCCATATTCGGGTGAATCATACCGCTTCCCTTTGCGATACCGCCGATTTTGCATTCAATACCGTCAATCTCAAAGCTTACTGCAATTTCCTTTTTGACTGTATCTGTTGTCATAATGCCTTCAGCCGCAAAGTCGCTGTGGTCACCAAGACCTGCTGCAAGCTCGACCATACCGTCTGCAATCGGTGTGATGTCAAGCACCTGACCGATAACGCCTGTAGATGCAACAACAACGTCATTCTTAGAAATACCCGTTGCCTTTTCAACAAGCTCACTCATCTGCTCAGCAATTTCAATTCCGTTTGCATTGCATGTGTTTGCGTTTCCGCTGTTGCAGATAACTGCCTGAGCGTATCCGTCAGCAATATGATTTTTTGTGACAGTAAGGGGAGCACCCTTAACGAGGTTTGTTGTATAAACAGATGCGGCCGCAGCCCTAACATCACTTGTGATAAGAGAAAGGTCTCTTTTTGTCTTATTCTTTCTGATTCCGCAATGTATACCGTTTGCCTTGAATCCTTTAGCGGCGCAGATACCGCCCGTAATTTCTTTCATTTCTTACACCTCAAAATTAAGTCCTGTAGTTTCGTCAACACCGAGAAGTATGTTCATATTCTGGATAGCAGCGCCCGAAGCACCTTTGCCGAGATTGTCGTAACGTGCCATAAGCATAATTCTGTCCTCATTACCTTCAACGAAGATTTCCATACCGTCGTTGAATGAAAGCTTGTTTGAACAGATAAAACCGCCCTCGCCGACGTCAGACTTATATTGTACCACAGGTCCGTGGTATTTTTCACTATAAATTTTACGAATTTCGTCTAAATTTGCTCCGCTTACCTGATTTTTAAACAAAGGAACGGTTACGAGCATGCCACTGTAGTAGTTTGCAACGATAGGAGAAAACGCAGGAGCGTTCTTGATTCCGGTAATTGCCGTCATTTCGGGAAGGTGCTTGTGTGTCTGTGCAAGACCGTACTGACGGGGAGAACCGTATGCTTCATCGATTTCGGGGTTCTCATATTCACCGATCATCTTGTTTCCGCCGCCGCTGTAGCCCGTGAGTGAATGGCAGGTGAGAAGAGCGTCTTCGGAAATAACACCTTTTTCAACAAGAGGATAAACAAGAGAGATAAATCCGCTTGCGTGACAGCCGGGAACTGCAATTCGGTTTGAAGAAAGAATCTTTTCTCTGTGAGCATCCGAAAGTTCAGGGAATCCGTATGCCCAGGCAGGATTTGTACGGTGTGCCGTTGAAGTATCGAGCACCTTAACGTCAGGATTCTCAATAAGAGAAACAGACTCCATAGCCGCCGCATCGGGGAGGCAGAGAAATGCAATGTCACAGGCATTGAGCATCCCTTTTCTTGCGTTTACATCCTTACGTAATTCATCGGAAATAAGCATAAGCTCAATGTCGTTTCTCTCGCTGAGTCTTTCGTATATACGCAGTCCTGTTGTGCCTGCTTTTCCGTCAATAAAAATCTTTTTCACCTAATCACCCTATATTCATTGATAATGAATAATTATACAGTTATTTTGTAAAAAGTCAAGGGATATACGTGAATATTATATTTTTTATTGCATATATACAATTTATTTTATTTCTTGACAAATGGTTCGTCAAAGTATACAATCAAGTTAATATTATAATGGTATAGTATGAGGGAAAATAATGTTAATTTTGCAAAAAGGGTTCAATTATTCGCAGGACGGACCGGGTAACAGACTTGTATATCACCTGCAGGGATGTAATTTCCGATGTAAATGGTGCTCGAATCCCGAGAGTATGAACTGTGAAGACGAAAAAGCAAAAAATTACACGGTGGATGAGCTTCTTTCGGAGGCAAAACGCAGCCGTATGATGTTTTTTGACGGTGGTGGAGTGACCTTCACGGGCGGTGAATGTACGCTTCAATACGAGGAGCTGACAGAGATTCTGATAAAGCTTCGGGAAGAGGGTATAAACACCGCAATTGAAACCAATGCGTCAAGTCCGCATCTTTTGGAAATTGCAGAAAATGTCGATTACCTCATAGCTGATTTCAAACATTATGATAAAGGTGTTCATAAAAAATGGATAGGCGTAGGCAATGAAGCTGTCAAGGCAAACCTTGAAAAAATATTCGCTTCGGGCAGGCAGATTCATATAAGAATTCCCGTAATAAAAAATATCAACGATAATCCGCAAGGCTTCGTTGATTATTTCAAAGGCTTTGATACCTCATCAGCTGTCTTTGAATTCCTTTCCTACCACGAATTCGGAAAGGATAAATGGACGCAGGATTACGAAATAGAGGACGGATTTGTTCCGGACGAAACGATTGAATATTTCAGAAAATTATTCACACAAAACGGAATGAAAGTAACTAAAACATAAAGGAGAATTGTTATGCAGAGAATTTACACTCCCGAAAAATTAACAACGAAGGCAAAGGCACTTTTCAAAAACGAGCGTGCAAAAATGCGTCTTGACGGTTGGTTTATTGCAAAGGAAGCTGAACTCAACCTTCAGGAAAAATATAAGAATGAGTTCGAGGAAGTAAAGAAAGCTTACATCCTCCGCGAGCTTGTTGATATCGTACCTCTTTGGATTGACGATAACCAGATTTTTGCAGGCACACAGGACGATGCATTCGCAAGAAGCTATGCTCTTATCAATCCCTCTTTCAAGGTTGAAGGCTTCAGCGGTTATTGTGACCCTGCGGCTGTTTTCGGTGACATTGAGCCGAATGAAGAATTCACCGCTGAAAGAATTGAAAAGACAAAAGCAGAATTCAGTAAGACTAATTATGCAGTAAAGCTTGGCGAAACTTATGCGAAGTGCGAAAACAGCACAAAGGAAGTTATCTATTTTGTTGAGCAGGTTACGGGACATCTTATTCCCGATTTTCGTTATGCAATCAAAAACGGTGTACGTTCAATGATTGATGAAATCAAGGACAAGGACGGCAACGGCTACAAGGCTTTCAGAATCGCTCTTGAAAGCGTTATCGCACTTGCAAACAAATACGCTGACCTTGCAGAAGAAAAACTTGCTTCAGCTGATGACGAGAGAAAAGCCGAGCTTGAGCTTATGATTGAAACTCTCCGTAAAGTGCCCGAAAACGGTGCAGAAAATATGTACGAAGCAATGCAGTCTTTCATTCTCCTCTGGCAGATGATGTGTCTTGAGCAAACTCCGAATCCGTTCGCATTTTCAGTAGGTAATGCAGACAGAATTTTCGAGCCGTACAGAAACGGACTTGACCGCGATACGGTTGCAGGTCTTTTCAAGCATTTTCTTGTTTTCTTCAATGTTGCTGACAGAAGCTGGGCGATTTCACAGAACATTATCATCAGCGGACGTGACAAGGACGGCAACGACCTTACAAACGATACTTCATACGCTATGCTTGATGCGTATTTTGATATGAACCTTCCTCAGCCGATTCTTTCAGTCAAGCTTCACAAGAACACACCGCAGAAGCTTTATGAGGAGCTCGGCAGATTCTTCTTCACTCCGGGTGTGCTTACTCCGTCAATGTTCAATGATGATTCACTTTACGAAGTCCTCGGTGCAAACGGTGTTGACGAAGCTGACCTTCCCGATATCTCAATTGCAGGCTGTCAGGAACCGCTTATTATGGGTAAGGACAACGGCAACACAACAAACAGCTGGCTCAACCTTCCGAAGATTCTTGAAATGACACTCACGGGCGGTATTTCAACAGTTACAGGCGAACGCCTTGCTGATACAAAAGCAGCTTCACTCGAGAATATTCAGGAAGAGTTTTACAAGAATGTTGAATTTTTTGTTGCAGAAATGGCAGGGGCAGCAAACGGAGCTTCTGTTGCTCTTTCAACACAGCGTGTACCTTTCCTTTCATGCTTTATGGGCGGTATGGAAAACGGTATCGATATGCGTGACTTCAACGCTCAGGGAACAAAATATAACGGCAGCGGATGCCTTATCCACGGCACATCCGTAATTGCCGATTCATTCAGCGCGATTGACAAGCTTCTTGCAGAGCGTCCTGAGGATGCAGACAAGCTCGTTGATGCTCTCAAAGCAAACTTTGAAGGCTACGAAGATTTGAGAGATTTCCTTCTCTCTGCAGATAAATTCGGCAATAACATCGAAAAGGTAGACAATTATGCGGCAGAGGTTGCATCAAAGGTAGCGGACATCGTTGCAAATGCAAAGAATTATCTCGGCAACAGCTTCCGTCCCGATTTCTCAAGCCCGTCAACACATCTGCTCTACGGTTATTGGGTAGGAGCAACGCCTGACGGCAGAAAGTCAAGAGAAATGCTCGGCTACGGTGTTGACCCGCTTTACGGCAGTGCAGAAAACGGCCTCGGCTTCCGTATGCTTTCGAATATGAAGCTCCCGTTTGAAAAATTCAACGGCGGTTACGCTTCACATCTCGGTATCGACCCGAAATATTTCACAAGCGAAACAGACGAGGGCAAGGGTGTTGAATTCAGAGATAAAATCATCAATCCTCTTTTCTTCAACGAGCTCAATGAAGGCGTTGCACCGTTCTATCTTTACGTTAATGTTACAACAGCAGAAATCCTTAAGAAAGTGCTTGAAAATCCGAAGAAGTATGCACCGAGCGGAGTTTACATTATGCGAATCCACGGTACATTCGTAAACTTCCTTGACTTGTCACCTGCAATTCAGCAGGATATCATCAAGCGTCTTGATCCGAAGTCATCAAATCTCGGTTGCTGAGGTGAAACTATGTATTCAATCGGTATAGACATCGGCACAACGAGTATCTGCGCTGTGCTTATGAACAATCAGACGGGTGAAATCAGTTGCTCCGCTGTTTGTCAGAATAATTCATTCATTGAAACTCCGAATGTATGGGAAAAAATTCAGGACGTTTCAAAGATTGAGGAGAAAGTTTTTGAAGCGATTGACGGCGTTATTATGAATAAAGGAAGCGGTGCAATCGAATCCATCGGTATCTCAAACCAGATGCACGGTATTATGTATTACGATGCAGACGGCAATGCTGTCAGCCCTCTTTACATATGGCAGGATGAGCGCGGAAATCTTCCGTACAAAGACGGTAAAACCTATGCACAGCACCTCGGAAGTTTTGCAGGCTACGGCCTTGTAACGGATTTTTACAACCGTGAAAACTCGCTGGTTCCCGAAAAAGCTGTCGGTGTGTGCACAATCGGTGATTATATCGCAATGAAGCTTACGGGGACAAAAAAAGCTCTTATGCACATCACAAATGCCGCAAGCTTCGGTTGCTTTGACATTAATAAAAACGAATTTACAATCGACAATGGTATGCTTCCCGAGGTTACGGCAGATTTTGCAACCTTAGGCGAATGGAACGGCATTAAGGTTTCGGTTGCTGTCGGTGATAATCAGGCAAGCTTCATTGGCTCTGTCGGAGTGGATGCTCCGCTTCTTAATGTCGGTACAGGCTCGCAGATTTCCTATCTTAACGACACACCCGTTTCGGCTGAAAATATTGAATCACGTCCGTATGACGGAAGAAGATTTCTTATCGTCGGCGCGGCTCTTTGCGGAGGACGTGCATTCTCAATGCTTGAACGTTTCTTTGCTTCCGTTGTTGAAATGGCAACGGGTGAGGAGTGTCCGTCACTTTACAAGCAGATTGACAAAATGCTTGAAACAAAAACTCAGACTGACCTTGTTGCAGACAGCCGTTTCTGCGGAACACGTGCAAACCCCGCAATCCGCGGCGGATTTACGAATATGTCGCAGGACAATTTCACGGCAGGCGATGTGGCTGTTGCAATGCTTTATGCAATTGCAGGTGAGCTTCATTCAATGTATGCAGGCGGTAAAACCGAACAGATTGTTTGCTCAGGCAACGGTATAAGAAAAAATCTCGCTTTGCAGAAGGTTGTTTCTGAAATGTTTGAGGCGGAGATAAAAATTCCTCTTTACGAGGAAGAGGCGGCGTACGGTGCGGCATTGACCTCACTTGTCGCAATCGGCAAAGCGGAAAATATCGACGAAGCACAAAAACTTATTAAGTACAGGTGATTTTATGTTTTTTGATTATCCTATATTTTTTGAAAAGAACCGTGTTTTCCGTGTTTACACAGGTGGTAAGCTTTTTGCGGATTTCTTTTCTGACGATTCAACTGACGGCAATTATCCCGAGGAATGGGTAGTTTCTGCCGTTCACGCTCTTAACGAGGGCAGTACAGACGAATACGAGGGCATTTCAAAGATACAGGGAACTGACCTTTATCTCAGCGATGCTCTTAAGGAATATAAAAACGAGCTTCTCGGCGATAGAGAAGATATCGGGATTCTTACAAAAATTCTTGACAGTGCAATACGCCTTCCTGTTCAGGCTCATCCCGACAAGGCTTTTTCAAGAGTTCATTTCAACTCAAACTACGGTAAAGAAGAAAGCTGGGTTATCCTTGCAACAAGACCCGATGCGAAGATTTTTTACGGATTCAAAAAAGGCGTGACTATGGAACAGTTTGAAAAGGCTATTGAAGCAAGTGAAACAAGCCTGACAGCAATGGAAGAATTGCTCGAATCATTTCCTGTCAAAGCAGGCGATATTATTTACATCCCTGCAAAAATGGTTCACGCTATCGGAGCAGGATGTCTTCTTCTTGAGGTTCAGGAGCCGACAGATTTCACAATCCAGCCTGAGCGCTGGTGCGGTGAGTACAGACTTTCGGATAATGAGATGTACCTCGGTCTTGATAAAAAGACGGCTCTCGAATGCTTCGATATGGAAAAGACCTTCCCGGTACCCCTTTCAAGCAAACCGCTTGCAAGTGAATCGGGAGTTGACTATCAGTCCGTAATTGACGAAAGCATTACAGATAGCTTCAAGGTTCGTAAAATTATCTTTAACGGCGGGGATTTTATCCTCGACAAAGGTGCTTGTATCTATGTCGTAACAGAGGGTAACGGCAAAATTATCGGTGAAGGCTACGAAAAGGCAATCGCAAAGAGCGATTATTTCTTCATTCCCGAAGCAATCAAGGATAAATTCTCAATCACAGGTGCAGATATGACAGTAGTTGAATGCTATAAATAAGGAGAAATCTATGGATAAGAAGTATTTTCTTATGGGCAATGCCCACCTTGACCCCGTATGGCAGTGGCGGGTACCCGAAGGTCTTGCACTTGTTAAGTCAACCTTCAAGGCGGCACTTGACAGAATGGAAGAATTCCCCGACTATGTTTTCACTTCAGCCTGCGCAGGCTATTATCAGTGGATAAAGTTTTCCGAGCCTGAAATGTTTGAAGAAATAAAGAAAAAGATTGAAGAGGGCAGATGGCAGTACACAGGTGCAATGTGGGTACAGCCTGACTGTAACATCCCGTCAGGCGAAGCTTTTGCGCGTCATTTCCTTTATTCGCAGAAATTCTATACAGAGAACTTCGGCAAAAAAGCCGAGACAGCATATAACGTTGACTCTTTCGGTCATAACGGTATGCTTCCTCAGCTTATGGCGAAGTCGGGAATAAAGAATTATGTTTATATGCGTCCGCACAGAGGCCCCGAAAAGCCGAATCTTCCGTTTGAAAATCTCCATTGGTGGGAAAGTCCCGACGGAAGCCGTGTGCTTGCTTTCAGAATCCTTGACGGCTACGGTGACAGTCTTCGTGATGAGCGAATCGAGCGTTACGAATCACAGCCTCATTCGCAGATTCTTGCTTACGGTGTCGGCAATCACGGCGGCGGACCGACAATCGAAACCCTTCAGACAGCTGAAAAGCTCCGTGAGGGCGACGGTAAAGAAAAATACATCTATTCGGGTGTTGATAAATATTTTGACTATGTCAGAAACAATGAACCCGACGATTTCCCTGTAATAAAAGAGGATTTACAGCACCACGCAAGCGGTTGCTACAGCGCAAATTCAAAGGTGAAGATGCTCAACCGTCAGGCTGAAAACGGACTTGTCTACGCAGAGAAGCTTGACGTTATGGCAAATATTCTCACGGGCTCAAAAACACAGACCGACAGAATTGAAAGAGCCTGGCAGAGAGTTATGTTCAATCAGTTCCACGATATTCTTGCAGGTTGCTCAATCAAGCCTGCCTACGACGATGCTTATTCTGCATTCGGTTGTGCAAAGGAAGTTGCACTTGAAGTCGGCACATTTGCCGCAGAGCGTATTTCGTGGAGGGTGAATACAACAAAGTTCTTCGAAAACGGTGTTCCCGAACAGCGCGGAAGACTCTGGGTGCGCGAGGGCGAAGGCAGTCCGATGGTTGTTTTTAATCCTCATTCATTCCCCGTAAAAGAGTATGTATGCTTCGGTACACAGTGGGTATCGGGTGTTGTTGACTCAAACGACAACGATGTTCCGTTCCAGCTTGTACGTGCGCCGTACACAGACGGTGACCACGTGAATATGTGTATGTTCGAAGTCGAGATGCCTGCATTTGGCTACGCAACATATTACATCTATAAGGAAGACCAAAATCACGAGGCACAGGAAATCGAAAATCAGTTCGTTGTCACAGAAAATTCAATCGAAAACAGCATTGTAAAGGTTGAGTTTAATGCCGACGGTGCAATTAAATCTTATTTTAATAAGCTCGAAAATAAAGAATATTGTTCAGCACCGATGAAGGCTGTTGTCTGCGAAGACGTTGAAAGCGACACCTGGGGTCATATGGTCTTTGATTATAACAAGGATATCGGCTCATTCGCAAAAGCTGAGTTCAAAATTCTTGAAACAGGTGCTCTTCGTGCAACGCTCAAGGTAACTTCATATTATAACGATTCAAAGTTTGAACAGTATTTCACTCTTTACAAGGACAGCCCGAAAGTAGCTGTTAAGTGCAGAATTAACTTTAAGGAAAAGTATAAGATTCTCAAGCTTACATTTCCGATGAGTGTTGAAAATCCCGAGGCTGTTTATTCAATGCCTTACGGGTTTATCAAAAAAGCTCCCGACGGACTTGAAGAACCTGCACAGAAATGGATTTCTGTTAACGGCGACAACGGCGGTGTTGCACTTATCAATAACGGCAGATACAGCTTCTGTGTTAAGGATAATGAAATGCGAATGATTGCAGCTCGTACCTGTGCATACCTTGATCATTTCGGTCAGCGATTCCGTGACGATGAGATTTCATTTATCGATATGGATGAGCTCGAACTTGAATATGCACTTGTTCCGCACGTGAAGGATGACTTCACAGCAGTAGTGAAAGAAGCGGAAGTTCTTAATATGCCGCTTCAACTCTATCAGGAAACTCACCACAAGGGTACATTACCGCCTGTTTACGAGGGTATTGCTGTTGATTGCAACAATGTTATCGTAACTTCATTGAAGCTTGCGGAAGACGGCACAGGCTACATCGCACGTGCTGTTGAGTGCGCATCAAAGCCTGTTATGGCGGAGTTCAATTTCAAGCTTCTTGACAGAAAGTTTGCATTTGACTTCAAACCGCAGGAAATAAAAACGATTTTCATTCCAAAAGAAGGCGGAAGCGTTAAGGGTGTGCCGATTACCGAAAAATAAAAACAAGGTAGCAACTTTTTACGGTTGCTACCTTTAATTTTTTACTGTTTGATTTCGTTCTGCTGTGCAACAACGCTTTCACCGCAGTATCTCTTACGAAGAACAGGTTTTTCAATCTTACCTGTCGGGTTACGCGGAACTTCGCTGAAGATGATTTTTCTTGGTCTCTTGTACTTCGGAAGGTCAAGGCAGAAGTCGTTGACATCCTCTTCTGTAAGAGTACATTCAGGCTTGACTTCGATAACCGCCGCCGCAATTTCGCCAAGTCGTGCATCGGGGATACCGATAACGGCAACGTCCTTGATTGCATCATTCTTACGAAGGAAGTCTTCAATCTGTACGGGATAAAGATTTTCACCGCCTGAAATGATAACATCTTTCTTACGGTCAACGAGGTAGATGAAACCGTCCTCGTCCTCCTGAGCCATGTCTCCCGTGAAGAGCCAGCCGTCAGCAAGAACTTCGTTTGTGGACTGCTCGTCATTGTAGTAACAGGTCATAACACCGGGACCCTTGACTGCAAGTTCGCCGACCTCACCCTTTGCAACTTCGTTATGGCACGGGTCAACAATCTTGACTTCCCAACCGAAACCTGCCTTGCCGATTGCACCGACCTTATGAATGTTTTCGACTCCGAGGTGCACACAGCCGGGACCGATAGATTCGCTCAGACCGTAGTTTGTGTCGTAATCGTGATTAGGGAAGATTGATTTCCACCGTCTGATAAGGCTCGGCGGAACAGGCTGTGCACCGATGTGCATAAGTCGCCACTGTGAAAGCTCGTATTCGGAAAGGTCAATATCACCGCGGTCGATTGAGTCAAGAATGTCCTGAGCCCATGGCACAAGAAGCCATACGATTGAACATTTTTCTTCAGAAACAGCCTTTAAAATCCATTCGGGCTTGATACCCTTAAGAAGAACTGCTTTACCTCCGACAAGGAAAGAGCCGAACCAGTGCATCTTCGCGCCTGTATGGTAAAGGGGAGGGATGCAAAGGAAAACGTCGTCCTTTGTCTGTGAATGGTGGTTCTGTTCAACACGTGCGGCATGAACAAGGCTTTCGTGCTTGTGAAGGATAGCTTTCGGGAAGCCTGTTGTACCTGATGAAAAGTAGATTGCACCGTAATCTTCGTCAGTTATGTCAACCTTCGGAGCGTGAGTTGAACAGTATTGAATAAGCGACTCGTAGCTCTCTGCGAAAGTCGGGCAGCCTTCACCTGCATAAAGCCACATTTTAACCTTCGGCATTCTGTGGCAGATTTCTTCAATACGTCCGATGAATTCAGGACCGAAAACAACAAATTCGGAATCGGATTTGTTAACGCAGTATTTAATCTCTTCCGCTGTGTAACGGTAGTTAAGAGGAACTGCGATTGCACCCGCTTTAAGAATACCGAAGTAAATCGGCAACCACTCAAGGCAGTTCATCATAAGAATTGAAACTTTGTCGCCCTTTTTGATTCCGCGTGTCATAAGAAGGTTTGCAAAGCGGTTAGCTTTTTTATTAAAGTCCTTCCAAGTGATCTCACGGCGATAAGCCTCATCTGGCTTGGCTTCAATAAGTGAATAGTCACGCCATGTTACACGAGCACCGTCAGCTTCGTTTTTTGGGTTAATTTCAACCAGAGCAATATCGTCGGGATAAAGCTCGGCGTTTTTGTCAAGTATTTCTGTAATAGGCATAATTGGTCTTCCTTCAATTTGATTTCCGACAGTATAACACTTTAAAGCGGTAAAGTCAATACTTTACCGCTTATATTTTTATAAAATTATAAGATTTTATCAGAAATTTACTCCGTTATATCCCCATTTGTCAGTTTCTTCGTATTTGACGTAAACGCCGCTGCCGTCAATTCCGCGAACTGTCTTTAAAATGTCGCAGATTTCTGCTGTCAGCTTCTCGGCAGAATCATGGTCGATTTTTCCAAGTGCGCTTACCTCGACATAGGCGAGAGCCTTTGAATTGTCGCCACGGAACCACAGTCTCTGGTTTGCCTCAAAATTGAGCATAAGCCAGTTTTCTGTTTTACCGGGAAGAATTTCAATCGCTTTGCCCAAAAGCTCCTTGAGCTCAAGCTCATCATTTTCAGAGATTGGCGTATTGGTTTTTACTGATATCATCGGCATAGCAAATTCTCCTTTACTTTATGTTATCCATTTCAATCTGAAGCCTTGCAAGGTCTTCACGGATGCTGATTTTCTGCGGACATTTATCTTCACAAGCGCCGCATCCGATACAGTTTTTAGCTTTTTCTTCATCGTTGAAGTTTGCCCAACGTTCCTTTGCGTTTTCAACGTTTCCGTAAACAGCATACTTGTTCCAACGGTCAAAGTTTGCAGGAATGTTTACTCCTGCAGGGCAGGGCATACAGTAACGGCAATCTGTGCAACCGTTTCTCATTCTGCTGTTGAGAGTGTCTGCAACGTCCTGAACAAGAGCTTTTTCTTCCTCGTTAAGAACTTTGAAATCGCCGAATGTCTTAAGGTTGTCCTCAACCTGCTCCATTGTGCTCATACCGCTGAGAATAACTTTAACTCCTTCAAGTGTACCGCACCAGCGCATAGCCCAGGAAGCTGTTGTTGCATCTGCATCTTTAGCTTTGAATTTTGCTTCAACTTCATCGGGAAGCTTTGCGAGTGTACCGCCCTTGACAGGCTCCATAACTATGATTGGTACACCGAGCTTGTTGCAAAGCTCTACACCGCGCAAGCCTGCCTGCTCACGAATGTCAATGTAATTGAGTTGAAGTTGAACGAAATCCCACTTGCGGTAAGAAATAATTTCCTCAAAAGCTTCGTATTCGTCGTGGAAAGAGAAACCAAAATAGCGGATTTTGCCTTCCTTCTTCAGATTATCGCAATAATCAAGAATACCAAGCTTAAGAATTGTTTTCCACTTCTCCATATCAACAGCGTGAAGGAGGTAGAAGTCAACGTAATCAACACCGAGCCTTTCAAGCTGTTCGTTAAAAATCCTTTCCACGTCTGCAATCGTGTCAAGCTTCCAGATGGGAAGCTTTGTTGCAAGGTAGAATGACTCTCTGTCATATTTTTTAAGTGCTTTACCGACGAAAGGTTCGCTTTTACCGTCGTGGTACGGATAAGCAGTATCGTAATAATTGACGCCTGCCTCCATAGCGCGGTCAAGCAAACGCTCAGATTCAATTTCATCAATTTTTCCGTCTTTCATCGGGAAACGCATACAACCGTAGCCGAGGAGTGAAGCCTCAACACCAAGGTTTTCAAATTTTCTTTTCTGCATAAAACTGACCTCCTTGAAAAGTAAAGAGAATAACAAAGTAATTTTATCATACAGAAAATTAGATTTCAATATTTATGTTGAAATTCAGTAATTAATATGGTATTATACTTTAAACGCAATTAAAAGGGAGGGATAGCGATGAGCGAAGAGGTAAAAACCGAGAAAAAAGAAAAGCTTCCGAAGCCGTTTGAAAAGTTTCTTTGGCTTCTGATTTCTTGCGTAATCGCTGTCGGTGGCTTCTTTTTAAGGACAGGAGATGTTGAAGCACCTCTTTGGTTAAGTATTATTTGTGCCGTGGCTCTGCTTGCAACAATAATTATTGCAGCACAGAAAGTCAGTGCTGAGCGAGCTGCATTTGCAGAGGATAAAGATAAAAAGCTGAAGTATATGCTTAAAACGGTACTGTATTATTTTTACATACTTGTCGCAGTAATCTTTGTTTTTATGGCAATCTGGATTGTAGGAATACTCACTATATAAGCAGAACACCACGTCGGCTGACGTGGTGTTAATTTTTTTCGGGATTAATAGTATCTCATAACAGCAACAACCTTGCCGAGTATTGAACAGTCGTCAACGATAATCGGCTCGTAGGTATCGTTTTCAGGCTGAAGACGGTAGTATCCGTTTTCTTTGTAGAAGGTTTTACACGTTGCTTCGTCGTCAACCATAGCGATAACGATTTCTCCGTTTCTTGCAAACGGAGTTTTTTCTGCAATAACAAGATCTCCGTCAAGGATACCTGCCTGAATCATACTTTCACCGCGTACGTGAAGTGCGAAAAGTGGCTTGTCCCTTGAAACAGTACCGGTATAGGGGAAATAACCCTCAATCTGTTCGACGGCAAGAATCGGTGCACCTGCGGTAACTGTACCGAGAATCGGCACCTGAGTAACGTTATCTGCCTGACCCATAATACGGATTGAACGCTTAAGAAGCGGGTCACGCTGAATGTAACCTGCAGCTTCAAGAGCATCAAGGTTTGACTGCACGGACGAGGTTGAACGGAGCCCGACCGCAGCACCTATTTCACGGACAGAAGGTGGAACACCGTCGGTACTTCTTTCAACAAGAAATTCATATATTTTTCGTTGGGTATCATTAATCTGCATACTGAAATCCCTTCTTTACACTATTCTTGAGGGTATTATAACATACATTTTCACAAAAAGCAAACATTTGTTTGCTAAAATATATAAAAATTTTTTCTTTATTTTTTATTGATTTTGTGCTATAATAATAGAAATATATGGCATAGGAGAACAAAATGGTTCATTTTTTAAATAAAATTACATTATTGATGTTAGTTCTGACGTTGATTCTCAACATTTTTTCAATAAGTGTCGGAGCTGTGTCGAGGGAAAATTTTGATTCGGCGAAAGAAATAATCTGCGTTGTCCACAGAGGTGATTGGCATTCCTTCCCTGAAAATTCATCCGAGGCTGTCAAGGCAGGCGGTGAATACGGTTTTGTTTCCGTTGATGTCCGGCTGACAAAGGACGGTAAGGTTATCCTTATGGCGGATGATACGACCGACAGAATGGTTGTTGATGCGGACGGTAAAACTGTTTCGGGAAATGTCGCGGATAAAACATACGCAGAGCTGACGAGGCTTTACCTCCGCGCTGAAAACGGCTCTGAAGATAAAGCGAAAACGGATTGCCATGTTGCAGGTCTTGAATCTGCACTTGATTTTGTAAGTGAAGATTCACTCCTTATCCTCAACACAAAATGTGAGGATTTTGAAAAAGTTTATGCCGAAGTAAAGGCATTCGGAGCAACAGAAAAAGTTGCTTTCCGTTTTCTTTCGGATTCTAATTCGGATATAATTAAAACAACATCCGTCTATGACGATATTACGGTTTTCGGTAACTATCAGGGTAACATAATTTTTCTTGCAACTTCAGCCATAAAAAAATCTTTTGAAAACGGAATGAATGTTGTTGAACTCGGCAGTAAAAACGGAAACGGTGTGCTTTACGACGAGTTTCTTATGGATCGATTTGATGAACAGGGCAGAGCAATGGTTTCAATGGTAAACGGCAGAAGCGGCAAGCGTCCCGATAGCGAACGAGGTTGGGATGACCTTATCAGGCTCGGTTACTCCGTAATCGAAACCGATTATCCTGAGCAGTTCAGCGAATACCGTGAACAAATTGAAAACGAAGAAAAACAGCTGAATTATTATGTTGATTTGTATAAGTCAACTGACCTTCGGCCGTATACAACAGATTCCGAAAAGGCTTTTGCAACAGCACTCGACGAAGCGAAAAATCTTCTTTCAGGAAAGGGTTCACTTTCTGAAATGCAGAATGCACGCCATGCATTACAGTCAGCGTATGACAATCTTACTCTTGGCGAGAAAAAAGCTGTTACACTCAAGTTTGAATTTACTGCAGGACGGCTTATTGCAGTTGTTCTTTGCGGCGGAGCAATAATTGCGGCACAGGTTTTCTTCTTCAGAAAAAGAGATAAAAACAAAAAAGCACAGTAATATATTTTGAGGTGATAGGTTATGGAAAACAAAAAGAATATCAGCCTCGAAAGGGCTGACTACCCTGAGCAGGTCGGCGTTTCTTCAAGAGAAATTGCCGAGCTTATCAAAGATTTTAAAGAAAGCAACATTGAAGTTCACAGCATTATGATTTTAAGACACGGCAAGGTTGCGTTTGAAACGTGGGCGGACCCGTACGCTCCTGATATGCCGCACGCCGCATATTCCGTCAGCAAGAGCTTCACTTCTGCCGCTGTCGGTTTTGCAGTCAGCGAAGGACTTCTTTCACTTGACACAAGGCTTATCGATATCTTCCCTGAGTACTGCGATGACGAGCCCGACGAAAACCTGCAGATTCTTAACGTGCATCATCTTCTTTCAATGCAATCAGGTAAAAGTGTAAGCGTTTTCACCGACAAAGGTAAGAATCAGTGGATTAAGGATTTCTTCGATGCTCCGTGGAAATTCAAGCCGGGCGAAGGCTGGGAATACATAAGTGAAAATCAGTATATGCTCTGCGCAATGCTCACAAGAGTTACGGGTATGAGCGTTACCGAATACCTCACACCGCGTTTGTTCGAGCCTCTCGGAATTGATGTTCCTTTCTGGGAAAGAGATGCAGACGGTATTGAAGCAGGCGGATGGGGACTTTTCCTCAAAACAGAAGATATTGCAAAATTCACACTCTGCTATCAGCAGAAGGGCGTTTTTAACGGTCAGCAGGTTATCCCTGCCGATTGGGTGCATAAATCACAGAAAATTCAGGCAGACAATTCTGCCGTCAATAAATCTCCCGACTCACAGTCAGGTTACGGTTACTGCTTCTGGCGCTGCGCAGGTGTCCACGGCTACAGAGCTGACGGAATGTTCTCTCAGTTCGGCATCGTTGCAAAAGACTATGATGCATCGTTCATTATGACGGCAGGCGAGGTTAACGAGCAGAAAACACGCGACTGCATCTGGCGTCATTTCCCGAAATGTCTGATAGAAGCTGATTCGGAAGAAACTCTTGAAGAAAGACCTGCATTAGCTCCTCTTGACGATGACCTTCCCGAAATGCAGAGAAGTCTTCTTGAAGAGTGGCTTCACGGCAAGAAAATGAAGTTTTCAAAGAATATGGTTCTTTCTGCTGCAGGATTTCCTGTAAGTATGCTCCCGATACCGATTGTTTATATGTCTGCCGACAAAGCAGGCGGAATTACGGACGTTGTTTTTGAATTCTATGAGGATACGTGCACAATGAGCTGGGCGGAAGGTGACGAGAAAAACACAATCGTCTGCGGTATGGACGGTAAACCGCGCCGCAGTCCGATAACTCTTGCACAGATGCCGTTTACGGCAAACTCAACTGCGGCATGGACAACGCAGAATGAACTGACAATCCATATGCGTCCGATTGAGGCTGTCTGTCAGCGTATAATCAAGTTTACTTTTGACGATGACGATGTTTCGTTCAGCCCGTCAAGCAAACCGCCGATAACGGCAATTGCTGATTATCTTAAGCACGATATGGATCATTTCCTGCCTCATATTGCACCGATTCAGACTCTTGGTGTTAAGGCTTTCGAACAGGCTCATCACGTGTTGGATGTTACTCATAAGGGTAAGTTCGTCGACGAGGAAGCGGAAAAAGAGAAGGAAAAGAAGAAAGAAAAGGGCAAGGAAAAAGACAGAGATAAAGAAAAGGAAAAAGAAAAGGAAAAAGAAAAGAAGAGAGAAAAAAGAAGAGAACGCAGAAGCAAAGATGCTAACATAAAACGTGTTGCTCAGTTCAGCAAGGTAAGCTTTGAAAACTTCTGTGAATCGTGGGCAGATGATTTTGGCGGTACAACTGAAGAAATCAGAGCAATTTACGATGAAATCAAGCTTCCGCGAAGAGCAACATCAGGCTCCGCGGGATACGATGTTTTCAGTCCCGTTGATTTCACTCTTGAGCCCGGTCAGACAATAAAAATTCCGACGGGCATACGTTGCGAAATTGAAGAGGGCTGGGTATTGAAGATTTATCCCAGAAGCGGACTCGGCTTCAAATTCCGTCTGCAGCTGAATAATACTGTCGGAATAATCGACAGCGATTATTTCTACTCGGACAATGAGGGCCACATCTTCATTAAAATAACAAATGACTCCAATGAGGGAAAAACAGTTGAAGTCAAAGCGGGTCAGGGATTTGCACAGGGCATCTTTATTGAATACGGAATTACGTTTGACGACGATGTAACCGATGTCCGCAACGGCGGTTTCGGAAGCACAACGAAGTAAAATGTATCAGGGAAAAGAATAAAAAATGAATAAGGGGGATGCGGAATGTCAGTACCGTATATTATCGGCTTTGTCGCTTTATTTGTGGCACAAATAGTTTCAAGCAGTATTCTTCTGAAGGTTGAAATCCCGAAACCAAGCAAAAAGTCATTGGCATTGAAGGCAATCTGTTCAACAATTTTTGTGTTGACAGCAGTTTTCTCAATGTTCTGTGCAAACAATTTTTCAGGCTATGCGTGGCTTATATTGCTCGGCTTGTGCATTTCCTGGATAGGTGATTTTATTCTCCATTACAACACAAATGAAAACTTCTTCGTTGCGGGAATTCTTACTTTCCTTCTGGGTCATATCTGTTACATAGTGGCGTTTATGAAAGTGCAGAACCTGTATTTTCCCGAAGCTCCGTTTCTCAGCGTTGCGGAAGCGGTTCTGCTGATAGGCGGTGTGTGCTTCGGACAGTGCAGACTTCATGTGCTTAAAGCGGACTACGGAAAAGCTTTTATTCCGTGTACGATTTATATGAACGTAATTATGGTAATGTTCGTTAAGGCGATTACTTTGAGCATTCATTTTATGAAGGAAAGTCCGATAGAAAACGGACTTCTGACAGGAATTATACTTGCAGTCGGAGTTTGTATGTTTGATGTTTCCGATTTTACTCTTGCGTTGCTTCGTTTTACACCGCTGTATTCGAAAAGCTACGGGATGAGAAAATTGAACGTCTGGACTTATTTCTTTGCACAGATGTGCCTTGGTCTTACAATTTTAAATGTTGCAGTATAAATGAAAAAGAGGAAGCAAACACGCTTCCTCTTTTTATTCTGTATCTTCCCAATTGAATTGTGTTAATTTGCCTGCACATAAAAGGTCAGGATAGTCCCATTGGCGAAGCACCTCGTAAACTGCGATTGCTACAGAATTTGAAAGGTTGAGGCTTCGCGCGGATGAATCGTTAATCATCGGAATACGCACACATTTTTCGGGGTTATCAAAAAGCAATTGCTCGGGCAATCCTTTTGTTTCTTTTCCGAAGAAGAGATAAACGTCATCGTGATACTCAACGTCTGTGTATCTGTGCTGAGCCTTTGTTGTGAAAAATCTGAATTCTCCGTCCTTGTTTTTCTCAAAGAAATCGTCAAGGTTTTTATAGTATGTAATGTCAAGCAGGTGCCAGTAATCAAGCCCTGCTCTTTTTAATTTTCTGTCGTCAATTTTAAAGCCCATCGGCTCAACGATGTGAAGCCTTGTTCCCGTTGCGGCACAGGTGCGTGCAATGTTTCCTGTGTTCTGCGGAATTTCGGGCTCAACCAGAACGATATTAAGTGTTGCCATTATTTCACCGCTTTAATAAGTTTTTCTATCTGTGGTTCAAACTGAAGTCCGAACCCTCTCGGCTCGTCTGTCAGAGCCGTATTTTCAACGCAGTTACAGGTAAAGGACATCGCAATCTGTACTGCATCCGTAAATTCTTTACCGCCCATAATTGCAGAAACAAGTGAAGAAGTAAAAACATCACCTGCTCCGGGGAAACGACCTTCGGCTTTCGGAGTGAAAAACATATTTGCCTTTCTTGTGTAGCTGTCGTAAACAGCACATCCGATCTGCCCGTCTTCACTTTCAATTCCCGTGATGACAATTCTGCCCGTGCCGAGGTTACGAAGGCTTATGAGAAGCTCTTTGATATGATCTGCACTGTGCGGAGCCTGAGTGCATTCAACTCCTGCAATCATCTCAGCTTCCGTAACATTTGGTGTGATAACATCTGCCATCGCGCAAAGAAAACGCATTTCGGAAATGAAGCTTTCGTCAATCTGACTGTAGAAATTGCCGTTGTCGCCCATAACGGGGTCAACGATACAAAGTGTGTCGCTTTTTTTGAAATCAATTAAAAATCTTTTAACGGTTTCCGCCTGTTCTCTTGTAGCGAGATAACCCGTATAAATCGCATCGAAACGGATGCCGATATTTTTCCAATGATCTGCAAAAGATTGCATCTTATCCGTCAGGTCAGCGCATACAAAACCGTCAAATTCCGTGTGTGCGGAAAAAATTCCCGTCGGCATCGGCACAGCCTGAAAACCGCAGGCGGATATAATAGGAAGTGCGGCAGTAAGCGAGCATCTTCCCACGCAGGACATATCGTTAATCAATGCAATTTTTTTCTGTTTTTCCAAAATTATCATCTCCGAAAAAATCTGAAAATATTATATCAACTCTGACAGGAAAAATCAACATCAAGTATATTATTCTCTCTTGCGTAAACAATAAAAACGAGGAGGGATTTTGAAATGAAAAGCACAACTTCAAACGTAATGAAGGGTATCGGCGTCGGAATGCTTGTCGGCGGTGCAACTGCACTCATCGGCGGTTCAATGAAGGGTTCAAAAAAGATGAACTACAAGAAAATGGCAAACAAGGCTATGAAAACTGCCAATAATCTTATGGATACCTTTATGTAAGAAAAGACCGAGGCATTTTTGCCTCGGTCGGTTGTTGTTATTCATCTCTGTTGTTTCTGAGAATTTTGAGTGTTGTTGTCTTCGGGAATTCTGTGTCACGTGTCTTGACTTTTGCAACCTGTTTGTAACCCGGAAGCTTTTTGTTGATTTCGTTTACGTCACCCTTGATTCTGTCTTTCGCGTCGGGAGTTTCAATAGTATCAAGGAAAAATTCAGCTGTGATGAACCCGTCTTCGTCGTAAACAACAACTTCCTTAACATACTCGATTGTTGAAAGCTTGTCTTCAATTTCTTCGGGAGAAACGTTTTTACCGTTGCTCAGAACGATAAGATTCTTCTTTCTTCCGCGGAAGAAGAGAAATCCGTCCTCATCGATGTAACCGTAGTCGCCTGTTTTGAACCATTCGCCGTCGAAAGCAGCCGCTGTTGCTTCAGGCTCCTTGTAATAACCCTTCATAACGTTCTTACCGCGGACGTAGATTTCGCCGATACCTTCTTCATCCGGGTCGTGAATCTTGATTTCGTTACACTCAAGCGGAGTTCCGCAGCTGCCGAACTTGAAGTGGTCGGGATTGTTAGCTGTGATAGCGGGCGAACACTCTGTAATACCGTAACCGTTTACGATGTGGATGCCGAGGTCATACATACCGCGCTCATATTTTTCATCAAGGTAAGCACCGCCGCAGATGATAAGAGCAAGCTCACCGCCAAGATTGTCGATGATCGTCTTGAAAAGCTTTCTTCTCTTGTCGATGCCGTACTTCATAAGGAAGTTGCTGATCTTAAGGCCTTTCTTAAGCTTTTCTTCTCTGCCTGTCTTTTTAGCTGTGAACCAGATTTTCTTATAAATTGTTTCAACTGCAAGAGGAACACCTGCGAAGTTGTGCGGATGATAATCTGCAAGGTCTTTCTGAATGTCCTTGATGCTTCTGCAGATGAAGCCCCACTCTGAAAGGAGGCAGCCTGTGAAGAGTGCGCTTACCCATGAGTATGTATGGTGAAGCGGAAGGAAGCCGATTGCGTGTCCGCTGGGTGCAGATTTAACACCTGCAAGTGCATCGGCTGCAACACTGCCCTGAGTGAGCATAACACCCTTGCTCTTGCCTGTTGTACCTGATGTATAAACGATGAATGCAACGTCATCGGGTTTAACCTCTTCGTCAAGGTAACTCTTGCCTGTTTCCTTTGCGTATGCGTGGCCTTCTTCGATGATGTCATAATAATTTTCAAGCTGTATGTACTCTGTGAGAACAACGCCTTCTGTTTTCTTCATCATTTCGATTGAAGAGTTGAAGTCCTTTGAATAAATGATAGCATCGCAATCACTTCTTACGATAACGTCTGTAAGGTCCTCGTCGGGAAGCTTCGGGTCCATCGGGATAACCGTCATATTGCCTGTGATGATTGCAAAATAACAAGCAATCCAGTAGTAGCAGTTTTCGCTGAGGATTGCAACCTTTTTACCGCCAAGACCTTTTTTGTAAAGGTATTCACCGATACCTCTGAATTCATAATTTACTTCATTGAAAGTTTTGCTTTCAACTTCATCTTTGAAGTTATAATATTTGTACTGTAATTTATCTCCGCCTGCCTGAGCACCGTAGAGAACGATTTCCTTAGTTGTTTCAAAATTGGGGAGCGGGGGACATTTTCTACCGGCAACGTTAGCCTTCATCGGTTTCATAAAAATACCTCTCTCAATAAATTTATTCTTGTGTAGTATACCACACCGTGTTGAAAAACGCAAGAAACACAAGTGAAAAATATCATATCGACCGAAGCTTTTTCTTTTTTAAAAGTAGATTAAAAAACAAAAACCGCCTTATGTGTTGCATAAGACGGTTTGTAAATATGAAAATTAAAGAAGCTTTGCAGCAGCCTTATCGAGCATGATGATAACATCATCGTGCTGATTAAGAATTGAGCAGGGGATTCTCGGCGTAACTTCGCCTGAGTGAAGGGCCTTGACTGCATCAGCCTTAGCTTCGCCTGTTGCGATAAGAAGAATTTTCTTTGAACGCATAATTGAGCCGATACCCATTGTCATAGCGTATCTCGGCATCGGAGTGTCGCCGAAATATTTCTGATTGGAGTCGATTGTGCTCTGTGTAAGAGTAACCTTGAAAGCTTCGTCTGTGAATTCGTCAGCAGGCTCGTTGAAAGCGATGTGACCGTTTGTGCCGATACCGAGGAGCTGGAGGTCAATTCCGCCTGCAGCCTTGATAGCCTCTGCATATCTCTTGCTTTCAGCGTCACAGTCGGGAGCGTTACCGTCAAGGAAGTTTACTTTATCCTCGTTGATATCAACCTTTGAGAAGAGGTTTTCGTGCATAAATGTGTAGTAGCTGTTTTTATCGTTCTTATCAAGGTCACAGTACTCGTCAAGATTGAATGTTGTGATGTCCTTGAAGCTGATTTCACCGTTTTCATACATCTTGATGAGGTTCTGATATGTAGGAACGGGAGTTGCACCTGTTGCAAGACCGAGAACTGCGTTTGGTTTGCTGTTTATAAGCTCCTTGTAAAGTTCAGCAGCTGCAACTGCGATTTCTTCAGCATTTTCAAAAATTCTGGTTTCCATTTTAACTTCCTCCGTGATTATAAAATGATTTCCTTCTGCTCGTCAGATGATCTGTAAATAGCATCGAGAAGCTTTGAAGTGATGATTGCCTTGTCAATGTGTGCCTGATTCGGCTCTCTTGTTTCAACAGATTCAACGAATGCCTTGATTTCTGCGAAGTAGTCGAAACCTGTAGTTCTGAAATCTGTGTTGATTTCAGTGAGCATACCGTTCATTGTTGAGTACATTGTGAATTTGCCGCCGTAGTAAAGACGAACGCCTGCCTTTGTACCCATAAAGTCAACGAATGTTTCGGACTGACCGATGTTCTGTGCCCATGCACCGTTAAGGGTGATGTTTGCGCCTGTTGTACGGATAAAGCCTGTTACAAAGTCGTCAACGTCATATGTGCCGTTTTCCATATCGGATGAATCCTCAGCCCACATACCCGTATATGTATAGTTTTTCATATCCTTACCGAGCTTGCAGTAAGCTTCGCCTGAGCAGGTGAGGGGAGTCGGGTCACCGAGGCAGTAGAGTGTGAGGTCGAGATAATGAACACCCCAGTCGATAAGAACACCGCCGCCTGACTTTGATTTGATTGTGAAATCACCGCCGAGGCCGGGGATTGAACGGTGAGCACGGAAGCTTACATAAACCTGATAAACCTCACCTAATTCGCCTGAAGCGATAAGATTTTTAACGTGATTTACGTTGTCGCAGAAACGGTTAACAACACCGATCTGAAGCATTCTGCCTGTTTCGTGAGCAACCTTCTGCATTTCAAGAGCCTCTTCAACAGTTCTTGCGGCAGGCTTCTCGCAAAGAACATCCTTGCCGTCACGCATAAAGTCGATTGAAATCGGAGCGTGAAAATCGTTGTGAGTACAAACAGAAACGATGTCTATATCGTCCTTGCCGAGAAGCTCTTTGTAGTTATATACAGCAGTACCGCAACCGTATTTTTCAACAGCTCTGTCTGCTCTTTCGGGGATAATGTCGCAGAAATATCTGACTTCGACATTATCGAGTTTAAGATAATTCGGGATGTGTGAACCTGAAATGTTACCGCAACCTATGATTGCAACACCTAATTTTTTACTCATAATATCACCTCAAAACATTGATAAAATTATTTTACCAACTTTTGAGAGAAAAGTAAACACAGTTACGGGAAAATTTGTAAATAATTAAAAAAGATATAAAAAACAGGCTCTCGTTTTACCGAAAGCCTGTTGAAAACAATATTTAAATCAGCGTCGCAGACCCTTAACTTTTGCCAAAGGCAAAAATTTCATATTGGCTAAGCCGATATTTCATCTGCTCAGCAGATTTCACCCGACCGAATGGTCGGATTTCATTGCAAGGCGTAGTCTTGCTTAATACATTCCGCCTGCCTGGCCTGCCATTGCAGCTGCTGCGGCTGCGTCAGCTGCCGGGTCGGGTTTGTCAGCAACGAGTGACTCTGTTGTAAGAACCATTGAAGCAACACTTGCGGCATTCTGAAGAGCTGAACGTGTAACCTTTGTCGGGTCAAGGATACCTGCTTCAAACATATCAACGAATTCACCTGTTGCGAAGTTGTAGCCGCAACCGTCCTTGTCGCTTGTCATAATTGTGTTGACGATAACTGAACCCTCAAGACCTGCGTTTGCAGCAATCTGACGTGCGGGTTCTTCAAGAGCCTTGAGAACGATCTTGATACCTGTCTTCTCGTCAGCATCTTCTGTTGAATCAAGAAGAGCCTTAACAGCGGGGATAGCGTTAAGAAGAGCAACACCGCCGCCTGCAACAGTACCTTCTTCAACAGCTGCCTTTGTAGCTGCAAGAGCGTCTTCAATACGGAGCTTCTTTTCCTTCATTTCTGTTTCTGTTGCAGCACCAACGCGGATAACAGCAACACCGCCTGCAAGCTTTGCAAGTCTTTCCTGAAGCTTCTCACGGTCGAAGTCAGAAGTTGTTGTTTCAATCTGAGTCTTGATCTGTGCAACTCTGTTTGCGATTTCTGTCTTGTCGCCTGCACCGTCAACGATGATTGTGTTTTCCTTAGAAATCTTAACCTGACGAGCCTGACCGAGCATATCGATTGTTGTTTCGCTGAGCTCAAGACCGAGTTCTGAAGCAACAACCTCACCGCCTGTGAGGATAGCGATATCACGGAGCATATCCTTACGTCTGTCACCGAAGCCGGGAGCCTTTACAGCAACGCAAGTGAATGTGCCGCGGAGCTTGTTAACAAGGATTGTTGAAAGAGCTTCGCCCTCAACATCTTCAGCTACGATAACGAGCTTCTTGCCACCCTTGAGAACCTGCTCAAGAAGCGGAAGAATTTCCTGAATGTTTGAAATCTTCTTGTCTGTGATAAGGATGAGAGCGTCATCAATAACAGCTTCCATCTTGTCTGTATCGGTTACCATGTAGGGTGAAATATAACCGCGGTCAAACTGCATACCTTCAACGATGTCTGAATCAGTAACAGCTGTCTTTGATTCTTCAACCGTGATAACGCCGTCTGCGCTTACCTTTTCCATAGCATCTGCGATGATGTTGCCGATTTCTTCGTCAGCAGCAGAGATTGTAGCAACACGAGCGATGTCGTTTGAAGATGTAACAGGCTTTGAATTGTTCTTGACAGCATCAACTGCTGTGTCAACTGCAACCTTGATACCCTTCTTTACTACCATCGGGTTTGCGCCTGCTGCAACGTTCTTCATACCTTCACGAACGAGAGCCTGTGCAAGGAGAGTAGCAGTAGTAGTACCGTCACCTGCAACGTCGTTTGTCTTTGTTGCAACTTCCTTAACGAGCTGTGCACCCATGTTTTCAAACGGATCCTCAAGCTCAACATCTTTAGCGATTGTAACACCGTCGTTTGTGATGAGGGGAGCACCGTACTTCTTGTCGAGAACTACATTTCTGCCCTTGGGTCCGAGTGTGATTTTAACTGTGTTGGCGAGCTTGTCGATACCGTTCTGTAATGCCTTGCGAGCTTCCTCGCCGTAAATAATCTGTTTTGCCATAATTAAAAGCCTCCCTTATTCAACAACAGCAAGAATGTCGCTCTGACGTACGATGATGTACTCTTCCTTGTTGAGCTTAACTTCTGTGCCTGCGTATTTGCTTGTGATAACCTTGTCGCCTACTTTGACGTACATTTCAACTTCCTTGCCGTCAACGATACCGCCGGGGCCTACTGCAAGAACTTCTGCAACCTGCGGCTTTTCCTTTGAAGCGGCAGCGAGGATGATACCACTCTGGGTTGTTTCCTCAAGCTCTGTCATCTTAACCACAACACGGTCTGCAAGTGGTCTGATATTCATAAAAATTCCTCCTATGAAAAATGTTTTAAATTAGTTTTGGCACTCTCTTCTCTTGAGTGCTAAATCTATTTTAGCCACATTTTCTGAAAAAATCAACCCCTTTTCTAAAAATTAACAATTTTATAATATTTATGCAGTTTTAATTTTCTTTACTACTTGCAGAAATAGTGATATCATATCATATAGTAATATAAAAAGCAGGTGATTGTATGCAGATTGGTATTTCGTCCTCGTGTCTTTATCCCATGCAGGTGGAGAATGCTTTCAAAACTGTCGGCGAGCTTGGAGCAAAGACGGCTGAAATCTTTTTCAATTCATACTGTGAGCTGAAAAAACCTCTTCTGAACGAAATTAAAAACATCAAGGAGTATTACGGAATTGAAGTGCGTTCAATTCATCCTTTTACCTCGGCGTATGAGCCTGTACTCTTTTTTGGCGGGTATGAAAGAAGACTCAATGACGGAATTGAGTTTTACAAAAACTACTTTGAAACGGCAAACGAGCTTGGAGCAGAAATGGTCGTCCTTCACGGCGGAAGAGTTTACCTTGAAACAACTCCGGAAGAGTATGCGAAGAGTTATATTCCTCTTCATGAGGCGGCACTGCGTGAGGGGCTTCATATCGCACACGAGAATGTGCACAATCACCATTGCGGAACCCCTGAGTTTATGAAAGCTCTTGCGGATATCGTTGGTGACAGCTTCAGAACGGTGCTTGACATAAAGCAGTGCAGACGTTGCGGTGTTAGTGAGTTCGATTTCATAAGACTTCTCGGCGACAAGATTTATCAGGTGCACATAAGTGACGGACTTCCGGGCAAGGATTGCCTTGCACCCGGAGCAGGAGAGTATGATTTTGAGAAGCTCTTTTCGGCACTTCACGGTGCAGGCTACGACAAAACAGCTATCATCGAGCTTTACCGTCATAATTACGGCGAGGTTGAAGAGTTGAAAATTGCAAAAGCCTATCTTGAAAATCTCGCATAAACATATTGAAATTCTATATTAATGTATGGTATAATACCATAAATAATGCGTTATTATGCGCTAAGTGTAAGGAAGTGACTGAATATGAAATGCCCGTTCTGCGGTTTTTCAGAGAGCAAGGTTATCGACTCACGCCCGACTGATGAGGGCGAACGCATCCGCCGTCGCAGAGAATGTACGAGTTGTGCGAAGAGATTCACAACTTATGAGGTAATCGAAAGTGTGCCCATCATTGTTGTGAAGAAGGATAAGTCAAGAGAGTCCTTTGACCGTGCAAAGTTATTCAACGGTCTTTTGAGAGCTTGTGAAAAGCGTCCCGTTTCTATCGATACAATCGAGAAAATCGTTGACGAAATTGAGCTTACTCTTCAGAATTCACTTGACCGTGAGGTTACTGCTACACGTATCGGCGAATTGGCAATGGATAAGCTTAAAGATACTGACGAGGTTGCATATGTGCGCTTCGCTTCCGTTTACCGCCAGTTCAAGGACATAAACACATTTATGGATGAACTTGCAAAACTCCTTGGTGAGAAAAAATAAATTAAGTGAGATGATATTATGAGTAAGAAAGGTACAGCTGCAAAGGTTGCTTTAGGTGCTGCTGCTGTTATTGCAGTTGCAGGCAATCTTGCTTGCGATTACGCAATCAAGCGTCCTGATCCTTTAAAGGAAAAAAAGCCTGAAACACGCGAAGTATATATCAAACGCGCACAGACAAGAGAAAGAAATAACCGTAACTTCTATAATTGTGAGCCGGAAGATCTTTCACTCAAGGCAATCAACGGCGACAATATGAGAGCTTGGTTCCTTCCTGCAGAAAAAGAGTCAAAGAGATTTGTTATCTGCGTTCACGGTTACAAGTGCAACGGACCCGACGAATTCAGCCATATGGCACCGTTTTATCACAATGATCTCGGTTATAACTATCTTCTTCCTGACCTTACGGCTCACGGAAGAAGTGAGGGTGACTATATCGGATTTGGCGCTCCCGATGCAAAAAATATCCTTTTGTGGGTAGACTATCTTATAAACCGCTTCGGTAATGATATCGAAATCATTCTTCACGGTATTTCAATGGGTGCGGCAACAGTTATGAACTGTAACGAAATGTCACCGCCCGACCAGGTTAAAATTATTATTGAGGACTGCGGTTTCACAAGTGCATCCGAAATTATGAACCTTAAACTCAAGGATATGGTGGGCTTCAAGTTTATGCCTGCTGTCAAAGTCGGCAGTCTCTTCAGCAAGCTCAAAGCAGGTTACTTCTTTGAGGAAAGCAATCCGCTTAAGAATATGAATAAGGCAAAGAACCCGATTCTCTTCATTCACGGCGATCAGGATCAGGTTGTTCCGTTTGAGCACGGCAAGCGTCTTTACGAAGCTTGTAAGGTAGAAAAGGATTGTCTTTGGGTTGAAAACACAGCACACGCATTCAGCTATTACAATGCTAAGGATGAATACGAGGCGAAGATTAAAGCATTCATCGCAAAGCATATGGATAAAGATGATTAATTAAACATAAAGGGCACGGAAGTGCCCTTTAAACTTGGAGGCACTCAGAGTCACAATGTCACTATACGAAGATTTATCAAAAGACGAATTACTTTCACTTAAAAGTGAACTTGAAAAAAAATACGAAGATTTCAAAAAGCTCGGTCTGAAGCTTGATATGTCAAGAGGTAAACCGAACAAGGAACAGCTTGACCTCAGTAACGGACTTCTTGACGTTTTTACATCAGAAAACGATTTTAAAACAGTTGATGGTTTTGACACAAGAAACTACGGTCTTCTTCTCGGTATCCCTGAGGCAAGAGAACTCTTTGCCGACCTTATGGGTGTTGAATCGAAGAATGTTGTTATGTACGGTACTGCAAGCCTTACAATTATGTATGACTATATTTCACAGTGTATGGTTATGGGTAGCGGCGGTGAGCCGTGGATGAAGCAGGGCAGGATTAAATTCCTCTGTCCCGCACCGGGTTATGACAGACACTTCCTGATTCTTGAACATTTCGGTATTGATCTGATTGCAATCAGAATGAAAGATGACGGACCCGATATGGACGCGATTGAAGAGTTGGTAAAGGACAGCAGCGTTAAGGGTATTTTCTGCGTACCGAAGTATTCAAACCCCGACGGAATTACTTTCTCAGACGAGGTTGTAAGACGTTTTGCAGCACTTAAGCCCGCAGCAAACGACTTCAGAGTTATCTGGGATAATGCTTATATTGTTCACGATATTAACGATACACCCGATGAACTTCTCAATATTTTTGATGTTGCTAAGGAATACGGCAGTGAAGATATGTTCATTGAGGTCTGCTCAACTTCAAAGATTACCTTTGCCGGTGCAGGTGTTTCTGCTATTGCAGCATCAGAAAAAAACATTCAGGCAATTCTCAACAGAATGACAGTGCAGACTATCTCACACGATAAGATGAATCAGATGAGACACGTGAAATTCTTCAAGAATCTTGACGGTATCAAGGCTCATATGAAGAAGCACGCTGAAATTCTCAGACCGAAGTTCGAGGCTGTAACGAACGGTCTTACAAGAGAGCTTGAGGGAACGGGTATTGCACACTGGAAGAATCCGAACGGCGGATATTTTGTAAGCCTTTACGTTATGAAAGGTTGCGCAATGCGTGTCGGTGAGCTTTGCAAGGAAGCAGGACTCACCCTTACAACTGTAGGTGCAACTTATCCGTACGGTATTGATCCCTATGACAGCAACATAAGAATCGCACCGTCATTCCCTGAGCTTGATGAACTTAACAAAGCGGTTGAGCTTCTTTGCGTATGTGTCAAGCTTGCGGCGGTTGAAAAGCTTTTGAAAGATTATGATATATAAAGAGTGGTAAAAATATGACTCGTCCGTTATATGATGTCAGAGAATTCCATACATTCCGTGAGCTTCTTACGCAAAGTATGGCGATCTACGGCAAAAGTCCCGCGTTCAAAGTAAAAAACGAAATAGGTCAGATTATTGATGTGAGCTATAATCAGTATCACGAAGATGTATTTTCTCTCGGTACGGCTCTGCTTGATCTTGGCCTTAAGGACTGCAGAATTGCGGTTGCAGGCGCAAGCAGCTACAAATGGTGTGTGAGCTATATGGCTGTTGTCTGCGGTGCAGGCGTTGTTGTGCCGACGGATAAAGAGCTTCCGTTTGCAGATATTAAAAGCATTCTCGAGGTTTCGGAATCAAAGGCAATAATTTTCGATAAGAAATTCGGAAAGAAAATCCTTGAACACCGTGACGAGCTTCCGAAGGATATGATTTATATCTGTATGGATAAAATTGAGGATGAAAATGTAATTCACCTTGATTCTCTTGTGAAAAAGGGAGCTCAGCTTATCGCTGACGGAAACGAAGAGTATATCAACGCGAAGCCTGACAGTAACAAGCTTGCTGTGCTTCTTTTTACTTCGGGCACAACAGGAATGTCAAAGGCGGTTATGCTCAGCAACCGTAATATATGCTCGGATATTATGTCGATTATGGGAATTGTTAAAATCAACAAGGGCGAAAGAATTATGTCCATACTTCCCATTCATCATACTTACGAATGTACGGTTACCTTCCTTTGCTGTGTTTACGGTGGCGTTACAATCTGCTTCTGTGAAGGTATACGTTACATTACAAAAAATCTTGAGGAATACAAGCCGGATATTCTCATCGTTGTTCCTCTTGTTATTGAAAAATTTTACGGCAGAATAAAGAAAGCTCTTGAAAAGGAAAAGGCACAGTCGAAGGTCAAGGTTGCAAGTAAGATTTACAAGGTTGCAAAGAAATTCGGCGTTGACACAAGTGACCTTTTCTTCAAAAAAATCAAGGATGCTTTCGGCGGAAATATAAGACTGATTATTTCGGGTGCTGCAGGCATTGACCCGAAGATTATCGAAGATATGAACGGATTTGGTATCAAGACATTCCAGGGCTACGGTCTTACGGAATGTTCACCGATTGTTATCTGCAACAGCGATAAGGAAAGTAAACACGGCTCAATCGGAAGACCGATTCCAAATGTTGAAGCAAAGCTTATCAATTGCGACGAAAACGGTGTCGGTGAGCTTTGCGTCAAGGGTCCGATGATAATGCTCGGCTATTATAAGAACGAAGAAGCAACAAATTCTGTTTTTGATTATGACGGCTGGTTCCATACGGGTGACCTTGCAACGGTTGATAAGGACGGATACTATTACATTCAGGGCAGAAGCAAGAATGTAATAGTTACAAGAAACGGTAAAAATATCTATCCCGAAGAGCTTGAGGCACTTCTTCTTAAAGAAAAGGTTGTCAAAGAGTGTATGGTTGTCGGTGCCGAGGATGACAGGGAAGATACAATTGTCAAAGCAAGGATTTTCCCTGATATCAGTGCAATTTCAGCAGAAACAGGCAACATAAATGTTTCACGCGAAGAAATTGAAAAGGCAGTTAAAAAAGCTGTCCGCAACGTTAACAGTCAGGTTGTCGCTTACAAGGCAATCAGAGAAACTGAAATTATGGAAAAAGAGTTTGCAAAGACAACAACAGCTAAAATTAAAAGAAATCAGTAATAATATAAAATCCCTTCTCATAGCTTGAAATGAGGAGGGATTTTTTATGCGCAAAAAAAGAAAGACAAAAAGCAAGGTGCAGAACACCACGGTAAAAAATATTGCAATAAAAACTTCAATTGGCTCGGGTGTTAGTCTGCTTGTCTTTTTCCTGCTCGCTCTTCTTGCCGGTTTTGTTTTATGGAAAAACGATGCAGATATAAAGTCTTTTAAATATGTAGTATTCGCTTTGAGTGCGGTTGCAGGTTTTGTCGGCGGTTTTGTTGCCGTAAGACCGGTGAGGAAAAACGGAATCGCCTTCGGTGCTTTGAGTTCTATTGTTCCGTGTGCCGTAATAATCCTCGCATCCGTACTGATTGCTAAAAGCTCTGTTTCGATAACGGGATGGATTTTTATTGCTCTGTATATTCTTTTTTCTGCAATCGGTGGAATCGTTGCTGTAAATAAGCGTAAATAAGTTTACAAAATGCCGTTCTTTGTGTTAAAATAAAGAAAAACACAATGGAGGCGCAAATAATGGAGTTTCAGGTTAAGCAGATTTCTTCACTCAGTAAAGTTTACCTTGACGGCAAAGGTGAATTTTTTGAAATAAAAAAAGCAAAGGTGCTCAAGGGTGAACGCTTTTCTTATCAGATTGCTTATAAATCAGACGAAAGATTTACTTCAACCGTAAAGATTGAATCCGAGCTTGAAAAATACATAACTGTCCGTGCTGTCGGTAACGTTCCGTCAGAGCTTCCGTGCTACCCTGACAAGACTCTCTATGCAGAGCGTACAGAGCCGGGACTTTTTCCTGATGTTCTTTTCCCTGTTGAAAAAAGTCACTTCGTAAAACCGAACAATTGGTTCGGTTTATGGATAACGGTTGAACTTCCGGAAGAAGTTGAAGCAGGAAAATACGATATCAAAGTAAAACTTTATAAGGATGAAGAAGAAATTTCGTCAAACAAATTAACTCTTACTGTTATCAATGCAGTTCTTCCCGAGCAGACGCTTATCAATACAGAATGGTTCCATGCGGATTGTATTGCAGACTATTTTAATGTTCCTGTTTTTTCCGAAGAGCATTGGACATATATCAAAAGTTTTATGGAAGCTTTCATTAAGTGCGGAAACAATATGATTTTAACACCTGTTTTCACTCCGCCGCTTGATACGGATATCGGCGGTGAACGCACAACGGTACAGCTTGTTGACGTAAAAAAAGAAAACGGGAACTATTCTTTCAATTTTGATAAATTCCGCCGTTGGGTTGACCTTGCAAGAAAAGTCGGCATAAAGTATTTTGAAATTTCACATCTTTTCTCACAGTGGGGTGCTTTTGCCGCACCGAAGGTTATGGCAGAGGTTGACGGCGAATATAAGCGAATTTTTGGTTGGGAAACCGAGGCTGCAGGGGAGGAGTATACAGAATTTCTCCATGCTTTCCTTCCTGAGCTTATCGATGTTATTGAAGAACTCGGCATCAAGGATGTAACCGTTTTCCACGTTTCGGATGAACCGAGCGAGGAGCAGATTGAATCTTACACAAAGGCAAAGAATGTTATTGAAGATATCCTTAAGGATTTCACTATTATCGATGCCCTTTCTGATTACGAATTCTTTGAAAAAGGATTTATCAAGCAGCCTATTCCCTCAACCGCAAACATTGAAGAGTTTATTGAAAAAGGCTTCGAAAACCGCTGGACATACTATTGCTGTGGTCAGGGAGAAGATATGAGCAACAGATTTTTCTCAATGCCTCTTTCTGCAACACGAATTCTCGGCACGCAGCTTTATATCCACGAAATCAAAGGTTTCCTTCAGTGGGGATTCAATTTCTACAATTCCGCTAAATCTTTAAGACACCTCAGTCCTTACGAGGTGACGGATGCGGATTGTGCTTTCCCGTCGGGTGACTCTTTCCTTGTTTATCCGTACGAAAACGGTGCCATTATGTCTGTCAGAGGTGAGGTTATCTTTGAATCCTTGCAGGATATGAGAGCAATGCAGTTGCTTGAATCCCTTATCGGCAGAGAAAAGATTATTAAAAAGCTCAACAAGAAATTCGGCGATATCAAATTCCGCTTCTATCCGAGAGGCACGGAAGCAACCCTCGCAATAAGAGAAACAATCAACGATATGATTGCGAAGAATATATAAACATCCCGATAAACACGAATTCAATACACACAAAAGCAGGGCATTGCCCTGCTTTTGTGCTATTTATTGTTCTTTTCCGTAAGAATTTTGTACATTTCTTCTGTTGCGAAGGAGAGCTTTGTTATAACGTTCTGCTTTGTAGGATAGCAGAAGAATGAATCGTGCTGTGTTGAAATATCAAAACAATCAAGTGGTTCAATATGGCAATAGTCATACTCAACGTGGAGGCTGTAAAGGCTCTTTGGCGTACGCTGAACTCTGTACGGTTCGCCGTTGTAGCTGCCCTCAAGAACAAAACCTTCATCGATATTATGGCGCACTTTTGCGTCGCCCATATAGTAGTACTTAAGCGCACCGGGGAGGGTGTAAACACGCACATCATCCTCGAAGGAATACCTTCCTTCCACAATTTCTTTACGGACGTTTGCGCGCTCCCATTCAAACCAGTCGGGAATGTGCGGAAACTCTGTTTCGCCGTCAAGAGACTTAAGCTCGCCAAGATCGGTAAGCTCCCATTTCTTTCCGCATTCCTCGCAGAAAAGGTGGATTCCTTTTGAATTCATTTTTGATTCCGTCATACAGTGAGGACACTGATAAAGCACCTTATGCAGTCCCTCAGCGCGGAAATCCTCGGTTATGCGGATGTTGTTTTCCTTCTGCCACTTATATTCGTCATAGTCCATTTCCTTGCGGATAACGGCATTAATTTCGTTAACGCTCATTTCTGCAACCTGCTCAGCGGTAAGAATCTGCTTCATGGTTGCATAAAGCGGAACTTTTTTCTTGCGTCTGAAGTCCCAAAAAGGTGCACGCAGATAATTTCCGTGATGAACGATAACGACAACGGGAACCTTGTTTTTCTTCGCAAGTTTGCCGATAACTTCGGGGATTATTGACTGGGTGCCGATAGGGGAGTAACGTGCTTCGGGGTAGATGCAAAGAACGTCCTTGTATTCACGTAAAACCTTTGCGCACGAACGCACAAGGCTGATATCGGTTGTAAACTTTCTTTTGCAGATTGAGCCGATCTGCTCCATAACCCAAGGCTTATGGTAGTAACCCTCAAGGGTTGCTATTGTATGCACTCTGTGAGGGAATGTAGCCTTGTATTTGATAGGAAAGTCAATAAACTGCATATGATTGCTTAAAAGCAGATACGGCGGTTTAAGACCGTCCATATTGATTTTTTCAACCTTACTGCCACCTTTAACGGTTGCAACGGCAAGGCTTGATGCAATATATAAAAGCGATGTAAAAAAGAAATTCTGCCTTTTGGGGAGTTTTGACGTGTCATATTTCTTTACATCAGCGGGGTAATCGATATAATCTTTTACTTCGCTCATTTAATCCCTCCGATAATCCAAATCAAAGCAATTCTACCATACATCATATTTTAATGCAAGTGCAAAAAAAGGGAGACGGTTTTCCGTCTCCCTTAAAGCTTATTAATTATTCTTCGTCTTCAATCTTTGCTTCCGCGATAACCTTTTCAGCGATTGCTGCGGGTGCATCTTCGTAGCGTGTGAATTCGAATGTGTAGTAGCCTCTGCCTGCTGTTACTGAACGGAGAACTGTTGAGAAGTTGTTCATTTCAGCCATCGGAACTTCAGCAACGAGTTCCTGATACTTCGGCTCTTCTTCGGAAGCACCCATACCGAGAACACGACCGCGACGCTTTGTAACGTCACCCATGATGTCGCCGAGGAATGCTTCGGGCATAATAGCCTTCAATGTACCAACGGGCTCAAGGATTGTCGGGTTAGCCTGCGGAACACCGTTCTTAAAAGCGATGCTTGCAGCCATCTTGAATGCCATTTCTGAAGAGTCAACGGGGTGGTAAGAACCGTCGTAAAGAACAGCCTTAAGACCGACCATCGGATAACCTGCCATAACACCCTTCTTCATGCACTCGTTAAGTCCCTTTTCAACTGCGGGGAAGAAGTTCTTCGGAACAGAACCGCCGACAACTTCTGACTCAAAGATAAGTCCTTCTTCTTCTGTCGGCTCAAAGCGGATCCAAACGTCACCGAACTGACCGTGACCGCCTGACTGCTTCTTGTGACGTCCCTGAACCTGAACTGTCTTACGGATAGCTTCTCTGTATGCAACACGCGGAACTGTAAGCTCAATGTCAAGACCGAACTTGCTTCTGAGCTTGGAAACGATGATGTCAAGGTGCTGTTCGCCAAGACCTGAAATAACCTGTTCCTTTGTTTCCTTGTTCATTTCAAACTTGATTGTCGGATCTTCTTCAAGAAGACGGTTGATAGCAGAAACGATCTTTTCTTCATCGCCCTTCTTGCAAGCCTTAACTGCCATTGAAAGGCAAGGTGTCGGGAACTTAACACCGCTGAGTTCAACAACGTTGTTAGCTGCACAGATTGTGTCGCCTGTCTTTACGCAGTTGAGCTTTGTAACAACGCCGATGTCACCTGCAGGAATACACTTGCAGTCTTCAGATTTATTACCGCGAACTGTGATGATTTTACCCATTCTTTCTGTTTCGCCTGTACGAGCGTTATAAACAGGAGTTTCGGGAGTGATCTTACCGCTGCTTACCTTGAAGTAAGACATTTTACCAACGAACGGGTCAGCAACTGTCTTGAAGCAAAGAGCTGCAAGAGGTCCGTTTTCGTCACAGTCAACGTCCTTACCGCCTGCGTATGAAGCAGCATCAGGAGCTGAGTATGCAAGTTCGTCCATAAGAAGGTCAACACCGTCCATTGTGTAACCTGAACAAGCATATACGGGATAAACTGAAGATTCGTTAACACCCTGGTTGAGAGCTTCGATAATTTCTTTTCTTGTGAATTCTTCGCCTGCAAAGAATTTTTCCATAAGGTCGTCACTTGCAGTAGCAACAGCTTCTGTAAGGATGTCGAGCATTTCCTGAATCTTCGGGTCGTTCGGCATCGGGATTTCTGTTGCCTTGCCGTCCTTGTATTCAAAGCCCTTACGTGATGCGAGGTTAACATATGCCTTAACCTGACCGTCAACTACATAAGGAACGATAACGGGACAAACAGCACCGCCGTGAACAGCACGTACTTCTTCAAATGTCTTGTAGAAGTCAGCGTTTTCCTTGTCGCAACGTGTGATAGCAAACATCTTGCCGCGTTTTCTTGCAGCCTTGAATGCTTTCTCAGCACCAACGTCATACTTGTGACCTGCACCGAGGACGATGAGAACACATTCTGAAGCTGTGATACCTTCAGCCATTTCACCTTCGAAGTCGAAAAGACCCGGAGTGTCGATTATATTAAGCTTGCAGTCTTTCCATTCAATGGGAGCGAGTGCAGTAGCAACGGAAACGTGGCGACGCTTCTCTTCGGGGTCGAAGTCAAGAGCTGTGTTACCTTCTTCAACTCTGCCCAATCTGTCTGTAAGACCTGCAATATAAAGCATAGCTTCTGCGAGTGTTGTCTTGCCTCGGCCTGCGTGACCTGCAAGAGCAACGTTACGGATGTCTTTCGCGTTATAGTATTTCAAAACAAATTCCTCCTTTGTTTCTGAGCGTCAGGTTGTATTTGCTGTGGTTTTTATGTATTAAAAATCATCCTGCTTACCTATACGTCATGTTGCAACTATATCACATATTAACAGAAAAAACAAGTGATATTTAAAAATTATGTATAAAATATTTAAAAAATGACCAAAAATTTACGGCTGTGAGCCTTGTAATAAAGCCCACAGCCGTTCCGTGTAAATTTTAAGTTATACATTTTGTATAAAGTGACAGTTTTTGAGAATTATTTAACAACGCCGGGATTGTAGTCCGTTGTGATGTTCTTGGTACCGACAGAAATCTGAAGGATTGCAAGAGCATCGGATGAATTTATTGTTCCGTTACGGTCAAGGTCGCTTGCGTTAAGCTTACTGCTGTCTTCCATAACAGCTGACTGAACAGAGTGCTTAAGAACTGCAAGAGCATCGGTAGAGTTTATCTTACCGTCGCCGTTGTTGTCGCCTCTGACAACAATTTTATAGCTATAAGAACCGCTTTCGTTGACAACCGCAAACTCGCTACCTGTGCCGAAAACTTCGGGGGATTTGACTTCAGTGAAGTTCGCTGACGGGAAAGCTTCCATAATAGCTGCAGCGTCAGGTGCCTTTGTCGGGTCTTCGCTGTAAATGATAATGAATTTATTAACGTGGTCAATTACCGATTTAACGATGAGTGAGAAGAGAGGATACTTGTCACCGTCGAGAGCTTCAAACTTGAATTTATGGAAGCTTGCGTATTCGTCGGCAGGAGTTGCGATGTATCCGCGGACCGAAAACTCGGGAATTAAAGTAAGCTCATATTCGCCGAGAAGGTTTCCGTCTTCGTCCATTTTTTCGGCTACTGTGTAACCGAATGATTTTTCACCGATTTCGGTAAGGTCTGAATTAAGCTTGATTGCAGAACAAGGCTTGTTTGTAAGGAAAGCGTGGTTGCCGATTGATGTAATGCCTTCAGAAACAAGAATTGTCTGAAGGTCGTAATCTGCAAAAGGAACAGCATCCGGTGTATAACTTGGAATTGCTCCTGTACCGCTTACGACAAGAGTTTTTGATTCTTTGTCGTAAATCCACGAAATTTCATCTGTGAGCTTGCCTTCTGAAGCAACAAAATTGCCGAGTGAATTGAATTTCAGGTTGTTGTTTGCAGCATAGGTAACAGCAATTGTTTTGTCATAACCTGTGATTGTTGTGCCTTCACGGAGTGTCGGTGTGTCTGATTTGTCATAATAACCGATAGCGTTTTCACCGATACTTTCAACACTTACGGGAAGAGTGAAGTCAGCAACAGGAGCATTATAGAACATATAGCTGCCGATTTTTGTAATATTTTCGTCAATTACAGCCTTTTCAAACGGCAAGAGGTTGAACGGAATAAAGTCGGTACTCTTGTAGTTTGGTGTTGCACCTTCGCCCTTGATGTAAAGTGTCTTGGTTTCTTCATTATATTCCCACGTCACTTTTTCGTTGCAGGTTCCGCTTGTAACATAACCCAAAGAATTAAACTTAAAATCGTTTTCTTCGGCATAAACGATAATCGGAGTGTTGGCGTAGCCGTTAATTGTAAAGCCGATTACTTTACCGCCCAATAAACCGTAACCGACAGCTTTTTTGCCGATTGAAGTTACTGTTGCAGGAACGGTGATTTCCTTAAGGGAAGGGCAGATATTGAATGCACCTTCACCGATTTCTGTGAGGTTTTTGGGAAGAGTAACGGCTTCAAGTGCACGGCAACCGTTACATACATTAGCAGGAAGCTTTGTTATTGAGTCAGAGAAAGTAAGCTCTTTGATTGAACGGCAACCGTCGAGTGCACTTTCTTTGATAGTTGTAAGGGTTGAGGGAAGTGTGAATTCCTCAAGCTTTTCACAGCTGTAAAAAGCACGTGCGCCGAGAGTAGTGAATCCTTCGGGAAGAAGAGCTTTTTTGAGCGAAGTACACATAGAGAATGCTGCTTCGTCAATGGTCTTCAGTGTTGAAGGGAATGTGATTTCTTCAAGAGATGTGCAACGGGTGAAAGCTTCCTTGCCGACAGACTGTGTAGCAGGGCTGAGAGTAACGTTTTTGAGCTTTTTGCAGTTGGCAAACATATTGTCGGTTACTCTGTTGACCGAAGAGGGGAGTGTTACGCTTTCGAGGGCGGAACAACCCATAAAAATGCCCTCACCGAGCACTGCGACTGTTTCCGGAATTTCAACAGACTGAAGACTGCTGCTGTAGCAGAAAGCATAATTGCCGATACCTGTGATATCCGGACCGAAAACAATTTTTGTGTATTCAACATCTTTCCACGGATATTTAAGGGTGATTTCACCGTCTGTAATGTATTCATTATAGTCGGGAATAGCGCCTTCTCCTTCAAATGTAAGTACTTTTGTTTCAGTGTTGAAGCTCCACGTGATATTTGATTCGGGAATGATATTGCCTTCTGCGAATGCAGTAACAACACCTGACATAAGCGTTGTAAGAATAATACATACAGAAAGCAAAACAGAAATTGATTTTTTCATTTTTATATCTCCTTTGCTGCCAGGGCAAAAAGAATAAGCATTTCACCCGATTACGATTATATTAACTACCAAATTAATTATATTGGATTTTTACTCTTATGTCAACGGAAAAAAGAGGTCGGATTTCCGACCTCTTTGAAAACTATTTAAAAGCTATGTAGTTATATGAAATACCCAACTCGTTCAAAGCAAGAGAAGAGCCGCCTGCTGTACCGTTCTGTGTTCTGAAGCCGTTTGAGCTTATAACAACTCCCGTTGTTGAATCCTGAAGAGCCACAGCAAAGTAAGTTTTTGACGTTGAAGAAGTGAAATTTACCCTTACTGCAGGGAATCCGGGAACAAACACCATAACAAAGGACGGTTTGAATCCGATGTTTACGGTTTGTGAGGATTCTCCATTGCCGAAATAAGATCCGACAACAAACGGCTCGTTCCATTTGAGCTTATCCTCAGCTGTAACGTGAATAACATTATTACGAATGTGGCTTCCGCAAAGCAGTTCTTTGTCAAGGAAGGAAGCAAAATTTTCGTCAGTGCTTTGTGCCGGGCAGAAATCAGCTTCCATAAGAAACCAACCCGTCATAACAAGAGCGTCCGTGTCACGGTCAGATTTGATTTCAATACAGCCTGATTCGAGTATATTAAGATTGGTACGGAAGGTAAGTGCATTCGCGATACGGGTGAAAATATCGTGACAGGTTTGTCCGCCCATTGAAAACGGAACACAGATACTCAGATTTGCTTTGATTTTTGCAAGCCTGCAATATTCCTGCCTTTCAAGCATACCGTCATCGTTCGCGACAAATTTATCAACGATTTCGATATTTTCGATTCCTACGGCAACGATTGACCTTCGAAGAGGAACGGCCTTGTTGACGGGAGGATATTCAACGAAAAACTTGATATCTTTCATATCGTCCTGAGAAGAAAGCCAGTCAACAATCTGTTGAGGTAAAGAAACAATACTGTCCATTAATCCACCTCCACAATTTCTCTTATGATTGCCCAGACATAAATTACCTCATTCTTGAAGTAAACCTTTTCACTTCTGTCAACGGTGAATTTTTGTGAATTGGATTCAATCCACTGCTCGCTGCCGAGTCGGCTGACATCGTGGTCAGGCGGACCGATATAAAGGTAATGCCCCTGACTGTTGAAGCCGATAACCGTGTTGACACCGTTAAGGTACATTTTGTTCTTATATCTCAGCGGCTGGATGAAGCCACCGAAAATCGGCGTGCTCCATCCGTCTGAACCCTTGAAGGTGATTTCCTGTCCGTATTTTTCAAATAATGATGTCAATGTCATGGTATCACCTTTATCTTTACGTTTTCAAAAGCAAATCCGTTATCCTGACAAAGCGGAATAATACTCCTGAGAGCTTCGTGGTAAAGCTTTTCTGCTTTGTCGAGGATTTTTTCGGATTGCTTCTGATTGCCTTGTGTAATGCTGACGTCACCTGCTTTGAAGCTTGTGAACTCCTCCTGCGAAGAGGAAAAACTTCGTTTGAGCGAAAGCTTGTAGTAAGCGTTGGCGGCGGCAGCGGATGCGATTCTTGCATCTGCACGGTCAGCGTCAGCTTTGAGCATGGAATTGATTTCATTCAGAGAAGCTTTACAAAGGGAAAGGATTTCCTCTTCTTCGTTTTCGTCCCAATAAGTCAGATGTGAAAGATAATCTTTAACTTCCCATGCTGTCATATTTTATTCACCTTCAATAATTTCACCTGTTTCGTCGCTTGTGTTGAAGCCCTGTGCGGAGAGAGTCTTTACGCAACCGGGAAGGATTCGTGCGAAACCTGTGATTGATGTAATGGCAATCTGTTCAAGCTGTCTGTCAACGAGCTTACCGTAGTCTGTTTCAACGTCGCCGACCTTGACCATTTCAAGTGCGCAGTTCTTGTCAAGACCGATCATCATATCGGGGTTGGTTACAAAGCTTGTTTTGATAAGGTTTGCACCAAAAGGTGTGATGAGCTTGCCTGTGCCGTGAAAATTAAGGCCTGCGGCAGCATCTCTGAATTCCTCCATCTTGAGAAGGTTGTTTGTAACGTTTGTTGAAGCAAGGATGGTGTTAAGCTCATAAGGTGCGAAGCTTGACCAGAAATCGATGAGGTCGGCATATGTGCAGAGCGATGAGCCAGCTTCAATGTTTTCTGCCGCGTTACCTGCACCTTCAGAATCACCGTTGAGAAGAACGTCAACTGCATCAGCCATAAGGCTCTGTGCAAGGTAAGCACCGATTCTCTTAAGTGCAATAGAAACAATGTCAAGACGCTGGAAGCGAAGCACATCGTAAGATGTTGTAATCATTCTGCCGCGCTTCTTGAGGCGGATTGTTCTGTCGCTGACAGTAAAATCTGAATTCTGAAGAACCTCGCCTTCAGAAACAACATTCATTGTCGCATTGTCAGATGTCATCTGCAAATCCATAACGCGGTAGTCCATAGAGTCGATGTTTGTTGTTGCGGCAACGATATCGGGAAGAAAGCTTGCTTCGTCCATACCGTAGCGGACTGCACGTGAAACATATTCGGGGAAAAGTACAGCTGCATCGCTTGTCTGGAAAAACTTGCCGACAACAGAGCTGTCTGCGCCCGTCGGCTTGATGTTGAATCTCTTGAGCTGTCTTTCGTAAGCGTCAAGTCCCTCAAGCTCCGTGCCCTTGTAATTTTCTGTCGGGTCAAGAGCCTCAAGTGTCTGTGTAAATGAACGGCCTGTGCCGTACATGCCCTTTTCAAGTCTTATATTGTCAAAACTCATTTCAAGTCCTCCTTAAAATTTGAATTCATTGTTGTTTGTAACGTTGTTTTCTTTCTTTGCCTTAAGCTGTGGCGAAAGGGGAATAATTTCGCCTGCCTTAAGTCTGAAAGCGTCCCTTAATTTGATAAGTTCTTTCGTGTCTGCTCCTGCGCACATCTTTTCAAGACTTTCGCTGTCAAGCGAAGGAAGGGTGATTAAAGCAAATTTCGTAATTTCACCCATAAGCGAATGACGGAAGCTTCTGCCGTCTTCAGCCTGCTTTTCAAGGACGGAAATATATCCGCAAAGCTCTTCTGCCTGCTGACGGTCAATCTTTACACAATCCCCGTTTTTAATCGACTTGATGAGATTCTGTGTATGCCTGAACTTGCTTTCAAAGCCCTTTGTAACACCGGCATTTACCTGTGCGGGAATGGCAACGAAAGACCATTCGTACGCATCGTTGATATCCGAAATAATACAATGACAGAGCTTGCCGTTGTAGGTTTCGCCCTTGACGTGGTTACAGTTTCCGTAGCGGATATCGCCTCCGCAGACAGAGCAGGTAAATGTTTTGGCAGAACAGCTTACGCTGACTTCCTTTTTAATTCCTGCATCAATTTCAGCGATGAGGTCTGCGTTCTTGTTTGTGCGTGGCATATATGCCCTTGCCTTAACGCAGGCATAATCATCGCCGAGCGAAGTTTTCTTTTCGGGATATCTTTCGCATTTCGCGGAAAAGATACGTGCGGTCTGGTTGCCGCTACCGGGATTGTGGTCAAAAATTCCTGTTACGCCCACAAAAAGCACGGCCATTTTTTCAAGCGCCGCAATGTCGAAGCGCTCACAGTCGCGGTCAACCTCGTTATCGCAAAGGATAACGTTAAATGTATAAACTTCCTCTGCCGTAAGCTCCTTGACGGTCAGCTTGTTGATAAGCTTCAGATCCTCATCTGTGACCGTGCAGGGAGAAACACTTGATTTAAATTCCTTATTCATTGTTTTTCAACTCCTGTTCGATCTTCTTGCTCTGCGCTCTGTAAAGCGCGGCTCTTGAAAGCTCAACCTCATCCTGAAGCGTGATATCATTCCAGATGACCTCAGCTTTTTCCTGAATTCCGTTTGAAACGAGCCAGAAACGGCAGATTTTTTCTATAACGGGAGTGAGGATTCTTCTGTACGCCTCAAGCTCACTCGTAAGAACATCCGCCTGCTGAGAAGACATTCTTTCCGTTGCCGACCAGTTAAGACCGAGCATAAACGGAGGAATACCCGTTTTTGAAATAATCTGTTCGAGCATCTGACGGACGGGGACCTCACTGTCAAGAATCTGATTGTCGGCACCGATAGCCTTGATGCTCACGTCACCGACAGCAACGAAATCACGGATCTGCTTGCCCGATTGCATAGCTTCGCTCCATTCGCGGGCGACCTGCTGTGCTCTGTCTTTTGCATAAGCTCTGTCCACAACATCATTCTGCGGCTTGTATGTAACTGCAAAACGAACGTTTCCGACTCTTTCCCAGTTGATGCCGATTGTGTTGTAAATTTTCATAAGAATATTGCTCACAAAGGGCAGACCCTTCATAATCGAGTTTCCGCAAAGCTGACCTGCATCAGGATTGAGGACGGAAAGGGTCACAAGCTGAGGATAAGAGACAGGTGTCGTTTCATAGAAATTCTTAACGCATACAATGGCGGAAAGCCCGTCATCACCGCGCCTGAGTTCAATATCGTCAAGGTCAGCGTTATAAAGTGCCACGAAGCTGCCGTGAGTGTCCGTAACGATTTCACCGACGGCTGTGCCAAAAGTCAGAAGCTGTTCAAGATAGGTTGAAATAAATGCTTCTATGCCCTGCTGATTGCCGCCTACGCAAACATTCCTGAGAAAGCTGTTGAGTGCTGCCGTTGTTGATTCCTTTGAACATTCAACCGTGAAACCGCCCGTAAGACGAACGATTTTATGGATTGCGGCATCAAGCACGGGTACAGCCTCACGCAATTCTCTGAATAACGAATTCTGCGCAGTAGCAAGAGGGACATAGTTATCAAGTCGGTCGAAAGGATTGTGTCTGTAAGTCTGAGGGACGGAAACTGCAGTTTTTGCAGAAGATAATTTTTTGAAAATTCCCACTAAAACTCTCCTTTCAGAAAATAACGGGAGAGTGCATCTAACGCGATACACTCATAACGAAAAAGTCGTTGTCAGGTGCGTTTAGCGCCGTTGTGACGAAGTATCGAAGATCGTCCATGGCATGGTCATTTTCCTTACGCGGTGCATCTCGGACAGCTTTTTCGTCCCATTTATAAAGAGAAAATTCTCTCAGCGTGTCCTCACATTCGGGCGAGAAATAAATGGTTTCCTGCTTGAGTGCATCAGACACCTGACGGATACCGTCAAGAACATCGTTTTTAGCCGGTATAACGGTAAATCTGCCTTTACGGCGGATACATTGAATAAAGCTTGCGGCTGACGGGTCAACGATAACAGCCTCGGGCGTAAGCGTTCCTGCCAGCTTTTCGAGCTCTTCATAATGCTCAATATCCGTCCGTTGTTCACCTTCGGAACGCGAATTATAATAGTATTCGCGGATTCTGTACCATTTGCCGTTGTATTCTCCCCACAAGCCGAACGAACACGGGTTGACCGTGCCGTAGTCGCAGGAGATATAATAACGGTCAATGAGGTTCGGGTCAGGCGGTTTGCGTACGTGAATTTCAGACGAAAACATCGGGTAAACCGTACCCTGTGCCGCAACCCATTTTCCCTCGACAAAACGTTTGTAAAAAGCACCCGAATAAAGGCTTTCGTATCGCCTGATTATTGCGGGTGTCAGGGCAGGATTATCGTGCATTGTAAAGTGAAGATAAAGGCAGTTTTTCTCCTTTGCCTTTTTAATCCACTCGCGGTAAAACCAATGCATGGGATGCTCAGGATTGCAGTTAAACCACATCTTTGAGCCTTCAAGCGAACAACGTGCGATTGCCTGCTCAACGAAAGAACGTGGCATAAGTGCAACCTCGTCAAGTAATACACCGCCGAGGGTCATACCCTGAATAAGCGATGCAGAGCCTTCGTCCTTTCCGCCAAAAAGGTAAAAACGGTTCAGTTTGTCTTTGTACGTGATTTCAATGAAATTCTGCGAAGCCTTCATTTTCAAACCGAAGCCAAGGGAGGTTAAAATTGGTGTCAACGGTGTGATTACGTTGCGTTTAAGTGATGCTATTGTTTTGCCGCAGATTGCAAATGAAGTTTCGTTGAAATCGTAGAATGTCCACGCGACAAACGAAAGGGACATACAAACGGTTTTACCTGAACGCACGGCACCGTCACAGATAATTGCATCGTAGCGATGTTTGTCAGAATTACGGCACCACCACGTAAGCACGTCAAGCTGTTTCGGCGAAAATTCAGAGAAGCTTGCAAGAGCATTGTTACTCATCTTCGTTTACCTTTAATGCGGCGGCGCTTTTTTCAAGTGCAAGGTAGAAGGGCAGGGCAGAATCATCGTTCTTCCCTCCGCTCAAAGCTTCAAGATGCTCAAGAGCTTTAAGACGGTCAAAGAATTTGATTTCAATTCCGCCACCCTTAGGCTTCTTGATTTCGCTGACGTTAAAAAGGTCAAGGGTTTCGAGTGCATACCTGTCCGGTTGCTCATCGTAATAAACAAGCTTGAGTGCATCTGCAACAGAGCCGAAAGCAAGCTGACGGTAACCTGAAATAACCTCTTCAGCACTGACAAGTCGTGTGCGGTCTATACGTTCAATCTCCTTGCGGATTTCTTCACGTGCAAGAAGCTTGACCGCACTCCTGTGTGTCAGTATTCCGTAGCCTGCCTTTGCGGCAGCATTGCGTGCGTTTCTTGACTCGCAGAAATACGAGCAGAAAAGCTTTTCTTTTTCTTTAAGGGCCATTTGCATTTCCTTTCTTTCTGATTTGTTCTTGATTGTTCTGAGAAAATCCTCTCACCCATAGTGCAAAAAAAGAAGGCCTATACCCCGAAAAGGGTATAAGCTGAAAGAAAAACAAAATTTTGTGATATTTTACAAAAACAAAATAAAAATTTTTTATATTTTAAAAAAGAGCATTTGATATGAAAAAACGAGAAAAACGAAGAAAAAACGAGCTTGTAAAAGTTAAATTAAAAAATTGCAAAAAAGGTATTGACTTCCTTTATGGCTTGTGTTAAACTATCCGAGCATTAAAAATTATTTGGAGGTAAGTTTATGTCAACTTATATGCCTAAGGCGAACGACATCGTTCGTAAGTGGTATGTGCTTGACGCAGCAGGTAAGCCGCTCGGCCGCGTAGCAACTGTAGCAGCTGATCTTCTCCGTGGTAAGCATAAGCCCACATTCGCACCGCACGCAGACTGCGGCGACCATGTAATCGTTATCAACGCAGAAAAAGCTATTCTTACAGGTAACAAGCTCAACCAGAAGATGTACTACCATCACACAGGTTATGTTGGCCACATGAAGGAAGTTAAGTACAGCACACTTATGCGTACAAAGCCGACTTTCGCAATGGAAAAGGCTATCAAGGGTATGATTCCTGACACAACAATCGGCCGTGAAGCTCTTACAAGACTTCGTGTATATGCAGGTGCAGAGCACAAGCATGCAGCACAGAAGCCTGAAGAGTGGGCATTTTAATGAAGGGAGGCAAATATAATGTACGATTCAATTCCGTATTTCTATGGCACAGGTCGTAGAAAGAAGTCTGTAGCACGTGTTCGTGTATACGCAGGTACAGGTAAAGTTACAATCAACGACAGAGATATCGACGATTATTTCGGTCTTGAAACACTTAAGCTCATCGTTCGTCAGCCTCTCGAGTTGACAGGCACAACTGAAAAGTTCGACATCGTATGCCGTGTAAACGGTGGTGGCGTAACAGGTCAGGCTGGTGCTATCCGTCACGGTCTTTCAAGAGCTCTCCTTCAGTATGACGAGGCTCTTCGTCCGGCTCTTAAGAAGGCTGGATTCCTTACTCGTGACCCGAGAATGAAGGAAAGAAAGAAGTACGGTCTCAAGGGCGCACGTCGTGCTCCTCAGTTCTCAAAGAGATAATCTGTCCCGAATGGGTTTTCTTGCAAATTATGGCTCGTCGTTTACGGCGAGCCTTTTTGTTTTCAGCATGTGGTCTGTTGCAAAGACGTACTTTTATGATATAATGTACTTGTATATTTCAATAATGGAGCTGAGAAAATGATTCTTTTTCGTTTTTTACTTGCATTGTTGACGGTTTTCGGAACGCTGTTTCCGGGCGTCGGTCTGAACCTTGAATACAAACATCTGCCTATTGAGTTTGAGATTGAATCGGTGAGCGATGTATACATTCCTACGGATAACGATGCAAACGTTGTTGAATATCCGTCAATCATAAAGCTCCGCTATCAAAAAAATGATGCAGATAACGGCAAGCTTATTGCAACCTTTGAAAAATGGGGTGACACATATCCCATATATGAGAGCAACGATGATGCCGAAACGTGGCAATACGTCTGCACGGTCAGAGATAACCTGAACGAAGGTTACTGGAATGAATGGATGCCGTTCCTTTATGAACTGCCTGCAGATATGGGCGATTTTGAAAAGGGTACAATCATTCTTGCCGCAACGTCGATATATGGTGAAGGCGTAACTGACAGCACGATAACTCTTTATTCAAGTAACGATGCAGGCAAATCGTTCAACGCTTTCTGCAACGTTGACAAAGCAGGCGGAATAGAGTGGGGTGTATGGGAGCCGTATTTAATCTATGAGGAAGAAACGGGCAAACTTTTCTGTTTCTATTCAGACGATTCCGATCCCGAGCATTCGCAGAAGCTTGTTTATAAATACACAACCGACCTTGTTAATTGGAGCGAGAAGTTCGAATGTGTTGCCTGCTCCGATTCTTCACTCAGACCGGGTATGGTTTCAATTACCAAAATGGGTAACGGCGAATATTTAATGGTTTATGAGATGGTCGGTATTTTCATGAATCCGATTTATTGCAAGAGAACGACTTCTCTCGATGATTGGAGCGACGTTTCGGATTACGGCAAGATAGTTTCTGCAGGCGGTAAAACCTTCGGATCTTCTCCTTGTGTTGCGTGGTCACCCGTCGGTGGCGAATGCGGAACACTTATTGTTACAGGTCGACACGCCATCAGAGGCGAAAGCGACACGGGTGCGGATATGTTTATCAGCTTTGATTACGGCAAAACCTTCGCACCGATTGACAATCCCATTCCGTATCAGACTGATGAACCTTTCGTAAAATGCGGTTACAGTCCGTCACTCTTTTTCTCGGAGGACGGAACAACTCTTTACTACGTCAACAACCCTCCGTGTTATGAATCAACTTATAAGATAACGGTTGCAAAAATCAGAATTTCGGATTGACTCCTCTGCTGAAAATGTCAATATTTTGTCAACAAGTCAGGATATTTGAGCTTTTTCGGGGTCGGTTACAAACTGCGGCAAGTTACGGCAAATGCCTTTTTATTGACTTTTTGCCCGTTTGTCAATGTCAATCTGAGTGATTTGTCGAATTACGGCAGGTTATGACAAGCAAAAACAAGGTAACTACAGACACCCTCAAGTTCTCAAAGAGATAAGAGAGTATACAAAATTCAAGGTCTTGGAGTTTTCTCTAGGACCTTTTTCTTTACTTGTGAAAGCACCTGAAAACGCTTGATAAATCAATGTTTTAAACAAAAAACGATTTAAATTTTACGTTTTATGAAAACTTGTGAAAACACATAAAAGCATGTCATAATGTACCACTATATGGACCAAAAAAAGAAGCCGGAACAAATCCGGAATTTAAAATCGTTTTTGAAAAGACAGGAGATGGTTAGCGTGAAAAACTAAACGTCACCTGTCTTATGAGTTGACAGTTTTTGTCTTTGGATTTATAATTGATAGCGTAAACAATATTTTCGGAGGTGCGGTATGGCAACTTTAAAACTTATTTTATCATTTTTTCTTTCACTGTTTCAGATTCTTTCTCCTGTAACAGCGTTAGTTGTAAATTTCGGTGAAAAAAACTTTTTTGACGAGTGGTCGGTAACGGATAATTTCACGGCAGATTATTGTGCGGAAATAGAAAAGAATCCCGACGAAGATTTCATCATACTCAACCTTGCTGATATTCAACTTAAAGATGAATTGGTTTATGATGAAGAAGGTGAGAAAACCGCAGAGATGATTGACGACCTTGTCAAAGAAACCGATCCTGATCTTATCACTCTGACGGGCGATAACGCTTGGGGTACGATAGCATATATTGAGCTTATCGAGCAGATTGATGCTTACGGTATTCCTTGGGCGCCCGTTATGGGCAATCACGACGGACAGTGCTGTATAAATGAATTCTGGGCGGCTCATCTCCTTTTTAAGGCAGAAAACTGTCTTTTTGAGTTTGGTCCTGAAGATATGGGATACGGCAACTATATTATAAATATTACTGAGAACGGAAAAATCATACATACACTTTTTATGGTTGACACTCACAACAATGCAGAGTTTACTCTTGCTGACGGCTCAACCGTAGGCGGTTATGATCATCTGTGGGACAATCAGATTGAGTGGTACAAGTGGGCTGTTAACGGAATTTCCGAAATTGCAGGTCACACGGTTGAAAGCTCGGTTTTTATGCACATTCCCGTTTATGAATACAAGGATGCGTGGATAGCTGCCAACGGCAGCGAGGAAACAGGAACTCTTGATGCCGCACTTGCCCCCGATGCTGTTGGCGTTTGCGGTGAAGGTGTATGCTGTTCACCTGTGAATAATGGATTCTTTGATGTATGCAAAGAGCTCGGAAGCACAAAAAATATATTCGCAGGTCACGATCACGCAAACAATTTCCAGATTTATTATGAAGGCATCAGACTCAATTACACTCTCAAAACAGGATACGGTGCTTATTATACTGACGGTCTTATGGGCGGAACGGTAATATCAATCGACTCCGACGGTGTGGCATATGCAGAGCATCGTTATATGTCATACTGATAAACTGCAAAAATTGCCTGTCACAGTAAATTCAGAACAAAAAGCAGCAGCTAAAAAATGTTGTTTTTTGTTCTGAATGGTAATAATATATCGGTAGCAATCCAACGGAGGTGTTTTTATGTCAAGTGCAATTGGTCCGATTTTAGTAGGGCTTTTGCTGATTGTTCTCGGAATAATCAATATGACGGGCAACATATCATCAATTCATTCATATCATAGGGCACGCGTTTCTGAAGAAAACATAAAACTTTTCGGAAAAGAAGTGGGGCTTGGCACTCTTCTTGTAGGCATAGGCATTGTCATTTTCGGAGGGATGATGTTTATTTCGGAAAAACTGCAGAACGATATCTGTATTTTCGTTGGCGTGGCAATTATGATTGTTTTTATGATCGTTGGTCTTACAATCAGCCTTAAAGCTATGAAAAAATACAACGGCGGAATATTTTGATTTTCACAACCTGTTGACCTCGCTCAACGGGTTGTTTTTTAGATTTATGTCGACAACTTCGGGTTTGTAGTGGTGTTTAATTTTTCGCAGAATTCAATACCTCCATCTGACGAGGGAGGTGGATTTTGCGAAGCAAAAGACGGAGGGAGAGATAGCAAGAGCTTTTACTACCCCTCAGTCTTGCCTACGGCAAGCTAGCTCCCCTGACAAGTGGAGCTACGCCCTTTTTTAGCTTTAAAAAAAGAAGAGCTTGACAACCCCGAATTTGTCTATAGCTTATAAACTCTTTTTTACAAAAAACAGGCGAGCGCACAATGCACTCGCCTTGGATTATTTATTCTGATTTTTCTTCTTTTCCTGATATTCTTTTTCTTCTCTTGCCTCTTTCAGAGATTTTACTACAATGGGAACAACAACTACTGAAAAGAGCAAAACAAAAGCAACTATCAGAGCAACTATCATAATTAAAAAATCAACACCTGAAAACATATCTTATTTCACGCCCTTGATCTTTACGCTGTACTGATATGTGCCGACCTTGAGTTTGTACGGCTCGTGAAGACAAGCATTGCCAGGCATATCGCCGCCGACACCTCTCTGACGGTGGTCGATGTTGAGTGTGAGATAATCGTCCTTTACAAGCTCGTAAAGATGCTTTGCGCTTTCGAGCTTTTCCTGTGAATATTCACGAAGGCTGAAGTCAAATGTCTTATCTGAAGAAATTTCAAAACCGTAGCCCTGAGAATTTGTGATTGTAAGGTTTCTTGTATCTGTTCGGTTGCCGTTTTCCTGCGGACGCATATATCTGTGTTCAAGAGTTTCGGGAGTTGCTGTGTATTTGCCGATTTTCTGACCCGTCTTTCTGTCGATGTATGCCTCGTGCGGTCCTCTGCCGTACCATTCCACATTTGTGAATTCCTTTGAAAGACCGAGTCTTACGCCTGCCTTAACCATCGGAAGCACAAGACCTGTCATACTCTGGCTGAGTTCAACTGTTCCGTCAACGTGGAAAATAAACTGAGTTTCAACGTCCTTTGCAAGCGGAGTTGACCACTTTGTAAGCACATAGATTGAGCCCGAAAGTCCCCATACTTCGAAGTGCTTCGGCTTCAACACACGGCTGACACAATCCCAGGTGTAAAGCGGATTGATGCGCTTGAACATCGGAGCGAAGTTGAAATAGTTTGTATCGTTATCAGTAAGCGGACGGAAGAAATTCGGACGCAGAGTAAGGCTTGTGTCAAGCACGTTACCCTTACCGAAATCAAGGGCCACAAGCTCTCCGTTATAGAATCTTGCTGTTGTTTCGCCTGCTTTGATGTTGTAAACCCCGTCAATAATCTTACAGGTAACAACACCCTGAAGAGGTGCATCCTCTTCCTTGATATCGCTTACAACAAACTGACTGAAGCTTATTTCCTCGTCCTTCGCGTGCCACCCGTTCTTTGATTTGTAGCGGAACGAAATTGTGAGGATATATTCGCCGATACCGAAATTTTTCTTATAAGGAATTGCCACGCTCTTCTGAGTCTGCGGAGCTGTACCGTCAAGGTTAATCTTACCGCTTTCGATTTTCTTACCGTCACGAGTGATTTCCCATGCAGCATAGCAATAATCGAGAGAGTCAAAATAGTTTTTATTCTTTATTCCGTAAATCTGATTATCCTTGTCAATCTCAACTGCGCAGATATTTGAATAAACCTGTTTTACTTCGTAGTATGCAGGGTGCGGTACACGGTCAGCACCGATAATACCGTTAGCGCAGAAATAGTAACTTGAATTGCCTTCCTTGAAGTCACCGCCGTAGAGCCACTTCTCCTGACCATCCTCAACAACGCGGATTGACTGGTCAACATAGTCCCAGATGAATCCGCCTGTCATATGGTCGTACATCTCGAAATCATCAACGTATTCCTTAAGATTGCCGAGGCTGTTTTCCATACTGTGAGCGTATTCGCAGTAGATAACGGGATGTGTCTTGAAAATCTTTTCGGGAACAGGCTTATTATCTGCCGCGAGTGCATTTGCAACATTGTCAAAGAGAGTTGTCTTGATTTCATGCTGATTTACAAGGTCCTTAACGATTCTCTCTGTCGGATACATACGGCTGATAAAATCTGACTTTGTGAAATCAAAGTCGCCTTCGTAGTGAATCGGATACAAATCGCAGAGTTCGAGCATTCTTTCTTTCATTCTGCTGAAGTTTGTACCATCGCCTGCTTCGTTACCGAGTGACCAGAAGCAGATACAAGCGTGGCTTCTGTCGCGCATAATCATTCTTTCTGCTCTGTCAACAACAGCAGCTGTCCAAAGAGGATTGTCACCGGGTACATTCTTCCTTCGCACACCGTGAGTTTCAACATCACATTCGTCCATTACGTAGAATCCGAGCTCATCACAAAGCTCATAGAAGAACGGATCATCGGGATAATGGCTTGTTCGGATTGCATTGATGTTTGCTTTCTTCATAAGATGAAGGTCTGTGATGAATGTTTCCTTCGGCACTGTCCAGCCTTTATCGGGATGGAAATCGTGACGGTTTACACCCTTGATAATAACCTTTTGACCGTTTACATAATAAACGTTGCCGATAATCTCGACTCTCTTGAAGCCGATTCTTATCTGCTTTTTAACAATGCACTTTCTTGAGTCGTAAATTGCAACCTTAAGCTTGTAAAGCTCAGGAGTTTCTGCCGACCACTTACGTGCATTCTTTTCAATATGTTTAATCTTGATTATTTTTCCGTCTGTCTTTTTCTCATAAATCACTTTGCCGTCAAGGCTTACCTTACAGGTAACGTTTGCTTCCTTGCTGAGTGTAACCGTAAGGTCAAGAATACCGTCTGTGATTGTTTCGTCAAGAGTTGCGGCGGCATAAATATCCTCAATTGTTGTTTCGGGCTCAGCAACTATATAAACGTCACGGTAAATACCTGAAAGCTGCCACATATCCTGATTTTCAAGATAGGTAGCGTCGCTGAAACGCATTACCTTTGCGGCAAGGATGTTTTCACCGTCAACAACATAATCTGTTATATCAAACTCTGCTGGGGTCATTGAACCTTGCGAATAACCGACATATTTACCGTTAATATAAACGTAGAGAGCAGACTTAGCCGCACCGAAGTGGAGAATGAGTCTTCTGCCGTCAAAATTTTCGGGAATTGTGAAAGTTTTTCTGTAAAGACCGATTTCGTTTCTGCAATGGCTTACCTTCGGAATTTCACACTCAATCGTCGAAACCTGCGGAGGCATAAAAGAACAAAGGTAAATCGGTTTGCCGTAGCCGAAGCTCTGCCATACTGAGGGAACGGGAATTTCATCCCACTCATCATCGTAGAAACCGGGCTGTTCAAAGCAGGCAGGAACATCCTTTATTCCCATCTGCCAATAAAACTTCCAGATACCGTTAAGGCTGAGCTTATATTTTGACTCGTCAAACGCTGCTTTATCTCTTGCATCAAGAGGTAAGGCAAGGTTGTGCCCGTCAAGCTTATTCTCCTTGAAAAATAAAGGGTTTTCCCATTTGTGCAGTTTTGTACTCATAGCAAATCCTCCTAAGGCAAATTGCCGCATATTATATTTATTATACATTGAATACGTACTTTAGTCAAACAAAAAAACTGTGCAATTTTTTGTGGAATTGTGTTGTAAAAATTCCGTTATTATATTATAATATTTAAGTATTTTGAAATTGAGGGTGTTTTCAGATGACCAGACAAGGTTTTGACAACGAAAAATATCTCCAACTGCAATCTCAGCACATCAAGGAGCGTATCAACAAATTCGGCGGTAAGCTTTACCTCGAGTTCGGCGGTAAGCTTTTTGATGATTTTCACGCATCACGGGTTTTGCCGGGTTTTGCTCCCGACAGTAAAATAAAGATGCTTGAACAGCTTAAGGATCAAGCAGAGGTTGTTATCGTAATCAACGCTGCGGATATTGAGAAAAATAAAATCCGCGGTGATCTCGGCATCACTTATGATCTTGACGTACTTCGCCTTATCGACGCATTCAGAAACATTGAGCTTTACGTCGGAAGTGTTGTTATGACGCGATACACAGGACAGCCTGCCGCAGATGCTTTCTGTAAACGTCTTTCTTCTCTCGGAATTAAAGTTTACCATCATTATCCGATTGAGGGATATCCGTCCGATATTGAAAAAATCGTCAGCGATGACGGCTTCGGCAAAAACGAATATATTGAAACCACGCGTTCTCTTGTTGTTCTTACTGCTCCCGGTCCGGGAAGCGGAAAGATGGCAACCTGCCTTTCTCAGCTTTATCACGAACACAAGAGAGGTGTCAGCGCAGGTTACGCTAAATTCGAAACATTCCCGATCTGGAATCTTCCACTCAAACACCCCGTAAACCTTGCTTACGAGGCAGCTACAGCTGACCTTAACGACGTTAATATGATTGACCCGTTCCACCTTGAAGCATACGGTGAAACAACGGTCAACTACAACCGTGATGTTGAAATTTTCCCTGTTCTTGCCGCAACATTTGATCAGATTTACGGTGAATGTCCGTATAAGTCACCCACGGATATGGGTGTCAACATGGCAGGTAACTGTATTTTTGATGATGACGCGTGTTGCGAGGCATCACGTCAGGAAATTATCCGCCGTTATTATGCCGAGCTTTGTGCTGTAAAGAAAGGTCTTGGCAGTAAGGAAACGGTTACAAAACTCAAGCTCATTATGAAACAGACGGGAATCACTGTTGATGAGCGTCCCGTAATCGCAAAGGCTCTTAAACGAGCTGAAGAAACAGGCGGTCCCGCAGTTGCAATTGAAATCGGCGAAAACGATATTGTTACAGGTAAAACCTCGCTTCTGATGGGTGCAAGCGCAGCAGCTGTACTCAATGCGCTCAAGAAGCTTGCAGGAATTGAAGAGGATGCACTTCTCATAGCTCCCGAGGTTATAGAACCTGTGCAGGAGCTTAAAGTGAAGTATATGGGTAACCACAATCCCCGTCTTCACGTTGACGAAGCACTTATTGCTCTTTCTGTTTCGGCTGCTACAGACCCGAGAGCAAAGCTCGCAATTGAGCAAATCCCGAAGCTTCGCGGTATGCAGGCTCACGCAACAGTTATCCTCACAAGCGGCGATGAATCAATGTTCAAAAAATTCGGCATAAATCTTACTTGTGAACCGCAGTACCAGACGAAAAAGCTTTATCACAAATAAATTTAACTTCCCTCTTGTAAAGGAGTGGCGGTTTCTGTTAAAATATTACTATCAAACGTAAAGGAGTCTTAATTATGGCAATCCTTAATAATGCATTTTGCAGAGTATATCAGAAAACATTCAAAATGGTTATGCCCGTTTTTAACTGGGACGAGCCTGAACTTCTTAAGGGACCGGGTGCAATCAAGGACCTTCCCGCACTTGTAAAATCAAAGGGTATTACAAATGTACTTATCGTTACAGATAAAGGTCTTATGAGCCTTAATCTTCTTGACAGCCTTTTTGAGGCTCTCGAAAAGCAGGGTATCAAGTACACTGTTTATGACGGAGTTCAGCCCAATCCTTCAATCGAAAACATTGAGGAGGGCAGAAGAATTTACCTCAAGAACGACTGTCAGGGTATCATCGCATTCGGCGGCGGTTCACCTATGGACTGTGCAAAGGTTGTCGGCGCAAGAATTGCTAACCCTAACAAATCTGTTTCTCAGATGAGAGGTCTTCTTAAGGTTGTTAAAAAGATTCCTCCGTTCTTCGCTGTTCCCACAACAGCAGGTACCGGCTCAGAAACAACTCTTGCAGCTGTTGTTTCAAATATGCAGACACACGAAAAGTATGCAATCAACGACCCGCAGCTTCGCCCGAAGTACGCTGTTCTTGACCCTGAGCTTACAACAGGTCTTCCCAAGAAGATTACTTCAACAACAGGTATGGATGCTCTCACTCACGCAATCGAGGCTTACATCGGTCAGAGTGGTGTCAAGAGCACGGACGATTACGCTAAGAAGGCAACAAAGCTCATCTTTGAAAACATTGAAAAGGCTTATGAAGACGGCAAGAACATCGAAGCTCGTGAAAATATGCTCGTTGCTTCTTTCTATGCAGGTATGGCATTCACAAGAGCTTACGTTGGTTACGTTCACGCAATCGCACATAACCTCGGCGGTATGTACGGCACACCTCACGGACTTGCAAATGCTGTCATTCTCCCCCACGTTCTTGAGTACTATGGCGAAACAGCATACAAGAAGCTTGCAGAGCTTGCTGACATTGTAGGTATCGACGGTGACAACGACAAGGAAAAGGCAGAGAAGTTCATCGAAGAAATCAAGGAAATGAACGAAGAAATGGATATCCCCGAGCACTTCGATTTTATCAAGGATGAAGACATCCCGACAATCGTTGAACGTGCACTCAAGGAAGGTAATCCGCTTTATCCCGTTCCGAAGATTATGGACAAAGAGGACTGCACAAAGGTTGTTAAGGCAATCCGCGGTTTCTGATTTAATAAAAATCAATCACTCTGAGTTACGGCTCAGGGTGATTTTTGTACAAATTTTTTAAATTATCAATTGACTAAATTAAACAAAAGAGAGTATAATGTTTTTTCGTAAAAGCGAGGTGTTGTTTTTGTTAAAACGTTTTTTAAGTTACTATAAACCGCACAAGAAAATGATGACTCTTGATATGCTTGCCGCGCTGATGATTTCTGTTATCGGTATGGTATATCCTGTTGTTACAAACAAGATGCTCAACGAGTACATTCCGAACAAGATGTATACGACCATTGTTATTGCAGGTGCAATTGTTCTTGCTCTTTATTTTGCGAGAATGGCACTCAACTATTTCGTGCAGTACTACGGTCACGTTATCGGCGTACATATGCAGTCACAGATGAGAAAAGACCTTTTCGCTCACCTTGAAAAGCTTCCTTTCACTTTCTTTGACAACAACGAAACAGGTAAGATTATGACACGTCTTACGAGCGACCTTTTCGAGGTTGTTGAGCTTGCACATCACGGCCCCGAAAATGTTCTTATCAGCTCGATTATGATTGTCCTTTCTTTCGGTTACCTTATCACGATTGACTGGATTCTTACTCTTATAATTTTCACCTGTGTTCCGATTCTCATTTTTGTGACAATCAAGCTGCGTAAAGCAATGAAGTCAGCTTTTCAGGACAGAAGAAAAAGCAATGCCATCATCAATGCCGCAGTTGAAAGCAGTGTGACGGGTATCCGCGTTACAAAGGCTTACACCAATTACGAAACCGAAATCAAAAAGTTTGAAAAAGGCGACAAGGAGTTTGTCGATTCATCATACCGTGCATACAATGCGATGGCAAAGTTCCATTCATCAACAACCTTCATCACGGAAGTTTTCAATGTATTCATCCTCATCGCAGGCGGACTTTTCCTTTACTCGGGCAGAATTTCTTTCGGTGACTATTCAACGTTCATTGTTTCCGTTAACCTCTTTATCAATCCCGTAAATACTCTTATCGGATTTATGGAGCAGTTCCAAAACGGTGTCAGCGGTTTCAAGCGTTTTTGTGAAATTATGGACGAGCCTCCCGAAGAGGACAGACCCGACGCAAAAACTTTAGAAAACGTAAAAGGCGAAATTGAATTCAGAAACGTAAATTATTCCTACGAAACTTCAAAGGGTGTTCTTCACAACGTTAACCTTAAGATTGAAAAAGGTCGCAAGGTTGCGCTTGTCGGTCCTTCAGGCGGCGGCAAGACAACGCTTTGCCACCTTCTTCCGAACTTCTATAAGCTTGACGAGAAAGACGGAGCAATCCTTATTGACGGAACGGATATCCGTGATATAACTCTCGATTCACTCCGTCGGAATATCGGTATTGTTCAGCAGGACGTTTTCCTTTTTGCGGGAACAATCCGCGACAATATTCTTTACGGCAGACCCGATGCAACTCAGGAGGAAATCGAGGAAGCTGCAAAGCGTGCTAACATTCACGAATACATCACAACCCTTGAAAACGGCTACGATACGGAAATCGGCGAACGCGGTGTCAAGCTTTCGGGCGGACAGAAACAGCGATTGAGCATTGCAAGAGTTTTCCTTAAAGACCCTGCAATCCTTATCCTTGACGAAGCAACAAGTGCGCTCGACAATACAACGGAAGTTCTTATCCAGCACGCTCTTGACGAGCTTTGCAAGGGCAGAACGACACTCGTCGTTGCACACAGACTTTCAACAATACGCAACGCTGACGAGATTGCGGTTGTTATCGACGGTAAAATCCGCGAACGCGGAACACACGACGAGCTTATCGAAGCCGACGGAACATACAAGAAGCTCTATTCCCTTCAGTTCAGAGAGAATGACTTGGTTGAATAAAAAATTAAGACTCAGCACTTCAAAAGTGTTGAGTCTTTGTTTATTCTGCTATGCCGTGGTAACGGTAGAAGTTCTCTCTGAACAAACCTCGGCATTCATCAATTGTAATTCTATCACCGATTTCAAGTGTGCCGAGCTTATCAACCGTCACATATGTCTCTTTTCCGTCAGGTGCAGTAAAGTATACATCTGTATCATATCTCCCACACCAAAAATCAGTAATTTCCGTATCAAAGCTGTTGCAAATTGTGTAGAAAGTCTGGTTTACAGCACCATATAACGCCGCGGACAATCCTACCATAACAGCAGCCATTACAATGACTTTGATTGTTTTTCCGAAAAGTTTGTTTTCTGATGATTTTCGTTCAAAGAGAATTAAAATTATCAGAGAAATTATGAAAAGCACACCCGCGAACCATGGCGCCATTTCGCCACCAATAATGAAACCATACAACAAAGTTAATATAGTTGTAACAAGAGGTATAATTATATATTTTTGATAGCTTTTCATTTGATTTGACCTTTCACTCATAATTTACACCTTCGAAATCAGTATAGTGCAAGTTTTGCACCCTGTCAATAATGAAACAAAATTTACCGAACAGTTTTCTGCACTTTGGGATAATGAATAATGGATTTACACAAAAGTATCTACAAACTCGGGTTTGCCGGGATGTTTATATAATAACGGTTGCGTTGCAACCTACACCTCATCAGTCACTTCGTGACAGCTTCCCCTCAAGGGGAAGCCTTGGATTTGCGTAGTTTTTCAGCCTTCTCCTTGAGGAGAAGGTGCCGAGGAACGAGGCGGATGAGGTGGTAACAAACAAATAGACA
>JAZNPE010000011.1:0-12141 GCA_045589535.1 Acutalibacteraceae bacterium | reverse complement strand
CCTGAGTTCTTGCTTTGATACCGTTGATTTCACCGACTGAGAAGCCTGTATTCGGTACAGCAGGAAGAAGCTCAATTCTGCCTGTGTTTGAATACAGCAAGCTCTCGTGAACGACACCGAGATAACCGATTGCAAAGTCTGTACAGTAAGCACTGCTGCGGTTATAGTGGTGGTTTGTCATAAGTGAATCATAGAAAATACCGCGGTTAACAAGGTCAACAAGTGCACCTGTAACATTGTCTGCATCCTTAAGTCTTGCTGCGATAAGAGCTCTGTGTACGAAAGCGTGACTTGCTTCGTTTTCACTTGCTCTGTTTTCAATAGCCTGAACACAAGCATTATAGAGTGCAGGATTGTCCTGTGTTTCGAACATAGGCCATGCGCAGTAGAGATGGCTGATATGACGGTGAAGATTGTTTTCTTCAAAGTCAGTCGTTGCCCACTCCTTGAGAGCACCTGTTTCGTCGTAGAGATACGGAGGAACCTTTGACTTAAGTTCTTCCCACTTGCTTGTGTCTGCATTCTCGTCAACACTCTTCATGACATCGATAAGCATTTCAAATGTGTTGTTACAAGCTGAAATATCAATAGCTGTATTTGCTGTTGACGGGTTCGGATAGTTTGCAGGGTTATTTTCTGGAGAATAGCTGGGAAGGATTGTATATGTTTCGCCATCATTGAGAGCTATCTTACCCTTTTCGTAATGGATTCTGCCTTCAGCATCTGTATAATACTCAGGTGAGAACATCTGCTCCCAGTAGTTTGCAGCTTTTGTAAGAAGAGGAAGAAGGATTTCACTTCTGAGGTCAAGGTAACCCTTTGCTTTGATTGCTTCAACCTGTTCGTCAGTAAGATCTTCCTCTGTTACCGAAAGAACTGATTTGAGCTGTTCAAGGTCAAACTCATCGCTCAACGGAATCTGCACGTCACCATAGCACTGAAGCGTTTCATAAAGCGGTTGAAGCATCCAGTTTGTTCCTGCATTCCAGTAACGGAAAGGATAAGCGTATGTTGTTTCTGTAAGGATAGCCCTGTCGCTGTCGGAATGTACGGGTGCCTGAATTGCATCAGTATAGCCGTGCGTTGCCTTTGCGTTTTCCTCCCAATCGGGAACCTGACGGAGAATAAAGTTTGCAAAGCCAAGGTATGCACTCTCCATATTGCTTGTGTTCATCGAAGAAACCTGGAGGTTAACATTAGCATCTTGAGTGAAACGGCAACCCCACTGGGTATTCCATTCACCTGACCATATACCGCCCAGACGCGGTGTTGCAGTGCCTGCACAGCAGAGGTAAGCATATCTTGCGTTATAGTAGAATCTTTCCATAAGGTCAGAATTGAGATCTTCCTTAAGAATCTGAGAAAGAACAAGCTGCTCATTCGGCTTTTTGCTGTTACCTTCACCAAGACGGAATGTTACGGCATTGTATTCCGGAGTAAAGATATCCGTATGTGCCTTGAGCGCATCGTCATAGCTGAATTTTCCGTCTACCGTATACTTATCAGCAACTGCCTTTGCCTTTGCAACGAGTGAATCAACAAGCTCGTAGCTTTCAGCTGCTGCAAAATCATCGTATGCGCCCATTTCGTGTGTTCTGCCTGAAACAGCGATAAGGTAAACATTGTCCGCATTTTTAATTCTGATCTGCGGATTTGTGTCTGCACAGTACTGTGCGTCCTTTACCTTCTTGCCCTCTTTAAGCTCCTTTGAACCGCCCTCAGTCACAACATAAACAGTTGTTGAATAGCCGCCTTCTTTAAGCTCACTGTTCTCATAGTTCGGATAATGAGCAACAAAGGAAATATAATCACAATCTTCGCCTACAAGCTTTTTATACTTAAGGTTAATTTCATCACTCTGACCATACTTTGCATAAGCAGAAATATTGTCCATTGAAAGAGTGATATCAACTTTACTGCCTGTTGTAGATGAGCCGATTTTTGTAATTGTAACGTCATCTGCCTGAGACGTGAAAGTTTTCCTTTCCCATGTGCCGCAGATATCGGAATATCTTACACCGACCTGAGCTGTTTCGTAGTCGGTATATCTTGCATAGCCTGTACGGAGAAGCTTATTCTGCTTGATACGGAGAGTTCCGCCCGGATGATATGAATAAACAAAATCATATGTAGCGGTATCGATAATATCCTCACCTGCTGTAATACTCTGCTTGACATAATCTAGCTCGTGAGATGTATCAGGTGTATAACGCACATTTCTGTTAGGCAGATTGAAGTGCATATACTGATAAATCAAAGTGTCGTTGTAAGGCGCACCGCTTGTGATGACACCCTGCAGTCCGTTACCTGAAACCATACCTTCTCGCCATGTTTCAAGGTTGTTTGAAGTTTCGCTCAACTCATAAAAAAGTTCTGAGTATGATGCTTTTGTTGAATCAGAAAACTCAGTTTCAATCTTACTGTAGACCGTAAACGGCGTCAACGCCGAACCTATTAAAGAGAAAACCGTCATGATAATTGTGAGAATACGAATAAAAACTCCCATGTTATCGCTCCTTTAATTTCAATTACATTCATTATAAACCAAATCCGTCTAAAACACAAGAAAAAAAGCAGAAAGACTAAGCTTTCTGCTTTCGGATTATTGATTTATCAAAAACCTGAGTGTTTCTTCAAATTTTTTATCCTGCTCAGCAGTGCGCTTTGACGGACCCTTCAGCCTTCCGCCCGCATTGCGAATCTTTTTTGAAACGTAACGAGAGAAAAGAAGCTCTTCAATATTTTTATCTGTAAATACAAGTCCGTTCTGGCTCAGCGGAACAGCCTTACGTGCAAGGCACATAGCCGCAAGTCCGTAATCCTGCGTTACAACTATATCCCCTGCCGAAACAAGGTTGACAAGCCTGAAGTCAACACTGTCCGCACCCTTTTCAACAACAACGGTTTTTGCACCATCCTTGCGGAATTCGTGTGCCGTATCGCAGATTATGAAACACTCGATCGATTTTTCTTTCGCAATCCTGACGGTAATATCCACAACCGGACAGCCGTCAGCATCAATAAAAATTTTCATCGGTTGATCAGCCAACGATTTCCTTTGTATCTCTTGCGATCATAAGCTCTTCGTTTGTGCAGACAACATAAACCTTAACCTTTGAGTCAGGAGTTGATATTTCGCCCTCAGGACCTCTTCTCATTGCATTGTTTACATCATAATTGATTTCAACGCCCATAAACTTAAGCTTGTCACAAACACGATCTCTGTACTGAGGATTATTTTCACCGATACCGCCTGTGAATACGATTGCATCAACACCGCCCATAGCTGCTGCGTAGCTGCCGATATACTTTGTAAGCTGATGGCAGAGCATTGATTCAACAAGCTTTGCTCTCTCGTCGCCTTCCTTAGCACGAGCTTCGATTGTTCTGTTATCGCTTGTGCCGCAGATACCGAGCATACCTGACTTCTTGTTCATGACTGAATCCATCTGGTCAGGAGTAAGGCCTTCCTTCTTCATAATGATAGGAACGATAGCCGGGTCGATTGTACCGCAACGTGTACCCATCATAATGCCTTCAAGAGGTGTAACACCCATTGTTGTATCGAAGCACTTACCGTCAACAACAGCAGCGATTGAAGAACCGTTACCGAGGTGGCAGGTAATAACCTTGCTGTGCTCGGGATTTCCGAGAAGGTCAATTGTCTTAGCACTTACGAAACGGTGAGATGTACCGTGGAAGCCATAACGGCGGATACCGTACTTCTCATAGTACTCGTAAGGAAGAGCATACATATACGCATAGTCAGGCATTGTCTGGTGGAAGCCTGTATCAAAAACAGCAACCTGAGGAACATCCTTCATAATTGCCTGGCAAGCCTTGATACCTGTAAGGTTTGCAGGATTGTGAAGCGGACCCCATTCGAAGCATTCTTTGATTGTTTCTTCAACTGCGGGAGTTACAAGAACTGAACCGCTGAACTTTTCAGCACCGTGAAGAACGCGGTGACCGACAGCATCGATTTCGCTCATTGATGCGATAACACCGTTTTCTGCACTTGTAAGTGCATCAACAACTACCTTGATAGCTGTTGCGTGGTCAGGCATATCAACGGGCTTGTCCTTAATGTTTTTGCTTTCATCTGCAGGCACCTTGTGTGTGAATGCACTGTTGTCATTACCAAGCTGTTCGCAGATACCCTTTGCAAGAACTGTCTCATTTTCCATATCAAAAAGCTGATACTTGAGTGATGAGCTTCCTGCGTTAATAACGAGAATTTTCATGAATTTCCCTCCAACATATTGTATCAATTTGATTTCTGTTATATTATAAACACATAGATTGTGTTTTTCAAGATAAATTTTACATTTTGGAGGATAAAGTATGAAAATCGGCGGAATTGTTGCAGAATATAACCCTTTTCACAACGGACACAAGTATCAGTTGCACAAATCCATCGAAACAGGTGAGCTGACCCACACCGTTGCGGTTATGAGTTCAAACTATGTTCAGCGTGGAGAAACCGCCATTGTTTCAAAATGGGCAAGAGCTGAAATGGCCGTAAAGAACGGTGTTGACCTTGTTATTGAATTACCCACCCTTTGGAGCACATCCTATGCACAAAGATTTGCTGAGGGTGCTGTTTCTCTCCTTGATGCGCTCGGTTGCGTTGACGTACTCAGCTTCGGAAGTGAAATCGGAAATATCGACGAGCTTATCGCCTGCAAAAATGCAATCAACAGCGAAGAAGTTAAAGAGCGACTGAAAGAAAACCTTGACCTCGGTCTCGGATTTGCAACAGCACGTGCAGAAGCACTTCGTTCAGTCTGCGGAAACAGATTTTTTGACATACTTGAAGGTGCAAACAACACGCTCGGAATTGAATACCTCAATGCACTTGATACACTCGGCTCTGATATTGTTCCTATGACGATCCGCAGAAAAGGTGCGGCACACGATTCGATTATGAGAAGCGATAATTTTGCTTCCGCTTCCGAAATCCGCAAAATGATACGAGAAAACAACAACGAATGGAAAATGTACGTTCCTCAAAGTGTTGTTGACATCTATAACCGAGAAGCAGGTGAAGAAAAAGCTCCCTGCCTTAATGAAAAGCTTGAATTCAGCATACTTTGCTGTATGCGACAGCTTTCAGCAGAAGATATCGGTCTTTCACCTGACGTGAGCGAAGGAATTGAATACAGGATTCACGATGCCGCACTAAAAGCAAGAACTCTTGACGAGCTTTACAGCCTTGCTAAAACCAAGAGGTATTCCCATGCGAGAATAAGAAGAATTGTACTTCACGCTTTTATGGGATTCACAAAGGACGATTACAAAGGAAATCCGCCTTACATCCACGTTCTTGCGATGAACGATAAAGGAAAAGAAATCCTTAAAGAAGCGAAAGAAAAAGCTAAACTGCCGATTATTACAAAGGCTTCCGACTTTGACGAGCTTGACGAATACGGCAGACACGTTTTCTCTCTTGAGGATATGTGCACAGATGTTTTTTCACTCTCCTCACCTGCAATTTTACCGTGCGGACGTGAAAAAACCAACGGGATAATTGTTTTATAAATATTTTAATAAATCGTATTCCGGGCATACAAAAAACGGAGATAATTCAAGTGAATTATCTCCGTTAATTTTGTTATTGATTATTCCTCAACAGGTGCTTCTGTTGCTTCTTCAGCTGCTTCTTCTGCAACTTCTTCAACAGCCTCTTCCTCTGCCTTAGGAGCAAGGAGAGCACGGATTGAAAGGCTTACACGGCTCTTGTCAAAATCGATAGCTGTGATCTTGCAAGTAACCTTTTCGCCAATCTTAAGAACATCCTGCGGCTTGCTGATATGCTGGTCAGCAATCTGAGAAATGTGGATAAGACCGTCGATGCCCGGGATAACTGTTGCGAATGCACCGAATGTTGTCATACCAACGATTTCTGATTCGATAACAGTATCAACAGGATAGTCACGGCGAAGGATTTCCCAAGGATTGTCTTCTGCCTTCTTGTAGCCGAGAGAGATCTTCTTGTTTTCCTTGTCAAGTGACTTAACGAAAACTTCGATTTCCTGACCAACAGCAAGAACGTCTGACGGATGCTTGATTCTCTTCCATGAAAGCTCAGAGATATGTACCATACCGTCTACACCGCCGATATCAACGAATGCACCGTAGTTTGTAAGTGACTTAACTGTACCCTGGTAAACCTGGCCTTCTTCAGCCTGTGCCCAGAATGCTTCCTCAGCAGCCTTGCGAGCTTCTCTGAGAACTGCCTTGATTGAACCGACAGCCTTTTTACGGCCGCGTTCTGCCTTAACTTCAATAATCTTAAGATCAACCTTTGTCTTAAGAAGATCGTCAAGTGAGTCGCCTCTTGATGCTGTTGCAAGAGAAGCAGGAACAAATACTCTTACACCGTTTGTGATAACGATAACGCCGCCCTTGATAACATCTGCAACTGTACCTGAAAGAACTTCATCGTTCTCCTTAGCTGCTTCAATCTTATCCCAAGCGCCCTGAGCGTCATATCTTTTCTTAGAAAGCATAATTGTGCCTTCCTGATCGTTTGTCTTCATAATGATAAGACCGATTTCGTCGCCGATCTTGAGTTCCTTCATGGGATCTGCTGTAGGATCTGCACTATACTCGTCAGCAGGAACATAGCCTGTCTGCTTTCTGCCGATATCAACCTGAATCTCGCTGGGAGAAATACCTGTTACGATACCGCGGACCTTCTGGTCTGTGCTCATATTTTTAAGAGACTCTTCGAGTGCCTCCATAAAACTCATATCTTCAGCGTTAGAAGTAACTGCCACCTCCTCTGCTGTTTCAATAACGTTTTCGATTGCGTTTGTGTTTTCCGACATTGTTGAAAGTACCTCCTTTATGATTGCCGCCGGAGTCGATGCTCCTGCGGTGACACCTACCTTTTCGCATCCGCTGAAACTAATCGAAGAAAGTTCCTTTGCGGTTTCGATAAGATAGGTCGGACAACAGTTCTCACACACAGCCTTCAACTTCGCAGTGTTTGAGCTTTGCCGTCCTCCTACTATAATCATAGCGTCACAGGTTTCAGCTAAACGCATTGCTTCTTCCTGTCGCTCGTTAGTAGCACTACATATTGTATCAAATATTCTTGCGTTTGTATAGTGTTTTTTTATTTTTTTTAAACATTTTTCGTATTCTACCGTATTAAATGTTGTCTGCCAGACCACAATTGTTTCTTTTTTGGAAGAATCTTTGTTGTTTTCTGTAAATTTCTCCAGATCCTCACTGTTTTTGAACACTACACTTTCGCCTTTACAGTAGCTTCGTATTCCTTGTACCTCGGGGTGATTTTCGTCCCCTGCAATTAAAACGAGCGTATTCTCGTCTGAATTTTCGGTGATAATCTTGTGAATTTTACGGACAAAAGGGCAAGTTGCATCACAGAAATCGATGTTTTTTTCTTTCAGCGTATCGATAACCTTCTTTTCAACACCGTGTGTGCGGATTACGAGCTTTGTGTCCTGCGGTACATCGTTTTCATCCGAGATTATCTTAACCCCTTTGCTTTCAAGGTCCTCTATCACCTGCGGATTGTGAATAATCGGGCCAAGAGTGCAGACCTTTTCTCCGTCTTCGACCATTTTGTAAAGCATATCCACAGCTCTGTTTACACCAAAACAGAAGCCTGCAGTTTTTGCAAGTTTAATTTCCATGACCATTCTCCCAAAGTTCAGTAATTCTTTCCATTATGAGGCTTGTTGCGTATCGCAAATCCTTCATCCGCATACTGTCGGGATTGAACTTCAAATCCTCGTGCTGTATGGGTTTCCCGTATCTGACCGTAAGCCTTGTGCCGAACTTAGCTTTGTCGCAAGTGTAAATTGAAACAGGTACAACATCACATTTACATACCTTCGCTATGTAGCACGTGCCGCCCTTGCCTTTTTTCGGTGTGAAATCAGGTGAACGGGTACCTTCAGGAAAAATACCCAGCACATCGCCCTGATTCACAACATCGATCGCATAGTTGATTGCATCTTCGTCGAACTTAGTTCTGTCAACCGGAAATGCATTAAGCTGAGTGAGAAACCAACCGACAAGCTTATACTTGAAAAGCTCATTCTTCGCCATAAAGTGCAACGACCTTTTGCATCCGATTGCTATAATTACCGGATCAAGTGCCGTTATGTGGTTTGAAGCAAGAATAAATCCACCGTATTCGGGCAGATTCTCAACACCGATATACCTTACCCTGTATTTAAATCTTATGATAACATTCGCCAACGGTCTGAGGATGCGGTATGCAAAACGTGAGTGTTTTTTACTGAAATCAAATTTATAAGACATAGGTTACCTCAACCCAATTTTTCTCTGATAATACCAAGAACGAGTTCTGTACCCTCTTCAAGGTTGCAGCCGCTGTTGTCAACAAGGATTGCATCTTCAGCCTGCTTAAGAGGAGCGATTTCACGGTGCGAATCCTGATAGTCACGCTTGTTGATATCGTCAAGAACATCCTGAAAATCGACTTTTTCGCCTTTTTCAATGAGTTCCTTATATCTTCTCTCGGCTCTTGCTTCGGGAGATGCAGTAAGGAAAAGCTTAATCTGTGCATTAGGAAGTACAACCGTTCCGATATCTCTGCCGTCCATAATGCAGTTGTTATTCTTTGCAATATCTCTCTGTAAATCAAAGAGGAATGTTCTTACTGCAGGAATAGCCGAAACATTTGAAGCACCCATTGAAGCTTCGGGGGTTCTGATTGCATCGGAAACATCTTCACCGTTAAGGAAGACGTGCTGTGCACCGTCAACGAATCCGAGCTCAACGTTGATATCCTTAAGAGTTTCCGTAACAGCTTCTGCATCCTTAGTATCAATTCCCTTACGGATTGAGTAAAGACCGACCGTTCTGTAAAGAGCACCTGTATCAACGTAAATATATCCGAGTTTCTTTGAAACTAACTTTGCGATACTGCTTTTGCCTGCGCCTGCAGGTCCGTCGATTGCGATATTGATAGCCATAATAAATCCTCCGTTATATATTCTCACCTGCGAGTTTACCTGTTGAAAACGCAATCTGCAGATTGAATCCGCCCGTGTATGCATCAACGTCGATTACCTCGCCTGCAAAGTAAAGACCTTTCAAAAGTTTTGATTCCATTGTTTTCGGATTAATTTCCGAAACACTGACTCCGCCTGAAGTAATGATTGCCTCGTCTATCGGGCGGAAGCCTTTAACGGTTACCTTAAACTCCTTAAGAAGCCTTACAAGGCGGTGGCGTTCTTCCCTTGTTATCTGGTTAACCTTGACCGTCGGCTTGATTCCGCTGAGCTTAGCTACAACAGGTATCAATTTTCTCGGCAGAAGTGCGCCAAGTGAATTAATATAGTTTTTATTAGTATTTTCAGAAAAATCTCTCAGTATTCTTGCGTCGAGCTGTTCAAAGTCGAGTGCAGGTTTGAGGTCAATATAAATAATGTATCTTCCTTTTTCCATATCGCGAAGATGGGAGCTTGCAGAAAGCACCATCGGACCCGATACACCGAAGTGAGTGAAAAGCATTTCACCGAAATCTTCGTAAACAACTTTATTGTTTTTCTTTGTATCGACGACTTTCATACCCACATTACGAAGTGAAAGCCCCATAAGCTCCGAGCAGAAACCTTCGTGCGCATTCAGCGGTACAAGAGATGGCTTCGGCTCAACGATTGTATGTCCGGCCTGACGTGCAAGTTCATAGCCGTCACCTGTTGAACCCGTTGCCTGATAGGACATTCCGCCCGTTGCAATCAGCACACTGTCCGCAAAAAACTCTTCGTCATCAAAAGTACGTACACCTCTGAGCTCGCCGTTCTCGATTATCAGCTCTTTTGCACGTGCATTGACAATCTCTGCACCGTCATCAGTACCGTAATGAACAAGTGCATCAACGATATCAAGAGCCTTGTCCGACACAGGGAAAACACGGTTTCCTCTTTCACATTTGAGTGGAACACCCATATCTTCAATCAGTTCAATTGTATCCTGCGGCATAAAATTAGAGAAAGCACTGTAAAGAAAACGTCCGTTGACGGGAACATTTGCGATAAGCTCACTCAGCTCCTTACAGTTATTTGTAACGTTACATCTGCCCTTACCCGTAATAACAACCTTACGTGCAGGTCGTTCGTTACGTTCAAGTATCGTAACATCCTTGCCCATACCTGACGCAGTACCTGCTGCAATAAGTCCTGCCGCACCTGCTCCTATTATCAAAATTTTATCTGCCATAGGTTTAAATCTCCGTAAACAAATTTTCACATATACATTCTATAATAAAAAAAGAAAAATTGCAATACAAGCAATTGACTTTAATTATACGTATAATGTATAATTTACTTATATTTAATTACGGAGGTAATTTTTATGGGACTCGGTTCACATGTTTTATGGTACAATCACCCTGCTAAAGAGTGGGTTGAGGCACTTCCTCTCGGAAACGGCAGCCTCGGTGCAATGGTTTTCGGCGGATGCGACAAGGAAACAATCGGCCTTAACCTTGACACTCTCTGGTCAGGTTATTCACATAAGTACGTTGTTGAAAACAAATTTGAGCATTTTGTAAAAGCTCGTGACCTTGCTTTAAGCGGCAAGATGATTGAATCACGAGACTACATTGAAGAGAATTTCACAGGCGACGACTGTGAATGGTATCTCCAGCTCGGTAAGCTCATGATAAAATCAAACATTCATATGTGTGCAAGAAAATACAGACGCGAGCTTGACATTGCAACAGCTGTTACAAAGGCTGAATTCACAGCAAACGACACTGAATACACAAGAGAAGGCTTTATCAGCCATTCTGACAAGGTGCTTGTTTATTCAATGACAGCTGAAGGTAAGAAAAAGCTTGACTTCAACGCAATGATCAAATGTGACCTTAAATATGACGTTGAGGTAAGCGGTGATACATATATTCTTCGCGGTGTCTGCCCGTCACACATTGATTTTTCAAACGACCCTATCCCCGGACCCGAATACCTTGACGGCGAGAAAAAGGGTATCGAATTCTGCTGTATGTTCAAGGTTATAACTGACGGACAGCTCAAGGCAACAAAGAAATATCTCAACGTTTCAGATGCTACATATGCAAACATCATTCTCACAGCCGAAAGCAACTTTGAAGGTTGGGACAAGCCTCTTTATGAGTCAACAAAAGATTATGAAGGCATCTGCCGTGAAACAATTGCTGCTGCAACAGCAAAGGGTATTGACGAATTAAAGGCACGTCATATTGCAGACCACAAGAAGTACTACGACAGAGTTTCAATCGACCTCGGCAACAGCAAGAAGGACGGAACTCCCACAAACCGCAGACTTCACGAATTCCTTCGCAATAAGGAAAATGACAACGACCTTTACTGTCTTCTTTTCAACTTCGGTCGTTATCTTACAATTGCAGGTTCAAGAGCAGGCTCTCAGGCTATGACTCTTCAGGGCATCTGGACATTCAAAATGTGTTCACCGTGGCGTTCAAACTACACAACAAACATCAATACGGAAATGAACTACTGGCCGACGATGCCTTGTTCACTCCCTGAGATGAACGCTCCTCTTATTGATTTCATCAAGGAGCTTTCAGTTTCAGGTAAAGAAGTTGCAAAGAATTATTACAATGCAGACGGTTTCTGCGTTCACCACAACGTTGACCTTTGGAGAATCCCCACACCTTCAAAGGGTAACCCCGTATGGTCATTCTGGCCGATGGCAGGTGCTTGGTTCTGCCGCCACCTCTACGAGCAGTACGAATATACTCTTGACAAGGATTACCTCAGAGAAACAGCATTGCCGATTATGGAATCCGCTGCAAGATTCTGCCTTGATCTTCTTATTGAGGACAAGGACGGTTATCTTATTTTTGCACCGTCAACTTCTCCTGAAAATGAATATAAAATCGGCAGAGAGGATTGCTCGGTCAGCGAAACAACTTATATGACAATGGGCATCATCCGTGACCTTTTCCAGAACATTCTCAAGTCCGCTGATATTCTCTGCACTGACAGTGAGGTCATTGCAGAAATCAAGGAAAAGAATCCGAAGCTTCTTCCTTTCAGAACAGGTTCACAGGGTCAGCTTCTTGAATGGTACAAGGATGAGGTCGGCTTTGACCAGTATCACCGCCACGTTTCTCATCTTTATTCACTT
>JAZNPE010000010.1:0-19924 GCA_045589535.1 Acutalibacteraceae bacterium | reverse complement strand
CTGTTGAAGCTAATTACTGAAATAAAGACTGAACCTCCTTGCAAGGAAGCAAGGAGGTTTATTTTTTGCATATTTGAATTAATATCTGTTGGCTACAACGAAGATCATTCTTTCCTGGATTGTCGGACCACCGTGACCTGTGCCGAATCCGCCGTGGTCAGATGTGATGATGATAAGCCAATCCTCTGTTTCAAATGTATCTCTGTTCTTGATTGTACGGATTGTATCGTATGCAAAATTTTCGCAATGGCTGAAGCCTAATCTGTAATAAGGATTGTTGATTGAGAAACCGAGATTATGACCGTTGCTGTCTGTGTTTTCATAAATTGCAATTGTGAAATCAGGGCAATCGTCCTTTTTAAGTTCATTTGCAGCCTTAATCATACTGCCTTCGTTACCTGTTGTCTTGTTAAAAGCAACGTTAAGATCATTATCTTCACAATATTTCTTTTCATTGATATATGTAGAATCATCTTTTGAAAAATGACCGCCCCATTTTGTGATAAAGGAAGCTGAATCGATTGTGCCGTTTTCAACAAGCTCTGTCATAAGAGTTTTATACTCAAGTGACTTCGGCTGACCGTTGCCGTAAACGCCGTTATCCTCTGCCCATACACCGGTAAGCAATGAACACCAGCCCGGTGCAGTTGATGTATCCTGAGTGTTTTCACCGTCGGGATAGTTAACGCCGCCGCAGTATGCAAGGTTGAACGATGCACCGTCATTAAGAAGTGTGCTGATACCGCTGTACTTATCTTTAACAAGAGTAAGTGCATCCGCACGACATCCGTCATAACCGATAACAATAGCTTTTTTCTCCGTCTTTCCTTCAGGTAACTCAGAAGTAAGATGGTCAACTATCATATCATAAATCTCTGTCTGCGGAATTGCTGTTTCGATTGTATTTTCGAATGCGATGCTTTCAATCGCCGCCAGATAAGCTTCTTCGGTATCCTGTGCATCGTTGCTGTAATAACCGAAAAGAGCCGGAATAAGCATAATAACGCTCATAAGTTTTGCAAAGAATGTCATAATCTGCACTCCTTTTTATATTTATATCTTAATAATAACACGGAATATTTATTTACGTCAATAAAATAAATACAAAACAGAAAAACTTTTGCACATAATAATATCAGGATGTGATATAAATGCAATCAATATGGTTTGAAAACATCAACAAACCTGAATTTGACAGTCTTGACGGAAACTGTGAAACAGATGTTCTTATCATCGGCGGAGGTCTTGCAGGTATTCTTTGTGCGTATATATTAGAGCAAAACGGAGTTGACTATCTGCTTATTGAAGCTGACAGAATCTGCTGCGGAGTAACCGTGGATACAACAGCCAAAATTACTGCTCAACACGGATTGATATATGACAAAATCATCAGCAAATACGGTCTGGAATGTGCCCGTGAGTACTATAACCTTAACAGTAACGCGATAAAGGTCTACCGCGACCTGTGCGAAAAAATTGGCTGTAACTTTGAAACAAAAAGCGCATATGTATATTCTCTTGAGGAAAACGAGGACATTGAAAATGAAATTGATGCGTACCGTGCAATCGGAATTCCTTTTGAAACGGTAACAAAAATTCCGTTGCCGTTTGAAATTTATAAAGCAATCCGACTGGATAATCAGGGACAAATCAATCCTTTGGAGCTTCTGTTCAGAATTTCAGAAAATCTTAACATCAGAGAAAACACAAAGCTGATTAATCTTGATGAAGCTTTTGCGGAAACCGATTGCGGCAAAATCAAATATAAACGTGCAGTTTTCACAACCCACTTTCCGATTCTTAATAAGCACGGACTTTTTTCTTTAAAAATGTATCAGGACCGTTCTTACGTTATCGCATTGAAAAATGCACAGGCCGTTGACGGAATATATATTGATGCAAGCGGAAAAGGACTGTCTTTCCGAAATTACGGCGACCTGCTTCTGCTTGGCGGAGGAAGCCACAGAACGGGCAAAAAAGGCGGAAACTACACCGAACTGATCAGCTTCGCAAAATCGCATTATCCCGATGCAACCATCAAAACTCAATACGCAACTCAGGACTGTATGACACTCGACTCTATGCCCTACATCGGTCAGTATTCCAAAAACACACCGAATCTTTTTGTTGCAACAGGCTTTAACAAATGGGGCTTCACATCCGCAATGGTAGCTGCCGAAATGCTTTGTGATATGCTCACAAAAGGTAAAAATATTGATGAAAACAATAATATTTTTTCTCCGTCAAGGAGTATTTTTCATCCTCAGCTTGCTGTAAATGTTTTTGAAACCGCCATAAACTTCATTACACCGACGGTTCCGCGATGTCCCCATCTTGGCTGCGCCTTGAAATACAACAAAGCGGAACATTCATGGGACTGTCCTTGTCACGGTTCAAGATTTACGGAAGACGGAAACCTTATAAACAACCCTGCGACAGATGACAAACAGTTCTGAAAAAATTGTAATTTTCAAGTGACAAGCGTAAGCGTATATGATATAATCTCTCACGATATTTAATCGGAGGGAAAAGCTTTGTTAAAGAAATCTGCAAAACTTTCAAAAAAAGATATTTTCATATACTTTCTTATGACTGTAACAGGAATCCTTATCACGGTTACGGGAATTTATTACAAGCAGAGCTTTCTTCGGATTCTTCCGCTTTATAATTCACTTATAATCGCAATGCTTCAGTCAAGGGTAAACCGCTACAGCAACCTTTTCGGCAGTATAAACTCAATACTTTATGCAGCAGTTTATATGTATTACGGTCTGCTCGCTTCTGCGTTGCAAGCCATACTTTTTTCTTTTCCGATGCAGCTAATCACTTTTATTCGCTGGAACAAAAATAAATGGGAAAAGTCAACCGTGCTACGCAAATTGACTTGGAAACAAAGAGCCTTGTTGCTGATCGTATATCTTGCCGCACTTCTTGTTATGTGGAAGGTGCTTCCGCTGTTCGGTGCAAAAAACGTTTTCCTTGACAGTGCTACTAATATCCTCGGAGTATTCATACTGTTTATGACAATGTTTGCTTTTGTGGAATACACATTCTGTATGATTATTAACGGTATAATCGGTATTATCCTTTATATTCCTATGCTTGGCGAAACCCCGGATATATTACCATTCCTTATTTTCTCGGTTTACTCTTTTATATGCATTATTTTTGCTTTCTTTGAGGCGCGAAAACTTTATAAAAAGCAGAACAATATTAAATCTCTGTCGTAACGGCAGAGATTTTTTTGCATACTGAGATTTTTTATGATATAATAATTTCAACTTAGTATTCGGAGGTAATATTATGAATGGAATGACAAGACGCGAAAGACAGGTTACAGACATAAACGAAATTATAAAAATTCTAGACAATTCAAAGGTGCTTCACCTTGGACTCGTTGACGGAGATGAGCCTTATGTTGTGCCGATGAATTACGGATATACATACGAAAATGAAAAGCTTACAATCTGGCTTCACTGTGCAAGACAAGGCAGAAAGCTCGACGTTATGCGAGCCAACCCGAAGGTTTTCTTCGAAATGGAATACGGAATAACACCGTTTGAGGGTGAGGTTGCCTGTAAATACGGTATCACCTACTCTTCTCTTATGGGTAGAGGTGTCGCAACTATCATTGAAGATATCGAAACAAAAAAAGTTGCTCTTTCTTCACTTATGAAAACTCAGACAGGTAAAGATTTTGAGTTTGAGGACAGAATGGCAGAGGTTGTCGGTGTTGTTAAAATCGATGTAATTGAATTTACGGCAAAGCACCGTCCGTTACCCAAAGATCTCAGATAAGGGTGTGATTTTATGACCAATAAAAAAGGTGTTAAAAAAGCTTTAAAGGCTGTTTTGTGTGTTTTTCTTGCAGTTGTTCTTTTGCTCGTCGGCTACCTTGCATATCTTCTTCTGAGCTATTCAAGAATTGATGATAATCAGGAAATTGAACCGATAAAATCGGGTTTAAGCGAAGAAATAAAGCTTGGCGAAAGCTACACGGCAGTTATTCAGAATCTCGGCTTCGGCGCATATACTCAGGACTTCACTTTCTTTATGGACGGTGGTACAGAATCCTGGGCAGCGAGCGAAGAAAGTGTTAAAAACTGCATAAACAATGCAGCTTATGAAGCGGAGAAACATAATCCCGACTTCATTCTTTTCCAGGAAGTTGACTTTGATTCGACAAGAAGCTACCACATCAATCAGAGAGAAATGCTTGAAAAGCGTTTTTCTTCCTACAGCAGTGCGTTTGCCGTGAATTATCATTCATCCTTCCTCTTCTACCCGTTCACTCAGCCTCACGGTGCTTCAAACAGCGGTATACTTACTTTAAGTAAATACAATATCACTTCTTCCCTTCGAAGAAGTCTGCCGATTTCGGACAGCGTAAGCAAATTCCTTGATCTTGACCGCTGTTATTCAGTTTCAAGAGTACCCGTTGAAAACGGCAGGGAGCTCGTTATTTTCAACGTACATCTTTCGGCATACGGCGGAAGTGACGAAATCAGATCCGCACAGATGAATATGCTTTTTGAGGACATAAAAAAGGAATATGACAAGGGCAATTACTGCGTTTGCGGCGGTGACTTCAACCACGACTTCACGGGAGATTCAACACAGAAGCTAAACGGAGGTGCTGAAGTTGATTTCGGATGGGCACAGCCGTTTCCTATGGATCTTCTTCCCGATTGCATTGAACGTTGCGACGGATACACTGAGCTTGTACCGACCTGCCGTAACTGCGACATTCCGTACAAGTCAGGCAATTTCACGATTGTTGTCGACGGATTCCTTGTAACAAAGAATATCGAGGTTTCAAGCGTCAAAAATATCAGTACGGAGTTCGTTTATTCCGACCACAACCCCGTCGTGTTAGAATTCAGTTTGAAATAAAGCTTTTCACAAATTCGGGTTTGTCGAGATGAATATTCAATCCGCATCGTAGGGGCGACCATTGGTCGTCCGCGGAATTTCTGCTTGATTTAACGGACGCGCAATGCGCGCCCCTACGAACACGATTCAGACAACTGCGTAGGTGACAACGTCCTCTGTCCCGTTTAAACACACGTAATTGTGACGGGATCGCGGGAGCCGAAACGGCTCCCCTACGGACACGCCTGAACCTGTTTAGTAGGGCGCGACGCTTGCGACGTGCCAATATCCTACAAAATTTACGGCGTGTCGTAAACGTCACGCCCTACAAGAACGATTGAAGACAGGCGTTAAAAATCAGCGGCGCAGCCCCTCAACTTATTCACTATTACTTCTTACTTATTATTTTCGGGATTCATACCGACAAACCCGAATTTATCTTAATAAAAAGGTGATAAAATGAACATTGCTTCAAAAATTTTACTCGGCACTGTCGGAACGGTTGCAGGATATCTTACCGTGACGGCGGGTGCATATCTTCCGTTTGTTATAAGTGATGCACGGAAAGGCTACCGCGACGATTGCGACTATCTTCTTATTTTGGGTGGCCGTGTTATCGGCGAAGAAACACCAAGCCCTCACCTGCTTGAAAGAATCAACGTTGCCGCAGAATACCTTAAAGAAAACACAAAATGTTTTGTTATTCCTTGCGGCGGTTGCTTCCGCGACGGACAGAAAAAGAGCGAAGCACAGATAATAAAAGAACATCTTATCAAGCTCGGCATCGACGAAGAACGGTTTGTTCTTGAAGATAAATCAACAACCACATTTGAAAATTTCGAGAATGCTTTTGAGGTTATAAAAGCTCATTCAGGCAAAAATCCGAACGAATTCAATGTTGCTTTTCTTTCCTCTGATTATCATCTTCGCAGAGCCGGAATAATTGCAAAGCGTCGCGGTTTTGAAAAAATCGGCAAGGTTAGCTGTGAAAACAAAAAGGGCAGAATACAAAACTATATCAGAGAATATTTTGTTGCTTACGAGCTTTTAGAAAAAGATAAAAGATAAAATGTCAACCGAGGTTTACATAAATTTTCCTTTTGTAAACTTCGGTTGATTGTTTTATATTAAAATCTGTGGTAAAATCAACACTGAGGTGAAAAGTATGTTTATTATGCTTACAAGTATATTTCTTTATCTGATTTCGCTTTTCGTCGGTGCTGTAGTAATTGGTATAATGTGCATTTACATTATATGTAACACACGAAAATACAAAATGAACACCCTTTTCTGGGTTATCGTTACTGTTCTTCTTCAGTTTATCGGCATCTGCCTGTATTGGAGAGCAAGGAAAAAGCTTTTAAGCAAACGCTGTCCTGTATGCAGAGCACAGATTCCCGAACACAAGGATTACTGCATCCTGTGCGGTGTTGAGCTTGATACCGTCAGACCTAAAGAAAAGTCTTTCGGAAGATTTTTAATAAAGTTTTGTGCTTTTTTTGAAGCGATTTTTATAATTGAACACTTTCTTCGTATGGTTTTATAGTTTATGTTTTTTATAAAGGAGGACAGTATATGTCTGCAATGCTTTTGGGATTGGCCCTTTCAATCCCGGCAATGATTTTCGCTATTTTTTGTCAGATGATTACAATTACAGTCGTTTCGCTTGTTGCATACAAAAATCATATGAGCGTTTTGTGGTGGTTCATCGGTTCTGCTGTACTGTTTTCATGGATAACAATCCCTTTTGTGTTTATTATTATAAGAATTCGCACACGAAAATGTCCTGATTGCGGTGCAAGCACAAAAAACAATACAGGCATCTGTCCGAATTGCAGTACACAAGTAAAAAGAGTTGATGACAAAAAATTCATTCAACGAATTTTGCTTATATGTGCTATCATTATCGCTACAATATTTCTTTTTGAGATGACTGTTCCGTTCTTTATAAACTGATCTAATATAAAAAATAGTATATAAAGTACAGTTTTATTTCCTTTTTGTAAATTTCTATATCCCTGTGTTATGATATAATCTATTAAAATAAAACTATGAGGTGGAGTTTATGAAAACTACTAAGAAAATCCTCGCAATATTCCTGGCAGTCTGCCTTTGTATGCTTTCGTTAGCAGCATCAGCAACTGCCGCACCAAGAAGAAAACCTGCATTATCCACATCAGCAGGTATTCAGGCTCTCAGAGATGAATTCGAACACGATGTTGCACCGAAAGCAGGCAACCACGCTCTTGACTACGCTTACTATTCACCTGTAGGAAAATTAGACTTTGCAAAATATCCTCTCGTTATCTTCCTTCACGGCATCGGCCACGCGGATTATCCCGGTGCTCAGCTTGATGACAGTGATTTCCCATACTGGGCATCATCAGAGCTTCAGAGTCGTTTTGATGAAAAGGGTGCATTTATTCTTCTTCCGCGCGCACCTGAAGACAAGCTTGTTTACTGGGGCGAAACACTTATTGAATCACTCCGCGCTGTTATTGACGATATGATTGCAAAGCACGGTGACCACATCGATACAACAAAAATCTTTATCGGTGGAAGTTCAGCAGGCGGTGAAATGACATGGAATATGATTTCTTCTTTCCCCGAATACTTTGCAGGAGCTTTCCCGATCGCTTCAACAGGCGCAGTTTCCGAAACCGATACACTTTACTGCTCAGACGTTGCAATCTGGATGATTTCAAGTAAGAAGGACCCCGTTGTCAATTACAACCTTGTTACTCTTCCTCTTTGGAGTAATGTTATCAAAAACAACAATAATCCTGCAAATTGCCGACTTTCAGTGTTTGAAAATGTTGTTGAGCCCGCAGGTTCTTCTGCAAGTGATAACCACCATATGGCAAAGGTTGTTACATATGACTTCCATATGCTTGACGGCAGCACATATCCTGACGTAAGGACAATTGACGGCAACAAGAAGGAAGTTAAGCTCGTCAGCCCGAACGGTATGATTTCCTGGATGAACGGCCTTGAATCTGACTTTAACGGCGAAGCTTCTGAGGGTACGGGCAACACAAATGTTTCACCGTTTGACTCTATCTTTGGCGTTTTCCGCAATTTCTTCCTTAAGATTGTAAACATTTTCCAGCGTATATTGGGTCTGTAAAATTTTTTAATTAACCGCAAAAGCGTTGCACCTTTGAGAGTGCAACGCTTTTTTATTAAATGAAAAGCTGAAGATCCGTCAGAATCTTCAGCTTGATTTTTTCACTTGCAAGACTGCACCGCTTCGTTTGCCATCTGCGGGTAGTCAGTCATTATGCAGTCTGCTCCGTTTTTTGTCAGATGAATGATGTCTTCAGCATTATTAATTGTCCAATACTGCAAAGCAATATTATTCTTATGCGCATAGTTTATCATTTCCGTATTACCGAGATTAATGAGATTATCGAGTGCATTTTCACCATAAGGAATCTGCAAAGCAATATATGTCGGTTTCACGTCCTGCAAATCCCAACCCATTCTGTAATAGAAATAAAACTGAATTGCTTCGACAGCATCTGCCGTTCTTGAAATTTCAGGATAATTTTCAACCATATAAGCTGAAACGTCAGGAGCAAATGTTGACCAGATTACCTTGTCCTGCAAATTGCGTTCAGTTATTATCGAATAAAGCTTATCAACAGCTTTTCTGCCGCTTCTGCCGATGCTCTTGATTTCAATAACGTACTTGTATTCTTTCTCACCGCAGTTAGCTTCGATATAATCAATCACCGTATCGCAGGTGACCATTCTGAGATTGTACGGAATTTCATCTCCGCGAAGACCTCTGTAAGGATAGCTTCCGTCACCCTTGAAGTTTTCGCCCATATTAAGCTCCTGAGTTTCCTCAAAAGTTACAGACGAAACAAAAACATTCTTTCTTCCAAAAACTTCTTCCGCATTTGAAGTTCCGTCAAGAGTAAGATCGTGAAGAAGCACAAGCTCCCCATCCTTTGTAATCTGGACGTCAAATTCTATTGTATCAACATTGATAGTGTCTGCGGTTGCAATAATGTTTTCGAAAGCCATAAGCGTATTCTGCGGAGCAAGACCTGCACCCGAACGGTGAGCAGAAATATCAGGATCAAGGTACTCTGCGATATACGGATTATCCGATTCGGGATAGTTTTCAACAGGAGTATTCGGGTCGCCTGCCTCACCCATCGTAAGCAGAATCGGAATGAGCATAAAAACAGCCACTACTCCGTGGAAAATATTTTTAACCGTAAGGATTATTGCTGACATAAAATTCACCTCTTCATATGCTGCTTCAATTATATATCAAATCTTACGATTATTCAACGTACATTTGAATTAATCTTCTTGTCTGAAAGCTATATTTGTGCTATAATCACACAGTAAACTTTTTCAGGGGTTGAGGATATGTCCGAGCTTAAAAGCTACATTGGCAGAATTTTCGAAAATGACGTGCAGAAGCTTGTCATAAGCAAGCCTGCAAGCAAACAGTCTGAGTTCAAAAAAATTACGGTTAACCTTATGCCGAAGTTTTATCAGATTGCAAAATACACAGAGAAGCAGGTTTTTCACGAAAACATTACTGCGGATAAAATTGCAGAACGTTGCTTTGAGATTATGGACGGCAGTTTTCAGCAGCTCAACTCGTGGAGTAGCGAAAAGGAAGCATACATAACCGTTTCAAAAAAAGGAAAGGTTTTTTATAAAGAGAAAAAGCTTTCTGTCTCTACTCCCTGCCCTGCCAAAACTGAACATAACAGAAAGAAGCAATATCTTCTCCCTGAAGGCGAAATCATCGAGCCGCTTGTTGATATGGGTATCTTCACAAAAGAGGGTAAGGTTGTACAGTCAATGTACGACAAATACAAGCAGATTAACCGCTTCATTGAGATAATCGACGATTCAATCCGTCAGCAGGACTATAAAAAGCTTAACATCATCGACTTCGGCTGCGGTAAATCTTACCTTACTTTCATCGTTTACTACTATCTGACAGAAATCAAAAAAATTGATGCGACAATCATCGGACTTGACCTGAAGAAAGATGTTATTGAAAAATGTAACAAAGCCGCTGAAAAATACGGTTACAAAAATCTCCGTTTCGAGCTTGGTGATATCAACGGCTACAAGTGCCCGTTTGATGTTGATATGGTAATCACTCTTCACGCCTGCGACACAGCGACGGACTTTGCACTTTACAATGCAATCAACTGGAATGCGAAAATGATTTTCTCCGTCCCCTGCTGTCAGCACGAGCTGAATTCACAGATTGAAACGGATAATCTTTCAATTCTTACGCGTTACGGAATTATTCAGGAAAGATTTTCTGCGCTTCTTACCGATTCGATAAGAGGAAACCTACTTGAATACTGCGGATACAAAACACAGCTTCTTGAATTCATTGACTTTGCACATACACCAAAAAATATTCTCATCCGTGCAACGCTCAAACAGAATTCAACAAAGGCTTCGAAAGAAAAAGCTCTCTGCGAGGTGCAGAAAGCTATTGAAGAATTTAATGTAAATCCTACCCTTTATAAACTTCTTATAAAGTAAAAATGAGCTGTCAGCTGACAGCTCATTTTTCATTTTACCGCTTTATATGTAATTCCGTGTCCTCGTGAATACACAATTTTTGAAGTATAGCTTCCACTTTTGTATTCGGGGATATTGACAGGAAGCTTACCGCTTGCACCGAAAACACCGAGTGCAACCTCAATACCTGCAACAATATTCGGACCGTATGCATTCTTTGATTCCGTAACACCGCCGACAAGAGCCTCCGTCGGGTCAACCGATGAACCCTTACATCCGTAAACTGCAATTACAGCATCTGCTTTCGGATATGACTGCACATCGTACGGTTTATCAACGGATTGAACAACAGTTACCTTTCCCTGTGATTCAGCATAATCAACCACAGTCAGAACGTACGACGATTCCCAGCTTTTGCCGTTCATCTTACTTGCTTTTGTTATTTCTGAATTGATAATGATTATGTCTGCGGAATTGATTTTGCTTTTGTATGTGTTAAGAGTTGATGAGCTGTTGAACCTCACAACCTCAACCTGAGCTTTGTCCGGAACAATTCCTGAATCCTTCGCTCTGTTCCAACCCATTACCATCTGTGCTTTTTCGTTATCGTAAGGAACAAGCATAAGCACCTTTGTGTTGCTTTTGATTTTCAACGGAAGAGTATTGTTTTTATTCTGCACAACAGTAACAGCGGCTGCAGCAATCTGACGTTCTTTTTCTCTGTTTGCCTTACAGCCAACCGTATTCAGTGCCTTATCAAGGCTGTAATTTTCTGCCTTCCAAGTCATAATACCGTTATCGGTTTTAACTTTTAGGATTCTTTCGACAGCATCGTTGATTCTTGACATTGGGATTTTACCCCTATTAACAGCATCAATCACACCGTTAATTATTGCATCAAGGTTTTTAAGGTCGCCGAGGTCGCTTAATTCGCACGGCATACAAATCATATCCACACCTGCGTTGATTGAATTAACAACCGCTTCAACAGGTTTCCAGTTTGCCGTAATTCCCGCCATATTCATCGCATCCGTTACAACGATACCCTTGAATCCCATTTTATTTTTAAGCAGATTCGTGATTATATCGTCAGACATCGTTGCAGGCAAGGACTCCTCCTTTCCCGTTTTCTGCGAAACGACTTTATCCTTTTCAAGCTGCGGATATAAAATATGAGCTGTCATAATCATTTCGACACCCTGTTTTATTGCGACTTCGTAGGGCTTGAGTTCACAATTCTGTAAGGTAGAAAGTGATTTATTTACAGTCGGCAGTCCGTAATGTGAATCCGTCGCCGTATCGCCGTGACCCGGAAAATGCTTCGCACAGCCGATTACGCCATATTCCTTCATTCCGCTGATTGTTGCCGATGCCATATTACCTATCATCGCAGGGTCATCACCGTAAGAACGAAGTCCGATTACGGGATTGTTTGCGTTATTGTTAACATCCACCACAGGAGCAAGATTAGTATTGATACCGAGTACACTAAGTTCGCTTCCGATAATCTGTCCTGCCGCTTTTGCATATGCCGTATTGCCTGTTGCACCGAGAGCCATATTGCCCGGAAGTGCCGTACCCGTACCAAGTCGGTATACTGAACCGCCCTCCTGATCTACACTGATGAGCAACGGAATTCCGCCGCCTTCCGTTGCCGCTTTCTGCATCCGCATTGTAAGCTCATAAGACTGCTTTGTACCGGTAAGGTTCTGTGCAAAATAAATTACGGCACCGAAGTTGTAATCACGAAGAATACCTTCTACCTGACTGTTCATTACGGTGAAGCCTTTTCTTTCGATTTTGTCGGAAGTGTTTTCGTCCCAACATCTGAAATCTACCATAAGCATCTGCGTTACTTTATTTCGCAAAGGCATATTTTCAACTGTCCACTTCAACGGATTTTTAACCCCTACGGGTACAAACTGAATTAAAGTTGAAAGAAGCAACATAATTGTTGTAATGATTTTAACTATATACATACACTCATCACCTTTTCCATGGAAACAGTATACATCAATATATAAAGCTTCGCAATAGGAAACAGCAAAACCGCACAGACAAAATTGTCTGTGCGGTTTGAACTGTTTAAAAATTATTCGCAGATTTTTTCAAGATAAGCTGCCATTTCACCGACAGTTTTATTGTTAAGGAAATCCACCGCCTTAAGTTCAACGCCAAACTCATTTTTGATATCGCCCACAAGACACATTGTGTCGAATGAACTCATTCCGAGATCAAGCTTAAAATTGTCTTCGCTCTTGATTTCGTCAGTTTCAACGTAGTTTTCAAGGATTTCAACAAGTGATTCGAACTTGGACATTCCGGTTTACCGTTCCTTTCTGCATCCTTAAGTGCAATTTTATCAAGTATTTCCCCTACTGTTATATCAGGATTTTCCGCTCCAATCAAGAGGGTACGCTTAATTTTTTCAAATAAAATTTCAAGATCGTAGCCTGCCTCAGGCTCAGTTCTGTATTCAAAGATAAAATCAAGACCTTCGCCGATTGTTCTGTGCTTGACTGTAACATAAAGAGGAATCATCGTTGCACCGTTATTGTACCAGATACTCACAGCTGTTTTTTCCATCTGTTCATTGATAGAAGCAAGCTTCATAAGCGGCTGATACGAAAGGCAGAAGCTGTCGTATGTTGAGTCAAACTTTGCTTCCTTCGGCATTGACTTATGTCTTTCCTTCAGCGTTTCAAGGAAGCTGAGATTTGAGTGCAGATACATTTCATTCTGTACTTCTGAAATTTTATTTACCGCCTGTGTGAAGGTCTCCTCCGGAGCAATAATGCTTCGCATAGGCATAAAGTTGATTCTTAATCCGCCTGATTTCTTCTCTGCAATTGTTCCGCGGCGGTTGATAATCATTTTAAACGAAACGTCCTGCTGATTGTCATTGAAGCAGGAAAGCGCAGTTCTTACACCCATTGAAATCACGGAATTTATTGAAAGTCCGTTCTCTTCGCAAAGCTTCATAACCTTTGCACTTTCTCTGTCGCTCATGCTGAATTTCCTTGCATGAGCATCAGGTGTACCTGAATGAATGTCTGCATAACGTTTATCAAACTGCTTCTTCTGCTGTTCCTTAAGTCGGTTTTTAAGCAGATAGTCTGTAAAAATCGGTTCAGATGTTTTCGCAAGAGAGTCAAACCAATACTTTTTATCAATCTCGTGCTGCTCAGAAGCAAGATATTTTAACTCGTTTTCAAGAACAGGGATATACGGACGCATCGGCTTCGGATACGGGGTACCCTTTGTTTTACTGTTATAGATTTCAAAGATATCATTTATAAAAACTTTAACAGAATAGGCATCCATTGCAAGGTGCTGAATTCGCATAAACAAGCCGTGGTAACCTTTTGCAAATTTTATGATTGCAATTCTGTGAAGCTCACAGTTAAACATCGGGATATTCTGCCTTGAAAAAGCAGTAAGCTTCTCTTCAGCCTCTTCAACTGTCATCTCGCTGTAATCCCAATTTTCAACCTTGAGTTCACTCTTTTCGGTAACATACTGTAAAATATTGATTTTACCGTCCTTTACAAAGCGCAGACGCATTGTATCACAACGTTCGATTGCTTCGTAAATCGACTCTTTCATTATTTCTCTGTCGAAGTCACCCTTCCAGTAATATCCGCAACCGATGTTGTTTACCGGATAACCTGAACCGTACTTGAGCGACATAAGATACATCATCTGCTGAGAGCTTGAAATGGGATAAGCTAGAACATTTTTACCGTTCGGTAAAGTCTTAACTATCATTTTTTCACGTCCTCCTCAAAACTGAACTGTGTTCTTTTAATTTTCCCCGTTGATGTTCTCGGGAACGGGTTTTCTCTGATTCTGAATGAATGAATTTGTCTGTCAGTATTAAGAGTTGAATTAACTCTGTCCACAATCTTTTCAATTTCCGCTGAAATCTCTTCCTGTGGCATTCCGATTATAAGCTGTTCATCAGGATAAACTTCAGCAACAATTGTGTCCTTTTCGGCAAATACAAGTATTTCTTTAACGATACCGTCATCAACAAATTGGTTTTCAATTTCTTCCGGAGAAACGTTTTCTCCGTTTGAAAGAATGATAAGATTTTTCTTTCTTCCGACAAGGTAGACATGTTCGTTTTCAATATATCCGAGGTCGCCCGTGTGAAGGTAACCGTCTTCTGTAAAGGCTTCCGCTGTTCTTTCCGGCTTCTTGTAGTAACCGAGCATAACTGAGGGACCTTTGACCTGGATTTCACCGTCAACAACCCTTACGTCATCAACACCGTGAAGAACACCGTTTGAATATTTATTGTTTTCCGAGAAATCCGATGTTGTAATACGCGGACTGCATTCGCTCATTCCGTAGCCCTGTCGTGCTGTAATTCCGTAGTTTGCAAACTCATCAATCAACGCTCCGCTGAGGAAGGCACTTCCTGCGATAATTCTTGTAAAATTCTTACCGACAACAAGTTCTGCAGCTTCACGCTTTGAAAGTTCAGGATGCTTTCTTTCCGAAATCTTGATTTTTGTAAGAACTGATTTACAGATAAGTGGCACCATTCTTGCAACCGTAGGCTCAAAAGCAAGTAAATTTCTGTAAAGGCTGACAAGTGCACCATTAAGGCAAACCGTGCTTCCGTCATAAAGATTCTTAAGCACGTCACAAGCATAGCAGAAAACGTGATGCATCGGCAAAAGAGAAAGGTTGACTTCCTCATCTCTTGATTTATAAGAATCGTAGCAGGAGTTTGCGGCAAGGTTGCCGTTTGAAAGCATAACACCTTTTCGCTCGCCGGTTGTACCTGATGTATAGATAATAAGTGCACAACCCTGAGGATCAATTTCAATATCAGAAAGCGATGCATATTCGGAATCTGATGAATATGTTGTAAACACATTTTCAAACCATTTCCAGTTACCGAGAGAAACAATCTGCCTTAAACGCTTGTATCGTTTGCCGATTTCGTTCGCTTTTTTCGAAAACTCTTCCTCACAGAAAAGCATTTCAATATCAGCATCCTCAAAAAGCTGACAAGCCTCATCAACAGAGATATTCGGGTCAAAAGGCACAACAACATTTCCGCTGCAAATCATGCCTGTAAGGCAAGCTATATATTCGTAACTCGTTTTGCCTATGAACGCGATATGCATTTTTTCCTTTTCGATTGTTTTTATATATCTGCTTACCGCAAGGCAGTCTTCCTTGAATTCAACAAAGCTTTTTCTGCACATTTCAAAATCTCTGAAAAATCTGCAAAAATCTTTATCACCGTATTCTTTTGCAGCAAAAATGACAAGGTCTTTTACTGTTGAAATATCTCTTTTCAACTCGTCACTTCCCTAATTTTTGTTAGATAATAAACACAAAAAATTCAATATGTTTCTCATAAAAGTACCTGCTTCTATGTGCAAAGTACAAATTAACCTATTTTAAATAATTATATTGCTTTCATTTGTTTTTGTCAAGAAAAAAGTCTTACAGTACAGAAAATACCATAAGACTTTTTGTTAGTTATTCATTGTTTTCAGTGTATTTTTCCGCCTGCAAACGGAACATATACGCGTATTTTCCGTCAAGCTCCATAAGCTCATCGTGACTTCCTGACTCAACCACTCTGCCGTTTTCAAGCATAAGAATACGGTCTGCGTGACGGGTTGTTGAAAGCCTGTGAGAGATAAATACAACCGTCCTGTCCGTGCAGGTTTCGCTGATTGCTTTGTTCAGCTCATACTCTGAAACAGGGTCAAGGTTTGCCGAAGGTTCATCAAGAATGATGTACGGGCAGTTTTTGTAAAAAGCTCTTGCAATTGCAATTTTCTGCTGTTCACCGCCCGAAAGCATAAGACCGTCATCGTCAAACTCACGAAGAAGGATTGTGTCCGCACCGTTCGGCAATTCTTTTGAAAAGCCCGCCTTTCGGAGTGCATCCATTACTCTTTCTTTGTCATAATCCTTTTCAAGCGCAACGTTTTCACCAACAGTTGCACCGAAAATCTGAAAATCCTGAAACACTGCAGAAAATCTTGCTCTGTGTGAATCGACAGTAACATCACGGATATCCTTTCCGCCGATTTCAACCGAGCCTTCCGTAACGTCATAAAGACGAAGAAGAAGGTTCGTAAGCGTTGTCTTACCGGCTCCGTTATAGCCGACAAGTGCAATTTTTTCGCCCGGTTCAATTCTGAACGAAACATCCGAGAGAGCGTTTTCCTCCTTGCCCTGATAACGGAAGGAAAGATTTTTAACTTCAATTATTTCAGGTTCACCGCACTCCGCAACATCATTACCGTCAGGTACGTTAGTCTTCTCTGACATAAAAATTCTGTATTTTTCAATCATACCTGCTCTTTCGGTGAAATTACGCACACCGTAAACAGTAAGGAAAAGTATGCCGCTTCCTATCTGTACGGCACCGTTAAAGGTTGCAACAAAATCACCCGCCGACATATTGCCCGTAACCAGTGTCTGATAACCGATATACAAAGTAAGAAGAACCATAAATCCGATAACCTGAATCACAGATTCCTGAACAAAGAATATGCCGTCAATTTTCTTTACATACTTATTCTGGGTTTTAACAATATCATCTGCACTTTCCTTGAATCTTTTATCAAGAAGCGGATAAAGACTGCCCGTACGGATTTCACCTGCGTAATCGCGAAGATAGAAAAGTCTTGCAAAATAGTCGCCTTTACGGTGCTTTTCCGTTACGGCTTTTCTTCTTTTCATCATCAGATCGCCCGTATACTTTCCGACAGGAATAAAGAACACAACCGAAAGAATAACAATCAGAAGGCATATAGGGTCAATCGTAACCATAACGGCACTTATTGCGATAAACGAAACAATCTCGCCGATGTAATGCTTCACATTTGTAAGCATATACTTGATGTTTTCCGACGACATTTCAACAGCAAGAATAAAATCGCTGTAATAACCGGGGTCATCGTACTTTTCCATATCAAGCTTTGCTGCCTTTTTGTAAAGCATGGACTGAATCCCGAGGTCGAGCTTTTCCCTTTCCCTGTGTGCAAAAAGCTCAAAGAAAAGAGAATTCAGAATCTCGCTGAAAACAAGAACAAGGAGAATTACGGCTATACCGATAATCACATTTTTCATTTCACCGCCGTTTGTTACCTCATCGATGATGTATTTAAGACCGATAACAGATACAAGTCTTCCCGGCAGAGAATTTAGAAGCTGTTGCAAAATTTCTCCTATAACAAGTCCCGGAGAAATCTTAAACATTATTCTGAGCATATACAGAATGTTTGATATTGTGCCGTGTTGATTTTTGTCTTTTTTCTTCATATCTCGTTCACGCTCCCCTCTGTCCGAGTGTAGCTTGAAGCCTGAAGAGTGAACATTTCAGAATATATTCCGTTCTTGCTCATCAGCTCATCGTGAGTACCCTCTTCTTTTACCGTACCGTCGCTGAAGACATAGATTTTATCCGAAAGTACAGCACTTGAAAGCCTGTGAGAAATGTATATAACCGTTTTATCCTGAGTTGCCGCAATAAGACTCTCGTACATTTTATACTCAGCAATCGGGTCAAGTGCAGATGAAGGTTCATCAAGAATTGCCAAGTCGAATTCTCTTGCAAACATTCTCGCAGCTGCAATTTTCTGCTGTTCACCGCCCGAAAGACCCGTTCCTTTTTCGTCAAATTCGCGTGTGAGAACGGTTTCCTCCTTCTGCGGAAGTGCATTTACACAGTCATAAGCACCGCTGTTTTTAAGCGAATAATTGATTTTCTCTTTATCATTTTCGCCGTCAACCTCACGGCAGATAATGTTTTCGCCGACACTAAGCGCAAAGACCTTATAATCCTGAAAAACAGTTGCAAGTCTGTTGCGGATTGATGCAATATCATACTCTCTTATATCTGTTCCGTTGTATAGAATCATTCCCTCATCAGGGTCATAAAAACGCAGAAGAAGCTTGACAAACGTTGTTTTTCCTGCTCCGTTCTGTCCGACAACTGCAACGGTTTCGCCCTTGTTTATTTTCAGATTCACATTCATAAGTGAAGCTTTTTTCGCTGACGGATAAGTGAATGAAACATTGCAAAATTCAAGAGTTTCAAGCTCGTCGGCTTCTTTGCTTCCTCCCGTCACAACGGACTCATATTCAAAAAATTCACGTAAGTTTCCGAAATATTCTGCCTCTTTTCGGATTGAACCTATCGCTTCGCTAAGGTCGTTGAAAACATCCTTCAGGTTGCTCATTGCTGTCATAATTACGGAGAAGTTTGATATTGAAAGATTACGCTTGATTGCGAATCTGTACGCCGCATAAATATAGGTTATCACAACAGGAAGGCTCGTTCCGAAAAGACCTGACAGCACCTCTAAAAGAGCCATTTTCTTGCCGTATTTTTTAATGATTTCTCTGTTGCTTTCAACGGCTTTCTTGTACCTTGTATGCATAACTCCGAAAATTCCCGAAGTACGCATATCCTTTGCAAATTCACGAAGGAAAACCGTTCTTTTAACATAAGCCTTTGAACGCTTATGCAGGGTCATTTCCTTGTCCTTTTTTACTTCGATTTTACCTTTGACTGATTCGAAAATCACAACAAATATCATTGAAAGCAGAATAAGAAGTATCCGCGCATCAATCGAAATTACATATGCAATAAGGAAAATACCTGTCAGACCTCCCGAAATCAGCATTGCGAAATAGTATCCGAAATCGCTGTAATGGTTGTCACTGATTATTTCCGTTGCACGCTGATATTTGTCGTAAAACTCAGGATTTTCGAAGCAAGCCATATCGACCTCTACGGCTTTTCTGAAAATCTTACGGTTAAGGTTTTTGTAGCACACCTTCATAAGCTTTGAACAAACATAGTCAAAAAAGCAGTCCGTACCCTTGGCAAGAACTCCCGCAACCGCAAACATCGCGACGGCAAAGGCAAACTTTCCGAATGTTCCGCCGTTTTCGACTATATCGAGCAAAACCTTCAGGAACAGAATTTCCTGAACAAATCCCGTGAAAAACCAATATGCAATCATCGTCATCACTTGCGAAAACATAAGCAAAGGTGCACACGACGAAATAAGCTTTAAAGCATAAAAAGTATTTCTCAGGTTTTCAAACCGCTGTTTCTTTTTTGGTTTGTTTTTCTCCATTTTTCCTCCTCTCCCGTAGTTTTCCTTTTGCTGTTTCTGCCGTTATTACAGACAAAAAACCCGGAAACAAAACGTTTCCGGGTTCAACAAATCAATATGCCTGTTAAGCAGAAACAGACACAACTACCGGATAATCGTTCTTGATTTTCTTTACTGTTAATCTTGTCATTATGTCTGTCTCCTTTCTTTTAATTTAGCATTTACAATGCTTTTATAGGTTATCACATTCACTAAAATTTGTCAACAGGAACGTGAGATTTTTTGTTATTCAAATTCGGGTTTGTCGGGTTCATTTATTTCGCACAATCTTACTCTGTGTGCGTAGGGATGGGCCTCCCGGACCATCCGCAGATTCTGCTGAGTTAACGGACGGTCGAGGACGCCCGTCCCTACGTAGTTGACTAAAACAG
>JAZNPE010000009.1:0-6940 GCA_045589535.1 Acutalibacteraceae bacterium | reverse complement strand
CTGCTCAGCAGTGCCGATATACTTTTCTGTATCTGCAGGATCCCACTGAGAGAATCTGTATGAAACATCGTCATAAAGACCGAGTGTCTTAAGGCAGTAAACAGCAAGCTCAAGACAGCCCTTGAATTCTTCCTCAAGCTGGTCGGGACGGCACATAAGATGTCCTTCCGAAATAGTGAACTGACGGACACGGATAAGGCCGTGCATTTCGCCTGATGCCTCGTTACGGAAAAGAGTTGATGTTTCGTTGTAACGAAGCGGAAGGTCACGGTAAGAACGCGGACGGTTGAGATATGCCTGATACTGGAACGGACAAGTCATCGGACGGAGTGCGAAAACTTCATCGTCCTTATCCTCGTCGCCGAGTACGAACATACCGTCTTTATAGTGATCCCAGTGGCCTGAAACCTTGTAAAGGTCGCTCTTTGCCATATAGGGAGTTTTTGTAAGCTGCCAGCCTCTTCTCTGCTCCTCATCCTCGATGAATCTCTGCATAAGCTGGATAATTCTTGCTCCTTTGGGAAGAAGAATCGGAAGACCCTGACCGATAAGCTCATTTGTTGTGAAGATTTCAAGCTCACGGCCGAGCTTGTTGTGGTCACGCTTCTTTGCTTCTTCAACAGCTGCAAGGTATTCTTCCATTTCGTCCTTCTTTGTGAAAGCCGTTGCGTAAATTCTCTGAAGCATCTTCTTTGTTGAGTCGCCGCGCCAGTATGCACCTGTGCAGGATGTGAGCTTGTAAGCCTTTACTCTGCTTGTGTCGGGGATATGAGGACCTGCGCAAAGCTCAACGAATTCACCCTGCTTGAAGAATGAAATCTTCTCGCCCTTGTCTGCGTGTTCCTTGATAAGCTCTACCTTGTAGATTTCGCCTTTTTCTTCCATCGTTGAGATAGCTTCATCCGGGTCAAGCTCAAACTTTTCAAGCGGAAGAGCCTCTTTAACGATTTTCTTCATCTCAGCTTCGATTTTTTCAAGGTCTTCGGGAGAGAATGCCTTGTCAACATCAAAGTCATAGTAGAATCCGTTTGCAATAGCGGGACCGATTGCAAGCTTAGCTTCGGGATACAGTCTTTTAACTGCCTGTGCCATAATATGAGAAGCTGTGTGTCTGAATGCCTTCTTTGCTTCCTCGTCATCATCAAAAGTGAGAATTTCAAGAGCACAGTCCTCGTTGATTGCTGTACGAAGATCAGCATATTCGCCGTTGATTTTGCAAAGACATGCAGCCTTGTAAAGACCCATACCGAGATTCTTTGCAACCTCAGCAGCCGTGATGCCGTTTTCAAATTCCTTAACGACATCGCCTTTAAGTGTTACTTTTACCATAATTTTTTCCTCCTTAGAGTATTGTTATTTAATTAGTGGGAGAACGCAGAAAAACAAAAAAAGCTCCATCCCACAAAAGGGATGAAGCATAAAACTCCACGGTTCCACCCGGATTGCGGCAGGATGCCGCCACTTTAACTGCCGTAACGTGGCAAAACGTCATTCCTTATTTCGGAACGCTCTCCGCAGTGGTAACTGAATCGCAGATAGTATCGCGCTTTCACCGTATGCGCAACTCTCTGAAAAACCCGCCTGAAACAGCCTTCTGCATCAACGATTTTCAATATTGATATAATTGTATAACTAATAATCTGAATTGTCAAGAAGGAAATTTTTGTAAAACATCCTTGTTAACAATTTGTTCATAAATATTAGACATTACCGCAATAAAGAAAATATACACTTTCAAATTGAAATGTTGCAAAAAAGAAATAAGGGATTTTGAAACGGAGAATAAAAATGGCGAAAATTAAAACAAAGGTAAGCTACACTAATTACGGTAATTTTCCTGATATGGATACACTTAAGGAAATTGTTCTTTACGGTGTAAAAAACGGCGGAAATAAGAGACATCTTGTTTATAATAACTTCGCAGGTGAGGTTAAAGAAAAAAGTTTTAGCGAAAGCTTTCACGACGCTGTCGGTATAGGTCAGTATCTTTATGATTGCGGTATGGCAGGTAAGAAGGTTGCCATCCTTAGTGAAAACAGCTACTATTGGGCTGCATGCTATTATGCTTGCGGTATGTCAAGGCTTGTTTGTGTGCCTCTTGATGCAAAACTTACTGATGATGACCTTACCGAGCTTATGGAAAGAAGTGCCTGCAGTGCTATTATCTACACTCAGGATTTTGCAAGCGCAATCAAGATGATGCAGGCTTCCGATAAAGTAGTTATCACAGAATACATAAAAATGGAAGATTTTGATGAGATTGTTAAAAAGGGTCACGAGAGCCTTGATGCAGGCAACAAGAGTTTCCTTGAAGAGGAAGTTAAGGGCGATGACCTTGCTTTCATCGTTTACACTTCAGGTACAACAGGTAAGAGTAAAGGCGTTATGCTTTCGCACAAGAATGTTTGCTCAGATGCAATTGCAACTTGCAGAGCTATGACAGCAAGCCATACAATCGCATTCCTTCCGTTTAACCATACATTCTCATGGGCAAGTGCTCTTATCGCATGTCAGCTCCTTTCTGAATGGGGTTACATTTGTAAGGGCCTTAAGGATATTCAGAAGGATATCGCTACATGGCATCCTCAGCATTTCTCAGCAGTTCCTCTTGCAGTTGAAACGATTTATAAGAGAATCTGGTTTACAGCTAAAAAACAGGGCAAGGAAGAAATCCTCAAGAAGGGCCTTAAAATCAGTAATTTCCTTATGAAGTTCGGCATTGACGTAAGAAAGAAGCTCTTCAAGGAAGTTCTCGAAAATCTTGGTGGCGAACTTGAAATGATCATCTGCGGCGGTGCTTACCTTGATACTACATACGAAAAGGGTCTCTATGACCTCGGTATCCAGGTTGTTAACGGCTACGGTATTACAGAGTGTTCACCTGTTGTTACTGTTAACAGACTTGATGACTTCCGTTTCGGAAGTGCAGGTAAGGTTCTTGACTGTAACGAAATCAAAATTCACGAGCCTGACGAAGAGGGGATCGGTGAAGTTTACATCCGCGGTACAAACGTTATGATGGGTTATTACGATGAGCCTGAAGCAACAGCTGATGCTTTTGATGACGGTTGGTTCAAGTCAGGTGACTACGGTTACATCGATAAGGACGGCTTCCTCTTCCTTCGCGGCAGAAAGAAGAATCTTATTGTTCTTAGCAACGGTAAGAATGTATCTCCTGAAGAGATTGAAGAGAAGCTTATGAAAATCGGTTATATCAAGGAAGTTCTCGTATATGAAGAGAACGGTGCTATCACAGCTGAATTCTTCCTTGACACAGTTGAAAAGCCCGATGCGAAAGAGCAGATCAAAAAGGATGTACGTGAATTCAATAAGCAGATGCCCGCATTCAAGCAGGTTTCAAAGGTTAAGACGCGTGACACAGAATTCCCGAAAACAACAACTCTTAAAATCAAGAGAAACTACAACAATAAATAATAAAACAATGCCCGAAAGCAAATTTGCTTTCGGGCATTGTTTTATTTCAGGGATTCTATATACTCTTCAAGACAAAGATCTTTTTCATGAATTTCCGTTGCGGCATCAATGCCGACGTATCTGTAATGCCACGGTTCGTTTGTTATGCCCGTGATGTTGGTTTTATCGGCAGGGTAGCGGTTGATGAATCCGTACTTGTGAGCGTTATCGGCAAGCCAGTCATAAACATCTTCTGCTTTGCTTTTTTCTGTATCAGCATTGATGTCAACTGCAATTCCGATCTGATGTTCGCTTGTACCGGGAACGGCAACCCATTGCTCGGCAAGCTTCTTTGCTTCTTCAGGTGACTTGCCTTCGTTTTCGTAAGCCTCCTGCTTTTGGTCGAGCAGCTTTTGCTGTTCGGTTACAGTCCTGTGTCCCTGTGCAACGAACAGCGAAAGACCTGATGCTCTTGCATCGTTAAACATTTTCTGCAGTTCGGGATAAATGCGTTCATCAACCTTTTCACCGTTTGAGAGCTTATAAAGATTGACTTCATAATCCTCAGGTATGCAGTTATCCCTATTAATAAGTATAAGATTCCAACCGTTCTCGGTTGTTGCAACATTACTGCTTGCGGGTCTCTCGGGCGAGTGCAACCCGAGCGATGAAGCAACGAGCAGAAGAGTAATAACAATGACCGTGATACATATAAATTTGAGTCGTTTCTTTGCTTTATTCATAGTTTACTGTATCATAACGGTTGCTGTACCGCCGTCGTCATAAGTGATTTCCATAATCTGATTTTTATTTGTACAGAAACCGTAAAGAACTGCATTGTCAAGAAGCTTCTGTATCTCGGTTTTGTCTTCAATAACCGTGTCAACATTGTCAAACGGTCTGTACGGAGCGAAGTGATTGTTCGCGTTAGTGTAGATACCCATCTGTTCTCCCGTCCAGTATGAAGCATAGAAAACGGGGCAGTTTGAACTGCGTTTATTTTCACCGTAAAGGTCACTCAGGGTAGCGAGTCTTACGTGCTTTATATCACCGACATCAAGATGATTCTCAAAATGTTTCATAAGATCGTGCTTTTCAAGATATTTGATTGTGTTTTCCATATCTTTTGTAAGAACAACTGTCTTGACATCCCAGGAATTAAGGTTCCACGATGACATTCCGTTATCGCCTTCAGGTATGGTATAGATTTCCCCGTGTACCATATATCCGTCGTCGTCAATGGTATAATAGGAGCTGAGTCCGAAAGAAAGAATACCGATTTCATCCTCAGCAGAGTGGGCGTAGTATTGCTTCGCACTCATGTTTTCTATATCCGCGGCAATCGCCTTGTAAAGCTCCGCGTCAATGTAACCGAGGTTGTAACCCTTGGACATATCCTTCGGGAAAAGGAAGCAGGGGTTGAAGATAAAATCTGAAGCCTTGGACGATGAGTAAATGCTATAGTCGTGATACAAATCATTGTATTTTTGTGTAGAAATAGTCGGACATTCATCACTGTTTGAGTAAGTTTTAAAAAGATAATCTATATACTCATCGGTGTTATGTGTTGTCGTACCGAGGTAATCCTTCAATGTGTATCTTACTGAATCTGTGTCGTTAAGGAGAATAAGATTCCACACAAGCTCTTCCGTAGCCTCTGAATAATAACGCTTGACGATGCTTCCGTCCTTAAGAGTATATGAAATTTCGATATACGTACCGACAGCATCAGGGGCGTTGTCCTTGATTCTGCCGTCTTCAATCAGCTTTTTGTGTATGTCCGTAACGCGTGCAATGTCCTCCTGTTTTGAGTAAATTATACCCGTAAAGGTTTCATTTGAGTAGAAAGAATAGCTGAGGCTGTCATCCGAATAGGAGGCGTAATGCGGACGGTTGATTGCTGAATTTTGTGGGTACAGCGCAAGCATAGAATCTGTTGAAAGAGCGTCCTCCATAAGGATATGGTGAGGAGAGACGATTTTTACGCTTTTAATTTCATCCTCGTCGGGGATTTCTGACGAATATCCGAAAAGTCCGCCCGAGAAGATAATGAAGAATACTGCAAATCCTGCAACATAAGCAGGAAAGTGCTTGAGTGTCGCAACAAACTCCTTCTTTCTATTGTTGCCGAAAATCAGCTTGAATACGATACTTGCGGCAAGAAATGCGACTAAGCCTGCTGCGAATGAAGCTATACCGCCGTTACCGTGTTCTGCACCGAAAAATGTAAAGCCCAAAAGAACGAATGCATAAAAACCTACAGCCGCTGAAACGATTTCGTTAAGTCCCTTTGCACGTCCCCAGGTACCGCTGATTTCGTTTCTGCGTTTTCTGAATGCAAGGTAACCGAGAAGACAGACAATAATAGCATAAACAGCGGCAAAAATAGCTCCTGACCAATGGTGAACGGTAATATTTCCGACATCATCGGGGAAGTCAAAATAGTTTGTCATAAATCCGTCGACATCAAGGTTGTAAAATGCGAAAAACGGCATATACCAATTAATCTGCGGATGCAGAATTTCAAATGATGTCATAGCAGCGGCACCGTGAGTGTATCCCCAGAAAAGTCCTTCAAGGAACTCGGCGAAAACGAAAGAAAAGGCTGAAAGTATAGCAGTGAAAATAAGTCCTTCAACAACATTACCGGTGTTTGAAAGAATTGCACAGCTGAACACGAATGCAAATATGTATATAATAATGTATTGCATCGTAGTCAGCGCAGCCATTGCCCAGAAGCGTGAATCAATCGTGAAGTCAGCTGCAACACAACTGATAGCCTCAACTGCCGCTCCGGTAAGTATCGCAACCGTCATCGGTACGATACCGCCGAGCACCTTTGCAAAGTAGATGTCTTTTCTGCTCATACCCAAAGAAAAGATAACGTTGCTGTGTTTTTTGCTCCATACAAAGCTGAAAAGAGTATGTGCGTTGATTAAACCTGCCAAAACGAAACAGATATTAGCAAGTTCGACGGCACCGCCGTTTGTGCGTAAGTCGTCCCAGAAATAGGGTATTTTATCAACGAATGTTTTGTATGTAGGTTCGAAATTCCACTGTAATGAAGAGAAAAACAGCAGACAAAGAAATGCAAGTATGGGCAGAATCATAGTCTGCTTGGCAGATTGTTTAAACATTGCAACAAATTGTTTATGAGAAGAGCTTTTCAAAGTCATAATTTGTATCCTCCATTTCTTCAAGGAATATTTCTTCAAGTGATAACGGGAATCTTTCAATAAGCACGGGATTACTTTGGGCAATAATTCTTTCCGCTTCATCAATGTTCTTTGAAACGGTAAAGGAAACAAGTTTTCCGTCAGCCTTGTAGTTTTTGTACTCTATACCGTTAAAAATGTTTTTGTCAACATTCTGTGCGTATGCAAGTCTGAATTTGCATCTGCTGCCGTTCATATCATCAACTGCACAGTCGATTGCGATTTTCTGCCCGTCAATAAGAGCAATGTGGTCACACATATCTGCAAGCTCATGGAGGTTGTGCGACGAAATAATAACAGAACAGTCTTTT
>JAZNPE010000008.1:0-11420 GCA_045589535.1 Acutalibacteraceae bacterium | reverse complement strand
TCATCCGCCTCGTTCCTCGGCACCTTCTCCTCAAGGAGAAGGCTGAGAAATTGCGCAAGTCCAAGGCTTCCCCTCGAGGGGAAGCTGTCACGAAGTGACTGATGAGGTGTAGGTTGCAAGCAACCGTTATAATAAAACATCCCGACAAACCCGAATTTGACAAACAAAAGACCACCGCGAGGGTGGTCTTGATATTGCTGTTATTTACTTGGTACTACCTACAGAAATTTTGAGAATTTCAAGTGCGTCTGACGAATTTATCTTACTGTCTGCATAGACATCTGCCAGTATAATCTGCCACGAAGTAAGTTCAATCTTTTTAACAGAATGCTGTAACACCATAAGTGCATCCGACGAGTTCGTTTTTCCGTCTTTGCTAATATCACCTTTACAGTAAACAGTTGCTTTGGCAAGAGCTTCGTTACCGTAAGCTTTTTCCATTTTATTCCATTGTTCCAATGTTCCTGTATAATAAACTTCTTTAAGCTTGTCACAATTCGCAAAAGCCTGATCGTCTATATTTGTTACACTTTCAGGAATCGCAATTAACTCAAGACTGTAGCAATTAATAAACGCTACTCTGTTTATACAGGTAACACCATTTTTTATAACCACAGTTTTCAATGACTCACATCCGTCGAAAGCTCCTTCTCCAAAATTTCTGACACTTGCAGGTATAGTTATATGTTCAATAGATTGGCAATTTCTAAATGCGTTCATACCTATTGTAATCAAGCCTTCATTCAATATTACTTTTTTCAATCCTGATTGATCTTCAAAGTTATTAAAAGCATACTCTGCAATAACTCTTGTACCATTTGCAATCGTATATGTACCCTTAAGCTCTTCACTTGCTTCAAGGAGAATACCATCTTCATAACGCACACCATATTTATCTGCTTTTGCCTGATAAGACGAATTGTAAAAAATATCGCTTCCAACAAAAACAAGGGTATTCGGAAATTCTACGTCATTAAGATTTCCCAAATGTGAAAAAGCCTCCTCACTAATAGAGGTTACACCATCTTCGACAACTACCTTCACAATTTCATCCCTATGATCATCCCAAGGTCTTGCATCTGCGATACCAAAATCCGCCATTTCACCTTTACCTTTGATTGTAAGCACCCCTTTGCCACTGACTGACCACTTAAGATTTTTTCCTAAGTCACCACTTGACGGAGATGCCGCTGATGCGATTACGGATACGATGTTCAACACACAAACAAGCGCCAATCCCAACACCAAACTTTTCTTTAACACTTTTTTCATAACTGTCATCCTTTCATTATTAGGTTGAATTTATTCTGCAACCGTCAGTTTATGTCTTCATTATAATTTTAAAAGTATTAAAAATCACTCACAATCGACCTGAAATGACGTTTTGGCGACCCGAAATGCAGATTTTGTCTATTTTTACTTCTCTTGATATTTTTATAAAAATAAAAACGGCAGGCAACAAAGCCTACCGTTTCGCATTGGTTCTGTTCAATTATACCGAAATACTGACAAACTCATACATCTCTCTAGTGTTATCTGCACCCGTATGGATTGTTACAAGTGAGCCCATTGTTTTTGTCTGTGCGGCTACGTGATAATATGTGCCGTTATAGAAACTGCATTTGTTTTCTGACGGATGAGCGTGTCCCATTGAAACGAGACCGACACAGTCTGCCTTTGCAAACACATCATCAAGAGGTTTGTTTTTCGGGATGTTGTACTCTTCCTTCATTACGTCAAGCTTTGAATAACCGTCTTTGTATGCTTCACCGTACAAGCCTGCTTCGGCAAACGCGGGTGTATTTTCGTGAATAAATACACTCATTGAAATATCGCCGTAAGCTTCAAGCTTTGCGTCAATCGCATCCTCACACCACTTGACCTGGTCAGCGTGGACGTAACCGTAGATATGTTCGTCATCCTCATCGTCATAATCCATTGTATCGAGGAAAACTAGAGAATGAACAACAGTTTCGCCGTTACTGATATCTATTGTATACTGTGCGCCGCCCGAAACACCCTCAACGTCGGCACAAAGGCAGTAATCAAACTGTGAGAGATATGCTGTTACATCTGCCGAAGTACCGTGTGCTATACCGTCATTGTTTCCGGGGATGTATGCCCAGTACTGTTCCATTTCATCAAACATAGTACCGACAGTATCAAGGATATATTCCTTGTTAAATGCACCTGATTCGCCGTCATCAATCATATCGCCAAGCATAACAACGAGGTCAGGATTGTATTCTTCAACCTGAGATTTCATTGTTTCCATTACGGAGATATCGCCGTAAGAAAGACCCGTTGTGAAATGTGTGTCCGTAAACTGAAGGATTGTAAAATCACCGTTTTCATCAGTTGATAATGTCGGCATTTCCTTATCTGCCTTTACGGTTTCGCTGTAGCCTGAGATATCGCCTTTATCGATAAGCTGACGGATTGAGCCGTCTGTTGTGAAGAAATTAAAAATTGCAATAAGCGTTGCAAGTAAAATTGAGAAAAAAGCTTTCATATTTATCTCCTTTAATTATGACGATGTCAATATGAACGGGACGTCGTCCCCTACTAAAATTATTGATTAAAATTATGCATCAATAAACTTTTCAATCGGAGAGATATCAAGAAGCTCGAACTTTTTGATGAACTCGTAAAAATCCTTTGCGATTTTCATAACACCGCCCTCTTCATTGCTTTCAATGTTGAGGGGCATAATCGGGTCGTGGACGCTGAGACGGAGAAGAAGCCAGCCGTTACCGTTTTCGGAATCAGCAGAGATTCGCAAACCTTCTCTGTTGTCGTCGGCAATCTTCCAGCCTTCTCTTCCGTCATAATACTTTTCAAGCTCTGCGATAACGTTCTCACCGTATGATTTGAAATCTTCGCAATTGATAGCAAAACGCAATTCCTTTTCTTCTGCAGGCTGTTGAAGAGGAGCAAGTATATCCTGAAGAGCATTACCCGTCTTATCCCTTGCGAGGAGGATTACGATTTTCGTCATAAGGTATGCACCGTCATCAAGGTAGTAATTCTCCTTGAATGCGGCGTGGCCTGAGGTTTCAATTGCAAGAGGACAGAATGTGCCGTTATTATTAAGCTCAATCTGCTTATTTATAACATTTTTATAGCCTCTCCTGAAGCGGTAATGCTCACCGCCGATTGATTCGATATAGGTCTTAAGACCGTCGGACGTTACGGAGTCTGTTACAATCACACCGTTGCCGTGACCTTCAAGTGCAATATAAGAGGCGAGTGCAACAAGACGGTTACGGTTGATTTCCTCACCGTCACGGTCAACGCATCCTGCACGGTCAACATCTGTATCAAAAATTATACCGAAATCTGCCTTGCTGTTTATAACCGCTGAGCAGATTGATTTCATTGCATCTGCATTTTCGGGATTCGGAATATGATTCGGGAACATTCCGTCCGGCTCAAGGAACTGACTGCCGTCTGTATCTGCACCAAGTGGCTTGAGGACATTTTCGGCATAAAATCCGCCGACACCGTTACCTGAATCGACGATAATTCTAAATCCCTCAAGCGGTTTTTCATAGTTTTCGGCATCGACACCTTTCTTTATCATATCGCGAAGATGTGTCGCATAATCGGACATATAATCCACGTCCGTAAGCTTTGTGCTGTCGGCAACAATGCCGTCGATATTTATATTTTCAGCTTTTTCAAGAAGTGTTGCGATGTCGCTTCCCTCAAGACCGCCATCGGGTGTAAAGAATTTAAGTCCGTTTCTTTCCCACGGGTGATGGCTTGCCGTTATCTGAACTGCACCGTCGCACTTAAGGTCAAGGGTTGACATAAACATTGCAGGGGTTGAAGCAAGGCCGCAATTTTTTACGCTTACACCGAGAGAGGAAAGCGTATCTGCAACAGCTTTGATAATTCGCGGTCCCGAAACGCGGGAATCCCTGCCCACAGAAACATTGAGTTCTGAAACTTCTTTATTGTTTCTTTCTGAAAGCCACTCCGCAAAAGCAACCGTTATTTTTGAAACAACCGCATCGCTGAGAAAAAGCTTTTCTTCTGAATATTCAACAGCACCGTAACCTCTTATATCAGTACCGCTTTTGAAACCCTTTAAACTCATAACATCGCCCTTTCATCTGAAATTGATTTTAAGAATAAGTATAAGCCTTCAAAGCCCTTGTAAATCTGTTTTAATTCTTCTATAAGTTCTTCTCTTTCAAGCGCATCAAAATCCGTACGCTGTGCAATAAAATGCATATTTTTAATATGATAATATGGCTCGATTTCAGGAATAGGATTGCCCGGCTTCGGCTTTTTATAAAATTCGGGAGAATAAAGTGCACCTACCCTTTCCGCATCCTCAACAGCCTTCAAAAACTCCTGCGGACGTTCAATCAGAGCCTTGCGGTAAAGCTCAAGATAAGTCGCATCAACCCAGAACATTCCTACACCGTATGACCAGAAATTCTGTGTTACTTCAAACCACATACACGGATATTGCTGCCACTCGTGTTTATTACGCATAAACATTATCCATAAGTTATCTCTGTAAAGGTGCTTATCATTTGAATATCTTGTATCACGGAAGAAACGTGACACCATTCTGACAGGATTGGTCATAACCTTATCGTCTATCTCATAAAGCTGCGGAACGATTTCTTCGGCAATCTGCCTCATCGGGATTGTGAAACCTTCCTTTAACTCCTGCTTATGCTCCTCATAAAACATACGGCTGTTTTCAAATCTGTTCTGTGCCGCGAGGAAAAGTATTTCAGGCTTTATTCCGTTGTATGCCATTAAATCAGTCCTCTTTCTGCCATTTTCTGTGCCGCGAGCATTATGCCCATTTTTGCACTGTGGAAATTGAGTCCGCCCTGCATCCATGCCGCATAGGGTTCACGTAACGGAGCATCGGCTGAAAGTTCAATTGAAGCTCCGCCTATGAATGCGCCTGCCGCCATAATGACTTTGTTGTCATAACCCGGCATATCCCAGGGCTCGGGAGTAACGAAAGCATCTATCGGTGCACCTGACTGCATACCCTGACAGAACGCGATAAGGTTTTCTTCGTTGCGAAGAAGAACGCTCTGAACGATATCAAAACGGGGATCCTTTGATGTCGGAGTTGTTCCGAAACCGAACTGTTCAAAGAGTGCCGCTGTAAAATAAGCCGCTTTTATCGCCTCACCTACCGTATGCGGAGCGAAGAATATACCCATAAACAGCTCACGGCTCATTCCGAGAGTTGCGCCGACTTCCCTGCCGAGACCCGGTGTTGTAAGTCGATATGAAATCTTCTCAACGAGGTCGGCACGTCCTGCGACGTAACCGCCCGTGCGTGTAAGTCCGCCACCTGCGTTTTTGATAAGCGAGCCTGCGATGATATCCGCACCGACCTGAGTCGGTTCAACGGTCTGTGTGAATTCACCGTAGCAGTTATCAACCATAATGTCGGCATCGCTGTTTTCCTTGACAACCTTTGCGATTTCACCGATTTCTTCGCAGGAAAGGCTCGGACGAAGTGAATATCCTCTTGAACGCTGTATGTAAACAAGCTTGATTTTTTCTTTTGTAACAGCTTCTTTTATTGCTTCAAGGTCAGGCTTACCGTCCTTAAGGTCAACCTGCTTGTAAACAATTCCGTAATCTGAAAGTGAACCGTCACCCTTACCGTCAATACCGATAACAGAATGAATTGTATCGTACGGAGTACCCGTTACACAGAGCATAATATCGCCCGGACGAAGCATACCGTAAAGTGCAACCGCAAGAGTATGTGTACCGCAGGTGAAATTGTGACGCACGAGTGCATCTTCAGCTCCGACAATTTCAGCGAAGACCTTATCAATGACTTCACGTCCTCTGTCGCCGTAGCCGTAACCCGTACTTTCTGCAAACATACTTTCGCTTACGTGGTTATTGATAAAAGCAGAAAGCACCTTCTGCTGATTATATTCCGCAATTTCGTCGGTAGTTGTAAACTGAGGCTTTATAAGCTCAAGTGCTTTTTCAGCCGCGTCGCTTACCTTCTGATCTATCTTAAAAAAGTTTTGTTTCATCTGTTATTAAACTCCATTCGTCTTTCACTGTAAATCCTATTGATTTATAAAAATCAACTATACTGTCATTTTTGCAAAGAAGCTCCGTTCTTCTGCCCTGTACAAGTTCATTGTTTGCAAGGCAGGTTACCAATGCACCTGCGATTCCTCTGCCTCTGTATTCGGGATAGGTTGCAACCGCACCGAGTAAAGCCGCTTTATCCGTACGGAAAAGCACCATTGCACAGCCTGCCGCATTGCCGTCAACGTCAGCTAGCAAAGGCTCTGCCGTTTTGCGGTTTATACGGAAAGTTGTATCCGAAAGCCACGGGAGATACTCACCTACGCCTGTCAGATTTGCGGCTTTTATAATACTGTAAATTTCTTTGAGTTCATAGTCTCTTTTGAGATTAATTTCACGGTTTTCCGTTTTGTTTTCAAACCGAACAACGTATCCCCAAAGAGTTTCTTCTGCAGTAAATTCATTTGCAACTTTACGGTTACATTGAATTGTGCTGAAGCCCACTATTTTTATAAACTGAAGAAGCTCTTCATAATCCGCATTTTCAGCAGTGACGGTCATATCACCGTCAACTCTGCTGATTGCCGCCGTAACATCTCCGTCTTCGTTTGTCTGTACCCAGAACTTAACGAAATCGTAATCCGTCGAGTAACAGTTAAAATATGCCTTTATTCTTGTACCGAAAACGTCGCGGTCGCAGAAACTGAGAAAAGCCTCGTTGCCTTTTTCAACGCTTTTAACCATTTGCAAATTCCTCAGCAAGCACTCTTATGAGTTTTGCACTTTCTTCTATATCTTCTTTCTTAAGCACGCAGGAAGGCGAATGAAGATATCGGCACGGAAGAGAAACAGTAATCGTCCTTATTCCTCCTGCTGTTTTATGAATCACACCCGCATTATTTCCTCCGGCAACAAGAGACTTAACCTGTGCCTTTATTCCGTGTTTTTCTGCGAGTTCAAAAGCCTTATCAAAAAGCTCCTTCGGATAAATCGTACGTCTGTCCATAAAGGAGATTACTCCGCCATTGCCGAGCGAGCATACTTTTTTGTTTTCAGGCACATCTGCAAGGTCTGCGGCAGTTGTTGTTTCAACTACGATTGCATAATCGGGCTGAACCTTATAAAACGCTGTCTGTGCGATTCCGAAGCCTACTTCCTCACCTGCCGCAAAATTGAAATACATATCGTACGGGAGTTCGGATTTTATCATATCGATAAGAATTGCACAGCCTGCTCTGTCATCAAGAGCTCTGCCCTTTATAAAGCCGTCACCGAATTCAACAAATTCGGAATTAAAGCAAACATAATCTCCGAGTGAAACAACCTTTTCTGCTTCTTCTTTTGCGTCGGCACCGATATCAATATACATCGTTGAAGGCATATTCAGCTTTTCTGCGGCAGGCACCATATGCGTTGCTTTTACGCCAATGACGCCGTTTATTTTATTTTCGCCGACAGCTACGGGTTTGCCGAGCATAACCCTTTTATCAATACCGCCGACGCAGTCAAAATCAAGCGTGCCGTCAGAATTTATATGGGTTATCATCATTCCGACCTCGTCCATATGAGCATCGAGCATAACCTTGTTTTTCGGTGTATTCTTACCTTTTTTGAAAACTATGAGGTTGCCGAGAGCATCTGTTTCAATGCTGTCCGCATAAGCTGAAACTTCATTGATAATATAATCTCTTACGGCATTTTCTCGACCTGAAACACCGTCAAGCAAGGAAAGTTTTTTAATTGTTTCAAGCATTGAGTCCACCCCTTAAAATGTATTCTGCAATAAGTATTGCGCAGTTTTCAACATCGTTTACGCTTATAACTTCAACGCTCGTGTGCATATTCCTCAAAGGAATTGAAACAAGACCTGTTTTTATACCGCCTTTTGAAAGTGCGATATGGTCTGCATTTGTACCTGTCGTATCGCTCATAATCTCAAGCCGATACGGAATTCCTTTTTCCTTGGCTATTGCTTCAAGCTCTCTGCTCATATCATAACAAAGCACAGGAGAAAAGCCTATCATCGGGCCTTTGTCAAGCTTTCCGCATTTTTTTGAAGGCATATCGGGAGCATCTGCAAAGCTGACATCAACGCTTATGCACTCATCAGCTTCAACAAGGAAACTGCCGTTAACGGCACCCGTACCGCCTGTTTCTTCCTGACCGGAGAAAAGTAGCTTAATTGTCGGATGATTTGAGTGCTCTGCAACAATTTCTGCTGCTCTGATTATAACGGCACAGCCTGCTCTGTCATCAAGTGCAGCACAGGAAATTCTTTCGTTAAGAAGCTCCGAAACGGGAGTTCTGACAGTAATTCTGTCACCCGGAGATATGAGTTTTTCTGCCTCTTCTTTGCTAAGTCCCGTATCAACGAGCATATCGTCAAAATCCTTTGCCTTTCCAGCATCATCCGCCGTAACGAGGTGCGGTGGTGTTGATGTAATAACGCCGTAAACAGACTCTTTACCCCATACTGTTACATCCTGAGCCGCAAGGACACGAGCATCCATACCGCCGCATTTTGCAACACGAAGGAATCCGCCCTCCTCTATTGCCGTGACGATAAGACCGATTCTATCCATATGGGCATCAAGAAGAAAAGTTTTGCCGTTTCCTTCAAGAGTTGCAATAACATTGCCTGTTCTGTCGTTTTCAGCAGTCATTCCCGACGGGAGCCATTCTTTTATTTTATCGGATATATCCCACTCTGCACCCGGTGTACCGTTTGCCTGTGAAAGTTCAATTATCATTTTTCTGAGTTCTGACATATAACCGTTTCCTTTCAGATTACATATATGGAATATTATACAATTAAACAATAAAATGTGCAATATGTTGATTTTCTTTTTTGAATAAGTTATAATGATGTACGATGTTTTCTAAGGAGGTATCCGTATGGATGAGAATAAATATCAGGTAATTGACCCTGACAGCGAAAAATATAAGCTTACCGCAAAAGATGTTATTGACGATTCAAAATCAAAAAAGAAGAAAAAAAGAAGAAAACGTATTTTTGTTGCCTTTATCTCGCTTTTCCTTGTTTTTGCAATTGTCTTCGGTACAGGCGCTGTTATTTTCAATAACTATCTCAACAAGATGAACTTCGGAGACAGTACAGGTGAGGTTGACCCTGCTATTGATACTGAAGAATCTATTGAATTTGAAAATCAGGCCGATGCCGATGCCGATATCCGTGCAAACCTTGACGATAACGTACTTTGGTACGACGACAGAATTTACAACATTCTTCTTGTCGGTGCTGACTACGGTGACCGTAAGAACGGTAAGTACGACAATTATCTTACACGTTCAGACTCTATGATTCTTCTTTCAATCAATACAATTAACAATGTAATCAATATGGTTTCGCTTTCCCGTGCAGCTTATGTTGCAATTCCGGGACACGGAAACAAACGACTTAATGCCGCCCACGCTTACGGCGGAGCGAAGCTTCTTGTTGAAACGATTGAACAGAATTACAAAATCCGCATTGATAAATACGTTACTGTTAACTTTGACGGCTTCCAGAGTATCGTTGATGCCCTTAACGGTGTGTCTGTTAACCTGACCGCACAGGAAGCCTCAATCATCGTAGGAAAAGCCAAGGCAGGAACATACAACCTCAACGGTGAAAAGGCAATGGCTTTTGCAAGATTGCGTTCAATCGACTCTGACCGTAAAAGAACCGGCAGACAGAGAGCAATACTTAATGCGATGGCTGTAAAGTTAAGACAGTCTTCTGTTTCTCAGCTTTTTGATCTTCTTGACGTTTTCCTTCCGCTTGTTACAACCAATTTCACAAAGACCGAGCTTATCGGACAGATGGCAAACGTTCCGCAGTATCTGAAGATGAGCATACACGAGGACGTTATTCCGTTCAATGCGTTGCCGCTTTCATTACGCGGAGGAATGGAAGTTCTTATCCTTGACTGGGAAGAAACCCACAAGCGTACACACGATCTTCTCTACCCCGGTATTGTTCCCCAATCGGCAAAAAAATAAAAGCTTTATATGAAAAATCCGAGTTGAATGAATCAACCCGGATTTTTATTTTATTCTTCTGTTTCTGCTGAATCCTCTGTAGGAGCATCTGTCTTGATTTCATCAACAGCTTCCATAACTTCATGGGGTGCATCCTCACTTTCAAGTGTACCCTCCATAAGCTTTCTGAACTTTTCACCGTCGATTTTTTCTTTCTTGACAAGATATTCTGCAAGACTATCAAGCTTGTCTCTGTGCTGAGTAAGAATTTCTTCCGTTCTCTTATATGCATCAGAAATAATCTTCTTGATTTCTTCATCAATTGCCATTGCAGTTGCTTCAGAATAATTCTTAGAGTGACCGTAATCTCTTCCGAGGAAAACCTGGTCGTTATGACCTGCATAACATACGGGACCGAGAGCGTCGCTCATACCGTATTTTGTAATCATCTTCTTTGCAATTTCGGTTGCTCTTTCAATATCATTTGAAGCACCCGTTGAAACATCACCGCGGACAATCTGTTCAGCAACACGGCCGCCGAGAAGAGAAACAAGCTCATCAAGCATTTCACTCTTATACTTATAGGTCTTATCCTCTGTCGGAATGTAAAGCGTGTAGCCACCTGCCATACCGCGCGGAATGATTGAAACCTCGTGTACCGGATCCTGAGAGTCGAGATAATAGCTTGCAACAGCGTGACCTGCTTCGTGGAAAGCTGTCATTCTCTTTTCCTTCTCACTCATCTTGTGAGATTTTTTCTCCGTACCGATAACAACCTTACGTGTTGCTTCTTCAATTTCAGCCATTGTGATTGCCTTCTTATTTCTTCTTGCAGCAAGCAAAGCCGCTTCGTTAAGAAGGTTTTCAAGGTCTGCACCGACAAAGCCTGCTGTTGAATTTGCAATAACCTTAAGGTCAACATCGGGAGCAAAAGGCTTACCCTTTGCGTGTACTTTAAGGATAGCTTCTCTGCCGTTTGCATCGGGATATCCGACAGTAACCTGACGGTCGAAACGTCCCGGACGAAGAAGTGCGGGGTCAAGGATATCCGGGCGGTTTGTTGCAGCGATTATGATAACGCCTTCATTTTTGCCGAAGCCGTCCATTTCAACAAGGAGCTGGTTGAGCGTCTGTTCTCTTTCGTCGTGTCCGCCGCCCATACCTGCGCCACGCTGACGACCGACAGCATCGATTTCATCAATAAAGATTACTGAAGGAGATTCTTTCTTTGCCTGGTTGAAGAGGTCACGTACTCTTGAAGCACCGACACCGACATACATTTCAACGAAGTCAGAACCCGAGATAGAGAAGAACGGAACATCCGCCACGCCTGCAACAGCTCTTGCAAGAAGGGTTTTACCTGTACCCGGAGGGCCAACGAGAAGTACGCCCTTTGG
>JAZNPE010000007.1:0-2832 GCA_045589535.1 Acutalibacteraceae bacterium | reverse complement strand
GAAAAGCGAATTTTTACTTGATTTAATAACTGTGTGTAAAAGAATTCTGAAAACCCGAATTTATCGGGTTGTTTAAAATCTTATTGTAGGGTGTGACGCTTTGCGACACACCGTAAATTTTGTTGAATATTTGCACGTTGTTCTCCGTTGTGCCCTACTAAACAGATTCAGGTGTGTCTGTAGGGGACGACGTCACGTTGAACCACGCAGAATTTCGGGACGGGAAACCCGTCCACTACAAAAACGCTTTTAATCGTGCGTTATAAATCGGCGTCGCAGACCCTCAACTATTCGATATTATCTCTTATCTATTATCTGTAAAGGTATAAACCTTTGCTCTGCAATCCTAATTTGTTGTTATCTTGTGCGGAATGTATTTCGACAGAAGAATTCTGAAGTTCTTTTTTATACGAACTATAAATTTTGTTTATTTAACAACAAACTATTGCGATTTGAATTTTATACTGTTATTATATATTGCGTAATAAGCAAATAGGAGGGTCTTTATGAAAAAGGCACTTGCAATTTTAATGAGCTTGCTTTTTGTTTTGTTAGGAACGGTTTTTGTGGCACCGTCAACGTTTGCAACACCCGACGGTGCAAATGTCCCTGTTATCCATATTATGGGTACAGGTCAGGAAATCTTCCGTAAGGATGAAAACGGAAATGAAAAGAAGGTTTTCCCGGTTGAATTTCCTGACGGCTATATCGAAGAAAATGCGGAGATTCTTCTTCCGGTTTTCGCAAAGGCTTTCTTCACACAGGAATGGGATGAGTTCTGCGATGTTCTTTATGAATGTGTTTCTCCGATTCTCAGCGGTTTTGCCCTTAATCCTGACGGTGAAACAGGCGGTGAAACCTATATTAAATGGGGTTGGACACGTGAATCACTCCGTAATAATGCAAATGCCGAAGGAAAGTACGGCGTAACAAGCTACTTCTTCTGTCATGACTGGCGTCTTTCTCCGTATGATATTGCAGAAACTCTTCACCAGTATATTGAAGACGTTCTTTATGTTACGGGCGCTGAAAAGGTTGCTCTTTACGGCAGATGCTTCGGTTCGAATATTATTGCTGCGTATATGGAAAAATATGACGGTGAACACGTAAGTGACGTTATCCATTACTGCAGTGCTTTCTACGGCGCTTCTCAGGTGAGCAAGCTCTTTACGGGTGAAATGTTCATTCATCCCGACGGAATTGAAAGATACGTCTATGACGTTGACCTTGAGGTTGAAACCTACATTATGGACCTCATCAGATCTTGTGTAACTCTTATGAACAAAACTTACGGCCTTGATATTGTAAGCTGGGCTGTCGAAAACGTTATGAAAGACATTTATCTCGATATTTTCCCGAGAATCCTTATTGAAAGCTATGCTTCAACTCCGGGTTATTGGAGTATGGTAAGTATTGATGATTTTGAAAAGGCAAAGGAAACAGTTTTCTACGGTGCTGATCTTGAAAAGTACGCAGGTCTTATCGAAAAAATTGAAAACTATCGCACCAACGTTCAGCTTACGTTCCCCGAAACAGTTGCAAGACATGCAGAAATGGGTATTGAAACTTCAAATATCGTTAAGTACGGTCTTCAGAGTGTACCTCTTACAAAGAGTGCAGACGACCTTTCTGATGCGACCGTAACAGTATTTGAAAGCGGCTTCGGTGTAACAGCATCTCTAACTGAAGAAACCCTTTCAGATGAATATATCAACGCTGCAATTGCAAACGGCAAGGGTAAGTATATATCGCCCGATAAGCAGATTGATGCTTCAACCTGTCTTCTGCCCGACAGAACCTGGTTCATCAAAGACCTTACGCACAAAGAGTTCCCGTCGTGTGTAAACGGACTTGTCAGTGACATTATTAATAATGAAGGCTTTACTGTTGACGATAACCCCGAATATCCGCAGTATCTTGTTTATGACAAAGAAAATAATGCGCTTTATCCGATGACAGAGGAAAATATGAACACAACAGAAAGATGGAACGTGACCTTCTTTGAAGCACTCGTGTCTTTCTTCAAAAACCTTTTCAAGGTTATCGAAATGGCTTCGGCAGAATAATTAAATACTTTTGCAAACCCCATCTCACAGAAATCCTGCGAGGTGGGGTTTAAAAATCATATTTTAATCAATTGCGTGGGGGACGGTGTTCCTTAATTTTTTATTTAAAATAACGCTGAGTTGGTTTTAAAACACGGAATTTTGAACGTTTTACATATGCGACAACAGTTTTCAAAACAAAGGTAAAATTTATTTAAAAATATCTGTTTTTACTATTGACAAAAACAGATAACTTGTGTTAAAATACATCACGTTGCAGACACGCGGGTGTAGTTTAGTGGTAGAATTCTAGCCTTCCAAGCTAGTCGTGTGGGTTCGATTCCCATCACCCGCTCCATTTTCCCCTAACCTCTGCAATAGCAATGAGGGGTAACATATGCGCTTGTAGCTCAGGTGGATAGAGCAACTGCCTTCTAAGCAGTGGGTCAGGGGTTCGAGTCCCTTCAAGCGCGCCATATGGTGGGTATAGCTTAGTTGGTTAAAGCGCCAGTTTGTGGCACTGGAGACCGTCGGTTCGAATCCGACTATCCACCCCACTAAAAAGTCTGCAACAGTTCTTCTTGCAGACTTATCTTTTAAAATTAATATTGGGGTGTCGTCAAGCGGTAAGACACAGCACTTTGACTGCTGCATTCGCTGGTTCGAATCCAGCCATCCCAGCCAAACAGCGCCTCTGACGAGGCTAAGATAAGAGATAATATTGAATAAATAATAGATAATAGTGTTTGTGAAATATTCGAGCGCTGTTTGTATTATTATCTATTCA
>JAZNPE010000006.1:0-12409 GCA_045589535.1 Acutalibacteraceae bacterium | reverse complement strand
ATGATTTTGTCTATGTATATAAATTCTGATTTCAGCGGTTGGGATGAGCCCGAAAATAACTATCCCATAGAATGGCTGATTGATTATGTCCGTGTCTATAAAGAAAAAAACGGTTATGACGAGAGCGACAGACTCACCGAGTTTGAGCGTTTTATAATTGATCTGGGTGATTCACTCACTGTATTCGGACAGCGCATTTTATCATTCTTCCAAAACCTCTGTATGCAGTGCCGCCGGTTCTTTGAACGTTTATTCAGTATAACTCCCGCTTTATACAGAACAACAAATTCCAATATATCGAACAGATAGATAAATAAGAACAGGAGGAAAGTCAATGCATACCATTATTAAATCTTTGTTTACAATTTTCACAACCATTACTATTTTTTGTTCAAATCTGTTGTTCCCCGCAACGGTTTATCCCGAAAGTGAGAATTTTGATTTTTCATATCTTGAATATCCCGATGAAGCAATTGTCACTCTTGAGGAAGCAGGTCTTACCGAGCAGGAGCTTGTCGGGCGTGCTTCGGCTGAACTTCCCGAATATGTTCAGTCGGGCGGATATGACGATATAAACGGCATAACGGTTTCCCCGTATTACACTGCAAAGGTGAGCGGAAAGGAAATCCCTGTTTATGCTTCAGTAGTTTTCATTCGTGTTGACGATACGGGTACGCTCCACTCCTTCTCCGAAATCTATGTTGATTCAAGCGAGGAGTTTTCATTCAACGTTGAGATAACGGGTACTGACGTCGAGCTGAAAGATGCCATTGTGTTACCTGAATCACACGGTGTAAAGGCACAGTGCAGAGATAACACCGTAACCGCATCTATCAACAAAACGGGTGTTTACACCTTCCTTTTCAACGGCGCAAACCAATATTACGGTTACACGCTTATGGTGCGCGAAAAGGTTGACGAGGATAAAGAAATTGCGGCATACATAGAAGAATACGGCGAAGACAACGTATGGGTGCTTGATAAAGGTGTTTATCAGTATGACTACGTCAACCTCGTCGGAAATGAAAACCTTGTAATTTATCTTCGTGAAGGTGCTTACGTTATAGCAAACCATCTTCACGATATTGATTGTGCCGAAGATGAAAACAAATATCTTGAGCCGACTGCACCGGGCGACAACGCATTCGGACTTACAAGATATCCGTTTATAAATTTTTACAACTGCAACAACGTAACCCTCACCGGCAGAGGTGTGATAGATATGACCCGACTTGACAGAAGAGAAAGAAGGGGAGTTGTTTTCACCAACTGCAAAAACGTAAACGTCAGCGACATAAAAATCATAAACTCGCCTGAATGGTCATTTATCTCTTATTGCTGTACCGACGTCAGCATAGACAATGCAGATATCATTGGCAACCGCGGCAACTGTGACGGCTTTGCAATCTGCAACAGCCATAACGTTACCGTTGACAACTGCTTTGCAAGAGTGGCAGACGATACGTTTGAGGTAAAAGCGCTCGGCGGTACAATGGACAGCAAAAATATCACGTTCACAAACTGCATTGCCTGGGGCGGATACGCAAGATGCTTTGGTATCACAGGCGAAGTTAATAAGAAGATTTCCGATGTAGTTTTCCGTAACTGTGCCGTAATTTACCGTGACGGTATATGGGATAATGACAGGATTGGCTCACTTGTTGTTGTGGCAGAGCAGACTGAAGGCAGTATTGACGGAGTTCTTTTTGAAAATATTGAGATATTCCGTGACGAAGGCAGACCGATACTTGTGAAAATTTATGATGAACAAGCGGAGAATTTTGAGATTAAAAACATAATATTCAAGAACATTTCTTACACTTCATATATGAAACCGAAAATTGCGGGTACTGACAGCAGCACAAATACAGTTCAGGTTGAACTTGAAGGTATAACCGCTCACGGAACGAAACTGCGAAACCCGAAAACAAGGTTCATCATCGGCAAGTATTGTGAAGTAACTTCTGAATAGAATTTATGAGGTTGGTTCGAAATTATAAATTAATCAGACAAAATTATTTAGAATTCAAATAGACAAATTCCAAAATGTCGGACACAATCATTTTCAATCACACAAATACTTCAAATAGTAACCCCCCGGCTAAGCCGGGGGGTTACTATTTGAATGTTTAATGATTAATTAATCTGTCTGTTATATTATTCTGCTTTTTAGTGAAATCTTTCTTTTTGCATCTGTTTTATTATTGTGGTTTTTACTGCAACAACATCTTAATTCCTTGCTTTAGCTTCCTCATATCTTTCTTCAAGTTCTTCAAGATGCTTGTAATTTTCTCTTGCTGCTATAAGTTTTTTTGCTTCGATATAGGGCTTGGCAGCACGAGAAAATTGAATGTGTTTATCGGTTTCCGCTTTCAATGCCGCTGAAAGTTCTTTTTTTCTCTTTTCAAAAGATTTGATTTCATCGGATATTTCTTTCAAAAGAACATAGTCTTTTGATTTTTTTGCTTTGGATTGCGCGACATAGAGTTCTTTAAGCTTTATATCACAAAGTTCTTCCTCATCATAAATCTTATCAATAGCAGAATAATCCGGCTCGCAAAAATCATCTATGTTTTTATAATACTTATCAATTGCTTTGCGTGAAGATAATTTGCTCTGTGCAACATCAATAGCAAAGCTGCGGAGGTCTTTTTCTTCTTTTGTGTTTTTCGGCATTTTTCTTGCTGCAATCAGTTCATTCAGAATATCTTGCATATCAGCCTCAAATAAGCCTCTTAATCCTGAACAATAGACACTTTTGTATGCATCAATTTTTGCTGCGAAAAGAGGTGTTGAGAATTTATTGAGTTCAGCAATAACCATTTCTGAAATTTCAATTTCTTCATTATACGCAAGATCTTCCTTGCGTTTCTTTTTGTCGTTTTTAGTTAATGCTTTTTTTGCCAAACCATTATATTCTCTTGCCTTGCGGATAATATCAATTGTTTCAATAAGTTCTTTTTCATTGATTACACCGTTTCCGTAATCTTCAAACATCGCCCTTATTTTTAAAATACGAACAATGCTTTTTTGCTGCACTTCTTTAAGGTCATAGAAGAAATAAGGAATAACATTAAGGGTTGCACCTATTGCAGCCATAATTATCAGTGATAATACCACTTTGTTTAACAGATCGGGCTGACCTGTTGTTACATCAAGAATTTCATAAGGCAAAGCATAGCCGTTGCCTTCATAAATTCCGTAACTTTCGTAAACAAAAGGAACTATAGAAGAGGTAGCGAGAGTAACAATGTTTCCTATGGTGGTTACAGTGGCAAACATTCCGTCAATGCGTTCTCCTGTTTTATAATGATGATAATCTCGTATATCCGCTTCAATGGCAGGAGATGTAATTTGCTGGAACGAACCGAAAAAGTGATTAAGATAGACACAAATTGCAAGCCAGATGATATTGGTTGTATTAAGTCCCATTGCGAGAATACAAACTATATTCATAATATTGATTCCGATAAGTACCTTCTTTTTACCTAAAGCACGTACACAGAAAGGCGCAAGCATCATACCCCACATAGAAGCATTACCGATGATTGTGTTAATAATGCTCATCGTGCTGCCCTCACAGGCATGACCGTAATTATATGTAAATGAAAGAATATTGCTGTATGAACTTTCAAGAAAACCGAGCCAACCCGCCAATGCAATTATCCAGAAATATTTATTTTTCGCAACCGCTTTAAGCGAATCTGTAAATTTGACTTGAACAACACGAGTTTTAGGTTGAACAATTTTTTCTTTGGTATATCCAAGAACGATAATTGTAAGCCCTATACCAATAATCGAGAATATGGGATAAGTAATTCTGTAAACGCGCAGGTCATACATATTATCGTTTGTTGCTATTTGAGCAACGAGAGGAAGGATAATATTGGCTATAGAAGGTGCCAGTGAATACACAAGACTCTTAACTGCAAGCACATCCGTTCTTTCTTGTGTGTTTGGCGAAAGAACATAAACAAGATTGTTATAAGCATCGTGAAAGAAATTATAAAAGAACAGCAGTAAAAAATTAAAAATGAGAACAACCGCACATTTTATAACATAACCGCCTTCGTATCCGAACATCTGCATCGGAAATAAATTATATAAAGAATCGTATGGGAAATACACATATCCCATAGCAATAAGAGCTGTGGGGATACCCATCGTTAAAAGATACGGTCTGTATTTGCCGGCTTTGTTTCTTGTGTTGTCAATCATATTGGCTCTGATTGCAGTCAGCGGAACATTAGCGATAGTTGAAATCACATAAAGGATATACATATGTGTGGGGGAAACGCCGATTGCACCGCCTACAATCATGTTACTTGTTGTTACAATAAGCTGTTTTCCCATATAAATAAGAAAATACGCACCAATTCCTCCGCCTGCATAAGCGGCGATTTCTTTAAATGTCATATATCTTCCGGGCATTGGTTTTTTCCAATACAGACGAAGATTTGAAAGAAAAGTTTTGGCTTTATTCAACAAAACAATCTGCTCCCTTCGAACAATCATTCTTCAATTCCCTTGATCCAGTCTAAGGAAAATTTCGTAAACATAATACTTTTGCACTCTTGATTTGGCTCAAACAGTGTACCGACTTTACCGTCAGGCATTAATGCGAGAGAACAATAACAGAAATCGTCTTCTTTCAGCACTCGGCTGTAAGTAAATGTTTCACCGTCATCTTCAGACAGCCTGACAGTTCCGCATTTTCTTGCAGTTCTGTCTGCTGCATTTAAAAAGACAACATACGGTTTGTCCGAATTTTCGATTTTTATAACAGATGATTGGCATATCGGCTGCGGAAGACTGTCGTCTAACGAGAAATCGAACCAACTTTCGCCACCGTTTTTGCTGTAAGCAATAGCAACGCTGCGTTTGGGATCATGGTTTCTCATAAAGTATTTCAAGGTTCCGTCGCTTTGTTCTATAACCTGTGATTCAGTAAGCATTTCTTCATTTTTTATTTTGAAATGATTTACTTTTTTACCATTGATTAATCTTGTGTTGTTCGGAGTTTCACCAAGACTCCATGTTTCTCCGTTATCATCACTGTATATAACACAACAGGAAAGACACAGAGGGAATTTTTTGGTGCCGTAATAAATCGGAACAACTATTCTGCCTTTATATTCCCCGTGCTCGATTACTATTCCGTTACCGGGACCCGGACCGATAAAGCTCATATATTCTCTTTTTATCTGCGAATTAAGCGATTGAGGCTTTGACCATGTTAAGCCGTCATCATCACTATAACACATCATTAATGCTGAAGTTCCTTTTTCTTTGAAAGAATGACCGGTGTATATGTTGCCGACTTTTTTATCGTTTTTTAAAACATCTCCGTTGTCAGAAACCTCATATTTTGTTTTCTTACCATTTTGAGTATATAGGAATCCGTTTTTCAGAATATATTTTCTGAATTTGCTTTCTATTATTCTGTGCCCTTCTGAATCTTCGCCAACACAACATTTGCTGTTTCTGATGCCTATTCCTGCCGGTGTATGGCAATAATGAAGGTAAATTCTTCCCGTGTTTTTAACGTAAGTCAGTATAGGGTCAATAGCAGCAGATGAATGCATTTTTTCAGTTCCTTGTTCTTGAACTGCAACAATGTATTTCTCCCATGTTTCACCTGAATCAAAACTTCTGCGTACTACCTTATCGATTCTGTTGGGATTATCTGCTCCTGTGCAGTATCTTGCATCAGCACAAGCAACAACTACTCCCGTCTTTGTGGTTATCATAGACGGTATTCTGTAAAACTCGGAAGGTCCTCCCGTATTTGCGCCAAAAACAGTTTTAAATTTTATCATAATCAAATCTCACTTTAATTTCTGCTAATTTTCATATTTATTTTTAAATTATACATATCAACTAACAAGTTGTCAAATTATTCCTCTGCTTTTGATTGATAGTAAAAAAACTTGTATTAAAACATAAAATTGGGGTTGCGGGTCAAACTATACGTACCCTTCAATTACAGTACTTTAAATCCCTTGGATTTCAAAGGTTTCAGAGTGCCTGTTTTTCTGCTTTTCACTCTCTTTTGCTTTATCTTTTTATAAATAGTCAAATAAAGTGAGCAGGCAACATCACACAAAGATGTCGTCTGCTTTTCTCATGCTGTTTATTAAATTGACTATTTAAGCGAAACGGTATATCCCTTATCTTCAATTTCAACAGAACGGGGTTTTTCAAAGCCTGACTTATTAGGAGAATGGAACGTAAGATAAAGTTTATCGTCATCGGCAAAAATCATACCGTGTCCGCCGTCATCATCAATAAGTGGTTCGAGATGGGTGAAGTCTGTGCCGATTTCTCCGCTATTGAATCTCACAAGACATTCGGCATATTTGCCTTTGATAAAGGTAGACCACAGCATCAAAAGCTCATCGGCTTTTGTGCGGTACATAAAAGGACCGTCGGTTATTCTGTGTTCATTTTCATCTTTGCTTTTGTCTGCCCAATACGGTTCTGACGCTTTAAACAGAGTTACCGCTTCGCCTGTTCTTTCTTTCAGGTCATCACTTAAAGGAGCATAACAGATTGTGCCATCAATAATCTGAGTGTGTTCATGACAGAAAACGATATAAGGCTTGCCGTCATGGTTTATGTAAAGCGTGCCGTCGAGGCACTCCCAATCTTCGGGAGTTACGGCACCGTTGCTATGCGGAACAAACGGACCGGGCGGACTGTCTGCTTTGAGAATAAAAGTGCCTCTCAAGCCGTTGCTTTCTTTTGTGAAAGTAGCGAACATATAATATGAATTTTTATATTTATGCACTTCGGGTGCCCAATTCACTTCAACATTCAATGAGTGTTCTTCCGAATTGAAACACTCAACGGGCTCGCTCCAGTTTTCAAGATCTTCGGAAATATAGACATCAAAGCCACCGGTCTTTTTGCCAAAGTTATTTGCTCTTGTACCGTACATATAATATTTTCCGTTCTCATACATAACAAACGGGTCGCGGTTATTTATGTCATTATTTTTCATTACAACACCCCGAATATATGTTTCTTACTGTTTGAGTTTTCATTATACATTACCGAAACTGTTTTCTCAATAGTAAAACGCAAAATCGAAGAGTATGGTGTGTTACTTCAACAATTGTTGAACTTCAGTTGAAGTTTGGTTGAAAAAAGTGTTTTATATTGAATCTGTAATAATGATAAACGGAGGAAAAAAATGAATAAGAAAACATTTTATAAATATGTTTATATATTCCTGATTCGCTGTGTGGTGGGCTTTGCGGTTGAAACCCTGTGGTGTCTTATCAAAAACGGCTATATCGAAAGCCGCAAATCGTTGGTATACGGTCCTTTAAGCGTAGCCTACGGAATGGGCGGAGTTTTGCTGACTGCCGTTTTGAGCAAATTCAAAAGTTCTTCTTTATGGAAAATTTTTCTTATATCGTTTGCTGTCGGCACGGTTGCGGAATACATATGCTCACTCGGTCAGGAAATTGTTTTCGGTTCCGTTGCTTGGGATTACAGCCATTTACCTTTGAACATCAACGGCAGAGTTTGCCTGCTTTATTCATTATTTTGGGGTGTTCTGGGCATTGCATGGGTTAAGCTCATAATGCCGCTGACAGATAAATTTATAGCCTTTATTCCTATGAATTTAAGCCATATTCTTGTCTGGACGTTTATTGTATTTTTTGTTTTTGATGCAGGACTTTCTGCTGTTGCGGCACTTCGATGGAACGAAAGAAAAGAAGGAATTGGACCCTCAAACAGAATTGAAGTTTTCCTTGATGAACATTTTCCCGATGAGAGAATGAAAAAGATATATGCAAATTCAAGAGATGTTGATGAAATAGAACGGTGATACTATGAGAGAGAAAAAAACAGAGTTTCAGTCACTCGGAACAAGGCTTATTGTTGCCGCAGTGTGGATAACTGTCTGCCTTGTTGTGCTTCTTGTTTTACCTTTATGGGCAACGGGAATTCTTGAAACGATTGCCTGCTTCTTTATGGCGAAGGAACTTGTATGCAACACGGGACTTGTTAAAAATAAGCTGATTCAGGCAGTCTGCATAATTCAGGCAATTTTGATACCGTGGTTTATATACTTCAATGCCGACGTATATGCTTTCATCGCAATGATGTTTGTTTTTGTGTTTATTCTGTTTTTTGCTGAAATAACTTCAAAGCAAAAAATCGGCACAAACGGCATTTTTTCAACATTTTTCGGTGCATATGTATTTCCGCTTTTTATATCACTTCTTGTTCCGATGATGAATCTTAACAACGGAAGAAATCTTGTTCTGATTCCGTTTATATCCGCTTGGTGTGCCGATGCGGGAGCATATTTCATCGGCTCAAAATTCGGCAAACATAAGCTTGCTCCGTCAATCAGTCCGAAAAAGAGCGTTGAAGGTGCTTTCGGCGGCGTTGCGGGCGGAATACTCGGTATGCTTATTTACGGAGTGATTCTTCACTTTTGCAGCATTGATGTTCCGCGGCTGAATTTTATCGTTATGGGTATTCTCGGCTCGGTTTTCGGATTGCTCGGAGATTTGTTTCTTTCATATATCAAAAGAGATTGCAGAATCAAGGATTTCGGCAACTTTCTTCCCGGTCACGGTGGAGTGCTTGACCGATTTGACAGCGTGCTTTTTGTAGTGCCTGTTTGCTATTACTTATTTTTAATTGTTTAAGGAAGTAAAAATGAATCACAAAATAGAAAAACCACAGAAATTATTGAATTCCGACGGAGTTCTTACCGAACCCGGCTGGGCAACAAAGCTGATTATGGAATATAATCCGCTGGATATGAAGGCTGATAAAATCCGCCTGAAAGAATGGGATTATTACGTTATCGTTGACAGCGACGGTTATGCTTTTTCAATGACTGTTGCCGATAACCGCTATATGGGTCTTGCAAACTCAAATTTCTATGATTTCGGTAACAACAAAAAATATGCTTACATGACACCGCTTTTCTTCCCGATGGGCAGGCTTAATATGCCGACCGACAGCTCCGAAGGTGATATAAACATAAGCAAAAATTTCTGCTCGCTTTCCGTAACTCACGAAAACGGCGGCAGGCATCTTGTCGGGCACTACAAAAAATGCCCGCTTCACGGAGAAATGGATTTTGACATATTTCTGCATAATTACAGCGGTGATACAATGGTTATTGCCACTCCGTGGAAAGAGGATGAAACCGCTTTTTACTATAATCAGAAAATTAATTGTATGCCTGCAGAAGGATGGGTTAAATATAACGGCAAAAAACATTATTTCAACCCTGAAAAGGATTTTGCTACCCTTGATTGGGGCAGAGGTGTCTGGACTTATGACAACACATGGTACTGGAGTTCGGGTAACGGCGTTATTGACGGCAAAAGCTTCGGATTCAACATAGGCTACGGCTTCGGAGATACTTCCGCAGCAAGTGAAAATATGATTTTTTATGACGGCAAATGCCATAAGCTTGACCGCATATTATTTGAAATTCCCGACGATGTGATGAAGCCTTGGAAATTCATCAGCTCCGACGGCAGATTTGATATGGATTTCGTGCCGATTTATGATAATGTTCACTCTTTTGACATCGGAATAATCAGTCAGCACGGTCATCAGGTGTTCGGGAAGTTCTGCGGAACGGCAATTCTCGATGACGGAACAAAGCTGACAATTAACGGTCTGACCGCATTTGCAGAAAGGGTCAGAAACAGATATTGATATCTCTTCCACACTTTCATATATGGTTCTTCCTCTGAACCGCAGAACGGACAGTTCCGCAACAATGGTGCTGTCCGTTTTGCACTTGATTTGTTAATATTTAGACTGTAAAATATAACCGAAGGTGATTCATATGTTTAAAATACTTATTGCAGAAGACGATGTTGAGCTTCGTGAGCTTTTCACACACGTTCTTTTAAAAAACGGATATTCGGTAACGGGTGTGTCCAACGGAAAAGAAGCACTCGATGCCATGGATAACACATATTTTGACCTCATAATTTCCGATATAATGATGCCTGAAATGGACGGCTACGAGCTTGTTCACTCTCTGCGTGAAGCGGGCAACAACATACCCGTTCTTACAATTACCGCAAAGGATGCCTTTGACGATATGCGGCTCGGGTTCCTTTCAGGTATGGATGACTATATGGTCAAACCCGTTAATGTCAATGAAATGGTTCTTCGTGTGGGTGCTCTGCTCCGCAGGGCGCAGGTTATGAATGAACGCAAGCTGACCATCGGCTCAACTGTTATGGAGTGCGATTCATTAACAGTTACCTGCAACGGTGAAAGTATGATTCTGCCGCAGAAGGAGTTTATGCTTCTGTATAAAATGGCATCCTATCCCGGCAAAATCTTTACCCGTCAGCAGATGATGGATGAGATATGGGGCTATGATGCTGTGAGCGATACTCATACGGTTGATGTTCATATCGGCAGACTGCGTGACCGTTTCAAGGATAACACCGATTTCAGAATAGTCACCATGAGAGGTGTCGGCTATAAGGTGGAGAAGAAATGAAAAAGAATCCGAATAATAAAAAACTGTGGAGATATTTTATCACTTCGGTCATTGTCGGCTTTGGCGTAACCATTCCCCTTGAGCTTTCGCTTGCATATATTGCAAAGTATTATTTTGATGTTCAGATAAGTATCCCGAATCTGATCTGGATTGTGTTTTTGAGCATAATCGTCGGCGGAATTGTTATGTCATTTATATCAAAAAGACTTATTACTCCGCTTACAAAACTCAGCACCGCAATGAATAAGGTTGCTGAAGGAGATTTTGAAACTCAGATTGAAACAGAAAGCAGAATGGAAGCGATTCAGGATATTTACACAAACTTCAATCTTATGGTCAAGGAGCTTGGCACAACCGAAACTCTGCAGACCGACTTTGTTTCAAACGTTTCCCATGAAATCAAAACCCCGATAACGGCTATTGAAGGCTATGCAACGCTTTTGCAGAATACCGAAAACATAGATGAGATTGAAAACGAATATATTGAAAAGATACTTTTCAATACAAAGCGTCTTTCGGAGCTTGTCAGCAACATTCTTTTGCTGTCAAAGGTTGATAACAAGGCTATTCAGGCAAAGAAAACAACCTACCGTCTTGATGAGCAGATTAGGCAATCAATCGTTCTTCTTGAGCCGAAGTGGGGTGCGAAGAAAATTGATTTTGATGTTGATTTGGATGAGAATGAATATACGGGCGATGAAAGCCTGATGTTCCATGTGTGGAACAATCTTCTCGACAATGCAATAAAATTCAGCCCCGAAAACGGCATGATAAGAATGAAGCTGGAAAGAGCAGATGGTAAAATAACCTTCACCATAGAAGATGAAGGCTGCGGCATAAGCGACGAAGAAAAGAAGCATATTTTCAACAAATTCTATCAGAGCGACAGCTCCCACAAATCCGAAGGCAACGGTCTGGGTCTTGCTCTCGTTAAAAATATTCTGACCCTCTGTAGCGGTGAAATATCCGTGACCGACGGAAAAAACGGCGGCGCAAGGTTTGAGGTTGTTTTATAAAGGTGATTCAATGCTGATATTTGAACAAAACAAAAAATATTCATTCCGTGACCCTGCGGTGCACATAGAAACGGTTTAATATGATAAAAATTTATTCAGACAAATAAGACTTTTACGAGGTAAAAACAAGTGGGAATAGTAATACGCAAATATGAAGAAAAAGATTTGTGTGCGATGATAGAAATCTGGAATGAAATCGTTGATGAAGGGAATGCCTTTCCCCAAGAAGAATTCCTGACTCTTGAAAGCGGCGCTGTCTTTTTTGCTGAACAAACCTATACGGGTGTTGCAGTTGATGCTGAAACAGAGAAAATATACGGACTCTATATTTTGCACCCGAACAATATCGGAAGATGCGGTCATATCTGCAATGCAAGCTATGCTGTCAGTTCGCATAGCAGAGGATTGCATATAGGAGAAAAACTGGTGTTGGATTGTATTGAGCAAGGACGTGAACACGGATTTTCCGTTTTGCAGTTTAATGCGGTTGTTGCAACAAATATGCATGCCAGACATTTATATGAGCGTCTCGGATTTACTCAATTAGGCACAATACCAAAAGGCTTTCGTATGAAAGACGGGTATTATGAGGATATTTGTCCTTATTATCGGGTTTTATAAATTCGAATTTATAGAACAGTTAGGAAAATAAGAATTTGCAGGTGAGATAATGATTATTTTAATTACGGGAGCATCGCATACAGGCAAAACGGCGCTTGCTCAAAAATTGCTTGAAAAATATAAATATCCATATCTATCGATAGACCATCTGAAAATGGGCTTAATTCGTAGCGGTAATACAGAGCTTACTCCTATGGATGATAATGAATTGACCGAATATTTATGGCCGATTGTTCGGGAAATGATAAAAACTGCTATTGAGAAC
>JAZNPE010000005.1:0-4665 GCA_045589535.1 Acutalibacteraceae bacterium | reverse complement strand
AACCGTGAGACCAGAACAAACGGTGTTTCCTATATCCTTCAAAAAGGTGCTTTGGCGGTATTTACGCCGGAGGGACAGCAGCAGATCCACGATAATCTTCGTGTATATAAAGAAAACGCCTCCTACTTTATGGCGGCACTGGATGCTGCAGGCATCTGGTACACAGGAGGCAGGAACTCACCCTATATCTGGATGAAATGCCCCGACGGTATGAGCGGTTGGGAGTTCTTTGATTATCTGCTCAAAGAAATTCAAGTTGTAGGTATTCCGGGTGATGGCTTTGGAGAGTGTGGAAAAGGCTATTTCCGTTTTTCAACATTTGGCAAACCTGAAGAAACCAAGGAAGCGGCAAACAGACTTTGCAAATTGCTTACAAAGGAGTAAACACCATGAAAGTCACTTGCCTTCAAATGAATATGAAACTCGGTTGTCCGGAGGAGAATTTTGCACACGCAGAACTGTTAATTTGCAATGCAATGAAGGATAACTCCGACGTACTGGTATTGCCGGAAACTTGGAATACCGGATTTTTCCCGAAAGAAAACCTTGCCGAGTTATCCTGTAAGGACGGGGATGAAGTAAAGTCCCATATCGGCACTCTGGCAAAGCAGTACGGTGTCAATATCGTAGCAGGCTCAGTATCTAATGTTCGTGATGGAAAAGTGTTCAATACTGCTATGGTCTTTGATAGAGATGGCGAATGTATTGCCGAGTATGATAAGACACATCTGTTTACGCCTATGGGGGAAGATGACTACTATACTTGCGGCGACCACCTATGTCGTTTTGAACTCGACGGTGTAAAGTGCGGTATTATCATCTGCTACGATGTGCGTTTTCCCGGGCTGACCCGTAGCCTTGCTTTGCAGGGACTTGATATGCTCTTTGTCGTGTCACAATGGCCGAAGAAACGAATCTTCCATCTGCGCACTCTTACTACTGCCAGAGCAATTGAAAATCAGATGTTTGTGGTTTGCTGTAATTCCTGCGGTACAGCCGGTAAAACCGTATATGGCGGCAATTCAGCCATCATAGAACCATTTGGAAAAACACTTGTACTTGCCGGAGAAAATGAAGAAATATTAACTGCTGAATGCGATCTGCAGATACTTAACGAAATTCGCAACAGCATCCCTGTATTCCGTGACAGACGTTCGGAACTTTATAAAATTAAAGAATGAAAGTGGTTTGAATATGAGTAAACAAATGTCGGAATCATTTCCTGTAGGTGTGCTCTTGGCAATATCCGGTGGACTTATGGATGCATATTCATATCTTTATAGGGGACATGTTTTTGCAAATGCGCAGACGGGAAATGTTCTGATGTTCAGTATTCATTTGTCAAAGGGAGAATGGATGTCATCATTACATTATGCACTTCCTATAATAGCATTTTTAAGTGGAGTTGCTTTGTCAACATGCATTTGTCATTTTTGCAAACAGTGTGAGTTGTTACACTGGCGACAAATCTGCGTTTTATTTGAGGCTGTGATTTTTTTAATAGTTGCTGTTTTTTCGCAGGAGATGAACTTACCCGCAAATTGCCTTATTTCTTTGGCTTGTGGCATTCAAGTAGAGACATTTAGAAGGGTTGAGAATGAAAATGTTGCAACAACTATGTGTATAGGAAATATGCGCTCGGCAATGCACAGCGCGATAATGTATGGTCTCGTAAATAATCATGAGTATAAGCACAGTACATTTATTTCTTTCTCTATTGTATTGTCATTTGCATTCGGTGCGATTATGGGCAGTATTTTGATTAGATATTTTGGTGCATTTTCCATTAGCTTTGGTTCCGCTATAATGCTGGTATGTTTTTTCTTAATGTTTGTTACACCTTCAGATAAAAGAAACAATCACATTAACAATATGCACAATTAACCGGTTGGTGAACTGTATCGTAACAAAGGAGGCTTTTTAATGAGAAATTATAAGATTGAATTTGAAAACAGAGTTGCTTTTATAAAATCTGTTCTCAGTGAGAGCGGAGCAAAAGGCATTGTTTACGGCAACAGTGGCGGCAAGGATTCTGCTTTGGTTGGTATTCTCTGTAAAGCGGCTTGCGACAATACGGTGGGTATTATCTTGCCGTGTACTTCTAAAAGAAACTATGATGAAGATGCTGCCGATGCCAAAGAGGTTGCCAAAAAATATAATATTGAAACCCGAACTGTTGATCTGACACCTGTAAAGGAAGCAGAACTAAAAGCCCTTGACGGCGTTGCTGTTATGAATGCCGCAGCACTTTCCAATATAGCACCGAGACTTCGTATGCTGACTTTGTATGCGGTTGCTGCAGCGGAAAACCGACTGGTTGCCGGTACGGGCAATAGAAGTGAAGCTTATGTAGGTTACTTTACCAAGTGGGGCGACGGTGCTCACGATTTTAATCCCATTGCAGATCTCACCGTTACAGAGATATATGAATTTTTGCGCTATCTCGATGCTCCGAAGTGCGTTATAGAAAAAGCTCCATCCGCAGCACTCTTTGACGGACAGACCGATGAAACGGAAATGGACGTAACATATGCCGAGCTTGACAGTTATCTTTTCGGCGGCGATATTCCTGAGGATAAGAAGATAATCGTTGAGCGTATGCACAAGACAAGCGAACATAAAAGGAAAGGAATTTCAGTTTATACATATAAATAAAACATCAAAGCTCCCTACCTCGGCAAAACCGATTCAGGGAGCTTTTTTTGTTATAGATTAATCCTTACCGCAGACACGCCGCCCATTTCAGGCTTTTTCTCCATAAACCCATTAGGTATCTTATTTTCATAGCTTTCCATATAAGTTGCCGAACCGAGATAAGCAGAGATGTTAGTCCTCGGTATAATAACCCAATCAGAATCGGGTTCTTTGTTTGCGATATAGTACTCGGCAAGAGTAATCATCAGCCTTTCAGTTTTTGCATTTACACCGTAAGACTTGATTTTTTGCAGTGTTTCATTGGGCAACACAAACGCCTCAGTATGAAGCGGACCGAGAACAAGTGCATCTGCAATAGCTGTGTCAAAAAGCAACGGAAAGTCTGCAGAAGACCTGTCATTGTAAACAGAATACTGAAACTGTATCAACTTTCTGCTCCATTTACTTTCAATATCGGATAAGGTCTTCTTTTCGTCAAAGCAGTGAAGCTTCTTTGTGATATCATCTTTGTTCTTTTTAATGTAATTAGAAAGAGAATGTAAGTATCTGTAATACCATCCTGCTCCGTTTTCATCAACAATATCAGGGAACTCGCTGTGAAGCTCAGGGAATGATGTGTGAAAAGCTAACGCCTTGTTTGCTACTGTTTCATAAGGCAGACTGCACCAAGCGCATAAAAAACGCCTTGCTTCTTCTGTTCTCTCATAAGGGTCATCGGTACGAAGTGTGCCGTCAGCATTATGAAAAAGATAACCTCTTGCAAGAATGGTAAATATACGGTTGAAGCCTTTGTTCTGCTTAATCATTCTTACTGTAAATCTGCCTATGAAAGCAGTTGATTGCTTGCTTTCTGCATTAAAGACGGGAGTGTCGGTATATGCCTTGAATTCAAGCCATTCGTTAGTCATATATTTTATCTCCCTTCCTTGCAAATCTGTTAATGTGCCTGTAATAAGCATCGTAAAGAAAATCACGCTTACCGAGAGCAACAATGTATTTAACCGAAGCATTAAAAGAGATAACGTGGGTTTCTATTATCCTTGCTGCTTCCCTTGAAACAGTTTCGCGGTAGTTGCCTACAGGATTTCTGAGATAGGCTTTTACCATTAAGGTAAGCTCCTCAGAATCGTTGGGATACTGCATAGCCGAAGCGTTTGCAGAGATGTTGTAGTTTCGTGTTTCTGTAATAATATCAGGCAACAACTTGTACCCGCCGAAATGGAAATCAGCAAAGATGTCATAATACTCTCTGTACTCTTCTTCGGGCAGATGCTTTATGAGAAAGGCATATCTTTCATCCTCTTTCATAAAGTGCCAGTTTTCATTTCTTACCGCAAAATATATTTCGTTTACTCTTTCTTCGGGCAGGTTGATGAATGCGGCTGCAAGCTCGTCGGCCTCATAATCATTTTCCTTGTTCTGCATATACAGAATACGGTTAATGTCATTGTGCTTTGCTTTTATCTTGCTTGCGGCGTGTCGTCTTGCCCTTATTCTTTTAAGGCACTCTTCATAATCAGAGATTACTCTGCCTACATAATCAAGAATTTTCGGGTCAAGCTTTTTCTCCCAACCGGGCTTTGCAAATGTGAAAAGCTCACTTGCATCAGCCTGATGAATTTTCGCCCTTGGTGTATGCTTTTTCCTTTCTCTTGCAAAATACGGAAGTTTTTCAAGGTTAGAGCTGACCTCATCCCAATTCTGACCGTCAAAGAATTTCTTGAATCGTTCATCAAAGGTAGGCTCGAACCAACGGTGTTTGCCTTCTGCCTTTTCAATAAGAGCCTTGTATTTAAGGAAGGATGTTCTTTCAGCTTTGTTGGTTTCAAGATATTCTGTCAAATCGGGCTTTATACCGCTTTTAGCTGAGTCTATCTCAAGACCTGTCAGTATCTCAAGCACCTCTGTTTCCTTGCGGTACTGCTCCTTCTTTTCATCGTCGGTGTTTTCATCATAAGCGATTATACTTCTGTCAAGTGCCGCATTTGAAATCTGACCGACACGGGATGA
>JAZNPE010000004.1:0-27196 GCA_045589535.1 Acutalibacteraceae bacterium | reverse complement strand
ACCTATTATTCTATATCTATTAACTCAATATAATAACATAATAATCAAATGATATTGTATTATTATTAAATAAGATTGTATAATTATAAATTATAATACTCTATGTATAATATAATATGATATAATTCTATAGGTATATACTATAAGTATATTATTATACCTTATAGCTACACAAAATTAGAGTTTTGTATAAGTTATAGGTGTGCGCACGTGAAGCTCTGCTTTATCAGGGCGGGAGGGGGAAATAAAGCCGGGCAAAGTCAGCCGAGTTACCTTCTCAAATACTCCCACAAAATAAAAAGGTCATTTGTGTGTTTGTGATGTTGGTTCGCGTTGCTTTGGTAGCGACATTAATGTCGGTTGCAAGTTTTGGTGTAGTGTAAAGAAATAAAAGTTGATAGTGTTGATGAAGAACATCGGCTGTGTTGGTCGGTGTTTTTTATTGTTTGGGTATTATACGGATAGTATAATTTAAGGTTTTGTGGGTATTGGTGTAAAAGTCAGGACTATTATGGACTTATTTGGACTTGTTTGAACTTGAAGCGGTGTTATTTGTATTTTATTATAAAATTATAAGGCAAATCAACGGTTTCAGAAAACAAGGTGGGGTATGAGAACAGAGGCGTTTGAAAAAATTTCCGAAAAAACAAAAAAGACCCCTGCTGTATGGGAATTATACAATGCGTTATATTTTCTGTGCAAAGAGGAAACAGATATTGACAAGAAGTGGGCTATGTGCAAAAAGCTTCGTGCTATGTGTAATGCAGAAGTTGCAAACAATAACCCTCTTTCTGTCAGCCTTAATAAGCTTTATAAAGAAACCTTGTTGTTAGAAGCACAGTTCAAGCGTTTTGACAGCTATATGCTTTACCTTGAGCTTAACCGTGAGCCGTCAAAGAGGTTTTGGCTACCCCGCAGAGAACAGTTGTTGCCCGTAGCAGATGCTATTCAGGATTTGATTGACGATAAGTTAGACATATTGACTATTTCTCTCCCCCCGGGTTCAGGTAAGAGTACGCTTGAAATATTTCTACATTCAATGCTTATTGGTGCTAACCCTGACAAGCCCTCTCTTGCTTCGGGTCACAGTAATATTCTTACCAACAGTATTTACGAAGGTGTTCTTGGCATTATCAACGATAAAGAAGAATACTTATGGCACGATGTTTACCCTGATTGGAAAGACCCTATCACTAATGCCAAAGAACAGACAATTGACCTTGAGAAAAAACATAGATTCTCGTCTTTGACTTGTCGAGCTATCGGAGCGTCGCTGACGGGTGCTACACGATGTGAACAAATATTAACCGCAGACGACCTTGTTAGCGGTATTGAAGAAGCTTTGTCTATTGAGCGTCTTGATAAGCTGTGGCAAGCCTACACTAATGACCTTAAATCACGAAAGAAATTAGGTTGTAAAGAACTGCACCTTGCTACTCGTTGGAGCGTGCACGACCCTATCGGCAGACTTGAGCGTATGTATAGCGAAGACCCTCGTTTTAGATGTCTTGTTATTCCTGCACTCAATGAAAAAGGCGAAAGCAATTTTAACTATAAATACGGTGTTGGCTTCGACACAAAATACTTTGAAGATATGCGAGAAAACCTCGATGATTGTTCGTTTAGGGCGTTGTTTATGAATGAGCCTATTGAACGTGAGGGTCTTGTATATGACGAAGCAGAATTAAAGCGTTATTACGAACTGCCTGATGAAGAACCCGAAATTATTATTGCTGTTTGCGATACTAAAGATAAAGGCACAGACTATTGCGTTCAAATTGTCGGATATAAGTATGGCGATTATTACTACATTGACGATGTTATTTGTGACAACAACTTGCCCGAAATCGTTGACGGCAGATTAATTGAATGTCTACTTCGCAACAACGTTCAAATGGCTAACTACGAAAGTAACAATGCAGGTGGCAGAGTTGCAACAACAGTTCAAAACGAAGTAAAAGCAAAAGGTGGCAGGACAAAAATCACCACCAAATTCACAACAGCAAACAAAGAAACAAAAATCATTGTCAATTCAGCTTGGGTTAAAGAACATTGTTTGTTTAAGGCAAAAGAAAAATACAACAAACAGAGCGATTACGGCAAGTTTATCTCGATGCTGTGTTCATACACTATGGCAGGTAAAAACAAAAACGATGATGTTCCCGACGCTATTTCAATGTTTGCAGAATACGCACAGAGTTTTATTCAGCGCAGAGTTGAAGTCTTTAAGAGATTTATATAAAAGGGGGTATTTGCAATGGGTTTTTTTGGCAGACAAGAAATTTTCTCTGATGTCAGCGAGATAACAGCCGCTAATGTCATTGATGTGCTTGAAAAAGCAATGCGAATACACGATACAAACAGAACGCAGATTGACTATCTGTATAAATATAAAAACGGCGACCAACCGATATTGGGTCGAAAGAAAGATATAAGACCCGAAATTTGCAACAAAATCGTAGTCAACAGAGCTAACGAGATTGTTTCGTTTAAAGATAGTTACCTTATGGGTAAACCTGTTCAGTATGTTGGCAGGTCAGAGGGCGACAACATAACAGCAAACATAAAAAAACTCAACGATTATATGTATGCAGCCAAAAAGGCTTCAAACGACAAAAGACTTGCTACTTGGTTTCACACTTGCGGTGTTGCATATCGTATGACACTTCCCGACAAGGGAGATATAAATAATGACGGTTCACCTCTTGTTATCTATGTGCTTGACCCACGAAACACTTTCAAAATCAAGCATAGCGGTCTTGGAAACCGTGATTTGGCAGGTATTACCTATGTAGTTACCGAAGACGGCAAAAAGGTTTACTCAATTTACACACCTACCACCTATTTTGAGGTAAAAGACACAGACGAAGGCTTGGCTGTGACTGTTAATCAGCCTCACAGTTTGGGTCAGATACCTATTACTGAATATATTTCCAATGAAGCAAGACTTGGCTCATTTGAAATTGTGCTTGACTTGCTTGACGCTATTAACATCACGGTATCAAACAGAATTGACGGTATAGAACAGTTTATACAGTCGCTTATGGTGCTTAAAGGCGTTGATATTGATTCTGCGGAATTTAAAAGCCTTAAAGAGCTTGGTGGTATTAAAGTTCCCGAAAATGGTGACGTTAAGTTTATTACTCAAGAGCTTAACCAAAATCAGACACAGACCGTTATTGATGATATGTACGAAGCAATACTGACTATATGCGGTATGCCTAACAGAAACGGCGGTAGTTCCACAAGTGATACGGGTTCTGCGGTAATAATGCGTGACGGTTGGGAAGCCGCAGAAGCAAGAGCGCAGGAAACACAGGTTGTATTTGAAGACAGCGAAAAAGAGTTTTTGAAACTTGCTTTGCATATTCTCCGCACCACAACCGACCTTGACCTTGAGCTTAAAGACATCGAAATTCGTTTCACCCGAACCAACTACGAAAACATTATGCAGAAAGCACAAGTTCTTACTATGCTTCTTGGCAATAGTCAGATTCACCCGCAGTTGGCATTTACACAGAGTGGTATGTTTATTGACCCCGAACTTGCTTATTCAATGAGCAAAAAATACGCAGAAGAACAGCAGGCAAAACAGCCTGTTGTACCTGAAAAGGAAATAAATAATGCAGAAAATAATTGAGCGTTATTTGCTTAAATTTGACGAAATAGAGCGTCTTGGCGACGGATATATAGATTCGTTACCCGACAGTTTTGACGAGCTTATATCCACCGTAGAAGCCCATTTAATCGATATTTATTTAGAGGGCTACGCTTCGGTTGGTTATATGTTGTCTGATGATGTTGAAAGACAGCCCGACACAGACAGAATGATGTCGGTTTTAAGCCTTGTAATAGCAGGTGCAACATTATATGACCGCTTGCGTGAGTATTATAACAATGGTGACGTTGAGGGCATTAAAACGGTTATTGACACCGAAGCACATCGAATGTGGGCTACGGGTGCAGACGACAGGGCAAAAGATGGTGGAGCAGGCACAAAACAATGGATTACTGTTGGCGACAACCGAGTAAGAGATAATCACAATTATTTGGCAGAGGTCAAAATTCCGATAGACGCTGATTTTTATACACCTGACGGTGATATAGGACAAGCACCGGGTATGTTTGGCACGGCGAAAAACAACGCTAATTGCCGTTGCATTTTAAAGTATGAATAGCCGAAAGGCTTTTATATCGTCAGAGAAGACGTTAATCGCAGAATGTGAGAGAACACAACAAACGCAAAATAAGTGAGAGAACACTAAAAAACGCAGAATGTGAGGTTTTATTATGGCAAAGATTGACACAAGTAAAATTGCGGGATATTCCGCTATGTCGGCAGAAGAAAAACTTGCTGCTCTTGAGGCGTTTGAGGTTGAAGATAGTGCTTCTGAAATCGAAAACTACAAAAAAATGATTAACAAGGCAAGTTCCGAAGCCGCAGAGTGGAAAAGAAAGCACAATGCACTTCTTACAGAAGAAGAACAGGCAAAAGTCGCAAGAGATACAGCTTTTCAGGAAATGAAAGACAGGGTTGAAACTCTTGAAAAAGAAAAAATGGTTGCTACATACAATGCAAGCTTTATTTCTATGGGTTACGATGCTGACCTTGCAACAAAAGCGGCTATTTCGCTTGCAGACGGCAAAATGAATGAAGTTTTTGTTTATATGAAACAGCACGGTGATAACAAGGAAAAAGAATTGAGGGCAGAAATCCTTAAATCAACACCGACACCCTCAACGGCAGGTAAAGTAGATAATCCACTTACTGCCGAAGAAATTATGGCTATTAAAGACCCTGTTGAAAGACAGCAGAAAATAGCCGAAAACATTACTTTATTTTCATAAGAAAGGTGATTAATTATGGCAGAACCCAATATTACTATGACAACTGACCTTCAGGTTGAAGCAAGACGTATTGACTTTGTATCAAGCTTTGCAAAGACTTGGCAGGCTCTTACGCAGATTATGGGTGTTACAAGACCCATTAAGAAAGCACCCGGTACTGTTCTTAAATCTTATAAGGCAGAACTTACCCTTGAAGACGGCAACATCGGTGAGGGCGAGAAGATTCCTTTCTCAAAGGCTACTGTAACAGAGGTTGCACACGCTGACCTTACTATCGAAAAGTATGGCAAGGCTATTACAATCGAAGATGTTGACCAGTACGGTCCTGAAATTGCAATCGAAAAGACAGACGAAGCTTTCAGAAACGAACTCCTTAACAAGATTCTCGGCGAGTTTTATGATTTTGCTCTTACAGGCACACTTAAGGAAACAGCAAACGATTTTCAGATGGGCGTCGCCCTTGCCATTGGTTCTGTAAAGAACAAGTTCAAGTCACTCCGTCTTGACGGCTCAAGAGTTGTTCTTTATGTCAACACAATGGATGCTTATAAGTATCTCGGTGCTGCTAACCTCACCATTCAGAGTGAGTTTGGTATTGAGTATGTAAAGAACTTTATGGGTGCAGAAACAATGATTCTTGCCGCAGAGGAAGATATCCCCGCAGGCACAATTCTTGCTATCCCCGTAAACAACATTATTGATTACTACGCTGACCCCTCAAACAGCGGTTTTGCAAGAATGGGTCTTCGTTACACAGTTGACAGCAAAGCTCCTATGCTTGGTTTTGCTACCGAAGGTGACTACTCCACCGCAACAGGCAATTCTTGGGCTATTATGGGTCACAAGCTTTGGGCTGAATACCTTGACGCTATCGCTGTTGTTACAGTAGCAGCGGGGGAATAATGTCGCTGTTGAATGAGCCTGCCTACGATGTTGAGAGTATGACGAAAGCAGAATTGCTTGCGTTTGCTGATGAATACGGCATCGAAGGTGTCAACAGCAGTATGTTAAAGGCTGATATTTTGGCGGTTATTAAATCTGCAATATAAAAAAGGGGGTACACGCTCGATGAACAGTATTAAAAGGCTTGAAACATTGAAATCAATGGTTGGCAATGCCGTTTCTACGGAAGACAATTCAACGTTGACCGTGTACCTCTCTCTTGCGGAAGAAGCGGTTTTAAACAAGCTTTATCCTTTCGGTAGTCGAGAGGGCAAAATCATTCCGAGTAAATATGATTACAAGGTGTGTGAAATTGCTTGTTATCTGTTTAACAAGAGAGGTGCAGAAGGACAGACCGCCCACGGAGAAAACGGAATTTCTCGCTCTTATGAGAGTGCGGGTATTCCTGACAGTATGTTAAAGGACATCGTTTCTTTTGTGGGGGTGATTAAGTGAGGGCTTTGGAAAGAAACAAAACCTCATTTTATTACGCCCTTTATTTAGGCAAAGAAGAAAACGTTGATGCAAACGGCAATTTAACGGGTACATACACAGTTTTGTATAGCAATCCTGTTGAATGCAAAGGCAATATTTCGGCTTCAAGCGGATATGTTCAGATTGAACAGTTTGGTAATGACTTACAGTATGACAAGGTTATTGTGCTTGACAATGTAAATGTTCCAATTGATGAAAACACCGTTTTGTGGGTTGACAAAGAAGTGGAACACGATAAGTATGGCAATCCTATGTTTGATTATGTTGTAAAAAAGGTTGCACGCTCACTTAACTCGGTTTCTTTTGCAATAAGTAAGGTGAAGTAATAGTGGGTACAGTAAAAATTACAACAAACGCAGACAGAGTTGCAAGGCAAATAAGAGCCTATTCAGGTCAGTTGCAAAGCAAATACAGTAAAGCGTTAGAACGGATTGCTGAACTTGGCGGTGGAATAGCAAGGGTTAAGTTTGCAAACGCTCTTTATGCAGGCGATAACGATGTAACAGTTGATGTTAAAAGAGTTTCGGCTACTAAATATCAAGTTATTGCATCGGGCAAAACAGTTTTGTTTATTGAGTTTGGCACAGGCGTTGCTTATCCCGAACTTGTTGAACCAAACGGGCTTACTTATATTCACGGCACATACGGAAAACTAAAAGGTTTAAACCCAAAAGGTTGGGTATATGTTGGCGAAACAGGCAATCTCGGACACGCAGTTGGCGGTAAAGGTGCTGTTCACACAACGGGTAATCCACCAGCAAGAGCAATGTATGATGCTTCAAAAGATATGAGAGCAGAAATAACAAGAATTTTCAGAGAGGAGTTTCGGTATAAATGATTGATATTGAAAATCCAGTTTTTGACAGAATTTCAAAGGCTGTTAAAAAAGAATATCCGACAGCTAATATGAGTTCCGAAGAGATACTTGCACCCCCTGAACTTCCTTGTGTAACTATTGTTGAAGCAGATAACTATACAGTTGCCGAAACGCTTGACAGTTCAAACGAAGAAAACCACGCCTATGTTATGCACGAAGTAAACGTGTACGCCAACGGAGCGTTTAAAAAAGCCGAATGCAAAGCAATTTATTCTATTGTTGACAACGAATACAGAAAAATAGGTTTTAGGCGAATGTCTAAACCTTTTACAGCTTCCAACGACCCTACTGTTGCTCGAATGATGGGTAGATATGTAGGCATAGTTGGAAAAGACGATACTATTTACGGGGGTTATTGATTATGGCTATTTCAACATATCAGGTGTTTCTAATGAAAAAAGGCGTAAGCGATTACGATAAACTTGTTGATATTAAAAGTTTTCCTGACCTTGGCGGTTCTCCCGAAACACTTGACACAACAACACTTTCGGACAATATGACAACTTCTATTCCTGGTATTCAGAGCCTTGAAGCACTCTCTTTTGATGCTAACTATACAAAAGATTCGTATTCAATGCTTGATGAACAGTCAAAAACCGACCTTGCCTCGGATGAAGGCACAGAATATGCGGTTTGGTTTGGTGCTGATTCTACCGGTAAGCCTGACGGTCATAACGGCAAGTTTTCATTTAAAGGCAAAATGTCCGTCAATCCTACGGGTGGCGGTGTAAACGAAGTTGTGGGTATGAATATTACTATTGCACCTTCGACACCAATTGAATTTGCATAAATAAAAGAAAGCGAGAAATAAATTATGGCAAACGCAGTTACATTTACCTATAAGAGTGTAAATTATACACTTGATTTTGACAGAAATACGGCTGTGCTTCTTGAACAGCAGGGCTTTAAGGTGGAAAACGTTTACGAAAAGCCCAACACTTACATTCCTATGCTTTTTTACTATGCTTTTCAGAAGTATCAGAGAGGAATTAAACGCAACCTTGTTGACGAAATCTACGAAAAGATGCCGAAAAAACAGGAGCTTATTAAGGCTCTCGTCGAACTTTATCTTGAAACGGGCAACAGCTTGTTTGACGAACCCGAAAGCGGTGACGAGGGAAACTTAACTTGGGAGCAGAATGGGTAAGTGAACTGTCTACCCATAACGGGGTGGAAGGTCAAACTTCTGCCCCTTTTTCTTACCAAAAAATTTTTGAAGAACAATGTCCGTTCTATATGAGCATCGGTATGACTTATGACGAGTTTTGGTTTGGTAAACCTGAACGAGCAAAGTATTACCGAAAAGCTTATGAATTAAAGAAAAAACAAACAAACGAGCAGATGTGGTTGCAAGGAATGTATTTTTTTGAAGCTTTGTGTGATGTTGCACCTATTCTTGTTTCGTTCCCGTCAAAGAACGCAAAGATTCACGAATACAGCGTTGAACCTTATGCACTTACTGTCAAGGAACAAAAAGAACGAGAACAGAAAGAAATGGAACGCAAACAAAAAGCTATGATGAACAAGTTTGCGGCTATGTCTGTGATGATTAATCATAAATTTAAACAAGGGGGTGACGATAATGGCTGAAATAGATAATCTTGTGATTAATGTTGAGGTTACGGGTGACACGGATAAACTTGATGGACTTGCAAGCGACATCGAAGGCATAGGCAAGAAAAGTCAAAAGTCTACAAACAAAATAAATGCGTTTGGTGCAAGCATTAAAAATATGCTTAAAAGTGCCGCTTTTATTCAGACAATGCGATACCTCGGCAATGCGGTTAATAAAAGCATGGAATACACCGAAAACCTTAACTTGTTTACTGTTGCTATGGGTGAATATGCAAGTGAAGCTCAAAAATATGCCGAAAAAGTAAGCCAAATTATGGGTATTGACCCTGCTGAATGGCTAAAAGCACAAGGCACATTTAACATTCTTGCTACGGGTTTTGGTGTTGCGGCAGATAAAGCGGCTATTATGTCAAAAAACCTCACGCAGTTGGGTTATGACATTTCTTCTTTTTATAACATACCTGTTTCTGATGCTATGTTAAAGTTACAGTCGGGTTTGGCAGGCGAACTTGAACCTTTAAGACGATTAGGTTATGACTTGTCACAAGCAAGGTTGCAAGAAGAAGCACACGCTCTTGGTATCGAAAAGAAAATAACAGCAATGACACAAGCAGAAAAATCAATGCTTCGTTATCACGCTATTATGTCACAGGTTATACAGGTGCAGGGCGATATGGCACGAACCCTTGAGTCTCCCGCTAACCAAACAAGAATTTTGAAAGCACAGGTACAGCAGTTATCAAGAGCAATAGGCAATGTTTTAATTCCTTTACTTAATAAAATGTTGCCATACCTTATTGCTATGGCACAAGCTGCAAGGGAAGCAGCCGAAGGGATTGCTTTGTTTTTTGGATTTACATTACCCGAAGTCGATTATTCGTCTGCAAGTGCATCTGTTGGTGATATTGCGACAGACCTTGACGATGCCAATAGTTCCGCAAAAGAACTTAAACGCACTCTTATGGGCTTTGATGAAATCAACAGACTTAATGATACATCAAGCGGAACATCGGGTGCAGGTTCAGGCGGTGGCGTTGGCTTTGATATGGGTTTACAAGAATATGATTTTTTAGGTAAAAACCTTAACAAAGACCTTGACAACGTAAAGCATAAACTTAAAGAGATAAGCGGTTATGCAACAGCGGTTGGAAGTGCTTTAGCTGCATGGAAAATCGGCACATCATTAATTCCCTCAATGAAAAACTTTATCAAACAAGCAAAAGAATCGGGTGTTCAGCTTGGTAAAGTTGCAAAAATTGCCGCAGGAATAGGTTTGGTAGTTTTAGGCGTTACTATGGCATATAACGGTGCATATGATGCGGGCAACGCTTTAATACCTAACTTTTTAGATTATGTTAAAACAACGCTTGGCGTGTTGGCTTCTGCGGCAGGTGGAGCGTTAATCGGTAGTGCTGTTGGCGGTGCTATTGGTGCAGGAATAGGAGCAGTTATCGGTCTGACTGTAGGTGTTATTTTTTCATTTAAGGGTTATCATGATGGCATGGAAGATGCGGCAATTGATGCATACGAACTAACCGAAAATTACAAGGTGATGGCAAATGTCATTAGCGAAAGCAACGGCATCATAGAAAGAAGCCAAACGGGAATTGATAATCTTGCAAGAGGTCTTGACAAACTTTCTGATGTTAACATTTCTGTTGGTGCAGCTCGAAACCTTGCTGATGAAATCTATGCTTTAAGTGAAAATTCAAACAAATCAGCCTATGAAATGGAATTAATGCGTGTCAAGGTTGATGCTTTAAATAATATGGGTCTTGAAGGTCTTAAGTTGTCTATTGACGAAACAACAGGAACAATAGTTGAAACAAAAGACAGCATATATGATGTCATTGATGCTCTTGAAAAACAAGCAAAAATGGCAGCTTTGCAAGATATGCTTACACAAGCATACAAAGACCAATATCAGGCACAGTATGATATGGAAGTGGCTACAAGAAAAAATACCGCCGCTTGGGGAGAATACAACTCTGCATATCAGAAGTATATGAAAATGACCGCTGATGCAAGTTGGTATCAAAAAAATTTTAACAAAGACATTCTTGAAGCAGAAGCAAGACTTAATAAAGCAAGTGAAGCTGTTGATGTTTCTTCTGTTGCGCTTAATAACTCAACACTTGCATATAATGCACAAAGCAATGCGATAAAGTACTATTCAGAGCAACTTGCTATTGCTAATGGAGCATCTTCGGATTGGGCTTCACAAGTCACCGCAAGCAAAGACACTACCATTGCCGAAATGACTGATTATGGTAGAAACATTGTAAGTGCTTTTGACTCAGGCGCAAAAGAAGTAAGCCAATCAGCAGAACACACTACATTTTGGGGTAGCTTATGGGAAGAACTTAAAAATATTGTCAAAACCGTGTTTGGCATTCATTCACCCTCTACTGTTTTTACAGATTTTGGTAGAAACACAATACAGGGTTTTTGGAATGGTGCTAAAGAAATTTGGAATAACTTGAAATCTTGGTGGAGCAATCTTGAGTTGCCGAGTTTCAAGGTCAAAAAACCACACATTGAGTGGACTGCTAAAGACCTTCCACCTTCCGATTGGAAATACAAAATTCTTTCTGCTCTTGGTATTCCAACACAGATACCTAAACTTAATGTTGAATGGTATGCAAGCGGTGGTACGAACATTCCGTCAGGTCAGTTGTTTGTAGCTCGTGAAGCAGGCGCAGAAATGGTTGGTGCTATCGGCAGGCGAACTACAGTTGCCAATAATCAGCAGATTGTTGATGGTATTTATAAAGGTGTATATCAGGCTATGCGTGATGCAGGTGGTAATAATGGCGGTCAGCGTATCGTTGTTATGCTTCCCAACGTTGATGTTCTTGGTGAGGCTGTTGTTGATTGGCATAACGGTGTCGTAAAACAGACGGGCAACACTCCGTTGTTAGTGTAAAAAAAGAGGGGGTAAATTATGGCAGATTATTTTAAAATAGCCGGCATTGCTCTTGACGGGAACACGCTTCCTGAACCTGCACACGGCGGTGCTGTTTTTTCTGTTCAAGACATTGATAGTGCAGAAACAGGCAGAAACCAAAGCGGAGAAATGATGCGAGATAGAGTTGCTACTAAAATAAAGTGGCAACTCACTTTCCCACCTTTAAATCGTGTTCTATGTGCTAACCTTCTTAACGCATTATCGGGTGTTACGTTTAACTTTACTTATCCCGACCCATTTTTAACGTCAGGAACGACAACCAAAACCTGTTATGTTGGCGACAGAACAACTCCGATATATTCTACTGCAAGCGGTATGCCTATGTGGGAAAACATTTCGTTTAGTATTATAGAAGTGTAGGTGACAAAATGTATTTAACAAGCTCGCCGTCAACATATAATAATTCAGTTGCCTCTCCTTCCCGTAGATGGGAAGTTACAGCATTTCATTATAAAGAAAGTACAGGATGGCAAACAGACTCAGCTAACACAAAATGGGTTAAAAGCTTTACTATTTCCGATTATTCAACAGAAGGTTCAAACATAACAATGGGTTGTTTTGCAGGTAGCAAAATCACTTTAAACCTTGTAAATATGTTAAAGAATGCGGTTAACGTTTTTGCAGAAGGCAGATTGTTTCGGCTTAGTCTTACACTTTACAGAACCGCCGAAGAAGGCGCTCGTGAATCATATTTGGAATCTCCGTGTTTTATTGTTGACAGCATAAAAATTAAATCACTTGTAAACGGTAAGGTTAACGCAACTGTCATTGGTTACGATTTGTCGTACTCAATGACTCGAAAGTATGTACCTTCTTCTGAAAATGCTACGGCAACTCAAATCCTTTCGGAAATTGCCAATAAGTATAATTTGACATTGGGTGCAAGTGTTTCTGAAAAAATTACAGAACTTGATTCTTCTCTGCTTAATATGCAGTTTTCAACATTAAGCAATTATACCGACAAAGAAACTGTCGCCTATTTAGCAGGTTGTTTTGGTTGCTTTGCAAGGATAAGTTATACGGAGACGATTGAGTTTGAGTGGTATAAAGCGGCGACAAGTTCAATTGGAAAACAGAGTATATTTTTTGGTGGTGCTTCTCATTCAAAAAATTATACAGTAAATTTAATTGAAACAGGCACAAAAGACAATCCTATTGTTTATCCTGATAACGCAAGCGGACACTCAATCAATTTTGAAAATCCATATATTACGCCCGAACTTGTAAAGCTTATTTACGAGAAAAAAATCGCCAATGGAGCAATTTCATTTAGAACGGGCAAGGTAAAATATAGGGGAAGCCCTGCCAATATGTCTGGTTCAATTTTTAAAATTACCGATGCTGATAATACAACCGCTACATTTTATGTTATGAAGCGTACATTAAATTATGACGGCGGTATAAGCGAAACAATTGAATGCTTTGGGGAAAGTGAAACAACAATTAATTACAAGGTGATGTCACCAACACAGCAGAAAATTGACCGCTTGTATTCACGAATGGAAGAAGCAATTAAAAATGCTACCGACATTATTACACAAACAAAAGGTAGTATTTTTGAGTTTATTCCTGTTGATGAAAACGACCCCTCAAAAGGCAATTCGGGTTGGAAATTGTATTCTACTGAATTTGGCAATAGAAACGTAATACTTGCCAACAGTAGCGGTATTGGTTTCAGTTCAAACGGCGGTCAAAGTTTTGATGCGGCGGCTATTTATATTGACGAAAACGGGCAAGGTCATATCAATGGCAATTATATTACCGCAGGTTCAATTTCGGCAGATAAGATTGACACGAGCCAACTTGTTGTAGGCGGTAATGTTGACACATCTACGCTTGAATCTCTGCTAAACGATGTTGTAGATACCGCAAACAGCAACATTTCAAGTGTTGATGTATTGTATGCAAAAAATCAATCTCAAACTGTTGCCCCGCCTGTTTCTGAATTTACAACAGAACCGCCCGTATGGGAAGAAGGGTATTTTATATGGACTCTGACTAAAACTGTTTCGGGTGGAGTTTCCAATTATTCTGACCCTGTATGTATAACAGGTGCTTCGGGTTCAACGGGCGTAGGTATTTCAAACGTTATTAACTATTATCTTGCAACCAATTTGTCAAGTAATGTAACGCCCGATACAAGCGGTTGGACTGTTGAAGTTCAATCAACAACCCTAACTTTAAAATATTTGTGGAATTACGAAGAAGTTGTATATACTAACGGAACATCACAACTAACAGAACCCGCCATTATAGGAACATACGGAAGGTCAATCAGTAGTCGTGCTGAAAAATATGCTACAAGCACTTCGTATAATAACGTTCCAAATATTGATAAAGATTTCTCGTATAACATTCCACAGCTTGACCCAATTAATAAATACCTTTGGAATGTTGAATATACTTATTACACAGATGGCTCAGCCGGACACACAGACCCCGTTGTGATAGGCGTTTATGGTGACACAGGCGCAGAGGGTGCGACAGGCGCAGACGGACAAAGCGTAAAGGACATTGAAGAACAGTATTATTTATCTACTTCAAGTACAACACAAACGGGTGGTTCTTGGTCAACTGCACAGCCAACATGGTCAAGCGGTAAATATATATGGACTCGTAGCAAAATTACTTGGGAAAACCCTACAGCAACTACATACACAACTCCCGTTCTTGCAAAAGCCATTAATAGTGCCAATTCTACAGCAAGTTCCGCACAATCAGCCGCTAATACTGCAAACACCAATGCTTCCAACGCTCTTTCCGTCGCAAATACAGCTAATGGGAAGGTCGCTTCTTGGTGTCATGCCAACAACACCACTTTAATTGACGGCGCAAAAATATATACAGGCTCAATAACGGCGATGCAAATTGCAGCAGGCTCGATAACTGCTGACAAGTTGGCGGCAGGCTCAATAACAACAGATAAATTAAATGTTGGTTGGAATGGTAATAACTGTGCAAGTTATCCATCTGATAGTTGGTTAGAACACACTAACAAAAGCTATCTTACAATTTCAAATGGTGGAACAAATTATTTGCCTAAAATTACAGTTTCAACAAGCACTTACAGCACATACGCAATTATTAAATCGCCTTATTTTTTTTGCCCGTCAGGTTCTACCGTTTTAATTTCTTTTAAATCTTATGTCAAAACAACCTCAAATTCCACAAGATATATGGAAGTAACGCTTGAGAAAAAAGGGGAAACAGCAGGCAAAACCTTTATAAACACAAAAAGTGATTCGGCTAACAAAGAAGTGAATCATTCAACACGATATCTTGTTGCCGAAAGCGGATATTATTGTATTACTTTTGCTTCTTTTGGAAATTATGTGGATTCATATTTAAAAGATTTTGAGGTTTATGTTGCGAACAAAGGCGAAGCTATTGTTAATGGTAGAATTTCTTCTGTTGATAAACAAACATATTTTGACCTTGACGCAGGCGAAATTGTTTCAACATCTTCGGATGGCAACTTTTTTGCACGGTTTGATTCAGGAACACTTAAATATTTTTATACAAATTCTTATCAATTGGGTGGTATAGAAGGTTGGTTGGCTCAAGGAACTGTTAACAACCGTAGGCTTATGGTTTACAGCCCCAATATAGTCGAAATTGGTATTGGAGATACAGCAGAAAATGCAAACGGTACGGGCATAGCGTTATCTAACAATTCAATAGAGATTTTGTCGCCTGTTACTTCTCCGCTTTCTTTTAAAACGGGTTCCAATACGGCAACGTTGCAAATTAATTCTTACTCAAGCTTACAACCGTGTTTACAGGCTAAGTGTAGAGTCTATGAATTGTTAGATTCATATACTCCTTCTTTAAGGTTTTCTAATGGAGACACCACCGCCGAAATATATATGCTTAATGGCGTGTTATATGTTGCTGATGCCAACGGAACACGAGCAATATCATAGAAAGGGGAAATATAAAGTGCTTAACAAACTCAACACAAAACTTGCGGAAATCCGTTCACAGATTGAACGAACAAAAGCAAATCTCAACGCTCTTGTAGGTGCTGAACAAATGCTTTTGCAGTTAATCGAAGAAGAAACAAACACAGAAAGTGAGGTTTCCGAAAATGCGACACTTGATGATTGATTTCAATACTTCGCTTATTGAAGCAGGATATCTCGGTGAACACAACGCAACCGAACTTGTTATTGTGAAACCTGTTGATGTCATAGGGGCAATGTATTCCGTTGCCTTTATGACTAACGGTGAAGTAATACATTCAAAGTTTTTTAATGCTGACGAAGATATCCGTGTTCCGCTATGGCAACAGTTGACACAAGATTATGACCTTGGTGTTCAGCTTGAGGCATACGATGAAAAAGGCGATTATCTTGGAAAGTCTGCTATGATAACTCTTTTGTTTGGAAATTCAGCACATGGCACAGATGTTATTGCTGATGCGGAAAACCCTGATGTTTATTCTGAAATTGCTTTAAACACTTGGTTCAGAGAAACGCTTGAAGATAACGTTGACACTCTTGATAAGCTTACAACCTCGGAAAACGGCAAATTGCTTTTTGATGGCAAACTTATCGAGGGCGCAGATGGTGGCGGTGGAATTTCTGCGGAACTCACAGAACAGATTGAAACAAACACCGAAAACAGGCATTGGCATGACAATAAAAATATTCTTGATTTGCTTGGTATAAACAACGCATTAACACGACCTACATTTAATGGTGGAAGAAATGTGTTAGCAACGCAAGAAGATATAACAGACAAGTTGACTTACTATGCCACCAAATCAAGTGTTCCAAACTTTGCAAGCGTTGATGGTTCAACCCTGAAAATGCAAAGAAAAGAAGAAAATAAAACAACTGATTTGTTTTCTGTGGTCTTGCCTGCGAGTGGTTCAGGTGGTGGAAGCGGTGCTTCGGGTCAACTTGATATTGATGTTAAAACCGATACCGAATACGAATATGTTTTAACATTGTCAACACCTGATGAAACTATTACAACACCTAACCTCAAAGGCAAAGAGGGTAAACAAGGTGTGAGTGGTGTTTATGTAGGTTCAGGTGATATGCCCGACGGATATAATGTGCAGATTGACCCTACGGGAGATATAACTGCCATACCCGAAACAATTTTTATTCCTGATTATTGGAATGATTATCTTGAAGAAAAAATTTCAGATATCAAGGCAAATCAAGAAAAAGGCGGTAAAGACTGTTTTAGTTTTGTTGTAATTACTGATATGCACTACGAGCAGAACCTTGGAAAACAATCACCGTTGTTAGCTAAAAAGATAATGGATGAGTGTAACATCAAATATGCTCTTATTTTTGGTGATTTAACAACTCGTGCTGCTGTTGCAAGCGAAGCAGAAATGGAAAACAGTTTTATCGGTGCAAAAACAATGTTGCAGCCAATTTTAGGGCGTGCTTTATTAACACAGGGCAACCATGACGGCGCATGGGGGCAGTACGACGCAAACGGTGACGGCGAAATTTCAGAAACAGATTATTATTGTTTCAACTATTCTCCTGCTAAAATGTATGAGCGCATTTACAGATCTGTAAGCTGTGTTGACGGTGTTCATTTCGATAAAAGCGGAACGGGATATTATATTGATGATACTGCTAACAAGGTTCGTTATATCATACTTAATACTCATTGTGTAAAGCATGAAACGAACTCTGACGGAACGGCAGTCAATAATACTATGCGTACATTCAGATGCACTCAGTCACAGTTTGATATGACCATTGAAGCGTTAGATAGTATTCCTTCTGAGGATTGGAATATCATAGTCGGCTCTCATTTTCCTGTTATAGACGGATTTGATTATAATGGCGACGGAAACAACGATTATTTTCTGTTAGGAAGTGACATTCCACTCATAAGAGAACTGCTGACAGCTTTCAACTGCAGAGAAACTTACGCAAAGTCTTTCGGAACTGAAAACACTTGGGAATATGTAAACGTTGATGTGGATTTCACAGGTGCAAAAGGAAGAGTGCTCGGCTGTTTTGCAGGACATATTCATGTAGATATGAATTTGTCGGAAACAGTTTCCGGTGTACCTGTTATTACAACAAGGTGTGACAGCCAAACTGAAAACCTTGATGATTTGTGCGCCGAACGTGTCAAAGGAACAATCACTGAACAGAGCTTTGATGTAGTCACCATCGATAAAGTAAATTGTATAGCTTACATCACTAAAATCGGCGCAGGAAACAGCAGAGAGTTCTCTTTACTTTCGGCTTATAAAAATCAAATTCCGCTGTCTATAGAAGCAGACGGAACAGAGTATGTTGGAACAAACGGCGAGGATGGATATAAAACAGACACAAGACTGAGTTCTTCGACAGGCGAAGAAAAAACTGAACAAGGTATGTCTTGCACAGGCTTTATTCCTTGCTTGTCAGGTCAGACAATAAGAATTGCGAATGTAACGATGATAGGCTCAACAGGCGTTTCTTATATTGTCATATACGACGGAAACAAGAACTTCATTAACGCTGTCAGTACAAACGACATGACGGAAAATAACGAAGTTTATTCATATTCTCCGTCGCAAGGCTCTATGGCATTTATAAGACTTTCAATCGGTGAAATAACCGAAGAATCAATTGTGACAATTGACGAAGAAATAGGAGCGTGATTTTATGGCTATTTTAAGAGTAAGAGACGACAAGGGCAATTATATTCCTATTCCTGCAATTCAAGGCGAACCGGGCAAAGATTATATTTTTACTGAATCTGATAAGGAAGAAATCAAAAACGCCGTAATTGATGAAATCCCTGAAGTTCCCACAAAAACAAGTCAGCTTGAAAATGATAGCGGGTTTATTACGGAAGAAGCGGTTGAACCCTTATCAGATGTTCAGTATCTTAATGGCAACTTGTTCGACCCTGACAACATAGTACACGGCGAAAAATACAACGCAACAACGGGTGCAACAGAAATTTCAACAGCAACGGTAAGAACAAAAGACTTAATACCGTTAGACAAAACAAAAGAATACAATTTCATATTTTATATGAGTGACCATTCTTTGTTACCGTCATCTGGCGTGTACGGGTATGCTTTTGCATATGACGAAAACAAAAACTTTATAAAACAGTATTCGTGGAATACAGCAAAACCCAACGGAAAGGTTTTAAAAACTTGTCATATATCAAATGCGGCTTATTTGGGATTTCATATAGTGCAATTCAATAACTATTATCCAACGGAATCACCAAAAGTAATGATATATGAGGGTTCTGAGCCTAAAGATTGGGGAACGGTTGAGTATGTTGAATATGGTGTGGGTTACGGTAAATATAGATTACCTCGTTTGGTAATTGACACCGAAAAAGCTTTACCGCATTTTTGCAATAAGTTTTTAAAAATATCGTATTCCAACTTTGATAGCTTCGCTCCAATAAACACAAGAGAAACTTATTTGACCGCTTGCAAATTAGGTTTCGATGCAGTCAAAGGCGATGTCAGACTTACTTCTGATAATGGTTTAATAATGTGTCACGATGCAGGGCTTACCTATGATGATAACGGCTATTTAAAGAGTTATGACAAAAACAACGCAAGGGTAATAAGGGAAATGACCCTTGATGAATGTTTAAATTCTTATCACGCTATAAATAACAAAATGTTAAATCATTTAGGACACAGAACCCATATGACAACTTTTGAAGAATATATCAAAATTTGCCGTGAATATGATAAAGTTGCCTTCGTAACTGTTCGTGACGAATATATAGATATTATCGCACCGCTTGTATTAAACTTGCTTGAAAAATACAATATGGTTGAAAATTCTATTATTAACAGTTTCACTGTTGAGAGCTTACAGATATTTAGAAATCTGAATGATAGAGTTATGCTTTCAAATGTATTAACTTCGAGTACAATTTTAACACAGGCACACATTGACACAGCTATTGCACTTGGAAATTGCCTTGTTTGTTTATTCCCATTTCCGAATGATGATGCGTGGGATACAACAATGGAAAATTCAAAAGAAGCAATGGAATATGCGAAAGAAAAAGGCGTGTTGATATATGGTGCTATTGCGAACAGATACGCTGATTATATCAAAAGCGTTCACTATGGCTTGTCGGGATTGCAGCTAAGCACAGTGGTTATGCCTTATGAATCAAAAAGATATTTGTTCAAGGTTACATTGACCGAAGGTGTTGCAACCTTTGCTGATGAATTCATAGCGGAAAAATACACAGCAAATGTCACGCAGACCGAAAGTAAAATATCAATTTCTGATATCAGAGCTAACGGAAGCGGCAGTGACTTTGATAATGGCTTGATGAATTTGTGGTTGAATAGACTTCCTTATAATTTGAGTATTACAGAAGAAAGCGGAAAAAGTTGCGATATATCATTTTCAGGTAGTTCAATCGACATAAACACATACGGAGAAACATCAGCGGTATATCATTTGAGCGTAACGGTGTAATTCACACCTTGCAAAATAACTTTATTAAAGGGGATAAAAATGAGTAGCGAAACACTTAATTTACTTATAACCTTTGCAGGTAGTGCAATAGGTACAATCGGCGGTATTTTGGCTTCACAAAAACTGACACAGTATCGTATTGCACAGCTTGAAAAAAAGGTTGATGAATACAACAATGTAAAAACAAGGACAACAGAGCTTGAAACTTGGAGAAAATCGGTGGATGAAGAAATTACCGAACTCAAACACAAAGTTGAAAAGCTTGAGGGTTTGCATATGTCCTCATTTTAACGAAGGGGTGATTTTGTGAAGCTGACAAAAGAACAGGTCAAAGATATTCTTGCAAGAGCAGGAAAAACATTTGCACAGGCTTTTGTTTCTGCGATATCGGTTGACAGTATCTTTGGCGTAACTGACCTTGACACTCTTAAACGAATAGGATTGTCAATGTTAATTGCAGGCGTAGCCGCAGGCATATCGGCTATTTGGAACATGATACAAAATTGGCTTTATCGCAAAATTGATGAAATAATGCCAACAACAGAAGAAATCACAGAATCTATTGAGGAAGGACTTGGTGAATATGAGTAAAACAAACATAGGTCTTGTTGCATATGCAAAAGCACAGTTAGGCAAGCCTTATTGGTACGGCACATTTGGTAACACAGCAACAAAAAGCCTTTTGACGGCAAAGAAAAAACAATATCCTGCACATTATGGCAATGAGCGTATGGAAAAATACAATTCACAGCTCGGACAGAGAGTGCATGATTGTGTCGGTCTGATTAAAGGCTATTTGTGGAGCGACACTCCCACATCAAAACCTGATTATGGTAAAACGCCCGATGTTAGCGCAAATGATATGTTGGCAAAATGCAAGATTTGGGGTTACGTTGATGAAATGCCCGAAATTCCCGGTGTTCTTGTATGGTCAAAAGGTCATATAGGTGTTTACATCGGCAACGGCAAGGTAATCGAGGCAAGAGGTTTTAATTATGGTGTTGTTGAAACCGACCTTGATAAAAGAGGTTGGAAAAAGTGGGGTCTTTGTCCGTGGATTGAATATCCCGACATAAATACAACAAAGCCTACCGTAAAGCTTGCGGAAACAAAACCGAAAGTGGTTTATTTTTCTAAATATGACGGTAAATCACTTTTGATTGATACGGTATTTAAGTCAATCGGCGTTGATTTTTCAATGCGTGGCTCTTACAAAAAGAGAATGCCTATTGCCAAAGTTAACGGTATCAGCGATTATAAAGGCACGGCAAAGCAGAATATTCAGCTTATAAACCTTGCAAAAAGCGGTAAACTGATAAAACCTTAAGGGGTGGTTAAATGCTTCTTGAAATTATACTCAACCTTTTAACACAGCCCGACCATTATTGGGTTGAAAGTTTAATTCTGAATATACTCGGTTTTCTCCTTTGGATTGAACAGCTTTTTGTTTGACATTGTTAATGAATAATGTTAATATGAAAAAAACTTAAAGGAGAAATAACGATGAATACAGAAAACAATATCCCTGAAAATCTTGACAGAAAGGAAACCGTTGAAAGCGTTCCTTATATTGTTTATGAATCGGCACAGATGCGAAACGAAAGACATGTTAAGAGAATGCTTATTGCTTTTGTACTTGCAGTTGTTATGCTGTTTGCAAGTAATCTTGTATGGCTCTATGCTTGGTGTTCTTATGATTATGAAAGTACGGAAACCATTACAGTTGACGGCAAAGACGGCGTTGCAAATTACATAGGCAATGACGGTAATGTTTATAATGGCGAAAGTTACGGTACAGAAGAAACGCAAACGAACTAAAAAGAACGGCAATTCCAAAGGTACAAAAAGGCGCAGAAGATAACGGGGTAATTGAATGAACATTGAACATTACAATAAACCCCGTAGTGAATGGGAACATATCATTGACGAGTGGATTTTCAATGAGCGTGACCGAAAAATTATAAAGCGCAGATTGCTTGACGGCATATTGTTAGAACCTCTTGCAGAAGAATTTGATATGTCCGTTCAGCAAATTAAATCAATTATTTACAAAACCCAAAACAAAATCATAAACCACATATAACCTTAAAAGGCATCGGCTATTAGTCGGTGTCTTTTTTATACCCAAAATACAGTCAAAATACAGACGAAATACAGCCGTTTACTTGCTCGTAGACGGCTCTTTTTTTATTTACAATTAAGTTACAACATAAAATAAACGGAGTGATTTTAAATGATTTATTACAACGGCGATTCTTACGATAACGAGCCTTTTGTGCCTGACGATATCAATGGATAAGTGGGAATCATTCAATCCCAACCCCTCGGCAAAGAGAGTGGGGGATTGCACAGTAAGAGCATTAAGCAAAGCGTTAAATCAATCGTGGGATAAAACCTACTTATGGCTTTGTATTTACGGCTTCATAATGAGCGATATGCCGTCAGCAAATGCTGTTTGGGGAGCGTATCTCAAAAACAGAGGATTTAAACGAAACATAATACCTGACACTTGCCCTGATTGTTACACAATAGCCGATTTCTGCAACGATTATCCGCAAGGCACTTATGTTGTTGCTTTGTCAGGTCACGTTGTTACGGTTGAAAACGGCAAAGTATACGATTCGTGGGATAGCACAAATGAAATACCAATATATTTTTGGAGCAGAAAGGAAGTTAAATGATGGCTTATTACAATCCCTATTACCCGAACAATGGAGCAATGCCCGATATGTTAAATCAGTTAAGAGGTCAGCAAATGCCAATGCAACAGCCTATGCAGATGCAACAGCCAACTCCACAACCACAAAGTAATGGCATTGTATGGGTTCAGGGTGAAAGTGCGGCAAAGTCTTTTCCTGTTGCTCCAAACACAACAGTAATGCTTCTTGATAGTGAATCGAGCGTGTTTTACCTCAAAACAAGCGACGCAAGCGGTATGCCATTGCCTTTGAGAGTGTTTGACTACAAAGAACGCACACAGAACCCCTCTAATTTGCCCGTAAATGTCCCTAAAAACGATTGTGAGGTTAACTTTGATAACTTTGTCACCTATGACAAGCTCAACGAAATATTGGCTTCTCTGCCCTTTAATAACACACCTAAAAAAGTAGAAAAGAAAGCGAAGGGAGAATCCGAAAATGGCTAATGCTTTATTTAATGCCCTCGGCAACAATAACAATCCATTCGCAAATCTTATTCAGCAGGCAAAACAGATGCAACGGACCTTTAAGGGCAACCCGAAAACAGAGGTCGAAAGGCTTATAAAATCGGGTCAGATGTCGCAAAACCAATTTAATCAATATTCACAAATAGCAAATCAGATAATGCAAATGATGAAATAAGGCTTATACCGAGAGCGTACGGCTCGGTTCAGCATAAATTAACTTTACGAAAGGAAAATGTATATGTCATACGAAAATATGTCACCTGCTGACGTAGCAGCCGTAACAAGAAACAACGACGGTTTTGGCTTTGGCGGTGAAAACGGTGCTTGGTGGATTATCATTCTTCTGCTCTTTGGTTGGGGCGGCAGAGGTTTTGGCGGTGGCTTCGGCGGTCAGGGTAACGGCGGTTATTATGGTTGCGGTTGCGGTGTTCCTGCCACACAGGCAGACCTTGCCGCAGGTTTTAACAACTCCGCAGTTCTCAACAACCTTGATTCAATTGAAAACGCTCTTTGTCAGGGATTTAATGGCGTGAACACAGCTATTCTGCAGAATGGTTATCAGACACAGGCAGGCATTAATGGTCTTTCACACCAGCTTGCCGATTGCTGCTGTGCAACACAGAGAGCTATTGATAGTGTCCGTTATGATATGGCTACACAGGCTTGCGACACACGCAACACCATTCAGAACACTACAAGAGATATTATCGACAACGCAAACGCAAACAGCAGAGCAATTCTTGATTTCCTTACCAATGATAAGATTGCAACTCTTACCGCCGAAAATCAGAGCCTTAAATTTGCGGCTTCACAGTCGGCACAGAATGCGTTTATCACAGCAAATCAGGAAGCACAGACAGCGGAAATTATCCGCAGACTTGGTGCTGATTGCCCCACACCTGCGTATGTTGTTCAGCCCCCTCAGCCCGTTACATTTCCCACAAATTGCTGTGGCACAGTAAACTACGCAAGTGGCTGTAACACAGGCTGTGGCTCATTCTAATTGAATAATAACTACTTTTCGCTTTAAGCGGAATGTTCGGTTATTGACCGATAATGTTTTAAGGCGGTGGGGTTATTCTTGCCGCCTTTTTGTTTAATGAAAGGATGATTTTATATTATGGCAGCAGAATACTCATACATTCCGTCACAGATTGTGGCAGAAGATGAAAATGTTCTTTTTCTTGATGGTGATAGAGCTTGCAGAAAGGGTTATGTAACTCATAGAAGCGGTTCAGGCATATTCAGGCTTAAAGGTGCTTCAAACACCTGCAAGACAATCTACAAGGTACAGTTCAATGCTAACATTGCGGTTGCTCCCGCTGACGAAGGCGGTGTGCTTGCACCTATAAGTATCGCTTTGCAGGAAGACGGAGAAACCGTTGGCAATGCGGTTGCAACGGTAACACCTGCGGCTATCGGTGACTTTTTCAACGTTAGCGTATCAACATTCATTGTTATTCCCTGCGGTTGTTGCGTTACTGTATCAGTTGAAAATATCTCTGACGGTACGGCAATCGAAGTTGAAAACGCAAACATCATCATTGACCGTGTTGCTTAAAAGAAAGGAGAACGATTATGCACAGAATTAAAGAAACTCTTATGAACGAGCTTATGGAGTTCGGAGAGAAAATGGCAAAGAACCCTAACGCAAAACCCTCTGTTCAGGAAATCGAGCGTGTTCACAAGCTTACCGATACTATCAAGAATCTTGACAAAATCGAAATGCTTGAAGACGGTGGCTATTCCGAAGACGGACAGTATATGGGTGAGGGCAGAATCTACGGCACTTCCTATGCAGGCGGTAGTTCCTATGCAAGAGGCAGAGGCAGAAACGCAAGACGTGATTCTATGGGTAGATATTCCCGTGAGGGTGGTTATTCCGAAGAAGGTTCATATCGTGGCGGTTCTTCTTATGCAAGAGGCGGTATGGGCGGTATGCGTGGCGGTTATTCCCGTGACGGTGGAGATATGAAAGAACGCCTTGAGGAAATGATGCACGAAGCTACTGACCCCAAAGAACGTGAGGCTATCAAGCGTTGTATGAGAGAACTTGAAGATTAATCCGCATAGCAACAAAACCGAAAACCAAATAGTATACAAGCGGTGATTTGATTTACTGCGGATAAAAAAGAAAGGCACTCCATTACGGGGTGTCTTTCGTGTTTTATATGAGTTTTTCTTTTTTGAGTTTGTATTCCATAAGTTTGAGCAGAGGTGCGGGGCATCGTCTTCTTCCTTGCTCCCAATTTTGCAAGGTATCAAGTTCAACCTCAAAATATTCCGCAAAAACCTTTTGTGTCATTCCTGTTTTTAAACGGAGTTCTTTAATGGTCATTGTTCTTCTTCTTTCTTAAATATGGTTTGCATCATTTCAACATAGCCGTGAAGCAGTTTGTTGTTGTGGTCGTATAATTCACATACACGAACATCACTTACCGTTTTAAATATCCACGAAAGAATAAGAGTAAAACCACACATTCCGTAACTGATTTTTGATATGTTGTCTGACAACAGGTTGATAATTATTGTTGCTAACCACATTATCATCACGACAACGTTCATTATAATAATTGTTTTTTTGTTCATTTGTTATACTCCGTTTCGTAATGATGTTTTATCCTTTCAAACACTTCTTCTGCTGTGAGCCAACCACACACAGTATCGTCTTGTTCTTCTTCGGGAGTGAGCAAGCCCATAATTTCAAGCAAATTATGTTGCCCCCCGCATGTTCCATAACCTTGTATTACAGAACACACACGCTTGTCGGTTGGCACACCTTCGGGATATTCAATGTGATAATGAGCAAATTTTGTTGTACCGTCACATAGAGGGTTGGTAAACGGAAAGCTTCTATCCGTATAAACAAAAGGTATATTGGCTTCTTCAAGCATTTCTTTGAGTTTAAAGATTTCGGTGTATTTGGTTTCGGTCATTCTTCCTCACCTTCATTCTCTTTCTTTGCCTTGCCAATAACAATAAAATCGTTAACAACGACAAGTTCAAGGTCTTGCCCTTCTTTGATATTCAGATGTTTGCGGTATTCTTTTGGTATTACTATTCTACCTAACTCGTCAAGAGTTCGGATTATGCCTTGGATTAACATTTGTTGTCACCTTCGCTTTCTTTTTCAACAGCACCGAGTAAGGTTAAATTCAAAATAATAATTTTTGCGTAATTTCCGCTATGAGCTATTTCTGCAATTATTTCCTTAATATCATCCTCTGTGTTTATAAACCTTTTGCATTTGCACACAAGACTTCCAAAACCCTCTTGATATGTTGTTGTTTTATAAAAATATGAAACAAAGTAGTTAATCATTTAAACTCACCCTTTTTCAACATACAAAGAGCGTCTTGAGGAAACTTAAAGTTTTTGTTGCTTGCGCAATTTTCCAAATACATACAATTGTCACACGCTCCATTAACAACAGCCCATTGCACAGCAAGAGCTTCTGCAATTTTATCTGCCGAATAAGGTTTATCAAACAAAACAGAATAAGCCATTAAGAATCACCTTCCCAAAATTCTTTTTCAAGCCGTTTAATATCATCAATATAAAGGAATTTTGCTTCACAGTCAAGGTTTAATTTAGGTCGTTTAAAAACTTCAATCTTGGCGTTTTCTTCTAAAAAACCGATAAAAGTTTTAATTGCCTCTTGCTGTGATTCTATTCCTCTTGACAATACAGCAGAAAGTGTTTTACAATCAGATTCAAGCCTTTCAATCTCTGCCTTTTGGCGGTTGATGAGGTCAAGGGCGGTTTGCATAGTTATACGAATGCAACCTAAATTGTTTTCAAAAGCTGGGCAATCTCTGCATTCCATATCATTACCACCACAACACTCCAAAGCCTTTATAATCTGTTCATCTGTCAAGTTCATT
>JAZNPE010000003.1:0-36466 GCA_045589535.1 Acutalibacteraceae bacterium | reverse complement strand
CCTCAGGTTCTGTAGGCTCTTCAGGATCTGTAGGTTCTTCAGAATCTGTAGGTTCCTCGGGATCTAAAGGTTCCTCGGGATCTGTTGGCTTTTCAGGATCTGTCGGCTCCTCGGGATCTGTCGGTTCTTCAGGTTCTGTTGGCTCTTCAGGATCCGTGGGTTCCTCAGGATCTGTGGGTTCCTCGGGATCTGTGGGTTCCTCAGGTTCTGTTGGCTCTTCAGGATCTGTCGGTTCCTCAGGTTCTGTAGGTTCCTCAGGATCTGTTGGCTCCTCGGGATCTGTCGGTTCCTCGGGATCTGTGGGTACCTCAGGTTCTGTAGGCTCCTCAGGATCTGTAGGTTCTTCAGGATCTGTCGGTTCCTCAGGTTCTGTTGGCTCTTCAGGATCTGTCGGTTCCTCAGGTTCTGTAGGCTCTTCAGGATCTGTAGGTTCTTCAGGATCTGTCGGTTCCTCGGGATCTGAAGGCTCCTCGGGATCTGTTGGTTCTTCAGGTTCTGTAGGCTCTTCAGGATCTGTAGGCTCTTCAGGATCTGTCGGTTCTTCGGGATCTGTTATTGCAGGAATTACTTCGCCCTTTTCAAGGAGTTCGTCACAGTCTGCACAATGCTTGTCGCCTGTGTAGCCGTCTTCGAATTCCGTTGCAGGTTTTTCATTCTTAATTACTGTTTCACCTGTATGGTTTTCAGGATCTACGTCTGCAAGCTCCTTACCGCACTTATCACAAGTTGACGGTGTTACGCAATCAGGTGTATTACCTTCGTGCTTCTCAACATCTGTCTTGTCACCGCAATCACATTCGTGCCAATGTTCATCTTCATCTGATGACCATTCGTCACTGTGGTCGTGTTTGTGAGTTGCAGGAATTACTTCGCCTTCTTCGAGAAGAGTGTCACAATCAGCACAATATGTGTCGCCTGTGTAGCCGTCTTCGAATTCCGTTGCAGGTTTTTCATTCTTAATTACTGTTTCACCTGTATGGTTTTCAGAATCTACATCTGCAAGTTCCTTACCGCACTTATCACAAGTTGACGGTGTTACGCAGTCAGGTGTATTTCCTTCGTGCTTATCAACGTCTGTCTTATCACCGCAATCGCATTCGTGCCAATGTTCATCTTCATCTGATGACCACTCATCACTGTGGTCGTGCTCGTGAGGAAGTTCTTTTGAAACCTCAATTCTATAAAGGAAGAACGACTGCTGACCTGCATTCTGAGGCTCTGCTACTGCGAAATGGAAAGTTATAACATCACCATTATTAAGTATAATCTGATGACCGTTATCGGGAATTTCAGGGCCTGTGTATTCATTCACTTTTGTCACAAGCGTCTTTGATTCGCCGTAGTTATAGCTGTTATCTGTAAGAGCGTAGACAGCTCTCGGCAATACGGAGTCTTTTTTGTTGAAATCAAGGACATATCCACCGTTGCCGTCAGAGACAAACAAATCTTCAAAGCCTAATACAAACAACAACTTGAGCTTCTGCGAAACATCGGTTTTGTCCTTATTATTCGTTGCTACGCTTGTATCATCAGCTACCGTGAAATTGTCGTTTGAAGCTGCACCTTTGAGTTCAGCATCGATACAATAGCCTCTGTAACCGTTGGAGAAAGGAATATCTGTGAAACCTGTTCCCTGTGCAGTTATACCGTCAGCAGAAGAAACCACTGTTGCAAAGATTAACAATAAAACCATCGAAACTGCAATAACAAAAATTTTCCTTTTCATAAATTTTCCTCCTTTCTTCAATACTAATAAACACTTCCGTGTCTTATCAATTATAATTTTAAACCCTCGTTGTCACTTTTGTCAAGTGCAACAAGGGTTTTAGTAATGATTTTTATTTATTTGTCACAATTACGCAACAATCAAAACTTAAATGTCGAATATATTTGATCCTGCCTTCAACGGCATTGATATTTCTTCACATCTGAATGTTGCATCAACACCGTCAGGAATATTGACTGCAACCGAAACTCTGCCGTTAATGCGTTCCCAACCGACGGAAATTTCACCGTTAGGAGTGGTAATATATCCCTTTGCAAAATCAAGAGTATCCGCAAAAACGGGTTCAATTATCACTTCATTGTATCTTACTGAGTTTTCGGTCTGCTTAATACCGAGAATATCCCTGAAAAGGTAAACCGTACTTGCACCGAACATAGGATGAGAATGTGACGATTCTGCATTCCAGTTTTCCCAGATTGTAGAAGCACCTGCTTTTCTCATTGTTTCAAATGAAACCGTGTTTTTGTTTGCAAGAAGCTCTGTAGCAAGATTACCGTTACCCGACGAGTAGAGAACATTCATAAGGCTGAGCGTACCGAAAATACCCGTATCAAACTGCTTAAGTAACGTGTATTTTTCTGTAAGATTGGCAATTGTTCTCTCATCCCCTGCTCCGCACTCTGCCGCAAAGGCATCAGCACCCTGAATACCCGAAAGGAAGCTTCCGTCACCGTCAGCATAAGCAGTTTTCACCGCTTCAGTATGCTCGGCAATCATCTTTTCGTAATCTGCTGTATCAATACCGATAACTTTACAGAGCTGAACAAGCATTTTAAGCTGAATGATATATAATGTTGTATTTACAAAAGGTTCCGGAATAGTAACCTTTTCAGGAGTACACCAATCGCCAAGGCACCAACCGTCTTTTTCTTCACGTACAATAAGTCCGTTCTCACAACGACTTTCCATATATTCAACGAACTTTGCCATATTGGGATAAACTGCTCTGAGTGCTTCAACATCACCGTAATGACGGAAGAAATGATACGGAACAACGATCATTGCACCGCCCCAGCCTGCAGGGCCTCCGCCACCGCCACCGAACGGTGCCGTGTGCTGAACGTGACCCGTCAGCTGATCCTGACAGTCTTTGATATCCTCAATCCATTTTCTGTACATTGCTTCGGCATCGAACTCAGTCATAACGGCATTACAGGTAAGCATTCCGTCACCCGTATAGCCGAGGCGTTCTCGGTGCGGACAGTCTGACGGAATACAGCCGTGAGTATTACCGAGCTGTGTATTCACAAAAGCCCTGTAATACCAATTGAGTGTTTCGTCACTGCATTCAAATGACGATGTCACATCCATATCCGTATGAATAACGCGCACTTCAGCAACCTCACAGTTGTTGCTGACTGCAAAATACTGAAACCCGTGCCAAGTAAAATACGGATGATACAGCTCATCTGAATCGTCCGTTATTGCAAAATAACGCTGTCTTTGCTCACCGTAGCCGACGGATGTATTGTCAATATCAAGGTTTTCGTCAAGTTCCTCCGCACATTCATACCAGAGATGCTCACCGGGATCCTTACAACGAAGGACAGGATAACCCGTTATGTTTCTTTCAACCTTATATACGTTATATGTATCGGCTTCCTTGACAAGCTCGGGCTTGAGAGTTTCAATAACCTTATCCGACGGACAGGTCTGAACAAGATAATCGCTCAGAGGCGGTGTAACGATATCGGGTCTTGCCCAACCGTGTTTCTGCGCTTCAAGGGTGTTCCACTTTCTGTCGAATCTTGAAAAGTCGTGATGCTCGCCGTGAAAAAGATTTGACTTGACAAAAAAGCCTCTTTTATAAAGTGTGTTTGCATCGGAAAGAAGCTGAGTACCGTCTTCAAAATCAATTTTATAGCAGAGCTTGATTTTTCCGTAGCTGACGTTACCCTCTCCTTTTCTTAAAAGCTGATGGTAAAATCCGCCGCCGACCATTACACCGAGAACATTTTCGCCCTCGCGCAGATACTTTGTAATGTCATATTTCATTACGTGAATTCTGTGTGAAAAGATGTCATTCAAAGGATATGAAAGCACCATATCCGGACGGTTATGATAGTCCGTATAGGCAGGAGCAAATTCATCATCGCTCACTCGCTGACCGTTGACATACAAAATAAAACAGCCCAATCCGCAGATTGTTATTTCTGCAGACTGAGCCTTATTATTTATAAATTCAGCACGGAAAAGTGCCGCATCGGCGTCACTCTTCGGGCATATCCATCTTGCGTCTGAAAAAAGTTCTTTATGTGTCATAGTATCGCCTCCGAAAAGATGATACTACATCAAAAGAAATTTTACAACACAAAATTATAATTCCTCAACGGAAACAATTCCTTCGGCAGTTGAAATTGCCGTCATAATCTTATCGTGCGAAATCTTCTTAGGAAGCTGAAGCTGGAAAATCGCGCAGGCATTATTTCCCGATTTTGTGATTTCAAGGTCAATGATAACGATTCTGTAACCCTTGATCAGGCGGATAACGTTATCAAGATTTTCGTTATCTTCATATTCAACATAAATATTGAGATTTCTTGAATTAACAAGAACCCAATATTCAAACTTGACAAAAAAGATTTCTGCAATAACAATAACAAGCGTTGCAATCACAGCCGCTTCGTAGTATCCTGCACCGATTGCAAGTCCGATAATTGCACAAGTCCAAAGACCTGCCGCAGTTGTAAGTCCCTTTACCTGACGACGCTTTGTTACGATGATTGCACCTGCACCGATGAAACCGATACCTGCAACAACCTGTGCACCAAGTCTTCCGATATCCGTATAAAGGTTAAGGTCATAAAACAAAAACTGGCTTGTAAGAGTTGTCATTGATGCACCGAGGCAGATAAGAATATGCGTACGGAAACCTGCAGGACGGCGTTTATGCTCTCGCTCGATACCGATTATACCGCCGCACATAACGGCAAGGAAAAGACGGAAGAGCACGGAAACGGTTGTAACATCTCTTAAAAAATCAAGAAAACCAAGCATTCTTCACCCTCCCTTATATTTCGTCAACAAGAGTGACGTAATCGAGCTTTGAAATTTTTGACATTACGTGAGAATGCGTTTCACCCTTTGGCAGACCCATCGATATAACCGCACCGATGACAACTCCGTTGGACTGTTTTTCCCGATGTGTATCAACGTCAAAAATCTGAATATTCAGGTCTTTGATTGTGCTGATAATTTCGCCGAGGTTATCCATTCTGTCAAACTCAACGTAGAGATCCATGTTTCTTGCATTGGCAATTACCCACGCACCGAGCTTATTGAAAATTGTTGTTGTGATAAGAATAAGAAGGAATCCGAAAACGGCACATTCGTAGAAGCCTGCGCCGATCGCAAGACCCATACAAGCCGAAGCCCAAAGACCTGCCGCAGTTGTAAGTCCCTTTACTTCCTGACGTCCCGTAACGATAATTGTACCTGCACCAAGAAAACCGATTCCGTTGATAACCTGTGCACCGAAACGCGAAACGTCTGTTTTAATTCCGACTTTATCTGCAATTTCTGCCCAGAGTCCTGAAAGAAGGTTTGCTTCATACTGGCTGAGTATCATTGTGAGTGCCGCACCAAGACAGACAATCATATAAGTACGGCTTCCTGCCGCACGGTGCTTTTGTCCTCGTTCAAGACCGATAAGTCCGCCGAAAAACACAGCCATAAGAATCTTGATTATCAGTGCAGGAAACGTAACCTGACGGAACGGATCCAACCATGGAATCAAAGAATCCATAACAAACCCTCCTTTTCTTAATATAATATGCAATATAATATGCTAACGGACGTGATTATATGTTCACGCCCGTTGTTTTATATTTGCATATGATACTATAATTTTCAGTATTTGTCAAGTTTATTTGTGAATTTTTTATATAAAAAAGAGAAATATAATTTTCAGGTGATAATATGGATAACAAAAACAACAGAGTTTATCGCAAAAATGATGAACCGGTTTACGGTCAGCCCGAAACCTGCGACGAAATCCTGCACAAATACGGCACATATAACATTCAGCCTACAGCGGACAGTGACAACAGCTTCCCGAAAATTTCTCAGGGTCTGCCGACAAGCAGAAAGAAGAAGCATTATAAAGGATTCGGTTACGGAAACAAAGGAGAGTCTTAATCGACTCTCCTTCTTTCAAAAAGTGCTCTTCTTTTTTCCGCAAGCTTTTTTCTTCTTTCTTCCGTTTCTCCTGTAAGAATAACAGCTTCTCCGTTATCAACTGAAATAAGGTCGCCCTCTTTTACACTTTCAGGGAGCTTTTCTTTTTCTATATTTACCGTCTTTCCGTTTTCATCCTCACAGACAGCAAAGCCTTCTTCAATTCTGTCAACCGAATATTTCAAAACAATCACTCGCAATTTTCAACATAATTCTTTATCGCTGCAACAGTTTCTTCGCTTATAACGTGTTCGATTTTACACGCGTCCTCTGAAGCGACATCCTTTGAAACACCGAGACGCACAAGCAATTCCGTAAGCATTGTGTGACGCTGATAGATTTTTTCCGCAACATCCTTACCGACTTCCGTCAGGCTGAGGTGACCCTCTGCATCAACGGTCACATATCCGCCGTTCTTAAGAAGTCCGATCGCACGGCTGACACTCGGCTTTGAATACCCCATATATTCACACACGTCTATCGAACGTACTGCGTTGCTCCGATTTGTTAATACATATATAGATTCAAGGTACATTTCGCCCGATTCCTGCAAATGCATAATCACACCTCCTGTAACTTTTATATAATACCACAAAAGCGGCTTTTTTTCAAGCAATATCTGAACTGTGTTTGGTGAAACTGACAATCTGTACGTTTGAAACAATAAATATACCATTAAGGGATATTTCTACAACATTTGGTTTATTAAAAATAAATTTCCCTGCATTTAGTGGATGCTAAATTCTCACTTTCATTTATTCTTAATAAATCGACAAATCAGGCTTTTATATTCCTTTTTTCGCAAAACATAAAAACACAACAATTGAATGCTTCGAAAATACTTTTTACGACAAGGTTCTGTTCCATTCGCTTTTTTTTGCAATTTAGTTTCGTCATTATTGCAAAAAAACACAAACTATATTGACAACTCTCTGTTACGGGTGTATGATATTAGCGAAACGTGAATTTAATTCACACTATTGGAAGGTTAATTATGAAAGCTTTATATTCAATTGCAAAAGGTGCGCTTGTTCTTGATGACGGTAACTTCATTCTTACATACGGAATTGAAGCAACAGACGCAAAAAGCGGTTCCCCTCTTTCTAAGTTCGCTGACGTTTCCGTCAGCAAAAGTACCACAGAAAGAATTGTTTCGCTTCTTAATTCCTGCGAAGTTGAAATCTGCCATTTTCATGATGTTGTAATTGATGAACTTAACAGATAAAAAAGGATTGGTCGCGGTTGCAACCAATCCTCTGTTTTTATTTTGTAACTGTTTCTTTCTTTGTTTTCTTTTCAGGCTTTGCGTTAAGCTGAGCAATCTGCTTGTTGATGTCATTCTTACCCTTGTGATGGAACGGGAAAATTTTAAGGACAACCCAACCGATCGCAGCACCTGCTGCATTGAGAACAGTGTCTGCCATTGTGTCCATAATCGGCCAACGCTCCGGATAAATCGGATCAAACAGAGTAGCTTCCTTCTGTGTACCTACAGCAAGTTCATAACACCAATGCTGTGCATCTCCGATAGCACCCGTTTCAGGATTACACATAAACTGATCTGCAAAGAACTCAAAAAGTTCCCAACAAGTTGAAGCAAAAAGTGCAAAACCGAAAGCGGCAAACACCACAATTGCAACAGAACTTTCTTTCTTATCTCTTTTCTGCATCGCAACTATTGTCTCATATCCGATAAGCACGGCAAGTCCGCTGTTGAGGAAATGCATTCCCGAATCCCACCAGCTGAGGTCATAGTAAAAATTCATAAACTTACCGCCGAATGAACCGCAGAACGCCATAAACGTAATAAGAAGCTGAATGTACGAAGGAACATTGCGGAAAAGCGTCTTCTTCGGGAACATCATCATAACTTCCCAAGCAAACATCGCCGCCAAGTTTGCAAGTACCTGAGTAACGTCTGCCATTTCTCTTGTGCCGTTTTTAACGCCGATTATACTTGCAATCAACGCATAAATCATAAGTCCGCGGAAAATCCACCATACAACGATTTCCCATGTTTTACAATTTTCTCTGATACGAGAAATATATTCTTTCATTTTTCCCATCCTCTGTTGAAAAGTTCATCTAAATAATATGATAAAACGGAAATTTTGTCAAGACAGTTAAAATACCAATTTAAATTTTCCAAATATCATCTTAACTTTTTCAAAAACACGAATGGTTTAAGTTCTTCAAGTTTTATCCATACAACCGATACAATTATACTTAACAAATATACAACTATTCCGAATGCAAAAGGATAATTGCGCCATTGACCAAAATTAGGAATCATTTTTACACAAAGCATAACTGCCGGATGTAAAAGATAAATTAAAGTTGAAACAGTTCTTATTTCTTTTGCATATTTGATTTTAACATTATCGAAAGAACATAGAAAACAGAAAAGAAAAATAGTAATAGGAATATGTGATAGCTGTACTGAACCGTAGGTGCCGTCACCCCAAAACCAGTTTTTATCAATAACAGTAACTTCTATCATTGATAAACCAAACGACACTACAACACCTGCAAGACTTACCCATCTTTTAATAATTTTCTTGTGCTCAGCAAAATATGCGCCTAGTGCAACAAACATAAAACCAAAAAACAATCCACACCTCGGGCTACCTATAAAACGGTTAAAAACTTCCTCAAATAACCATTTTGCAACTGACACACGTTCAACTGCTGGAGCGATCAAAAAGTAATACGGTTGCAACAGCAATCCACTTATAAAAAATACAAACGAAATTATCAAAGTAACTTTTGTGTCAAATCGCTTTCTGCAAATATACATAAGAGCCATTCCGGTATACAAAGCTGCAAGATACCATAGGTGAAGATAACTATCTCCTCTTACTATTGTATACTCGGCATATATGAGGAAATCCTTAACCCCTACACCATTCTCTAACCACCCGGGCAATTGAACGGTTATAAGATAAAAAAGACTCCACATCACATACATCATAAAAATTCTTATTATATATTTTTTTACTGTTTGCCTGCTGTTTTCGTCCAACTTTTTTGTCACAGGAAATTTACCAAACAAGAAATAACCTGCAAGGAAAAAGAAGCTCGGCACTGCTGTTCTAAACAAACTCTGCATAAGATAAAAATCTGCATCCGGCATACCGACTCCGGTATGTATACAAACAACAAAAAAAGCAAAAATCATTTTAACTATATCAAATACCGCCAGCTCTTTTGTACTCGATTTTAGCGTTTTGTCGGGAACAGAATTCGCCAAACCAATCATCTCCTTTCGCAAATAAACCACGATAATCATATCCAAAAACAGGTAGCCCGTAAGCTACCTGTTTTTTTAGTTTTTGAAGTTATTATTTCTGATCATTCTGATCGTTGTTCTGGTTCTGATACTGCTGGAACGGATCCTGATACTGGAACTGATTCGGATCCTGATACTGGAACGGTTCCTCTTCAGCCTTTACTTCCTGTTCCTTTGCCGGTGCCTTTTTCTTTTTGCTTTTAAGAACAATAAGCACAGCAACAACGATGATAAGAAGAACGATAACTGCGATGATGATAATCAATGTATTTTTTTCGATATTGAGCTTATCAAAGATAGTCGCAGGCTCATTATCATTTTCAGATGTTGTCATATCTTCATACTTATTGCTGTCAACAACAATTGAAGAATCAAAATTGAAGTTAGCAGCTGAACCGAAGATTGATTCTGCCTGCGGGAAGAGATTTCTGAAATCTTCTTCTGCACCCTCATAATATACATTCTTGAGGTTGTAGCAACCGTCGAAAGCACCCGCACCGATTTTTACTACAGAAGACGGGATATAAACTGTTTCAAGGTTGAGACAATTCTTGAAGCTGCCTGCACCGATGCTTGTGATACCGTAGCTGATTGTAACTTCCTTGATATAAATGCCGTGCTTTGTTACCCATTCGGGTTCAACTGCAGCATAATCCCACATATCGCCTGAACCTGAGATAATGAGTGTTCCTGTTGTTTCGTCAAAGAACCACTCTGCATTGTCACCGCACTTGCCGTTGCTTACAGCAGGAGTTGTGCTTGCTGAAGTTGATTCCGTTGAAGACGGTACGGTTGTAGCTGTTGTTGAGGTCGGCTTCGTCGGGTCAGTCGGCTTCTGTGTCGGCTTTGTCGGCTCAGTCGGCTTCTGCGTCGGCTTTGTCGGTTCAGTCGGCTTTTCTGTCGGCTTTGTCGGTTCAGTCGGTTTCTGTGTCGGTTGCTCCGTCGGAAGTGTATTTCTTACAGTCACACTTGCCTTTGCTCCGTTAGCATCGTCACAGTTTGAAACTTTAAGTGCGAAGTCGTCCTTTGTAATATCCTTACCGGAAACTTTTTCAAATGTATAAGTTGCAAGAACACTGCCCGCAGCACCGTAAGCCGGCTCAATAGCGATACTGCCGAGACCTGTCGGAGCATAGAACTGCTGAACACCGCCCGCAAGAGCGATATCTGTATTACCTGTAATCTTTGTACACTTTTTAACCTTGGCTGCGTTGTATGTAACGCCAAAATCAACCGCACCGAAGCTGCCGCTGTCAAGCTTAACGGTAAGAACAACCTGAGTACTAGTTTCGTCTGCAAGGTTCAACGAAAATGTTACCTTCTCTGCTGCCTGTGATGAAAGCTCCAATCCCATTACGGGAACGATGCTGAACAACATCATAACAACAAGAAGAGCTGCTGTGATTTTTGAAAAAATTGTTTTCATCATAAATCCTCCCTGATTTTTTAGAAATGCCATACAGACACCTCCGATGAAAGCATTATAACATATGCATTTCAAAACTTCAACAATGATTTGAACTTAACTTATGAAAAGTATGTGGTAATATTTTTCTTAAACACTTTTATTTCCGCTAAGTTTGTGGTATACTAATTTAAATATAGCAAATTTATATTAAGGTTGTGTTTTTATGCATTTTGAAAACATCGCTGACGGCGTACGCCTCTGTGCGCAGGGCACTGACAAATTCAAGACCTGCCGCATCAATATCAGTATGGCTATGCCGCTTGATTCAGGCACATCCGCAAGGGCAATTCTCCCCTTCATTCTTCACAGAAGATGTGCAAAATATCCCGATTATATAACCCTCAACCGTGTGCTTGACGAGCTTTACGGAGCATCTGTTTCTGCAGGTGTTCTCAAACGCGGTGAGTCGCAGATTCTTTCTTTTAACCTCACAGCTATCGACGACCGTTTCGCCCTCGACGGAGATACGGTTGCTCTTGAATGTGTTCAGCTTCTTACAGATATGATTTTCGACCCTCTTACTGACGGTGAAAGTTTCCCTGCTGACATCATCGAGCAGGAAAAGCGTCTTCTCGTTGAAGCTATCGAAAACGAAATGAACGACAAGCGCCGTTATGCACTTATGCGTTGTGAAGAAATAATGTTCAAGGATGAGGCTTACAGCATCAACCGCTTAGGCTCTGTTGATGAAGTTCAGGCACTCACACCCGAAGAGATTTACTCTGCATGGAAAGATGTGCTTTGCAAGGCTACGATTCAGGTCACAATGGTCGGCAGTATGGAAGTTGCACCCGTTGCAGAAATGCTCAAAAACCGTTTCAGTTCAATCAAAAGAGATGTTGCAAAAATCAACACGGTTTTCGTGAACGAAGTCAATCAGCCCGAATACGTCTGTGAAGAAATGCCCATCAAGCAGGGCAAGCTCGTTATGGGCTTCCGCACAGGTATGGCTGACGAATATGATAATTCCGTCCCGATGCGAATTGCCGTTGACATTTTCGGCGGTGGCACATATTCAAAGCTTTTCTCTGTTGTACGCGAAAAAATGAGCCTTTGTTACTATTGCTCGGCCGCATTTTTCTCTTCAAAGGGTATCGTTATGGTGCAAAGCGGCATTGAAGACATCAACGAAGAAAAGGCAAGAAATGAAATTCTGAATCAGCTTTCACTCGTTGCAAAGGGTGATTTCTCTGATGAAGATTTCTCTTCTTCAATCAAGAGCATTACGGATTCAATCATCAGCAACAACGACACGCCCGAATCAATCTGCGCGTGGTATTCCTCTCAGCTTTTCAGGGAATCGCTCAAGACACCCGAGGCTTACGTTGAAGAAATAAAAGAAGTTGAAAAAGCTCAGGTTGTTGAGGTCGCAAAGACAATTACTCTTGACACCGTGTTTATGCTCAAATCCAACGGGGAGGTCAGCGACGATGAAGATTAATGAAATCAGAAATGAGCTTCTGAACGAAATGTATTATGACATTGACCACCCGTCAGGTCTTAAAATTCTTATAATGCCCAAAACAGGATACGCAAGCACTTATGCAATTTTTGCAACTAAGTACGGTTCAATCGACACGATGATTGAAACAAAAGACGGCTCCTTCAGAGAAATCCCCGAAGGTACGGCACACTTCCTTGAGCACAAGCTTTTTGAAAGCGAAGACCTTGACGCTTTTGAAAGATTTGCAAAAACAGGCGCATCCGCCAACGCTTATACAAGCTTTGACAGAACAGGCTATCTTTTCTCCTGCTCGGGCAATTTCAAAGAAAATCTTGAAATTCTCCTCGATTTTGTTCAGAATCCGTATTTCACTCAGGCAACTGTTGAAAAGGAACAGGGCATCATCGGTCAGGAAATCGATATGTATAAGGACATTCCCGATTGGGAAGTTATGTTCAACTGCCTTCGCAATATGTATCACAATCTGCCTGTAAGAATTGACATTGCAGGTACGCAGGAGTCAATCGCACAGATTACGGCAGATATGCTTTACGATTGCTACAACAATTTCTACAACCTCAACAATATGGTGCTTGCCGTTGCAGGTAACACAACAGTCGAAGAGGTTCTTGAGGTTGCGGACAAAGTGCTTAAACCCGTTGAAGGTAAAATGGCACAGAGAAAGATTATCGACGAACCGAAGGAAGTCAAGGCAGACTATTGCGAGAAAAAGCTTTCAGTCGCAACTCCGCAGTTTATGCTCGGCTTCAAAGAGGAATGGGATACTCCCGAAAGAACGGCAAAAGAAGAAATCGCAATGGAAATTCTCCTTGATATGATTTCAGGACCGTCAACTGACCTTTACAAGCGACTTTTCGATGCAAACCTTATCAACAGCAACTTCGGTTTTGAATATTTCACGGGCTTCGGTTATTCGTGCGTACTTTTCGCAGGCGAAAGTAATGACCCGAAAACTGTCAGCGAGGAAATCAAAAAAGAAATCAGACATTTCCGCGAAAACGGATTCGACGAAAAAGTTTTTGAACGCACAAAGAAAAAGCTTTACGGCAGAATGATTATGGGAATGAACGACGTTGACGGACTTGCAAACAATATGGCTGTTTCATATTTTGCAGACGAGGATGTATTCACCGATTTTGAAACCTACAAAACAGTAACTGTTGAGGACATCAGGGAGCTTCTTAACAAAACTCTTGAAGAAAACTACAGCACACTTTCTGTAATTTTACCAAACAACTGAGGTGACAAAAATGCACGATACAGTAGAAGTATTTTTTAACGGACTTTCGGGAAGCATGAATGTTTCCTCAATCCTTGCGGATTTCAATCTTTTCGGAGCAGATATCACAATCCGTTGGTACGGTGCAATTATTGCTTTCGGCTTTTTGCTCGCCGTACTCTTCGGAGGACGAATGGCTTATAAATGGAAGATAAGCCTTGACAAGATGCTCGACGTGCTTATTTACGGCACAATCTTCGGCATCATCGGTGCAAGATTATATTATTGCATATTTAAATGGGATCTTTATAAGGATAATCCGCTTGATATCTTTGCCATATGGGAAGGCGGTCTTGCAATTTACGGCGGTATAATCGGCGGTCTTGCTGCCGCATTCGTCGTCTGCAAGGTTCGTAAAATGAATTTCTGGAATCTTCTTGATATGGCTTCAATGAGCCTTCTCATCGGTCAGGGTATCGGCCGTTGGGGTAATTTTGCAAACCAGGAGGCCTTCGGCACAAATACAGATCTGCCGTGGGGTATGTGGAGCAGCAAAATTGCCACATACATAATCGGACATCAAGACGAGTTCGCGGCAAACGGAATAACAATGGATCCGAACAAAGCTGTTCATCCGACATTCCTCTATGAATCAATCTGGTGTATCCTCGGTTTCTTTGTTCTCTATCTCATCTGTCAGAAATTCCGCAAGTTCAGCGGACAGATTTTCCTCTGCTACGGTGTATGGTACGGACTTGAAAGAGCTGTTGTTGAAGGACTTCGTACAGACAGCCTTTACATCACCGGAACAACGCTTCGTGTTTCACAGGTTATTTCTGCGGCACTTGCACTTGTTTGTTTCATCGCTCTTGTTGTTCTTATCCGTAAGTATACCAAGAATCCGAAGCCGATTGACGGCATTGACTTTTTCCTTGAAGAAGAACTGAAAAAAGAAGCTGAAGCAAGAGGCGAAGTTTACGAAACAAGAAAATCAAAAAAATCCAAGAAAGCAACTGAAACTGAACCTGCAGAAAGCGAGGAAAAACAAGATGTATAAAATTATCAGCGGTAAAGAAGTTTCCGAAGCCGTAAAGCTCCGTGTTGCTGATGAAGTAAAAGAGCTTAAAGAAAACGGCATTGAGCCGTGCCTCGCAGTTATACTCGTCGGTGACGATCCGGCTTCCAGAGTTTATGTAAACAACAAGAAGAAGGCTTGCGAATTCTGCGGAATCCGTTCGCTTGAGTATGTTCTTCCTGCAGAAACAAAGGAAGAAGAACTCATTGAGCTTGTTGAAAAGCTTAACAACGATAACTCAGTTAACGGTATTCTTTGTCAGCTCCCTCTACCGAAGCACCTTGACGAGAAAAAAGTTCTCAATCTTATAAAGCCTGAAAAGGATGTTGACGCTTTTCACCCGGAGAATGTAGGTCATATTATGATCGGAGATTTCAATTTTCTCCCCTGCACACCTGCAGGAATTATGGAAATGCTCCGTTACGAAAACATCGACCTTGACGGCAAAAACTGTGTTGTAATCGGCAGAAGCAACATCGTTGGCAAGCCCATGGCGATGCTTATGCTTAAAGAAAACGCAACCGTTACAATCTGTCACTCGCGCACTAAAAGCCTTAAAGAGATTGTGGCAGGTGCAGACGTTATCGTTGCGGCAGTCGGTAGACCGAACTTTGTTACTGCCGATATGGTCAAAGACGGTGCGGTTATTATTGATGTCGGCATCAACAGAATGGATGACGGCAAGCTCTGCGGTGACGTTGATTTTGAAGCCTGCAAAGAAAAGGCAAGCTACATTACTCCCGTACCCGGCGGCGTAGGCCCGATGACCATTGCAACACTTATGCAGAATACAATTACTGCAACAAGAATACAAAACGGAAAGGAATAATAAACATGACAAACAAAAAACTTTACAAAAGCTCAACAGACAAAAAGCTCTGCGGTGTTTGTGCAGGTATTGCAAACTTTTTTAATATCGACCCGACAATAATCCGTGTTCTTTATGCTGTTGCCGCAATTTTTACAACAGGTTTCCCCTTCACTTTGCTTTATATTATTCTTGCGTTCATCCTTCCTGAGGATAACGGAGAAATCGACACAGACATCAGCAAAAAAGACTGAAAAATAACAGTTGACAAAGCTTGACTGTTATGCTATAATTCGAAATACCGCATATTACGGGCGTCGCATTTGCGACATAAAGTGATTATATCCGCCCTAGGTAGCGAGTCCATAATAAAGGAAGGTAAGTCAGAATGTACGCAATCATCGTTACAGGCGGCAAGCAGTACAAGGTTGAAGCAGGAGATACTCTCTTCATCGAGAAGCTTGACGTTGAAGCTGACAGCGAAGTTGTTTTCGACAAAGTAGTAGCTGTTGGTAAGGAAGATGGCATTGTTGTAGGTGCACCTTATGTTGACGGAGCAACAGTAACAGCAAAGGCTATCAAGAATGGTAAGGCTAAGAAAGTAACAGTATTTACTTACAAGCCGAAGAAGAACGAGAAGCGCAAGAAGGGCCACAGACAGCCCTACACTAAGGTTGAAATTTCTGCAATCAACGCTTAATTGCTATGATTAAAGCAAGATTTTTCACTGAAGATAACCTCATCTGCGGTTATGAAATCAGCGGACATTCAGGTTCGGCAGAGTCGGGACAAGACATTATTTGTGCCTTTGTTTCCTCAGCGGCTTATATGGCTGCGAATACCCTGACCGAAATCGTCGGTTGTGAAATCACGGCAGAGGTTGACGACGGATATATGAAAATCCGTGTCGCATCAAAGTTATCTGAAGCGCAGCAAATTCTTGAAGGCCTGAGACTTCATCTCAGGAGTCTGGCTGGGGATTACCCCGACAACATTAAAGTTATTTAACTACGGAGGTGTCAAGATGCTTAAGTTAAACATTCAGCTTTTCGCTCATAAGAAAGGTATGGGTTCTACTCGTAACGGACGTGACTCTGAGTCAAAGAGACTTGGTGCAAAGCGTGCTGACGGACAGTTCGTTCTCGCAGGCAACATCCTTTACAAGCAGCGTGGAACACACATCCATCCGGGCAACAACGTTGGCAGAGGCAAGGACGATTCTCTCTTCGCTCTTATTGACGGTACAGTTAAGTTTGAGCGTATGGGTAAGGACCGCAAAAAGGTCAGCGTATATCCCGTTGAGCAGTAATCTTTATTAAAAAAGAAACCGTGAGGAAAATCCTCACGGTTTTTCTTTTTGTCTGCTAAAGTTGAAGGATAGCTCCGAAGAGCTATCCTTGTTTATTTAATATGTGAAGCTCATAACATCTCTTTCTTCCATATCAAAATCCATTGTTATTTTCACGCCTTCTTCAGTTGCGGTGGCGTTGACATTTCCGTATGTATAGTAATCAAGGAGCATAAGTCTGCCCTGTCCGTCAGTAACGGCGAGTATCTCAATATTTACATTCTCTTTATATGATTCATAACCGCTTCCGGCAAGATCATCCTCAGTAAACGTTTCACTCACAGGATAAAGCTTCAGCGTAATCTTATAGCCGTCACCGTGCGGAACAGCCGTTGCTGTTTCAACATCATCTGCTGAAACAGACAAAGAATACTCAAGCACATCCGCAGCTTGAATACCGTCCTCAGTTTCACCGTTAACGAAAGTAAGCTTTATATCCTCATATTCGGTTTCGTTAAGGCCGTCTTCAAAGATCTTTGTAAGCTCCTCATCTTCCTCACCGTCTAACAAGAACTTGTTAACTTTAACACTGACATCAGTAGAAACATCAAGAACAAGCTTGCTCTGTTCAGCTGAATTTATAAGACTTGTGTTATAAAGTGCAACAATATCTTCTTTACCGGACGGTTTCGGCTCTTCTTCTTCCATACCAACTGCTATTTTCAAAATTTGCAGAGCATCGGATGAATTAATCATACCGTCTTTGTTCACATCGGCCTGCTGTAAGGGCTTGCCGGTCAATGCGGATTTCTTAACCGCGTGCTTAAGCACCAGCAAAGCATCCGAAGAATTTACGGTTCCGTCACCGTTTACGTCACCTTTAATATCCTGCTGAACGGATTCCTCCGCCGCAACAGGCAAAGTAACGAGCGTAAGCAACAAAACTACGGATAAGAGTACTGCTGACAATCTCTTTACTATTTTCATTTAAATCACCTTTCTTTTAATTTAGACTTATTTTACCACATAATGCCCTTAATGTAAATATAATCAGCATAATTACCATAATTTTTCTTCCAAAACTATTATATGACAAGATGTCATATTTGTCAACAATAAAATATGACACAATGTCATAGGGTGATTTTATGGAAACACGTCTTAAAGAATTAAGATACAAAAAAGGGCTCACACAAATATCCTTGCAAATGCAAACAGGAATTGAACAATCTCTTATTTCAAAATTTGAAAGCGGAGAACGTGTACCTCCAACAGAAACATTGCTGCTTCTTGCGGACTTCTACAACGTGAGTATAGACTATATCCTCCGCCGTACGGATAATCCTGAAATTAATATGTGAAAAAGGATGGCTTTCGCCATCCTTTTAATCTTTTTAGAATGATGTTATCTTTCCGACTGCATATTTCAGAATAAGTAATGCATCTTCAGAGTTGATTACGCTGTCTGCGGTGACATCTGCACGTTTCGCAGCAGACTTGTCCAATTCTAATGTTTTAACAGAATGCTTAAGAGCAAGAAGTGCATCCGATGAATTGATAATACCGTTTTCATTTACGTCACCGAGGTTTTTAACTGTATCATCAATATGAATCGTTGCCTTTGTCAAGGACTCGTTTCCTTCTGCGATCTCAACAGCATCCCACTCTTCCTGAGTGCCCATAAAATAAACATCCGTAAGCTGTGGGGTTTCCACAAAAGCATTCTCTCCAACTTTTTTAAGCGTTGCCGGCAACGTAACATTTTTCAAAGAAAAGCAATTAATCATAGCTCCTTCAGGAATTTCAGTAACACCGTCTTCAAACTCAATCGTTTCAATCGCTGAGCAATTATAGAAAACATTACCACCGATAGACTTCACGCCTGACGGTACAGTTATTGATTTCAAAGCTTTACAGTGGTCAAATGCACTTGAACCGATTGTTTCAACACTTGCAGGAATTTCAAAAGTTTTAAGTTCGATACAATGATTAAAAGCACTTTCATCGATAACGGTAAGCTTGTCGCTAAACTCGATTTTTTCAAGTGATGCACACTCATAAAAAGCACTTGCTCCGATGCTTGTAACATTTTTACTCATTACGATACTTTTAAGACTGTGGCAACCCGCAAAGGCTCCGTCACAGATTACAGTTACGCTGTCAGGAACAACCACGTTGTCAAGCGCAACGCAGTAGTAAAACATATTAGGTGAAATTTCTTTAATGACGTCAGGAATATTTATTTTTTCAAGTGAACGACAGTTATTAAAAGCACTTGCTCCGATTTTCTGCACACTTTCGGGAATAACGATTTCCTTAACGATTATGTTACCTGTAAACGCACCTGCACCGATTTCAGTAACGCCTGCCGGAATTTCATATTTTTCTGTGCCGTATTTTGCAGGATAACACAAAATGCTTGTTTTATCCTTATTAAACAAAACTCCGTTTTCCGAGACAAAAGCTTTATTATTATCATCAACATTTATTGATGCAAGATTAAGACAAAAATCGAATGCATAGTCCCCGATATTTTCTACTGAAGCAGGAATATCTATGCTTTTAAGCTCTCCGCAGCTTGCAAAGGCATACTCGCCAATGCTTTTAAGATTCTCTGACAAAACTACTTCTTCAAGCTCAGTACAATCTCTGAAAGCGTCTTTACCGATTGTTTCAATCGTATCAGCAAGCTTTATTGATTTGAAATAATCAAGTTCTTTGAACGCATTGTCAGCAATGGCAACAACGGTATAACCGTCCAGTTTTTCCGGGATTACAATGCTGTCCGTAAGATATGGATCTTCGTAATGGTAACTGTAGCCCGTGATAGTTGCCTTATCTTCTGACAAGGAATATGTATACTCTCCGCCAGTATAGCCGGTTTCTTCCGCCGTAACAGAAAAACCGATACAGCTTATTACCATAAGCAAGGACAAAAGAACTGCGCAGGATTTTTTCATAAACTTCATTTAACTCACCTTTCCTTTTTGGGGTTAGTGAAAGTTTTATACTTTCCTTTAAATCCATTATATGACAAAGTAAACCATTCGTCAATGGAAAAAAATAGAGCCAACCCTTTCGGATTGGCTCTTAATTTTTACTCTTTCGAGATTAATTACATCATGCTTGCAATTTCTGCTGCGAAGTTTTCTGTCTTCTTCTCGATGCCTTCGCCCTTTGCAAAACGAACAAAGCTCTTGAGCTTGATGTCTGCGCCGAGTGCCTTAGCAACTGAGTTGATGTAGCCGTTTACGTCGCCCTCGAAGAGGTCTGAACGAACAAATGCCTGCTCAAGGAGACAAACTTCCTTGATCTGCTTTGAAAGACGGCCCTGTACAAGACCTGAGAAGATCTTGTTTTCAGAAATTTCAGCCTTGTGTGAAACTGCGATTTCTGCAAGAGTAGCCATAGCTTCCTTTGAAATGAAGTTCGGGAAGTTCTTTCTCTGCTTCTGGTCAAGACCCTTGTAGATCTCTGCGTCCTCATCGCTCCACTTCTTGTCATTGATTGCTTCGTCAATGAGGCTGTTGAGGATGGGAACGGGAAGTGATTCGGGCTTATTGAGAGCGCTGTCAACTGTGATTGACTGCATCTTAGCAAGCTCTTCGTCTGAAATATCAGCTTTACCGAGATACTCAGGGCTCATAGCTGCAATCTGCATTGCTACGTTCTTACCCATTGCTACGAACTCATCGTTAGCAGCTGTTGCATCGTCAACGTCAAACGCAGCAAGAACACCAACTGAACCACCAGCATGGATGTATGATACAGTGTGACCTTCAACAAGAGCAAATCTACGAACTTTCATGTTCTCACGAAGAGCAAGGAATACCTCCTGAACCTCTTCTTCAACTGTCTTGTCTGAATCAACTGCCTTTGTTGCAAGAAGAGCCTCAACATCAGCGGGCTTAGCAGCAACAACTGTCTTAACAACCTTAGCAGCAAGCTCTACGAACGGAGCACCCTTAGCAACGAAGTCTGTTTCACAGTTAATCTCAACAAGAGCACCTGCATTAGCGTCGTTGTATGCTGCAACAACACCTTCAGCAGCAACACGGCTTGCCTTCTTAGCAGCAGAAGCAAGTCCCTTTTCTCTGAGAATATCAATAGCCTTGTCGATGTCGCCATCTGTTTCAACAAGAGCCTTCTTACAATCCATCATACCAACGCCTGTCTTCTCACGAAGAGCCTGAACGTCTTTAGCTGTAAATGCCATAATAAATTCCTCCTATAGAATAAGTATAATCCAAAAGAAACCCCGTCACAGAAATATAACGGGGTTTTAAATCAAAAATTATTCAGCAACTGCCTCTTCTGCTTCCGCAGGAGCAGCTTCTGTCTGCTCACCCTGACGGCCTTCGATAACAGCGTCTGCCATTGCACCTGCGATAAGACGAACAGCACGGATAGCGTCGTCGTTACCGGGGATAACGTAATCGATTTCGTCGGGATCACAGTTTGTGTCAACAACTGCTACAAGGGGAATACCGAGCTTCTTAGCTTCCTGAACAGCGATTCTTTCCTTGCGCGGGTCAACAATGAACATAGCAGCGGGCTGCTTCTTCATGTTAACGATACCGCCCATGAACTTCTCAAGCTTCTCGATTTCGAGGTTGAGCTTGATAACTTCCTTCTTCGGGAGAAGGTCGAATGTTCCGTCAGCTTCCATCTTCTTGAGCTGCTCAAGTCTCTTGATTCTTCTCTTGATTGTGTTGAAGTTTGTGAGCATACCGCCGAGCCAACGTGCGTTAACGTATGGCATACCGCAACGGATAGCTTCTTCCTTAACAGAATCCTGAGCCTGCTTCTTTGTACCTACGAAGAGAATTTCATCTCCGTTTGCAGCAACCTCACGGATGAACATATAAGCTTCTTCAAGCTTACCAACTGTCTTCTGAAGGTCGATGATGTAGATACCGTTACGCTCTGTGAAAATGTACTGAGCCATTTTCGGGTTCCATCTTCTTGTCTGGTGTCCGAAGTGAACACCTGCTTCGAGTAATTGCTTCATTGATACAACTGGCATAAATTTTTCCTCCTTAGTTTTTGCCTCCGCAGAGCTTAAAAAGCGGACATTTTTTGAATGCACTTCGCTCAAAACACTCTACGTGTGTAATGATTGCCGATAGATTATAACACAAGGTATATAGCAAATCAAGCATTTTTTTAACTTTTTAAGAAATTTTTTCAATGCCTAAAATTTTATCTGCGATACATTTAAATATAGGTGCGCAATCCTCAGCTCCCGAAGCACCGCCTTCCTTAAGCACAACGACCGTATACTTCGGATTGTCGGCAGGAAAGAAACCCGCAAACCAGGTGTTGCAGACCTCTGTTCCGTTTTCTCTGAATATTCCCGTCTGTGCCGTCGCGGTTTTGCCAGCCGCTGATACACCGTTCCTCAGCTTTGCCTTTTGAGCATTACCGTTTTCAACGACACTGACAAGCATCGGCACAAGTTTTTTGCAAGTCTTTTCAGAAAGAGCATAAACAGGATAATCACCGCTGTGTGACTGAACAACAGTATCGTTGGCATCTGTTACCTTCTCAATGAGGTACGGTTTTCTGAATTTACCTTCATCCGCAACTGCGGACATCATATTGCAAAGCTGAAGCATCGTTGCGGTGAACCGTCCCTGACCAAAGGAAAAATTTGCAAATTCTCCGCTTGATTCAAGTTCATTCAGAGAAGGAAGAACCCCCGATTTTGAAACGATACCGTCGGCAAGTATATTTTCCTGACCGAAGCCCATGAGTGATGCTGTTTCAATCACTGCCTTTGCCCCGACCTTTTTTGCGAGTTCTATGAAAAATGTATTGCACGAGCATTCAAGTGCTTTCGTAATATCAAGCTTACCGTGTTTCGTGTTTTTATTGCAAATAAATGTTGTTCCGTCGATATCAACATTGCCTGTACATTCATAGTTAAAAGAATCAAGACCTTGTTCAATCGCTGACGCGGCAACAACAATCTTGAAAACAGAACCGACGCTGTACGGATTCAATGCTCTGTTAAGAAGCGGAGAGTCTTCATCATTCAGATAAGATGAAATATTCCTTGCGTCAAAATCGGGACGTGATACCATCGCTCTTATCGCGCCCGTTGAAATTTCAACAACAACTGTTCCTCCGCATTCAACTTTGTTTTCATCAAGTGCCGACTCAACAGCCTTTTGTATTTCTGTGTCGATTGTCAGAGTGACAGCACCCGTCCGGACATCGCTGTTGTTTACTGTAATCTGCATTCCGCTGAGCACCCGACCGTAAACATCCGCAGTAAAGCTTGCTGAAAGGCTTTTCCCCGTATAAAGAACACTGTCAAAGCTTTTTTCTATTCCGCTGACTCCTCTGCCCTCACCGTTGATGTATCCTATTATGTGGTCTGCAATCTGTTTATCCTCATATCGGAAATACTTTCGCAACACAACGAAATCAGGGTTTTCGTCAAGCTCCTGCTTTCCTACGCTCAGCGAAACTGCCGACAAATTCTTCATTCTTTCGCGTAAAAGCTCATATTCTTTTGTTTCAAGAACATTTTCGAGTACGGCAAGCGCTTTGTAGGTAGGCTTCACCGCAACTATGTTTTCATAATCAGACGACACAAGTTTTATACCTTTGCAGTCGAAAATATCTCCTCTTACTTCTCCTGCAGTTATTGTATATTTTTTTCGTGTACTGTCTGCAAGCTCCGTTTCATTTGTCGCAATTTTATACATTTTAAACACAACACTACCGTAAAGTAAAGAAAAAGCCGTCAGCACAGCAATCATACGTTTTGTCATACAGATTCTCTCCTGAAATACTTTATTGTAAATATAGTTTTTCACCATTCGCTGAAAAATTCAGGAAGCATTTTAAATGAACAAAAAATATATTCGTAAAAATATGTAATTTTAAACAAAGCAATATCTCTTTTTTCGTCAAAACACACCTTGACCTTTTTGCAAAAAAGGATTATTATAAGTATGTCTATTTTTATATTCTTACGGAGGTAATAAAAATGAAAAAGATTTTCACAAAAGCTCTTTCAGTTTTTCTTGCAACGCTGATGTTCCTCACAATTGCACCTGCGTTTGTTTTTGCAGCTGATGAGCAGGCTACTCCCGCAGCTCCCGTGTTTTCACTTGAGTTGGCAAGCGAAACAGCAGAACAGGCTGTTATCGTCCTTAAGCTTAAGGAAAACAGCTTTAATTCATTCGACGCTACAATCACAACAACCTGTCAGGGTCTCACTCTTACCAAGATTGCTTTTAATGTTGATCTTCTCCTCGCAGGTGCTTCATCAAGCTTCAATACTGCTAACGGTAAGATTAGTTTTGCAATGACAGATCCTGTTGTAGCTGAGTGTGATGTTGTTACATACACATATACAAAAGCTACCGGTGAAGGTGCTGTTGTAGGTGATGTGACCGCATCTGAATTTACTGTTGATTTTGAAACCTGTGCTATCAGTGCTAACGACGGTACTGAAGCAAATATTGATGTTACAGAAGCAACGGTTATTGAAAACAACATTCCAACTGTTCACGTTCACGAACCTGCCGGTTCATGGGTTATTACTAAAGAGGCAACATGTTCAGAAGAAGGTACTATCGTTCAGTACTGTACAATCTGCGGTGAAGTTGCGAACTCGTCTGTAATCGAAAAGACAGAGCATAAAACCAAGAAAACAGAGCATAAAGATGCTACTTGTACAGAGGCCGGTTATGAGAAAGTAATTTGTGAGGATTGTGGCGAAACACTCTCCGAAACAGCTATTGACCCCACAAATCACGCAAACAAAAAGTCAGAGCACAAAGATGCTACTTGTACAGAAGCAGGTTATGACAAGGTAATCTGTACGGATTGCGGTGAAACAATTTCCGAAACAACTATTGCCCCCACAAATCATCCCAATACAAAAACAGAGCATAAAGATGCTACTTGTACAGAAGCAGGTTACGATAAAGTAATCTGTGCGGATTGCGGTGAAACAATCAGCAACACTCCTGTTGCAGCAACAGGTCACAAGAACACAAAAACTGAGCACAAGGACGCTACTTGTACAGAAGACGGTTACGATAAAGTAGTCTGCGCAGATTGCGGAACCGTTATCAGCTCAACGCCGATTGAGAAAAAGGGTCACGGTGAAACAGAAATTTCAAAGAAAGCTCCTACCTGTACAGAAAACGGCTATATCAGAACAGTTTGTAAGGACTGCGGTGATACAATAACAGAAACTCAGCTTCCTTCCAATGGCCACAACCACATTCTCGACCGTAAGGAAGCAACATGTACAGAAGACGGCTATATTCGTTATTATTGTCCCTCTTGTAAGGATGTTCAAAGTTCCACTACTCTCAAGAAAACAGGTCACAAGTGGCTTGCTTGGAAGGTCGTTGAACAGCCTACATACAGCAAGGAAGGCGTAGAGAGAAAAATCTGTGACAACTGCGGTGCTCACGAAGACCGCGCAGTTCCGAAGCTTGTTGCAAATCCGACAGAGCTTGTTATGAGTATGCAGGAGCTCGGCATGAACTTTAAGCAGACGGTACGTCTCTTTGTTACTATTCTTCCTGAAGAAGCTGCATATTCAACTGATATCGTTTGGGAATCTTCAGACGAGAATGTTGCAACAGTTAATGAAGAAGGTGAAGTTTATGCAACAGGTGTAGGTACAGCTACAATTACTGCTAAAACTCCCGACGGTAAAGTTTCTGCAACCTGCGAGGTAACAGTTAAATATTCTACGATTCAGTGGATTATTGTTTATCTCCTCTTCGGTTGGATCTGGTATATCTAATCGTTTAAAAATTTAACTTCAGCGCCCGCTGTAAAAGCGAGCGTTTTCCTTTTTCTGAAACAAAATACATGAAGTTTGTTAAATATTTAATTAATCATTTTTCTATTGAACAAAAATCTGAAAAGGTATATAATTATATAGAATAGATTACTGTGGTTTATTATGGGTTCGGGTGATATTTTGAAAATTGCAGAGAAGCTGAAAAAGATTAACAAGCGTGCCTTGATTGCTGTTACTGTCTGCATTGCACTGATTATCGGAATCATCGTTTTTGATTCTATCAGAAACAGCAGAGAATATCAGACAACCACTATCGCAATGGGTACAGTTATAAATCTCAGACTTTTCGGCCCTGACGGAGAAGAAAATTCTAAGCTTGTTATCGAAAATATCAACGAAACCGAAAAAGCTCTTCTTTCACGAAACGAGAAAAATTCTGACATTGACAGAATCAATGCCAACCCGGGCACGGCAGTTTCTGTTTCTGCCGAAACTGCTGATATAATTTCCAAATCTGTCGATGTTTCAAAAAGCTGCGGCGGAGTTTTCGATATCACTGTCGGTGAAGTAACAAAACTCTGGGACTTCGGCGGAGAAAAACAGCGCCTGCCTTCCGAAAATGAAATTGCTGAAAAACTTGCTGATGTACGCTACTCCGCAATTAAAGTAACGGATACAACAGTAAGAATTTCCGAGGGACAAACGCTTGATCTGGGTGCCGTCGGAAAAGGCGCAGCCTGCGACAGAATCAAAACTCTTCTTTCGTCAACAAACACGGATTCTGCTGTTATTTCCGTCGGCGGAAGCCTTCTTCTTTACGGCAAAAAGGATTTCAATATCGGCATTGTGAATCCCGAAAATGATCAGTCTTCAATGGGCACTCTCAGACTTTCCGACACTTTCGTTTCCACATCGGGCAATTACGAAAAGTTCTTTGAACAGGACGGAAAGGCATACCACCACATTCTTGACGCAACAACGGGATACCCTGCTGACAGCAGACTTTCAAGCGTAACCGTAATCTGTGATTCAGGTTTGCTTAGCGACGCACTCTCAACAGCCTGCTACATCCTCAGCTACAATGAAAGTCTTGAACTTCTCGGCGAATACGACGCTCAGGCTGTATTTGTTTTCAAGGATAAAACAGTCCGCATAACGGACGGGATTAAGGACAGCTTTACACTTACAGACGAAAGCTTTGTGGTGGCAAAATGAGAAAGCTTTTCAGACGTACAGATATTTTGATAATTGCAGGTGTTCTGCTTTTAAGCTTCCTGCTTTTCCTGCCGAACCTTTTCAATAACAATGAGCTTATCGCACAGATTTACGTGGACGGTAAAAAAACAGAAGAAATCAAACTTAACAACGTCACCGAAGAATACACCTTCTCACCGAAAAAAAATACGGTAATCTGTGTTAAGAATGGTGCAATTTGCTTCACCGAAGCTACTTGCAGAGATGAGCTTTGTATAAACAGCGGTTGGCTTACTTCAAAAGGACAAACCGCCGCTTGTCTGCCCGAAAAAATTGTTATCACAATCAAGGGTGCAGACAAAACAGATATGATAACTTACTGACGGTATTGTTTATGGATACAAAAAATTCAAAAACCAAAAGAATCGCTTTCCTCGGAATTATGGGAGCGTTGGCGCTTTCGCTTTCATTCCTTGAGTCGCTGATACCTCCCCTGCCCGGAATGCCACCCGGAGCAAAGCCCGGACTTTCGAACGTTGTTACGATGTTCCTCGCGTCCTCATCAGGTGTCAGCAGTGCATTTGCGATAACTGTTCTTAAAGCCGCTTTTGCAGGAATCACAAGAGGCACGACAGCAATGCTTATGAGTGCGGCGGGAGGTTTCCTCAGCACACTCGCCGCCTGTATTCTTCTGCGAAGCAAAAAGTTTAATTTCGGATATATCGGTATCGGAATCATCTGTGCCGTTTGTCATAATATCGGTCAGCTCACGGTAGCTTGTATTCTTTCGGGTACGTGGGCACTGATTTCGGGTTACGGCCCGTTACTGATGTTGTTTGCCGTTGCAACGGGTTTTGTTACGGGAACAACGCTGAAGCTGGTGCTTCCCGCTTTGGATAAGATTATTAATCGTACATAAAAAGAAAGGGGTTGAATAAATGGGTAAAATTCACGTTCCCGGCGTAATCAAGGCTGTTAAAAAGGTTCGTGGCGGAGTTAAGGTTGCTCACCACAAGAACACAGCAGAGCTTGAAGTTGTTCGTATGCCGGAGCCTAAGCAGGTTATTTTACCTATGCAGCAACACATCGGTGCACCTTGCACACCGACAGTTAAGGTTGGCGATACAGTTGCCGTCGGTCAGGTTATCGGCGACAGCGACAAACCCGTCAGCGCACCAATCCACGCTTCCGTTTCAGGTACCGTTACCGCAATCGGTAACGTAAAGCTTCCGGGCGGTGCAATGACTCAGGGTGTCACAATTGAATCGGACGGAGAAATGCGTCTTTATGAAGGTATTAAGCCACCTCACGTTGAAACAAAAGAAGATTTTATCAAGGCTATCAGAGAATCCGGCCTTGTCGGCCTTGGCGGTGCAGGTTTCCCGACGCACATCAAGCTCAATGCACCATCAAAGATAGACACACTCATTATCAATGCGGCTGAGTGTGAGCCTTATATTAGCGTTGACTACCGTGAATGTATTGAGAATTCCTGGGACATTTATTCCGGTATCAGAACAATTATGGAATTCCTTGAAATTCCGAACGTTGTTATCGCTGTTGAGGATAACAAGCCCGAGGCTTTCAAAATCCTTGAGCAGATTGTTGACGGTGACAGCAGTGCAGGCGGTGCAATCAAGATTATGCAGCTTGAATCACGCTACCCACAGGGTGCTGAAAAAATGATGATTCAGTCTGCAACAGGACGTCAGCTTCCTCCGGGTAAGCTCCCGTCAGACATCGGCTGTATGGTTATGAACGTTGCATCGACAGCATTCATTTCCCGTTACCTTAAAACAGGTAAGCCTCTTGTCAGCCGTTCGCTTACAGTTGACGGTATGGCAATCAAAGAGCCTAAGAATCTTCGCGTTCCTATAGGTACAAGCATCAGCGACATCATCGAATTCTGCGGCGGATTCAAGGATGAGCCCGTTAAAATCGTTGCAGGCGGTCCTATGATGGGTACCGCTATCACAGACCTTGATCATCCTCTTTCTAAGAGCAACAACGCTTTGCTTGCTTTTTCAAAGGAAGATGCAAAGGTATTCAAGGAAACAGACTGTATCCGTTGCGGTCGCTGTGCTTCAGCTTGTCCGATCAGTCTTGTTCCCACACGAATTGTACGTAATGCAAAAGCAAAGGATGCAGATGCCCTTGTTAAAGACGGTGTTATGGTTTGCATGGAGTGCGGCAGTTGTGCTTACTCCTGCCCTGCAAAGAAGCCGCTTGTTCAGCATATGCGCCTTGCAAAGGCAATTGTAAGAGAGGCAGGTGCAAAATAATGGCTTTGAATAACAAACTCGTGGTCAGTGCTTCTCCGCACGACCGCACACATAAAACCGTCAGAAGCATTATGCTTGACGTAATTATTGCACTTGTTCCTGCACTCATTGCTTCCGTTGTTTTCTTCGGACCAAGAGCATTACTTATCGAATGTATCGCAGTCGGCACTTGTGTTATTTTTGAATATTTTTCAAGAGTGGTTATGAAACGTGACCAAACGGTCGGTGACCTCAGTGCCGTTATTACGGGACTTTTGCTCGCCTTTAACCTTCCTGTGAGCATCCCTCTCTGGATGGTACCTATCGGTTCGGCAGTTGCTATCGTTGTAGCAAAACAGTTTTTTGGCGGTATCGGACAGAATTTCGTTAACCCGGCCATAGCAGGACGTATAGTTCTTCTTGCTTCTTTCCCTGTTGCGATGTCAACATGGACAGCACCTCTTACGTGGTCGGGCAGTAACCTTGACGGAATGACTTCAGCTTCACCGCTTGCAGATATTCATACAATGGTTTCTTCAGGCGTTGCTCCCGAAGCTACACTTACGGAAATGCTTGTCGGCTGGCGTGCGGGCTGCCTCGGTGAAACCTGTGCAATAGCAATCCTTCTCGGTGGTCTTTACCTTGTTATCCGTAAGGTAATCTCTCCCACAATCCCTCTCATTTACATCGGTACGGTTGCACTCTTTATGCTTGTTGCAGGTAAGGGTGACCTCAGCTTCGTTGCTTATGAGCTTCTTGGCGGCGGTCTTCTTCTCGGCGCAGTATTTATGGCAACTGACTACACTACATCACCGATCACATTCAAAGGCAAAATCATCTTTGCAGTCGGTTGCGGTGTTATCACATCGCTTATCCGTATTTTCGGTAACCTTCCCGAAGGTGTTTCATACTCAATCATCATTATGAACATCCTTGTTCCGTTGATTGAAAACATCACTCTTCCGAAGCCTTTCGGCACTCCCAAAAAGGAGAAGAAGGAAAAGGAGGCGAAGAAGTCATGAAAAAAGCTATCCTCGTCCCCACAATAGCATTGTTTGTAATCTGCCTTGTTTCAACAGCACTTCTTGCCTTTGCTAATCAGGTTACGGCACCCATCATTGATGAGCTCGCAGTAAAAACTGAAATTGAAACAAGAAAAACTGTTCTCACTGCTGCAGAAACCTTTGAAGAAAAGACTGAAAACGGTATCAGATACGTAGTCGGTCTTGACAAAGACGGCAACGAGGCAGGCTTGGTTTTCACAACAACAGCCAAGAGCTACGGCGGTGAAATCATCGTTATGACAGGCATTGATAACGATGGTAAAATCACAGGTGTTGAGCTTCTTCAGATTAACGACACTCCGGGTCTCGGAATGAATGCACAGAAGCCTGAATTCAGGGGCAAATTCATCGGAATGAGCGATGAAATAAAAGTTCTTAAGAATTCAGCAAACGCTGCAAACAACGAAATTGATGCTCTTTCAGGTGCAACAATTTCATCAAAAGCAGTTGCAGAAGCAGTCAACACTGCCCTTGCAAACTACAAAACAATTAACGAAGGAAAGGCAGGTGCAAACTGATGGCAGAGAAAAAATCACTCGGTAAAGAGCTTACCAAGGGTATTATTATCGAAAACCCTGTTTTAAGACTTGTTCTCGGTACCTGTCCGACGCTTGCAACCTCAACTTCTGTTACCGGTGCAATCGGCATGGGTCTTTCCGCTTCAATTGTTCTTATCTGCTCAAATATCGTTATTTCAGCATTAAGAAAAGTTATCCCCGCAAAGGTGCGTATCCCTGCTTACATCGTAGTTATCGCATCTTTCGTTACAATTGTTCAGATGCTCGTTAAGGCTTTTGTTCCCGTGCTCGACGAACAGCTTGGTGTTTACCTTCCGCTTATCGTTGTTAACTGTATCATCCTCGGCCGTGCTGAGGCATTTGCAGGTAAAAACGGTGTGCTGGCTTCGGCTGTTGACGGTCTCGGAATGGGTATCGGCTTTACGGCAGCACTTTTCGTTATGGCAACAATCCGCGAAATCCTCGGTGCAGGTACTTTCCTCGCAGGCATCAGCGGACTTATCGGCGGTTCATTTGACGGATTTTCGATTCCGTTCCTTAATGAAAACCCGATGCTTATATTCATCCTCGCTCCCGGCGGTTTCTTTACTTACGGTCTTGTTATGGCTCTTGCAAACAAACTTGCAGAAACAAAGGGTAAACCCAGGGCTGAGCTCAAGGGCTGTGAAAACTGCCCGATGGCTAAATCCTGTGCAATCAGAGCAACCGACGAGTCTTGCGAGAAAAAGGAGGTTGAGGCATAATGGAAATGACGAAAACATTAGTCAGCATCTTCCTTACAATGATTCTTACTCAGAACTTTGTTCTTGCTAAGTTCCTGGGTATCTGCCCGTTCCTCGGTGTTTCAAAAAAGGTTAACACTGCAGTCGGTATGTCACTTGCTGTTATCTTCGTTATGGCTCTTGCAACGGCAGTTACCTACCCTATCAACAAGTATCTCCTTGAAGCAAACGGACTTGAATACCTTCAGACAATCGTATTCATCCTTGTTATTGCAGCGCTTGTTCAGATGGTTGAAATCGTACTTAAAAAGTACATACCTTCACTTTACAATTCACTCGGAATTTACCTTCCGCTTATCACAACAAACTGTGCAGTTCTCGGTGTTGTTACACTCAACATTGATAACGGTTATAACTTTGCTGAATCTCTCATCTGCGCAATCGGCGGCGGTGTAGGTTTCCTTGTTGCAATGGTTATGTTTGCAGGTGTCCGTTCAAGACTTGAATCCTGTGACATTCCGAAGTTCCTTAAAGGACTTCCGATAACACTTATTGCAGCTTCACTCGTTTCACTTTCATTCCTCGGCTTTGCAGGAGTCGTCGAAAACATCTTTGCATAAGGGAGGGCAGAAAATATGAATTCGATTTTATTGGCTGTTCTTATCGTTTCTGCTATCGGTCTTATTGCAGGTGTGGGACTTGCTGTTGCTTCGGTAGTTATGGCTGTTCCTGTTGATGAGAAGGCTGAAGCAATCCGTGAATGTCTTCCCGGTGCAAACTGCGGTGCATGCGGTTTTTCAGGCTGCGACGGTTATGCCGCTGCTCTTTCAAAGGGTATAACAAAAAACACTGCACTCTGTGCACCCGGTGGCAACGACGTTTCAGCACAGATTGCTGAAATTGCAGGTCTTTCTGCAGGCAACGTTGCTCCTTCAGCTGCAGTTGTAACCTGTCAGGGCTTCTGCGAAAAAGCGAAAACAAAAATGGTTTACAACGGTGTTGAATCCTGTTTGATGGCTAAACAGCTTTTCGGCGGTCCGAAAGAGTGTATTTACGGCTGTATCGGCCTCGGTGACTGTGCAAAGGCTTGTCCTTATGAGGCAATCAGCATCTGCGACGGTGTTGCTCGTGTCAACCCTGCGATGTGTAAGGCTTGTAAGATGTGTCTTAAAACCTGCCCCAACGGCATTATCAAGATGATGCCGCTTCATGAGGCAAAGGCTGTTGTTCTTTGTGTTAATAAAGACAAGGGTGCTGTTACACGTAAAGAATGTGAGCTCGGCTGTATCGGCTGTATGAAGTGCGTCAAGGCTTGCGAATTCGATGCTGTTAAGGTTGAGAATTTCTGTGCCAAGGTCGACTTCAGCAAGTGTACGGGTTGCGGCAAGTGTACAGAAGTTTGTCCTGTTAAGTGTATCAACCTTATTACGCTTGAAGGCTGAATAATGAAATTAAGACTGTGCTGAATTTCAGCACAGTCTTTCAATTTGCTTTGATTTTTACTTTATGTTATACTTATTTTAAGAGGTGATTGCATGAAGTCAAAGTTACTTAAAAAGAGACTGATTTTTCTTGCAGTATTTATTTTTCTGTTTTTCATCGAGGTATTAATCGCCTTATATATGCACGATGATTTAATACGTCCCTATGTAGGAGATATGCTTGTCACCGTAGTTGTATGGAGCTTCGCGAGAATTATTTTTCCCGATAAGTTCAGGTTGATGAGTCTTTACGTTATGATTTTTGCAATCCTGGTTGAAGTCGGTCAGTATTTCAATTACGTCGATATCCTCGGCATCACAAATCCGATACTTGTCACAATGATGGGCACTTCTTTTGCCTGGGCAGATATCGCGTGCTATGCCGTCGGATGCGTGGTTACAGCGATTGTTGACTTTGTAAGATTCAGAAAAAAGGCATAAAACTATCCCACAGAACAATTCTGTGGGATTAATTTTATCCGAAAACAATATTTTTAATATCATCGCAGTTTTTTGCAACATATGTTGTGCCTGCGATAATCATTTCGTCAATACTTCCGAAGCCGAAAGTCACGGCAACGCTCGGCACGCCTGCATCCTTTGCACCGAGGATATCATACTTTGTGTCGCCGACCATAAGCGGCTTTTCACAGTTGTACGGTTTCAGCAAATCAAGTGCTTTTTCGATAATCACCTTTTTGCCTGCTTCGAGCACGTCTGTTTCCGCACCGACTACAACATCAAAAAGATGTGAAAGATTGCAGGTTTTGACAATATGGTCAATGAAAACCTGAGGTTTCGATGTTGCAATTCCTGTTTTTATTCCTGCCTCACGCAAAGAAATAAGTAAATCTTCCATTCCGTCGTAAAGCCTGAATTTATAATATCCGTCAACGGAATATTTTGCCCTGTAATGGATGATAAGCATTTCAACCTGATCGTCGCTGATGTCGGGAAAATGGTTCCTGAATCCGACATTAAGCGGAGGGCCGATGAATGTTTTCATATCCTCGGGACTCGGCTGAGGCAGACCTTCCATTTTAATTCCGTAACGAATTCCTTCAAAAATGCCTTCGCTCGTGTCGGCTATTGTACCGTCAAAATCGAGCAACACACAGTCAAACTTTGCCAAAATAATCACTCCAATCAATAAAAGTATTGTAACACAAATATTTATGATTTACAATCCCGATTAAATGTGTTAAAATAGTCAGCAGTTACACATCGGAGGTATCATTATGGAAAACGTTGAAAAAAAAGCAAGAGTGCTCAGTGCAATTCAACCGACAAGCGTACCCACGCTCGGCAACTACCTTGGCGCTCTTAAGAACTGGGCATCTATGAGCAAGGATAACGACTGTCTTTATGCTGTCGCTGACCTTCACGCAATAACGGTACGTCAGGAACCTGCAAAGCTTCGCAAGCAGACACTTGAAATGTACGCTCTGCTTCTTGCTATCGGTCTTGACCCCGAAGAAAGTGTTGTTTTTGTTCAGTCACACGTGCCTCAGCACGCTGAGCTCGCTTGGATTCTTAACTGCTACACTCAGTTCGGCGAAGCAGCAAGAATGACACAGTTCAAGGACAAATCCGCAAAACACGCAGACAACATCAACGTTGGTCTTTTCTCATACCCGACACTTATGGCGGCGGACATCCTCCTTTATCAGGCTGACTACGTGCCCATCGGTGCCGATCAGAAACAGCATCTTGAGCTTGCAAGAGATATTGCTGAACGTTTCAACGGTATCTACTCCCCTACTTTCACAATTCCTAACCCGTACATCGGCAAAGCAGGTGCAAGGGTTATGTCGCTTCAGGACCCGACAAAGAAGATGTCCAAATCCGACCCGAATCCCAAGGCATCAATTTCACTTCTTGACACACCCGATGACATCCGCAAGAAGTTCAAGTCTGCAGTTACAGACTCTGAGGCAAAGGTAAGATTCGCTGACGGCAAAGACGGCATCAACAACCTTATGGGTATTTACTCCTGCTGTACGGGACTTGACTACGAAGCAATTGAAAAAGAGTTTGACGGCAAGGGTTACGGCGATTTCAAGCTCGCTGTTGCAGAAAGCGTTATTGAAAACATCAAGCCTGTTCAGGAAAAATATTACGAGCTTATGGCTGACAAGGCATACATCGAAAAGTGTGCCGCAGAGGGCGCGATGAAAGCTTCTTACATCGCAAACAAGACACTCACAAAGGTTATGAAGAAAGTCGGCTTCTGGCAGATTAAGAAATAATTATTTTATAATGTACAACACCTGCAAAGATTGGTTTATCTTTGCAGGTGTTTTTTGTTGCAATAAAAATATTCGACAAATTCGGGTTTGTCGGGCTTCTGTATTACTTAAATTCCACCCGACAATCTCTGCATATCTTCAGGCATCGGTACAATGATCATGATTCTCTCTTTGCTTGTTGGAGGAATAAACGTAACTTGATAGCAATAGAGCATCTGGTGACCGTGATTTTCCTCGTCCGTGCCGTAAAGGATGCCCCTGACAAGTGGCCTACCGATATGTTCGAAATGCGCTTTAATCTGATGCATTTTTCCTGTTTCAAGATAAATTATCATAAGTGCCTTTTCGTTGTCCTTATATTAAAACTTCTTAATGTGTAACTGCATAGTAAGATTATAAGAATTTAACGGTACGTCGCAATACATCAATCCCTACGCACACAGTATCAAATTACACAAACACAAAGAAAAATAGAAAGTCAGATGTGTTATACCCAAGAGTAAGGTGTGTGTTGACATAAATTACGTTAAGTGGTAAACTTCTACATGAGAGGTATATGTGTCCTCATGGTTATTCTGAAAATGAATTTTGTTGAAGGTGTTCTAGAATGAAGAATATTATTTTTAGCATAATTATGCCTTGCTACAATTCGCAAGATTATGTTCGAAATGCTATAGAAAGCGTTGTTAACCAAACATATCCCAATATAGAATTGGTGATAATTAATGACGGTTCTTTTGATGATACATTAGATATAGTTGATTCATATGCTCGAAAAGATAAACGAATTAAGCTTTATTCAAAAGAGAACGGTGGATATGCATCGGCTGTAAATATGGGGTTAGATAAAATAACAGGTGATTATTTTTGCTTTATTGGTTCCGATGATGAGTTTGACTTAGGGTTATTTCAAAAAGTTTACAACCAGATATGTGAAATTGAATTTGAACCTGATTGTATAGCTTTTAGAGCTTTAATGCTTATGGAAAATCAAAAACATAAACTTGATGATTACACTAATTTTCATACCGTTGTTTATGAGAAGGATACAACAATTAAACAATATAGCTGTGACCATCCTGAACATGCTTGTATTTTCTCAATTAGAGATACATCAAAAATTTTTAAAACTTCATTACTAAAAGATTTGCGTTATTTTGGAAAATACGGTATAGCTGCAGATGGTATCTTCTCAATGTTGTTTTGTCACAAATCAACATCGTTTTTGAGTATTCCATATGACGGATATTTGTGGAATGTACGAAACGATTCTGTATCCTCAACTAATTCAATAGCTAAAAACATCGACCAGATAAGCAATTGGTGCAAGTTTTTTGAAGTGTTGTTAGAAATGGATGATGATAAAATTACAGATATTGAAAAAAATTATTCTATAATGGCCTTACATCTTGCAAGGAATATGTGTTCTGATATAAGAGAGGTTTTTATGCATTATCGATTTATTAAAAGTAGCTCTAAGTTTTTGTTAAGAGTCGTATCAAAACTTGCACCGGAAAGTATTAGTATTGGAACAAGAATAGTTGCTGTCTCACCGGTTTTGTTTGTTGTATTGTATAGCATAAAAAAACTTTTGAAAATTGGTTCGACTGAGTTGTGATTA
>JAZNPE010000002.1:0-52269 GCA_045589535.1 Acutalibacteraceae bacterium | reverse complement strand
AAAATGGCGACCCGGAACGGGCTCGAACCGTCGACCTCTAGCGTGACAGGCTAGCGTTCTAACCAACTGAACTACCGGGCCGTATGGTGGGAACAACAGGGCTCGAACCTGTGACCCTCTGCTTGTAAGGCAGATGCTCTCCCAGCTGAGCTATGCTCCCACGGACTCGTCATTTTCTCTTACTGTCTCTCAACAGCTTAATAACTATACTACAAGAAAAATCGTTTGTCAATAGTTTTATGTAAATTTTTCTTATTATTTTTCAGCTTTTTTGATGAGCTCTGTGATGTCGCTTCCGCTGAAAGTATACTTCTTATCGCAGAACTGACAGGACACTTCTGTTTTTTCTTCAAGCTCAAGCTCTTTGAGTGTTTTGATGCCTGTTGAAATCAAAGCACCCTCAACTCTTTCCTTTGAACAGTTGCACTTATAAACGGGATGTGATTCGTCAAGCACATCAAGCTCAAATTCAGAAAGAACTCTGTGACAGATTTCTTCGGGTGTCATACCGTCACAAAGCATCTGCGTAACTGAGGGGATGCCCGTAATGCATCTTTCAACAGCGTCAATTGTGTCATCAAAAGCGGTCGGAAGAAGCTGGATGATGAAACCGCCTGCCTTCTTGATTGAAAGATCAGGGTTAACAAGTACACCGAGAGCACAGACAGACGGAAGCTGTTCGCTTGTTGCGTAGTAGCTTGTGATGTCCTCCGCAATTTCACCCGTGTAAATAGGTGTCTGACCGATGTAAGGTTCTTTGAGGTTGAGGTCTTTGATAACCGTAAGGAAACCGTCTGTACCGATTGATCCCGCAACATCGAGCTTACCCTTTGAATTAAGCGGAATTTCAACAACGGGATTGGTTACATAACCCCTTGCGTTACCCCATGAATCGGAAACAGCCAAAACCGTACCGGCAGGACCGCCGCCGTTGATACGGAGTGTAACGGAATCGTTTTCACCCTTGAGCATACTTCCCATAAGGCTTGATGCTGTAAGAAGTCTGCCGAGTGCGGCGGAAGTTACGGCAGATGTCTTGTGAATCTGCTGTGCTTTTTCAACCATATCTGTAGTTTCGGCAGCCATCATAACAAGTGTGCCGTCAACTGAAATACATCTTACAAGTTTATCCATTTCTTAGTCCTCCGCTTTTCCGTTATACCTTGCAACAAAAACTGCACGCTGTGTAGTGTCGCAAAGCTTATTGAAAGTCATTTCATCATAAATATCAATTATTTCAAATTCAGCATCGCTGAGCCATTTTTTGTAATCTTCAAGAGGGCAGGCGATTTCCCTGAAGCTTTCGCTTTCTCTGAAATATGCACCGTCATCATATTCGAAAATATCAAGGTTTATTTCAACGCTGTCGTCGTCACTGAGCTGATTCTGCCACACGCAGTAAACGTCGTCGCAATCATAAACAAAAGTGTTGTTGCCGAGAATTTCACGATGCTTATATATTGTATTCACATCGAAAATAAATATACCGCCGTGGTTCATAAAAAGTCCGACCTTAGCGATTGTTTCGGAGATATCTTCAGGTGTTTCAAGATGATTGAGGCTGTCGAGAGTGCAGACTGCCGCATCAATTGTTCCGAAAAGGTCAAGCTCTGTCATATCCTGACATAAGAACAGCATCGGAAGCTCGTTCTCGTACTTTTTTTCCTGTGCCTGCGTAAGCATCATCGGACTTGAATCAATGCCTATCATATCGTAGCCGTGCTTTGCAAGCTCAACCGTCAGACTGCCTGTACCGCAAGCGAGGTCAAGCACGATAGCCCCTTCGTTTATGCCGTTACGTGTAAGAAGCGTGCGGATAAACTCTGCACGCTTTGAATATTCAATATTTCCCGTAAGTCTGTCATAGACTTCAGCAAATGCATTATACTCACTCATTTTTTTCTTCTATCCTCTGGAAAAGAACTTCATAGCCGTTGCTGCCGTACTGAAGTGAACGGTTAACGCGGCTGATTGTTGCTGTGCTTGCACCTGTCTGAGCAACGATGTCGCTGTAAACGCACTTATCGCGAAGCATCTTTGCAACCTTGATTCGCTGTGAAATGGATTTAAGCTCTGTCACGGTGCAAAGGTCGTCAAAAAAGTCAACACACTCCTCGTAAGAGCGCAACTCAAGAATTGCTTTGAAGAGAAGGTCAATGTTTTCATCGTTAAGGTTTCTTTTCATAACAACATCTCCGATAGAATTATTAATTGTATTTTAGCACATTAAATCAAAAAAGTAAAGTGAAAAAACGCACAATATCACAGATACCGTGCGTTTTAGCTAAAAGTATGCTCTATTCGAAATTAAATGTGCCGTAATGACTCGTGTCTGCAGATAATGTTGAGGGATTATATGCAACTATTACTGTATCGGGGTTGAAATCTTCAATAGCTTTTGTCACACTTCCGTTAAAGCTTCTCAGGTCGAGCACGAGCATATCTTCGACCTCGGTTGCAAGGTACGGTACAACGCTTGCACTGAACGAATCCATTATATAAACCATACGTTTCCCGTTATTGATTCTGTTGTTATGTACGGTTGTAAGCGAATGGTTGCCGTGAAAATATGCTGAGTAGGTCGAGACGTTATAATAATCAATCTTGTCAAAAACACTCTTTCGGAGGAGTGTGTCTTCAAATCTGCCGTTGAGAGTGTCGTTGTTATCGTATTTTACGGAGAACGAAGTTTCAGCTTTCGGATAAATGAAGCTGATGTCCTCAGGGTCAGCATATTTAAGAGTGGCCTTCTTGCCTTGCGAGCCTAAACAGTATTTTTCGTAAACATCAATATGATAGTTATCAAGATTACCGAGCTCGGTATTGATCTTGCAGTCATATCTTCTGTTAAGCTCATCAGCAATAATGCCTGCCGCCCAGACACCGGTTTCGGGAGTCCAATGATGGTCAGTTTTGAAAAATCTTGAATAATAATCGTCAAAATCAGTATTAAGCTGTTGCCTTAAATCAATGTACGGAACATTCTTTTCAGAAAGACCTTTTAAAAGATTGTCCGCGTTCAGGTTGTAATTATCTTCAATTCCGTGCGGAAGCTGATTATCATACGGATTTTCTTTTGAAGGACACTGAACATAAAGGAAATTTATGTTTCTTTTGTTCAGCCAATCTGAAAAATAAGCTGTGCTTTCTTCTGCGTAATCGGTTGCAATCGGGTACGCTTCAAAGGTGAGATAACCGTTTCTCATAACAACTACGGAATCTGTACCTGAAACGATATTCATACCGACAAGTCTGTTGAAAGATGCATTCAGTTCAACGAAATTCATTCTGCCGAAAAGAAGATTGGATGAGTAGTAGTCAATATTTCCCTCGACATCCCTGACAGAATTTTCAAAAATTTTAATCGGTGATAGCTCTTCGTCTTTGGCTTCAACAACAACCGGAGAATCAAAGCTGAATCCGTAGTTACCGGAGAACGGATAATCTTTTGACCAATCGTAGGATGGAGCCTGTGTTTCGTCAGGCTGACCTTCGGCGGCATTTGTTTCTTCAGGGACAATATGAAGCACATTTGACATAACAAATTTCACTCCGATTGAACCCATAAAAAAGACGATAAGACAAATGAACACAATGCTGAGAATCTTTTTCGCATCAAAGTTTTTCATTCTATCACGCCTTTCTCTAGGGAAACAGTATAAATCCGAACCCGTTTTTTACGGGTGGATTTCCGTTATCCCTTCGTTAAAATACTCGCAAATCCGTGAGGATTTGCTGTGTTTTGTGCCTTGGTATACCGAAAATCTCCCTCGTAAAAAATCTGTGACCCAAAAGGCGAAGATTTTTATTGGATTTTCGGTTGTTGAGAGTGCAGGAAGGCTGACGCCTTTCAAACTCGAAACGCCGGAAAGCCTTGAAAAGAACGGCTTTTGGGCGAGTTCGGATTTATACTGTTTCCCTAAAAATTAAAGTAAATAAACGGGTTGTATGAGCCCTTGATTGTAAATGTCAATGAAATTATGAATATTATAAATAAAGCAATTACGGAAACAGTTTCGTAAACCTTTCTGCCGTTTTTTATTTTTTCTTTGATTTTCGGCATTATCGGGAAGCAGGCGAGGATACCTGCAATGAGGTAGAATTTATAGTTATCGAGGAAGAAAATTGCTTTTTTATCGAACAACTCTGCACCTGTCATAAAGAACATCGTGCGAAGGTAATCAAGTGCCGCAGAAATTGATTCTGCGCGGAAAAGCACCCATCCGATGATGACAAAAAACATAGTGTAAATATGGTTGAAAAACTTGAGCTTCGCGGGGAAATTTGTAAGTTTTTCAAACGCAAGAAGAACGAAATAAAGAAGTCCCCAAACAACGAAGGTCCAATTCGCACCGTGCCATACACCCGTAAGAAGCCACACGACAAAGAGGTTGAAAATGAGCCTTGATTTTGTCTTTACACGGCTGCCTCCGAGAGGGAAGTAAACGTAATCCCTGAACCAGGTTCCGAGCGACATATGCCATCTGCGCCAGAATTCGCTGACGGACTTTGAAATGTACGGATAGTCGAAATTTTCAAGGAAATGAAAGCCGAACATCTTACCCAGACCGATTGCCATTTCACTGTAGCCTGCGAAGTCGAAGAAAATCTGCAGGGTGTAAGCAATTGCACCTATCCACGCGGTTGCAACAGACATTTCATTGCTGCCGAAGATTTCATCTGCAACTGATGCTACATTATTTGCAATAAGAACTTTTTTGCAGAAGCCGAGCATAAAACGGTAAACACCGTCTGAAAAATCGGTGAAGTTTTCTTGGCGGAAATTAATCTGCTCGGCAATTGTCTGATAACGAACGATAGGTCCTGCGATAAGCTGAGGGAAGAATGATATGTAAAGCGCAACGTTGAACGGATTTTTCTGTACCGCACCGTCACCGCGGTAAACATCGATAACGTAGGACATCGCCTGGAAAGTAAAGAAAGAAATGCCTATCGGAAGAGCGATATCAAGGGTGTCAAGGTTTGACGAGAAAAGGGTGTTGATGTTTTCAAGAGTAAAGGTGAGATATTTGAAAACAAACATCATACCAAGGTTAAAAACAACGGAAAGCGCAACAAACAGTTTTGCTTTTGAAACATCTTTGTCTTTGAACTTGGCAACGCCCAGACCGCAAAGCCAGTTGAATATAATTGAAGCGAGCATAAGAAGAACAAAAAAAGGCTCGCCCCATGCATAGAAAAAGATGCTCGAAGCAATGAGAACTGAGTTTCTGAAGGCGAGATTTTTGATTACGGGATTGTAATAGAGTATGAGAACAGCAGGTAAGAACAAGAACAAAAAAGTTGTTGATGAAAAAACCAAAGTCACACACTCCCTTCATAAATATTACTCTTTAGTATACTATAAATCCACATTGTTTTCAAGTATATAAAAGCAGAGAGCCGTGTTGACTCTCTGCTGGTGTCTTTTATCAGTAATTAATGTTGTAGGGGACTGGGATGAAAGTGAGAATAGCGGTGATAAAATCATAGACGTATCCCATCAGATTAAAGGCAAATCCCATTATGTCGAGAGATGCGGTAAAGAATGACGGAATGTTGATATCTGTTGCAGGTGTGCTGACAACAGGAATGGTTGTTTTCCCAAGACCGATTTCATAAAGAACATCAAGAACAGTCTGAGCAATAATCATATTTCCGTTTGCACTCGGATGAATGTCGTCACCTGCGAAGTTTGCCGGGTCATCACCGAGAGCTGTTCCGACGTCAACGATTACGATTTCACCGGGATTTTCTTCTGCAAAACGTCTGATTTCCGCGTTAAGCCTGTCAGCTGCCATCTGGTAGGGTTCTCTGAGGTAACCTGACTGCGGATTGTAAAGCGTCTGCATAAGTATTACTGCATCGGGATTATTCTCGTTGATAATATCTACGATGGTGCTGAAGTTTTCAAAAAATGATGCGGCAATATTATCAAGCGGAGCATAATCTTTTAAAACCATAGCGTTGAAAATAAGCTCCATAAGATTGCCTAAAAGGAAGTCGTTTCCGCCGATTGAAATGCTGATAATATCAGCTTTTTGAAGAGCTTCAACAACCTCGGGCTGACCGAGACGGGCGATAAGATTTGTTGTTGTGTGACCGGGAACGGAATGATTTACATATTCATAGTTGTTTGTGTCTGCTACGATTTTTCCGTAGCATGCTTCGGTTGGGTTGCCGAGACCTGAGCCGTAAGCGATTGAATCGCCGAGAACAAGGTAAAATGGCTTGTCTGTTTCCGCGGAGGATACAACAAAAGCACTGAAACACATAACAAGAGCAAGGATAACAGAAATTATTTTTTTCATAATATGTTCCTTCTTTCTTCTTTTTTTGAAATGTAACATATTGGGAATACCGTGTCAATAGATAAAAACTGTCGGATGTATTGATATTGCAATAAACCGCAAATAATGTTATAATATCTTCAAAGAATTAAAAAGTGAGGTTAGGATATGGATAAGATCAAAGCTTCAGGCAAAGTTCTCGTTGACGATAAGGGCAGAGAACGTATTTTCCACGGTGTGAATTTCTGTGACAAAAGCGATTACATCTTCGGCAAGCAGAAGGTTCAGGATCTCGACGAAGAGATGATCAAGAAAATCGCTGCAAACGGTGTCAATCTTATAAGACTCGGTTTCACCTGGGCAAAGGTTGAGCCCGCACCCGGCGCATATAATGATGAGTATCTTGACAGGCTTGCAGAAACTCTCGACCTTCTTGAAAAGTACAATATTTATGCTTTCCTTGATATGCATCAGGATTTGTATTCTTCAACCACAAATTCAGACGGTGCACCTGCATGGGCAGTTATTCTTGACGGTGTTCCCGTAAAGCCGATGAAGTTTGTATGGGCAGAGGGTTATTTCTGGGGCAAGGCATGCCATAAGGCTTTTGATAATTTTTGGGCAAACAGAAAGGTCAAGGGCAAAGGCCTGCAGGATTACTACGCAGACTGTTGGTCACATATCGTTGAAAGGCTCGGCGAAAAGCCTGCGGTTATCGGCTACGACGTTATGAACGAGCCGTTCCCGGGTTCACCCGGCGGTAAGGTTTTCAAGAGAATCGTTGCAGGCGCAGTGAAGACAATTCTCTTCGACCCCGAGGTTAAGCGTACAGACCTCATCAAAGAGCTGTTTGATAAAGAAGATCCGATAGGCAAGGTGCTTACTCACATTGATTATGCACCGTTCCACAGAGTAACAAAATCTTCAGAAGAGCTTATCAGAATTTTCGACACTAAAGTTTATGCGCCTTTCCTTGCAAAGGTTACAACAAAAATCCGTGAGAAGAGCGATAAGATTGTTCTTATGGAAAATTGCTATTATTCAAATCTTGGCATTCCGTTCTGTGCACCTCCCATCAAGGTGAAAGGCGAGCGTGATAATAACCAGGTTTTCGCACCGCACGCATACGACCTTATGGTTGACACTCCGGCATATAAATTTGCTCACAACGGCAGAGTTGCAGGCATATTCGGCGAACACAGACGCAGTCAGGAAAGGCTTGATGTGCCTGTAATCGTAGGCGAGTGGGGTAGCTTCGGCGACGAAACCGATGATTGGCTTCCGCATATTCAGCATCTTTTTGAAGTTTTCGAAGGCTATAAATGGAGCCATACATATTGGGCATATATTCCGGGATTTTTTGAAAACCGTCTTATGAAAGTTTTCCGCCGTCCGTTCCCGAAGGCTGTTTCGGGTAAGATTGACAGCTATCATTACGACCTTAAGGAAGAAACTTTCACACTCAGCTTCACTCAGGGCGAGGAAGATTGCGGTGAAACGGTAATCGGCACTCCGTTCGAGGTTGAAAAGGTAACCGTTGACGGCAAGGAAAAGAAGGTTAAGGTCAAGAATAACGAATTCGTTATCAAAACAAAGCCCGGCAAACACACCGTTGTGGTCGAGGTTGACGACTGATAAAAGTCAAAAATTTTTAATCCGTGACGCGAAAGCGTCGCGGATTTTTTATAACAAAAACCGAGCAAACGGGAGAAAAAACTTGAAAATCAAAGAAAAAAAGAGCAAATTACACTATAATTTCAAAAATCGAGCCGTCAAAAACTGTTTTGACCTTTTCTGACCTTTGACGGAAGGTCAAAGAAGGTCTATAATTATGACAGAAAGGTCAAAGAAAGTCAAAGTCAAAACGAAAGGAGCTGATGATATGAGTATGAGTAACGTCATCGCACAGATGATTCTTGAGATGATGCAGGAGGCAGGCGAAACCGAAATTCAGCGAAACGAGCTCGCGCAGACTCTCGGCTGTGTTCCCAGCCAGATAAATTACGTCATATCGTCACGGTTTACTCCCGAACAGGGTTATATCGTAGAAAGCAGACGAGGCGGCGGCGGTTATATCCGCATCGCACGTATAAAATATGATAAAGGTACAATGCTTATGCACGTCGTTAATACGGTGGGCAACAGCATTGATGAAGCAACCTGCAGAGCACATATCTATAATCTCAACTATCAGAATATAATATCAGCAGATGCTTCAAGGCTGATTCTCTCTGCCGTCAGTGACAAGTGCTACCGTGAACTTGAACCTCAGGTACGTGACAGAGTACGTGCGGCTATCTTCAAACAAATGCTATTAAACGTGAAAGGATGATTTTATATGTTGTGTCAGAATTGCGGAAAAAATGAAGCTACAACTCATATCAAGCGTGTTGTAAACGGTGAAACGGCAGAAACACATCTTTGCCCTTCCTGTGCAGAACATCTTGGCTACGGTGATATGTTTTCAGGCTTCGGATTTAATTTAGACGGATTTTTCAGCGGCCTTCTCGGTGAGAACCTTCCTTTGCTCGGAGCTGAAAAAGAAGAAAAATGTCCCAAGTGTGGTTACACATTCTCCGACATCGCAAAAAGCGGCAAGTTAGGCTGTGCCGATTGCTACAGAAAGTTTTACGACAAGCTTTTGCCTTCGCTTCAGCGGATTCACGGCAAGATAAAGCATACGGGCAAGCAGGCTATGATTCCTGTTCAGGCGAACACGGAACCGAAAATCAATCCCGTTGCAAAGCTCAAAGAAGATTTGCAGAAAGCGATTGAAGAGCAGAATTTTGAACAGGCAGCTGTTCTTCGTGACAGAATAAAAGAAATGGAGGCGGACAAGAATGAATAAGTGGTATGTTGAAAACGGCGAACAGGGCGATATTGTTATCAGCACACGTGTCCGTCTTGCAAGAAACCTCGAGGACTATCCTTTTCCTTGCCGTCTTACGGTAAAGGGCAAGGAAAAAGTATGTGAAGAGATTAAAAATGCAATTCTTTCCGATGACAAATGGGGATTCGGCTACACATGGATGAAAGATTTCACAAGAGCACAGTCGGTGTCTCTTGCGGAAAGACATCTCATCAGTCCCGAATTTGCATCTGACCGCGCGGGTAGAGCACTTCTTCTTACCGATGACGAGGCTGTAAGCATAATGCTTTGTGAGGAGGACCATATCCGTCTTCAGGTTATGATGGCAGGTCTTGCACTCAAAGAAGCTTACAGTGTTGCGGATAAAATTGATAACATTATTTCATCAAAGCTCAACTATGCTTATGATGACAGAATCGGCTACCTGACTCAGTGCCCGACTAATCTCGGTACGGCTATGAGAGCCTCCGTAATGCTTCATCTTCCTGCGCTTACACGTTGCGGACAGATCGGCAAGCTTGCATCAACCGTTTCAAAGCTTGGTCTTGTTATCCGCGGAGCATACGGTGAGGGCAGCAGTCCGAAGGGCGATATCTATCAGCTCAGCAACCAGATAACTCTCGGTATTTCAGAAGAAGCCGCGCTTAACAATCTTCAGTCAATCACACTTCAGCTCGTGGCTCAGGAAAGAGCTGCAGCGGAAAAACTTATTGAAAATCCCATTGAGGAGGACAGAATCTTCCGCGCATGGGGCATACTCAAAAATGCAAGGGTACTCAGCGGTGACGAATTTATGGAGCTTTCGTCACTCATAAGAATGGGTATCTCTAATAAGTCTATCGACTTTGACATTGCAAAGCTCAATGAGCTGACAACAAGAGTTCAGCCTGCGACGATAAATGCCGCAGAAGGCAAGGAACTCACCTCACAGCAGAGGGATATACTCCGTGCAAAGTGGGTAAGAGAAGCTCTTGAATAATGTTTAAAGCTCCGTTTTTACGGAGCTTTTTTTAGGGAAACAGTATAAATCCGAACTCGCCCAAAAACCGTTCTTTTTAAGGCTTTCCGGCGTTTCGAGTTTGAAAGGCGTCAGCCTTCCTGCACTCTCAACCACCGAAAATCCAATAAAAATCTTCGCCTTTTGGGTCGGAGATTTTTTACGAGGGAGATTTTCGGTGTACCAAGGCACAAAACACAGCAAATCCTCACGGATTTGCGAGTATTTTAACGAAGGGATAACGGAAATCCACCCGTAAAAAACGTGTTCGGATTTATACTGTTTCCCTAAGGGAGGAGATAATATGTACAAATTCACAGGTTTTACACAAAAGGCAAATTCAGCACTTAATTCAGCAATCGAGTTTGCAGAGAATCTCGGCCATACCTATATCGGCAGTGAACATCTTTTGCTCGGTCTTATCGCAAGTGACGGATGCGTGGCGCAGACTGCACTTGAAGCCAGGGGCGTAACATTTGACAAGATAGAAAATTTAATCAGGACGGAAATCGGTATCGGCACTCCGACGGTGCTTTCTCCGAATGATTTTACACCGAGAAGCAAAAATATAATCGAAATTTCCGTTTCGCAGGCAAGGGCATCGGGACAGAATTATGTCGGAACGGAACACCTTCTTATTGCAATAGTCAAGGATTCGACTTGCTACGCGATGACGATACTTGAAACACTCGGTGTTTCGGCAAGTGAGATGTCAGGAGACCTCAGCCGTTTTTCTTCTGGAGGACAGTCTTCGTCACAACAGAAAGGTGAAAGAAAATCAAAGGCAGACAGTAAAACACCGACCCTTGAACAGTACGGCAGAGATCTGACGGATATTGCCAAGCAGGGAAAGATTGATCCTGTTATCGGTAGGCAAAAAGAAATTGAGCGAGTTATACAGATTTTGAGCAGACGTACAAAGAATAATCCGTGCCTTATCGGTGAACCCGGTGTCGGCAAAACAGCAATTGCAGAAGGTCTTGCTCTCAAAATTTCTTCAGGTGAAGTGCCCGAGCTTCTGAAAGATAAAAGAATAATTGCTCTCGACCTTACAAGTATGGTTGCAGGAACAAAATACAGAGGCGATTTTGAAGAAAGAATTAAAGCGGCGATTGAAGAGGTTTCAAATTCAGGCGACGTGATTCTCTTCATTGATGAGGTACACACTCTCATCGGAGCAGGTTCGGCAGAAGGCGCGGTTGATGCCGCGAATATTCTTAAGCCTGCTCTTGCAAGAGGCGAGATGCAGGTCATCGGCGCAACAACGCTTGAAGAATACAGAAAGAACATCGAAAAAGATTCAGCACTTGAAAGACGTTTTCAGCCCGTAGTTGTCGGTGAGCCGAGCAGCGAAGAAGCTGTTGAAATCCTTAAAGGTTTGCGCGATAAGTACGAAGCACACCATAAAGTTAAAATAACAGACGAAGCAATTGAAGCGGCCGTCAAGATGTCTGTAAGATATATCGGTGACAGATTCCTTCCCGATAAGGCGATTGACCTTATTGATGAGGCGGCTTCGAAGGTAAGACTCCGTGCGTATACTCCTCCCGAGGATATACGCGAGCTTGAAGATAAAATCAAGCATATCGCAGAGGAGAAGCAGACGGCTGTCAACAGCCAGGATTTCGAAAAAGCGGCTTCATTGCGCGACGAAGAAAAAGAAATGCAGACACAGCTGGCGAAGCTTCAGGCTGAATGGCAGAGGAAAACGACAGAAACAAACGGCGAGGTTACACCCGACGAAATCGCAACGATTGTTTCCGAATGGACACATATTCCTGTTGTTCAGCTGACACAGGAAGAAAGTGAACGTCTTCTTCATATGGAAGATGAGTTGCACCGCAGAATTGTCGGTCAGGATACGGCGGTATCCGCTGTTTCAAGGGCGATAAGACGAGGCAGAGTCGGTCTCAAAGACCCGAAAAGACCGACAGGTTCGTTTATCTTCCTCGGACCGACGGGTGTCGGCAAAACCGAGCTTTGCAAAACTCTTGCACAGACTCTTTTCGGCGATGAAAACGCAATGATCCGCCTTGATATGTCCGAGTATATGGAAAAGCACAATGCTTCAAGGCTTGTCGGTTCTCCTCCGGGCTATGTCGGTTATGATGAGGGCGGTCAGCTTACGGAAAAAATCCGTCGCAAGCCGTACAGCGTAGTGCTTTTTGATGAAATTGAAAAAGCTCATCCGGATGTTTTCAATATGCTTCTGCAGATTCTTGATGACGGAATACTGACGGATTCACAGGGCAGAAAGGTGGATTTCAAAAACAGCATCGTTATTATGACTTCAAATATCGGTGCGAAGCTCATCAGTAACACGGGAGCAAAGGCGCTCGGCTTCAGCGGCAGCGAAAACGGCGGAGTGATGAGTCAGAATGCAATCAAGGAAGCTGTAACGGGCGAACTGAAAAAATGCTTCCGTCCCGAATTCCTCAACCGTGTTGATGATATAATCGTTTTTGAACAGCTTTCAAAAGATAATATAAAAGAAATTGCAGGAAGACTTCTCAGCGTGCTTTCAAAACGCGTTTCTGAAATGGGAATTGAAATCGATTTTGACGGTTCCGCAATCGAGAAAATTGCTGATGAAGGATTCGACCCGGTTTACGGTGCAAGACCGTTGAAGAGAGCAATTCAGTCACAGATTGAAGATAAGCTCAGCGAAGAAATGCTTGAAGGAAAAATAAAAGCAGGTGAAAAGTACACCTGCAGCTTCAAAGATAACGAGTTTGTATTCGAATAAATTTTAAAGCTCCGTTCTGAGTGAACGGAGCCGATTTTATTCTTGCCTGAATATAATGAATGCGATTTTTGAAAACAAATCGTTTTCGTAGGGTATCTGTCCGAAAACAAGGGGATAACCTGCAACAAAAGAAATGCTAAGAAGAAAAACAAGCTTGTGGCTTTTGAAAAAATCTGTAATTGAAGTTAAACCGGTTTTTTCCGCAATTGCAACGAACGAAGCAAAAACAGGAACGAGGATAAAGAATGCTGTTTCAAGATTTTGACTCAGTGCAAAACCGTACAAAGAACAAAGCAAAGAAACAACCGTTGCGATAGAAACGAAAAATTCCTTCTTGATTATTAGCTTGATTAATGCGAAAAGAATAACAGCCAAAAGCGGAATTGAAGCGACAAGGTATTCTGTAAGCACCCTGAGGTGGCTTGTCGAAAAATGCACGAGGTGAAGCGAAAGATAATATGAACTGAACTGGTCAGCATAGAATTCAATATTGCCGAGAAGCTTTGTAACAACAAAAGCTGCTACAGAAACAACGGCAGAGATTATTGCAGGATTCTTCTGCTTTTTCAAAAGAAGAACAAACAAAATTGTCGGAATAAAAAACAGAATTGTCAGCGGTTGAGAAAGAACACAAAACCCTGCAAAAAACGGAGACAGGAATTTTTGCTTTTCGCTGAAGGCAAGAGCCAAAAGGAAAAACGAAAGAGAAAGAAGAATGTGAATGTCATCTGTAAGAAAAACGGCGTTGCAGGAAATAAGAGTTAAAAGTGAAAAGGCAGAAAAATAAAGTCCGTTATCGCTTTTAACGTTAAAAGCGAAAAACAAAGCAGCACCGATGCAGACGAGCATACGCAGAGCAAAAACGGCAGGCTTTGTGAATCCTCCGTAAGTAACGCTGAGCAAAGCAAGAACTACAAATGATGCAAGTGCATATTTATTTTTTTCTGTAAAAGCTTTGATTTTCATTTCTTAAATTCCTAACAGCTTCGCAAAGGAAGCGACATAAATAATATAAAACACAACAATTATAAAACGCTTTTTGAAAAACGCCGTGATTTTTTCGACAGTTTCACAAACATATTTGTTTTTACGGTAAAGCATAAAAAGATAAAGCAGACATTGGCTTGTGATAATTGCCGAAGTCCAACGGTTCCAGTTAAGGCCGAAGATATAAGCGGGAACGGTTGAAAGCGGATGAATAAGGCAGAGGAAAAGCGTAAACTTTTCAGCCTTGTCTTCAGCCTTGCGAAGAGCTTTAATCCAACCGTAAGCAAAAAGAATAAGAAGTGGAGAGAAGATAACTACTATTCCGAGCAGGTTGGAGAAGGACATTGTTGATGTGATTTTCTCAAGTACGAAATCACTCTCTGTAAGATATTCGTTAGGCACAATGTCCGACAGCCATTCCTTAGTCAGAGGCATATCTGTTTTGTTAATCATAACATCAATCATCTCATCAACAGATGAATATCCGTTTGTTGCTCTTGTATTAAGACAAAAAAGACCGAGAGAGATAAGCGAGATATATGTTACTGCGCAAAGTATACCGTCGCGGATATATTTTTTGTTTTTGAACATATCGTAAAGTAAAGCAATCGCAACGGGTACCATATAAAGGACAAGATATGCGTGATGTATTGACGTGCAGGCAAGCATAACAACCGGCACACCGAAACGCAGAATCTTGTTTTCGTTAAGAACAAAAGCGATAAATGTTAAAAGGATGAGGTATGTATCCGTAACCCCCAACCAGGAAGCAAGAATCGGCATAAAAATCGGTGAACCTACCATAATGGCGATAATTACCGTTACGGCATCTCTGTTCTGACAGTGACGGATTAAATATCCTCCGATAAGGGCGATAACGATGCTCGTCAGAATGCAGACAATGCAAGAAAGCGTAAAGAGCAGACTGATTGATACAGTGTCTGAAAAAATAGAAATTATTTCTCCGAGCAGAAATCTGGGCATAAAACCGCGGCTGTAGTCGCCGAGATAAGTCAGAAGCTGCCAGATGGGCATATTTTCTTTTTTTGGCACAAAAACAATAAACTGTGCAAAAAGGAAAAAGAAAATACAAGCCTCATATTTAGTTTTTTCGTAAAGCTTTTTTAACATACGAAACACCGTTATTCTGAATAAATATCCTTTGTGCCGTCGGGCAACTCAACACCCTTGTCGTAAGTCACGATGAGGGTCGTAAATTTTTTATAGTCGAATGAATGAATCACGTTTTTGTCAATTGAAAACATATCGCCTGATTTAAAAGAATGAGTTTCTTCTTTACCGTCTTTTTTAACGGTAACGTCAACTTCACCGTTTATAATGAAGAAAGTTTCTTTGTTGAGCTTGTGGTAATGACCGCCTCTAAAAGAGGAAGGATTCGATTCAACATAATTAACCTGTGATATTTCACCGTGGAGAAGCTGCATAAGCTTTCCGCGTTCGTCATTGAATTCGAAATCAGGTTTTAAAATTTCAATCATAAAAATTCACCTTAAAAATTAGCAAAGGATTTGTTTTTGACAATATTATAAGTTTTGATAAGCTCTTCAATACCGTCGTCGAGAGTGTACTCGGGCTTCCAACCCGTGCTTTCAAGCCTGTCGTTTGAAACGATATAGTTTCTCTTGTCAGGGTCTTTATTTATTTCTGATTCAAAGAAAGTGAAAGAGGGGATATGTTCCCTGATTTTTTCGCAAAGCTCAATTTTTGAAAGATTAGCGTCCGAAAGTCCGCAGTTATAGGCTTTGCCTTTCATTGATTCAAAATTATTGATAGCGTGAATATACGCACCGACAACGTCGCGGATGTGAATGAAGTTTCTTTTGAAATGCCCCTCGAAAATAATCATTGTTTTGTCGTTAACGGCACGGTAAACAAAATCGTTAACGAGCAGGTCGAGCCTCATTCTCGGAGATGCACCGAAAACTGTAGCGAAACGGAAGGTGAGCGAATTCCCGCTTTCAAGGATTGCTTTTTCTGCCTCGGCTTTAGTTGTGCCGTAAAGCGAAATCGGGTTAAGCGGAGTTTCTTCCGTGCAGTAGATGCTTCCGTCAGATGTGCCGTATCCGCTGTTTGTGCAGGGGAAGATAATTTTCTGCTCGGGATTTCTCAGTTCGAGAAGCATAAGGATTGCATCAAGGTTGGTTGTTTTTGCCGCAACCTTGTCGTAATCGCAGAGAGGAAATCCGACGAGTGCCGCAAGCGGGATGATGCAATCTGCGCCGTTGATGAAATTTTTAACGGTGTCACAGTCACGTACATCACCGCGGATTATAGTGAAGTTTTTGTTGTGGCAACAGTCGAGAAGTGATGTCTGACCGAAGTAAAAGTTGTCAAGTACGCTGACCTCGTGTCCGAGTTTCAGCAGTTCGGGTACGAGCACACAGCCGATATAGCCGGCGCCGCCCGTGATTGCAATTTTCATAATCATTTACCTCCGCCGTAAATAAGTTTTGTGCCTTCGTCTTCGAATTCGAACGGAATGATTCTTGACGGTTCGAAGCTTTTCTTAACGTTTTCACGTTTTTCTTCAGGTACATAAAGAAGCATAAATCCACCGCTTCCTGCACCAAGAATTTTTCCTCCGAGTGCACCTGCTTTTTTTGCTGAATCGTAAAGCTCGTCGATTTCGTTTGTACTGATTCTGTCTGAAAGTGTACGTTTTAATTTCCATGTATAGTCAAGAAGCTTGCCGAAATCATCAAGGTCATTGCCTGAAACAAGGATTTTTTCACCCTCGGTAACGAGCGATTTTATTTCGTTGAGTTCTGAAATCTTATGAGGAATATTGTTTTGCTGTGCGACGGCGACCTCGCCCGAAAAATGCGAAAATCCCGTAAAGACAAGAAGCAGATTGTCGTTGAACTGCTTTTTGTTTTTGTGAGAGATATCAACGGGAAGAATCTTATATCCGTCAGTGTCAAATGTAATCTTATTAAGTCCGCCGAATGCAACTGCAAGTTGGTCCTGAACGCCGCCGGCTTCGTTGCAAAGAACTCTCTCAAGGTAAATTGCCTCTTTCGCAAGCTCCATTTTGCTGAGTTTTTCGCCCTTGAGAAGGTGAAGCTCGTTAAGAAGACCGACAGCAAATGACGAGCTTGAACCGATTCCCGAACGTGCAGGAAGGTCAGCGTCGTATGCAATCTGAACGCGGTCTGTGCCGATATATTTAAGTGCTTCTCTTACAAGAGGGTGCTCGAGCTCATCGGGAGAGTTGAAACGTTCGATTTTTGAATATGTAAACTGATTTTTGTAATCAAAAAGTGCAGGCAATTCTCTTACGGTAACGTACGAGTATTTGTTGAATGTTGCAGACAGAACGCACCCGCCGTACTCGTTGAAGTACGCAGGAAAATCAGTTCCTCCGCCAAGGAAGGACATTCTGAACGGTGTTCTGGTCGTAAACATTTAATCAATCTCGTCCTTTATAAAATCTAAAAGTTTTTTGTATTTTCTGACGTGCGGTACACTGAGAGTGTTGTCGCTTCCTGTCAGGAAAATCGGGGTGCACCCTGCATCAATTGCGGCAAGGACATCTTTTTCTGAGTCACCGACCATAAATGATTCTGAAAGGTCGATGTTGAAATCTTCAGCGGCTTTTTTAATCATACCGCCCGAAGGCTTGCGACAGTCGCATTTAATTTTCAGTTCAGCTCTTTCTCCCTCAAAGCCTTTGTCAGGATGATGAGGACAGAAATAAAGTGCATCAATGTAAGCACCTTCCTCACCAAGAAGAGTGTCAAGCTTTGCGTGAATCTCGTCAAGCACGGCAAAGCTCATTCTGCCCATAGCAATTGAAGGCTGGTTAGTGATAACAATTGCAAGATAACCGCTGCGGTTGATTTTTTTGATTGCCTCTGCAACTCCGCTTATCAGCTCAAGCTGTTTCGGGGAAGTTATATATCCTTTATACTTGTTGATTGTACCGTCACGGTCAAGGAAGATAGCCTTTTGCTTTTTATCGGCTCTTTTTGCAAAAACTATGCCGTTTTCAACGTCAGCGGTAACGTGACGGAGCCTGTCCGACGTGCCCATATCCTTGACGTATTCTGCGGAATGATATGCATAAACTTTGCCCGTGTCAAGAATCGGTTCAATAACATCTGCACGGAGGTTAAGCTTGTCTTCGCTGTGGTTAGTGTAAAGAATTTCTTTCGAAAGAATATGAATACCTGCATTTACACAGTTTTTGTAATTGCCATGCCCGTCGTTTCTGAACCAATCCGTTACGACGTCATCTTTGTTACAAACAATAAGTTCACTGTCATAAGGGTGAGAATTGGGATGAACGAAAAGCGTTGCAAGTGCATTGCTGTTTTTATGAAAATCAATCATCTTCTGAAAATTGATGTTGAAGATGAGGTCGCCGTTGATAAGAAGAAAATCTTCGGTCAGTTTTTCGCGGATTTTAAACAGGGCCCCTGCTGTGCCGAGAGGTATTTCCTCTTCATAATAAGTGATGTTAACACCAAGCAAAGAACCGTCACCGAAATAATTCATAATATGATTGCGCATATGGTGAACGACGATAATAATATCAGTAATGCCTGAATCACGAAGATTTTCAATTTGATATTCAAGTACAGGTCTGCCGCAAATTTCAATCATCGGCTTTGGCCTGTCGCTGTAAAAACGGGCAAGTCTTTTGCCGAAGCCACCCGCCATAATAACAGCCTTCATTTTATCACCTGTCAGATGTTTATTTTAATCTCATCAATGCCGAGAACGGATTTAAGAAGCGAATTGTCCATCGCAGTTGATGACGTGCGGTTTTCGTAAAAAAGCTTCATAATTTCAGCTTCGGGAGTTTTTATTATATGCTCCATCGGAAGATTATGTTTTTCTGCAATCATAACTCCGATATCGTATTTACTCAGTGACTCGTCACCGCAAAGGTTGAGAATCTGCGGAACATTATCTTTGTTCGTAAGTTTAAAAAGTATATCCGCAACGCTCGCATAATCAAGAGCGGAACGCCATAAACCGTCTGCGAGAGTAAAATCTTCGCCCTGTACCGTTTTTTTGACGATGTTGTCATAAAAGTGCTTTTTGTTTTGGAGAATTGACGGTCCTATCATAAATGGTAACCGTACAACATTGAAACCGTAACTTGTAACAAGACCTTCAGCCTCAAGTTTCTGTCTGCCGTATTCACTGACAGGCGAGGTGATGTCGCTTTCTTTGAAATACGGGATATCTTCTGTGTTTTCACCGTAGACACAATCGGTTGACGAAAAATAAAGATTTTTGGCATTCTTGAATGTATCAAGAAAATTTTTCAGTGCAGTTATGTTTATGTTCCTTGCAAATTCCGGCTCACGCCTGACAAGGTCAAGGTTGTGACAGGCTGAAAAATAGAAAATGTCGTAGCCTGAAATATCGCCTGCAAGCTCAGCAAGGTTGTTTATATCATTGTTATCTGTAACGTCGAGTTTTACCCATTCAACTCTGTCTTCAAAAAGGCTTTCTTTTTTACCGTGGTAGGTAGCAAGTATTCTCCTGTCAGTGTTGCTGACAAGAGTTTTTAAAACATATGAACCTAAAAAACCGTTTGCGCCGATAACAATGTACATACTGCCACCTCTGAGCATATATATTACATTCTAACATACACGAAGCTTTTATTCAACAGTAAAATGTTTAAACAGAAACAAAAGTGCAATACTTTTAGAAAAGGAAAATAAATACAAAGTTAACAAAGAATTCATAAATAAACTGTTGACAAAACCGCTGTGGAGTTGTATATTATAAGTGCAGTTAGCACTCAACTGAAAAGAGTGCTAAAGGTGCTAAAGGCGGTGAGAGAATGGAACTCAGTCAGAGAAAAGAAAAAATACTCGCTGCTGTTGTAGAGCATTATATAAAGACGGGCGAGCCTGTCGGTTCCAAAACTCTTTTGTCTGCGCTTGATATAACCGTATCGAGTGCAACCATAAGAAACGAGATGGCGGAGCTTGTTGCTCTCGGTTTCCTTGAGCAGCCGCACACTTCGGCAGGACGAATTCCTACGAACGATGGTTATCGCTATTACGTTGACAGGCTTATGGGTGTCCGTCCGCTTGATGAATCCGTTAAAAGGCAGATTGAAGCAGGTGTTTCTTTAAAGAACGCAAGTCCTGAAGCAATCCTTGCAAAGGCAAGCGAATTTCTTGCAGATATGACGGACTGTGCCGCCGTTTCAACAACTCCCTCGGGCGAAAACGCGACGATTAAAAGAGTTGAGTTTGTCCCCGTAGGAACAAGAACGGGAATGATAGTCCTGCTTACTTCAACGGGAGTTATCAAAAGCAAGGTTTGCAGAAGCGACGTTGACCTTAACTCTTCAATGATTGAAAAGTTTTATAACATCGTCAAATCTTCTTTCCTCGGTCTTCCGCTTGATGAAATCGATACGGCAACGCTTCAGACGCTTGTTGCTTCAATGGGAATGGATGCGCTGACGATGATTCCTTTTGTTTCAGCGGTTTCCGACCTCGCACAGGAAGCGATGCAGACGATGGTAATGCTCGGCGGACAGTCAAACATCCTGCGCTACCGTGAGGATTACGGCACAACAGCTTACGAGCTTATGGATTTTCTTCGCAGAGGCGAGCCGATAAGTCAGCTGCTTGCAAACAGCAAAGAGGATTTCGACGTTAAAATCGGCGGAGAAAACAAATTCAAACAGCTTGAAAATTCAAGCGTAATAATGGCACACTATAATATTGACGGTGACAATCGTGGCTCGATAGGAATAATCGGCCCGACAAGAATAGATTATGCAAGTCTTATACCGAGCGTAAGGTATCTTACCAATCTTGTTGGTGAGTTGCTTACACAGACGCTCAATGACGACTGAAAGGAATGAATCTGATTGGCAAAGGATAAGAAAAAGAACAATGCCGAAGAAGAAGTAATCGAACAGGAAGCAACAGCAGAAGAAATTGCGGAACCCTCAAAGGAAGAGGAACTTCAGAAACAGCTTGATGAAAAAAACGATCAGCTTTTAAGAATGGCTGCGGAGTACGACAATTTCCGTAAGCGTTCACAAAGAGAAAAAGAAGCCCTTTACGCGGAATGTAAGGCTTCGGTTATCAACGCACTTTTACCCGTAGCTGATAATTTCGACAGAATTTTTGCAAATCCCGACGGAACACTTGAGGATTACAAAAAGGGTGTTGAAATGACATTCAAACAGTTCAGCGACGTGTTCAAAAGCCTCGGCATCGAACCGTTCGGTGAGGTTGGCGAAGAATTTGACCCCAACATTCACAATGCAGTAATGCACACAGAAGACGATTCGGTGGGCGAGAATACAATCACAACAGTAATTGTCAAAGGCTATAAGCTTGGCGACAAAATCATCCGTCCTGCTATGGTAGCAGTGGCAAACTAAACATATTGTATATTTGGAGGAATTTATTATGGCAAAGATTATCGGTATCGACTTAGGTACAACAAACTCATGTGTATCAGTTATTGAAGGCGGCGAGCCCGTTGTTATCGCAAATGCAGAAGGCGCAAGAACAACTCCGTCAGTTGTAGGCTTCGGCAAGAACGGCGAAAGAATGGTTGGCCAGGTTGCAAAAAGACAGGCTATCACAAACCCTGACAGAACAGTTGCATCAATCAAGCGTCAGATGGGTACAGACTACAAGGTAACGATTGACGACAAGAAGTACACTCCGCAGGAAATTTCTGCAATGATTCTTCAGAAGCTTAAGACAGACGCTGAAGCATACCTCGGCGATGTTGTTACAGAAGCAGTTATCACAGTTCCTGCATACTTCACAGACGCACAGCGTCAGGCAACAAAGGACGCAGGTAAGATCGCAGGTCTTGAGGTTAAGAGAATCATCAATGAGCCGACAGCTGCAGCTCTTGCTTACGGTATCGACAAGGAAGACGACCAGAAGGTTATGGTTTATGACCTCGGCGGCGGTACATTCGACGTTTCAATCATCGAAATGGGTGACGGCGTTCAGGAAGTTCTTGCAACAGCAGGTAACAACCGTCTCGGCGGTGATGACTTCGACCAGAGAGTTATGGACTGGATCGTAAACGAATACAAGGCTTCAAGCGGAATTGACCTTCGCGCAGATAAGATGGCTATGCAGAGACTTAAGGAAGCTGCAGAAAAGGCAAAGATTGAGCTTTCAGGCGTTACATCATCAGATATCAACCTTCCGTACATCACAGTTGATGCAACAGGTCCGAAGCACCTTGAAATGACTCTTACAAGAGCAAAGTTCAATGAGCTTACAGCAGACCTCGTTGAGGCAACAATGGGACCCGTTCGTCAGGCTATGAAGGATTCAGGTCTTTCAGCTTCTGAAATTGACAAGGTTCTTATGGTCGGCGGTTCTTCAAGAATTCCTGCTGTTCAGGAAGCAATCAAGAAGTTCATCGGCAAGGATCCGTTCAAGGGTATCAACCCCGACGAGTGTGTTGCAATCGGTGCATCACTTCAGGCAGGTGTTCTCGGCGGTGAAGTTAAGGGTCTTCTTCTTCTCGACGTTACTCCGCTTTCACTCGGTATCGAAACAATGGGCGGTATCAACACAAAGATTATCGAAAGAAATACAACAATCCCTGTAAAGAAGAGCCAGATTTTCTCAACTGCAGTTGACAATCAGCCTTCAGTTGAAGTTCACGTTCTTCAGGGTGAAAGAGAGTTTGCAAAGGATAACAAGACTCTCGGTATTTTCCACCTTGACGGAATTATGCCGGCACGTCGCGGTGTTCCGCAGATCGAAGTAACATTCGATATCGACGCTAACGGTATCGTTCACGTTTCAGCTAAGGATCTCGGCACAAACAAGGAGCAGTCAATCTCAATCACATCTTCAACAAATATGTCTAAGGAAGATATCGAAAAGGCTGTTCACGAGGCAGAGCAGTTTGCTCAGGAAGATAAGCAGCGCCGTGAGGAAGTTGACACAAGAAACAACGCAGACCAGATGGTTTACCAGTGCGAAAAGCTTATCTCTGAGGAAGGCGACAAGTTCTCAGAAGAGGATAAGACAGCTCTTTCAGCAGATATCGAGGCACTTAAGGAGGCTCTCAAGGGTGAGGACATCAACCTCATCAAGAACAAGCAGGAAGCTCTTCAGGCTAAGTTCTACGAGGTTTCAGAAAAGATGTACAAGGCAGCTCAGGCTGCTGCAGGCGCACAGGGTGCACCCGATATGGGTGATATGGGCGGTGCTCCCAACGGTGACGGCTTCTATGAGGCAGACTATACAGACGTAACAGACGACGAATAAAAGAGGGCGATGCTAACAACCCGAATTTGCCCGAAAGTGAGCCTTTTCAGCGCTTTTTGGCGTTTCGGCTTTGAAAGGCGTTAGCCTGTCGGCATCCTCAACATCCAAAAATCATCTGAAAATTCTTAACTTTCGGGTCGAAGATTTTTTATCGGAAAAGTTTTTGGAAAGAAAAACAGCTAATCGGTTAGTATTGGTAAGAATATAAAAAAGTGATGAAATCATCCGATAAAAAACAAAATCCGGATTATTATCATCACCCTAAAAATCACGTTTTGCGGAAGATGAATTTTCTTCCGCAAGACTTGTTTCAAAGTCAGGGGCTTAATTATGGCTGATAAAAGAGACTATTATGAGGTGCTCGGTGTTGATAAAAACGCGAGTGCCGATGAAATAAAAAAAGCATACAGAAAAAAGGCAAAGCAGTTCCATCCCGACCTTAACCCCGGTGATAGTGTTGCGGAAGCTAATTTCAAGGAAGCAAACGAAGCTTACGAAGTGCTTAGCGACGAGCAGAAAAAGGCTCGTTACGACCAGTTCGGTCACGCAGGTGTTGACCCGAATTATGGTGCAGGCGGAGGATTCGGAGGCGGATTCGGCGGTGGTTTCGGTGACGACATCGACCTCGGCGATATTTTCTCAAGCTTCTTTGGCGGTGGCTTCGGCGGTGGCGGCTTCGGAGGCGGCGGTCGCCGTTCAAATCCCAATGCGCCGAGAAGAGGCGAAGATTTGCAGTCAACAGTTACAATTTCTTTCGAAGAAGCTGCAAAGGGATGTAAGCGTAAGGTTGACGTAAACAGGGTTGAAATCTGCCCTGAATGTAGCGGAAGCGGAGCAGAGAAAGGCACTTCACCGACGACTTGTCCCGAATGTCACGGCTCAGGTCAGGTAACTGCACAGCAGAGAACCCCCTTCGGTGTTATCCAGACGCAGAGAGCATGTTCACGTTGTGGCGGTAAGGGTAAGATTGTTGAAAATCCGTGTCAGAAGTGTCGCGGCAGAGGCCGTGTTTCAAAGCACAGCGCACTTGAAATCGATATCCCTGCAGGCATCGATGACCGTCAGACACTCAAGGTAAGAGGCGAGGGCAACAAAGGTATCAACGGCGGTCCCGCAGGTGACCTTCATGTTAACGTCAATGTCCGTCCGCATCCGTTTTTTGAACGTGACGGCTTCAACGTATGGTGCGAGGTTCACGTTTCGGTTGTTCAGGCAACTCTCGGCGATAAGCTTCAGGTACCTACACTTGACGGAAAAGTTGAGTACAGTATGCCTGCAGGCACACAGCCGGGTGCAGTTTTCGTCCTTAAGGGCAGAGGTATTCAGAACATACACACAAAGGTACGCGGAAATCAGATGGTTCGTATCATTGTTGATATTCCCACAAAGCTCAATGAACCGCAGAAGGAAGCACTTCTCCGATTCAACGAAACTATGGGTGGCAGCAAACCTGAGGCGGAAGATAAAAAAGGCTTTTTCGGAAAGAAGCGCAGATAAGCGATGAAATACAACACATATATTTTTGACCTTGACGGTACGATACTTGATACACTCCTTGACCTTGCGAATGCGGTGAATTTTGCAATGCGTTCAAAAGGCTTTCCCGAAAGAACCGTGGATGAAGTCAGAAGCTTCATCGGTAACGGGATAAAAGTGCTGATTAAACGTGCCGTTCCAAGGGGAACGAGTGAAGATGATTATGCAGAGACACTTGAAATTTTCACAAAGAACTATCTTGAACATATCGCGGATTACACAAAGCCGTATGACGGAATAATGGACGTGATAAACGAGCTTAAAGAGAAAGGCTGCAAAACGGCAGTTGTTTCGAACAAAGCACATTTTGCAGCACAGGCGGTTGTCAAAGATTTCTTCGGAGATATTTTCGATGCTGTCGTAGGAAAAATGGATGAATTTCCGTCAAAACCCGAACCCGATTCACTTCTTTATATAATCAAAACTCTTGGTGCAGAAAAAGAGAAGTGTATTTACATCGGTGATTCTGATGTCGATGTTCTGACAGCACACAACGCAGGTCTTGAATGTATCGGCGTAACCTGGGGCAACCGCGACGAAGATGTTCTCCTCCAAAGCGGAGCAGAATATATCGCGCACAAGCCTGAAGATATAATCAGAATATAACGATTAAACCTCCCGTTCGGATGAAACCGAAAGGGAGGTTTTTACATATTTATAGTCCTAAACCTATATTTGTTTTATCTCCGAGATCTGGAGATTGCTTTTTGTGTAAAAAAGAGTATAATGTTTTATGGCAAGAGGAAGGGTGCTTTGGTTATCATAAAAGCATACCTGTAATGTGTATTATTTTTATATCGGCGGTGATGGTTTGAAAAATGTTTCAGCAGTTGATTCCAACTTTGAAGTAAAGACTGAATTGGATATCAAGGATATTAAGTTTTATGATGTCAGGCAGCTGCCGTTCAGGCTTTACGGTGTGTTTTATGAAAACGGTAAGTTCAGAAGACTTCCTGAAAGCATTGCAAAAACCGTTAACGACGGTGTTTATGCTTTGCACGCTCATACCGCAGGCGGCAGAGTGAGGTTCAGAACGGACAGCCCTTATGTCGCAATTCACACAAAAATGCCGTTCATATGCAAAATGCCTCACATTGCTTTGACGGGATCAGCAGGGTTCGATTTATATATCGGCAAAAAATATCACGGAACCTTTATTCCTCCGTTTGAAATTCAGGACGGTTACGAAAGTGTTATCCGTTTTGACTCTTCAGAGATGCGTGATATAACCGTTAATTTTCCTCTTTACAGTGAGGTCGCAAAGCTGTATATCGGCGTGAGTGAAGGTGCAACGGTATCTTCTGCCGAGCCGTACAAAACAGAAAGGCCGATTGTCTATTACGGTTCTTCCATAACACAGGGCGGATGCGCTTCCCGACCGGGCAATTCATACGAAAGCATTATATCCCAAAGATTCGATATGGATTATGTCAATCTCGGTTTTTCAGGCAGTGCAAAAGCGGAAGATGAAATTGCCGAATACATAAGCGGACTTGATATGTCTGTGTTTGTGTACGACTATGACCATAATGTACCGACGGCAGAGCATTTAAAAGAAACACACGAAAAAATGTTTAAGACAATCCGCAAAGCTAATCCTGATTTGCCGATAGTTTTGCTTTCAAGGCCGAAGTTCACCCTGAACGAAGAGGAAGAAAAACGCCTTGAGATAATTAAAGCAACATATCAGAACGCAGTCGGAAACGGAGATAAGAATGTATATCTGATTGACGGCAGAGAGCTTATGAAAATGGCAGAGGAAGAGGGAACGGTTGACGGCTGTCACCCGAACGGCCTCGGATTCGCGTCTATGGCGAAAGAGCTTGGCGAGCTTTTGGAGAAAATAATATAACAACAAATCCGAACACATCTATTCTTAGTGATGTGTTCGGATTTATCGTTATATTTCGAGTATAAAGAGTTCTTCAACTGTTGTATTTAAATATTTTGCAAGTTTCATTGCCAATTCAAGAGTGGGATTATATTTATTATTCTCAATAGCTATAATCGTTTGACGGGAAACATTTAATGCTTCCGCCAGATCTTCTTGTCTGTATCCTTGTTGTTTGCGTAATTCCTTTATTCTGTTTGTCATGACTTCATCACCCAAATCATAATTACCGTATTTAAAATTATAAGGGTAATTATCGAAACGATAATACATATCAAAACAGTTTTGAATAGTGGTGAAGCCTTAGGCGATTCTTCGTCGCCTTTTACCGCATTATGGGTCATTATTAACTGTGATATATTCTGAATAATCAATCCGCCTGCTGCAAGCATTGACGGTAAAATATTAAGGTGTGTGTGATATGTTAAAACCTTATAGCTTTCATAAAAAGCCCATATTATCAATGCAAACTCAAGGAAAAAGAAAGCATTTCTCTGTGCTTTGAACATAATGCTTTGTTCCATTTCATCCATTTTGTGAAATCCTAATTTTTTGAAAAGATTCTTCATATTAACACCTCCTTGGAATGTAAAGAACTCTTTACATGTTTATTATATTGATTTTTCGGATAAATGTCAAGAGGTTTTAACATTTGGCTCCCTATCTGAAGTGTCATATTGAGGGCGACAAGGAACATTTCTTGCACACGATTTTTTTGTGTGGTATAATCAATATTACAAATCGGAACATATAAAATATATAACCCGGAGGTAATCTTATGAAATACCGTGAGGATAAATACGGAAACAAGCTGTCTGTTCTGGGCTTTGGATGTATGCGTTTTAAAAAGAAAATGGGCAAAATCAATATGGCAGATGCGGAGCGTCAGGTGATGTCAGCTTTCCGCAACGGCGTTAATTATTTTGATACGGCTTTTATTTATCCCGGCAGCGAATCGGCAATCGGAGAGATTTTTGAAAAGAACAACATCCGTGATCAGGTGTATATTGCAACAAAGCTTCCGCCGCAGCTTATGCGAAGCACGGAAATTCTTGACAAGCTTTTCAATGAACAGCTGAAAAGACTGCGTACCGATCATATTGATTTTTACCTTATGCATATGATGGCTGATATCAAGGTCTGGGAAAGGCTTAAAAGTATCGGTATTGAAAAATGGATTGAGGATAAAAAGGCAAGCGGTGCAATACGTCAGGTTGGTTTTTCATACCACGGTAAATCGGAGATGTTCTGTAAGATTCTCGATGCTTACGATTGGGATATGTGCCTTATACAGTATAACTATATGGATGAGCATACTCAGGCAGGACGAAAGGGTCTTCTTCACGCTTATGAAAAGGGGATTCCTGTTATGATTATGGAGCCTCTTCGCGGCGGCAGACTTGTCAACAATCTCCCAGCAGAAGCTAAAGAAATTTTTGCAACACATCCTGTTCAGCATACTCCTGCTCAGTGGGCTTTTCGCTGGCTTTGGAATCAGTCTGAGGTTGCCGTTGTGCTTTCAGGTATGAATTCTGATGAAATGGTAGCTGATAATATCAGAACTGCATCCGAAACTGAAATCGGTGAACTTTCAGCAAATGATGAAGAGATGCTCAAGCGGGTTGTTAACGCTATCAATTCCAAAATGAAGGTTGGTTGTACAGGGTGTGAATACTGTATGCCCTGTCCCCAAAATGTTAATATCAGCGGAACTTTTTCTGCATATAACCGACACTTTGCTGACGGTAATTCTGCAGGATTCAGAGAGTATGTCAAATGCACAGCTTCAGGTAAATTTGCTCCCGCTTTAGCGTGTATAGGTTGCGGAAACTGCGAAAATCATTGTCCGCAGGGTATTGAGATTCGCAAACAGCTCAAAGAAGCGGAAAAAGTGCTTGAAGGTCCTGCATATAAAAAGATTTATAAGATTGCTTCGGTTTTCAGGAAGAAAAAATAGAAGGGTGTTTGACGAGGTGTTTTCCTAGGGAATTGATGAAACAAACCGCAATACCATATATAAGGAGAAAGTGAAAGTGGTATTTGAAATATTATTAGAAGTTTATCTGGAATTTATGTTGCTTATTGTTCCCGAAGAAAAAGCAGCCTCAAAGAAATATCGGAGAATATGTTTCTTTATAGCGGTATCGGGATTATTACTCGTCTTGGGTTTGTTCGTCTGTGCTGTTATATTGATCGGAAATGAGCGTGAATCAGGATTAATACCGTTGTTTGTTGCGATTGTTTTGTCGATAGTTCAAATAGTTGCCGGTATTATTTTATATACTAAAAAGTCTAAAAAATAACATAAATCCGAACACACCGTTTTGTGATGTGTTCGGATTTTTATATAACCGTATTAATTTTAAAACGAATTATTTATCCAACATCCATTTCTGCTGCATTATAACTGCAGGAACATAATCATTCTCTCTTGTATAGAAAACGGTCAGCATTTCTCCGTCGGAAAGTTCGATTGTTGACGGATAGCCGAGGTCGTCGGTGTCTTTGCCTTCGAATATAACGCTTTCGTCGCTCCAGGTCTCGCCGTTATTGTCGCTGAAAATTGCCCATATTCCGTAAGGTTTGCTTCTGTGTGAGAATGTGGAGATCAATGTGCCGGAGGAATGCATAAACAAGTGCCCCGGTGCGCCGCTGTCGTCCCTGACAATCTGTACGGGCTTGCTCCAGGTTACACCGTTGTCAAGTGAAACGGTCTGATAAAGAGTGAACAGCGTTTCGTCCGCATTTTCCGCACGAAGATGACAGATTATTTTTCCGTCAGCAAGCTGAATCGCGTGAGGCTCGTAAAAATAGGTGTCTTTGAATTCGTCGTATTTGTAAATTCCGAGCTCACCGCGGAGTGTCATTTCACCTGTTTCGGTGTTGATTACGAGTGCCTCAATATGGTTGTGAACGCCAAGCCTTCTGCCGACCCACAAAACGGTGCCGTCATTAAGCACGGTGGGGCCATGTGGTGATGAAACAGGAGATTTATATATTTCACCAAAGGTTTCACCGCAGTCGTTGCTGATTCTGAAGCTGATTCCCAAAGCCTCAGCCTCGTCTTCTGCAGAAACGGAGTTTATGTAATCAAAACATTCCTGAGTCTGCGGCATATTTTCTCTTTGAAATTCAAGTGTATTGTTAAAAGAAGTTGCAATAAGACCACTATTGCCAAAGATGGTAAGTCCGACATCTCTGTCATCAAGCACGGTGTCAAAAACGGGAACAGGCTTGGTGTAAGTTTCGCCGTTATCGTCACTGAAGGCTAAAACACCCTTGCCGAACGGACAGATATGCTCAACGCGGTAACCCGAAGCACCAACGCAGATTTTTCCGTTCTGAAGCTTTGCAACAGTCGGCCAGGCAAAATATGCGTGGTGGCTTTCAGTGTTTGTCATAACAATTTTCGGCGAGCCGATTAACCTGATTTTCAAAAGAAATCACCTCTTCAGCAGTTATGGTTTTATTCTATATAATTATAACGGTTGTGTCAATTCTTTCGCAAGTGTTTTAATATTTTTCTGATTATTAAGATTTGCAGATATTAAAATTTACTAATTGTTGAATTATAAAAAGTTTTATGATAAAATTTTAATCGAAAATTCGGAGGATACACAAAATGCAATTTCTTTCTGCAAATACAAGTGTCAAATTGTCCGAAGAGCTTTTTCTCTAACAAAAATATTATTCTGATTTATAAAAGGATGCATTATGAAGAAAAATAATTTATTTAAAATGATACTTTCGGCACTGTTCCTGGCACTTGCTTATGTGATGCCTTTTCTTACAGGACAGGTTCCTGAAATCGGAGCAAAGCTGTGCCCGTTACATATTCCCGTACTTCTCTGCGGATTTTTTTGCGGATGGCCCTGGGGTCTCGCGATCGGTTTTGTTGCACCGCTGTTCCGTTCGCTGACACTCGGAATGCCTCCGATTTTTCCGACTGCCGTCTGCATGGCCTTTGAGCTTGCCGCGTACGGTGCAGTCGCCGGGCTGATGCATAAAAAACTTCCGCGGAAAAAACCGTATATTTATTGTTCTTTGCTGACAGCGATGATTGTCGGCAGATTGGTCTGGGGCTTTGCAATGTTTGCCGTTATGGGAATCAGCGGAGGCGCATTCACTTTTACCGCGTTTGTTGCAGGGGCTTTTACAAATGCAATTCCGGGTATTATTGTGCAGCTTGTACTTGTTCCTGTTCTTGTGATGATTCTTGATAATCCGAAAATTATGAAAAAGAGAGATTGATTAATGGAACGAAACGAAAAAACGCGCGAAACGCTGATGATGCATTGTCTGGTACATCCCGATTTGCAGGTACAGGATATTTTTAAGTTTCTGTATCAGAGCTCTTTCGGCTGTGAGCATATGGTGTCTTCCGTTGAAAAAGTTACAGCTTACATCAGAGAGGAATTTGACCGAGGTGTTGCGGACGTCCATCCGTATGTTGAACCGCTTGACGGTGATTACAGCCGTGTCGGTTTGTCGTATCTTAATCTTGGCTTAAGTGCAGAAACTTTAGGAAGACTGTTTTTTCTTTCTGCAAAAAAAGAAGAGGACGGCAAAGCTCAGCTCATAAAAAAGCTTGATGTTGCAAAGGCACTTGTAAACGAAAAGAGAATTCCGGTTTCAAGCTCTGATTTTGAAAAAGAAACTGCACGTTGGGAAGCGGACGGATATCCTGCAGTTCATCACTCAGAGATTTTCAGAAAAAAATATGCTCCGTCTTACCGCGTGATTGCAAACAGATTTGTTCCGTTTCTGCCTTTTTTTACAGAAATCGACAACCGTCTTTCAAAGGGTGCGGTAAAGGTTGCCGTTGAAGGCGGAAGCGCAAGCGGAAAAACGACGCTCGGAAAATTGCTTGAGGAAGTTTACTGTTGCACGGTTTTTCATACAGATGATTTCTTCCTGCAGCCTGAGCAGAGAACACCCGAAAGATTTGTTGAAATCGGCGGAAATATTGACCGCGAGCGTTTTCTTGAAGAGGTGATTGTACCGCTGAGCGAAGGAGGAATTATCAGCTATCGCAGGTTTGACTGTTCGGAAATGAAACTTCAGGCACCGATTGAAATTAAACCCGAAAAACTGACGGTGATTGAAGGCGCATATTCCATGCATCCTGCCTTTGCAGAGTTTTACGATTTCTCTGTTTTTCTGGATATTTCAGCTGATTTGCAGAGAGAAAGAATTTTCAAACGCAATTCACCGCAGATGGCAGAACGCTTTTTTAATGAATGGATACCTCTTGAGAACACATATTTTTCCGCTACCGATGTAAAGAAAAGGTGCGGAATGTGTATAGAGATATGCACGGAAAACTGAGGGGAAGCAGGTGTATTATGACAAATCTTACTATAAAACAGCTCCTTGATGCACAGTTCAGGGTGAGTGTGGAAAGTCCCGTGCTTAAACCGTTTGACGGCTCGTTCGTTGTTGCAGACCCGTCTCTTCTTACGCCCGACGTAAGCCACGACGGAAAATGGCATATGTTTCTGCACACAACGCTTGCTGTTTATCATTTTATCAGCGATGACGGCATAAAATTTGAAAAGGTGCAGAAGGTTGTCGGCAGGGCGATGCGCCCGAATATCAACCGCGTGGGCGATACGTATTATCTTTTTTACGAAAGAACACGTCCGCTTTTTATGAACGCACTGAACGTTGTGAATGCAGTCAGGTGGAAATCGGATATTTATGTTGTTCAGAGTAACGACCTTGTTAATTGGTCAAAGCCGAAACTCGTTCTCGGCAATACGAAAGATTTTGAAATCAGCAAAAGAGGAACAGCGCTTTCAAATCCGTTTCTTTTGCAGGAAGACGGAATCAACAGGCTTTATTATTCGTGCGGAATGACGTATATCGATGACTGCAAATTCTGTGAGCCGACACACATCAGCTATGCACAAAGCAAACATATAACGGACGGATATATTGCTGCCGAAAAGCCGTTGATTTCACCCGATAAAAACAATCCGTATCTCAACCTTTGCAGCGGATGTCTTAAGGTTTATAAGCTCAGCGACGGTTACGTCGGTGTGCAGAACGGACTTTATGAAAAGGATGGCAAAAGCCATTCTGCAATTTTTCTTATGTCCTCGTCCGACGGACTTAATTTTAAGTTTGAAAAGATGTTGGTTGAACCCCATGTTGTTGACGGCAAGGACTGGATGAAGCAGTTTGTTTATGCAAGCCACCTCGTACATCACGGCAATAAACTCCGTCTTTACTTCAATGCAAGGGATACCTCAAATCCGATTCTGGGACGTGAATGCATAGGATTTGCGGAAGCAGAAATCTGATTATTATAATTCTGAACGGGAAATTTGTGGTGTTAACAGCAACCGATTTGTTCACAATGCACAAAAATGCACAGATACAATTGGTGATTATACGCTTTATAATATAAAACTCTTGCAAAAAATACGCAGATAGGTTATAATATTCCAAATATTTAAAAAGTTCCTTCAGCGAACTTTGAAATTTTTTAAACGGAGGTTTTTAAAATGAAGAAAAAAATAGCTATCGTTGTTTCAGTTCTTCTTGTTTTCGCAACTCTTCTTTGCACAGCTTGCGGTAACAAAGAGCCCGAAGCAAACAATCCGCAGGAAGGCCTTTCATCAGTTGAAATCAACGTAGGCACAGGCGGTACAACAGGTACATACTACGGCTTCTGTAACACAGTTGCTACAACTCTTAACGAAAAAGTAGGCGCTAAGCTTAAGGTTATGTCTTCAGGCGCTTCAAAGGCTAACATCCTTGATATCGATGACGGTGTTGTTGATATGGCTATCGTTCAGAACGACGTTATGGACTATGCTTACAACGGAACATCTCTCTTCGAGAAGGACGGCAAGTTCACAAGCTTCTCAACTCTCGGCGCAGTTTATGCTGAAGTTTGTCAGGTTATCGCAAGAGCTGACTCAGGCATCAAGACAGTTGCAGACCTTAAGGGTAAGAAGGTTTCAGTAGGCGACAGCGGTTCAGGTGTTGAATTCAACGCACAGCAGATCCTCGGTGCTTACGATATCACATTTGAAGACATCAACAAGCAGAACCTCAGCTTCCAGGCATCAGCAGATGCGCTTAAGGACGGCAAGATTGATGCATTCTTCTGCACAGCAGGTGCTCCCACAGTTGCTATCACAGACCTTGCAACAACAACTGAAATCGTTATCGTTGAAATCGACGCTGAACATCTTGCATCTCTTCAGAAGGATTACGGCTTCTACGCTGAGTACAAAATCCCTGCAGGCACATACAAGGGCGTTGACGCTGACGCAACAACAGTTGCAGTTAAGGCTACATTCATCGTAAGCAACGACCTTTCAGAGCAGGTTGTTTATGAGCTTACAAAGGCTATCTACGAGAATAAGGACGAATATGCACACGATAAGGCAAAGGAAATGAGCCTTGAATATGCAGTTTCAAGCGTTTCTGTTCCGTTCCATCCCGGTGCTGAAAAATATTTCAAAGAGGTTGGCGCTATTAAATAATGAGCCAAAGGCTTTCGAATAAATCAAGAAAGTTAATCGCAGCAGCCGTTCTGATGATTTTCATTACAGCGGCTGCTGTTTCTTTCAAAGCTCTGTCAACAGATTATCTGGTTTTATACGATTCTGATACCGGAAAGACTCATATGACCGTCAAGGCAGAGGAAGGAATGATGTTTTCGGTGGAGTTTATCCATTCCGTAAACCAGACCCCTTTGAGAGATACTTATATAATTGAAAATGGAGAGATCCGTGCACATTCCACTCTTTACCGTTCTTTCGGTGCCGGGGTGCAGACAGCACTTGAGGGCGACCAGAAAATGACCTTTGACGATGAGGGGAATATGATTATAACGGGTTTTGACATAACGTATGACCCGTTGAGGTATATTGTCGGAACGGTTTCTGACCATATACTTACTCTGGACGGCGAGGAAATCAGCCTGCGCGACACCTGCGGAAGGAACGCAAGGGTGGTTTTTGAAATCGTCACCGGATTCGAAATTCTGACGAAAGGACTGTAATAGATGTCAGATGTAAACACAAAGCCCATCACCATGTCGGCTGATGAGGACGAAGTTATTGACGTTGACCAGTTGATGGCGGACTTTGACAAGGAGTCAAACACCCGTCATTTTAAAGGTATATTTGAAAAGATTATTAAAATCGCGATGATTCTTTTCTCTGTCTATGTAATGTTCGACGGTTGGACAGGTACAATGGAGGAAAGACAGAAAATGTCGTGGTTCATAGGTATTATCGTCTTTATGGCGTTTATTATCTATCCCGTAAGAAAGAAAGAAAAGAAAAGAATCAACCACGTTCCGTTCTACGATTATATTTTCGCGGCTGTCGGTGCAGGTTCGTTCTTCTACTATGCAATAAATTGTCAGGCGATTGTTGACAGAGCTTCAAGAATCAACGAGCTTGACATCGCAATTGCGATTATCGGAACAGTGCTTCTCTTTGAAGCTTGCCGACGAGTTGTCGGTCTTCCGATTGTCTGCGTTTCGACGGCGTTTATCGTATATGCGTTCATAGTAAACGATACGAAGTATCCGTTGCGTATGATTATGTATAAGCTTTTCTATACAACGGAAGGTATCGCAGGCACTCCTCTTAATGTCTGTGCTTCATTTATCGTATTGTTCATTATTTTTGCTTCATTCCTTGAGCAGTCGGGTATCGGTGCATTCTTCGTTGACCTTGCAAACTCAATTGCAGGTAAGTCAACAGGCGGTCCGGCTAAGGTTGCTGTTATCTCAAGTGCGATGGAAGGTATGTATTCAGGCTCTTCTGTTGCAAACACAGTCGGCAGCGGCTCCGTTACAATTCCCACAATGAAGAGATGCGGTTACAAGCCCGAATTTGCCGCAGCGGTTGAGGCAGCCGCTTCAACAGGCGGACAGATTATGCCCCCGATTATGGGTGCTGCCGCTTTCCTTATGACTGAATATACGGGTTTGCCGTATGCACAGATTGCGATTGCCGCAATTCTTCCTGCCGTTCTTTACTTCACAGGTATCTTTATGATGATTCACTTTGAAGCAAAGAAGCTCGGTCTTAAGGGTCTCCCGAAGGAATCAATTCCTAATTTCTTCAAGCTTGTTTTATCGAAGGGTTACCTTCTTCTTCCTGTTGTTGCTCTTGTTGTTGCAATGAACAACTTCTCTCCTGCAAAGTCAGCAATTCTTGCTATCTTTGTTGCAATCGGAGTTAAGCTTATTGAAGGAATTGTAAAATCAATCGTACACAAAAAGTTCGAAATGGACTTCGTAATTTATTTCCGTTCTCTTGCAAACGGAACAAAGAACGCAATCGGCGTTGCTCTTGCCTGTGCAGTTGCAGGATGTATTTCCGCAATGGTTCAGCAGACGGGTCTTGCAAACGTGCTTTCTTCACTCGTTCATTCTGCGGCAGGAATTCACCCGATTTTCGCTCTTCTTCTTACGATGATTATGTGTATCGTTCTTGGTATGGGTGTTCCGACAACAGCTAACTACGTTATTATGGCGTCAATGGTTGCGCCGATTCTTATGAACAGCCTGAGCATTCCCGTTCTTGCGGCTCATATGTTCGTGTTCTATTTCGGAATCGTTGCGGATATCACACCGCCCGTTGCCCTTGCGGCATACGCAGGATCAGCGATTGCAAAGTCAAACCCGATGAAGACGGGTGTTACGGCAACAAGACTTGCTATCACGGCATTCATCGTTCCGTATATCTTTGCTTTCAGTCCCGAAATGCTTATCATCGGCTCAGATAAGCCGTGGTATGAAATCGTACTCCTTGTTATAACGGCTCTCTGCGGTATTTACATCGTTTCCGCAGGTATGGAAGGTTATTTGTTAAGACCGATGCCGTGGTGGCAGAGAATCCTTGCACTTGCAGGCGGTTTGTGTATGATTATTCCGGGTATTTCTACGGATATTGCAGGTGTTGTGTTGATTGCATTGGTTGTCGTAATCCAGCTCCTGACAAAGAAAAAGGAATCAAAAGCCTGATAAAAATTCAAGCGTTGTGTTCACACGAGCACAACGCTTTTGCTTGCTATTGAAACAAAAAAATGGTAATATTATTAAAAGGAGTGAAAACAATGCTTTTAATATGGTATCCGAAATGTACAACCTGTCAGAAAGCGAAAAAGTGGCTTGATGATAACGGCTTTGTGGTTGAAACAAGGCATATAAAAGAAGAAAAACCGTCCTATGACGAGCTGAAATTGTGGTATGAAAAAAGTGGTTTGCCGCTTAAAAAGTTCTTCAACACAAGCGGTTTGCTTTATAAATCTATGCAGCTTAAGGATAAGCTTCCGTCAATGAGCGAAGAGGAGCAATTAAAACTACTTGCAAGCGATGGTATGCTTGTTAAGCGCCCGATAATCGTTGACGGTGATACTGTTCTTACAGGGTTCCGTGAAAAAGAGTGGGAAAAACTGAAATGACAGACACAGAAAAATATGTACGCGAAAAGATCTTTTTGATGCAGGATTTGAAATATAAGGAGTTTCACTCGAAACTTATACCGACGGTTGAAAGCGACCTCGTTATAGGTGTGCGAACGCCTGAGCTTCGCAAATTTGCCAAAGAGTTTTCAAAAACAGATATGGCAGGGGAGTTTCTGCAAATTTTGCCGCACAAATATTATGAAGAAAACAATCTTCACGCGTTTATAATTTCTTCCCTGAAAGATTTCGACGAAACGGTAGAATATCTGAATGCTTTTCTCCCCTTTGTTGATAACTGGGCGACCTGCGATATGATGCGCCCCGTCGTGTTTAAAAAGCACCGTTCGGAGCTTCTTGCAGAAATTGAAAAATGGCTGAAAAGCAATGAAACGTATACCATCCGTTTTGCGATTGAAATGCTGATGGTACACTTTATTGAAGACGGTTTCGATATTTCTTATCCGCAGAAGGTTGCAGAAATAAGGTCGGATGAGTATTACGTTAAGATGATGATTGCGTGGTATTTCGCAACGGCGCTTGCTTACCGTTATGAAGAAATTCTGCCGTTTATCGAAAATAAAAATCTTGATCCGTGGACACATAATAAGGCGATACAAAAATCGGTTGAGAGTTACAGAATAACAAAAGAGCAGAAAGAATATCTTAAAACGTTGAAGATAAAACAAGGATTAGCATTATAATTGTTCTGTAAACCCGAATTTGCAGAATCGTTTTTCATTTGCATAAAGAAAAAACACTTGTAAAGGTTTATGGCCTTTGCAAGTGTTTTGGTCTTTTTAAAAATTAATTAATCTGACAAACAATCAGCCGAAAATTGTTTTGATGAGCCATCTTGCGGGGAAGAGGATTCGGTCAACGAGGCTGCCGCCGCCGAGGAGGAAGAGTGAACCCTTGCTCATTGCATATGTGATGCTCTGCCATACAGAATCAAGCGGAGATTCTTTTTCAGGTTCAATGTTGTCGTAGCCTTCAGCGCCGATCTTGTGAAGAATTGCCTTAAGTCTTGCTTCGGCTGCATCAACAGTTGCCTGATCGGAAACAGTTATTGCAAGTGCTGCTTCTGATTCTGCGATTGCTGCGTTAAGTTCTGCCTTATCTTCTGCACTGAGAGCTGACTGATCAACCTTTCTTGCATCGGGAAGTGTCCAGCGGCGAAGAGAATATGTGTAGCAACGTGTATTGAACTGCGGATAGTTTTCGGGGTCTGAATGAACGTCTGTTACTTCACCGAGGATTATTGCCTTTGCAAGGTTGAGTACAACGTCGTTACGGCCGACTTCGTGATATTGGTCAAGGAAAATCCATGTATTTTCGGGAAGAACCGCTGTTGATGTATCAACCATATTATCAGGTGAAACGTGGTTATGTGTCGGGTCTTTACAGTATGTATTCTTTTCGTAATCAACATCATCAAGTGTCTTGTCGTGAGGAGCACCTGTTGCACCGAGTGTTGTTGAGTTAAGGTTTACGATACCGTCTGAGTTGTGCTGTTCTGCAGAAGCAACGATGTTGAAATATGTATACATCTCTTCACCGAAATCAAGGTTTGCGCCTGCGATTGAGTTAACACGAACACCATCGGCAACTGCATCAAGGATATTCTGCTTAAGGTTGAGTCTTGCCTGCTGGAATGTGTCTGTTTTTGCCTTAAGAACAGGCTTGTCTGAAAGATATCTTTCTGCAAGAGCCTCGTATCTGTAAGAGGGGAGCATTGCCCAGAACTGCGGACAGTTGAGCATAAGAGTGTCAAGGATTGCGCTCATTGCACCGGAAAGAAGCGCATCAACACCTGAACGCGGAACGATATGAAGAATTGTGTTGATAAGGTAACCGAGTGTCGGAACACCTTCTGATTCAACAAAGATGTTTGCAATGAACTGATGATAGAGGTATTCGTCCTCAAGGCGCCATTCTCTTGCCATAAAATCGGCAACGATGTCTGTACCATCAAGGCAGGCAACAGCGTTAACAATCTGGTCAAGGTCTTCGTGGCCGTACTTTTCAAGGTAAGCTGTAAGGATTGTACCGCCAAGGCTGACAGGAAGGAATGTAACCTTATCGTGACCTGTCTGTTCTTTGACCATTTCAACGTATGCCTTAAGCTCGTCTGCGGATTTCATCGGGTCGCCTACGAGGTTGAATGTAAAGAAATAAGCGTGGTCTTCACCGATTACGTCAACAAGAGGCTTCATCGGCACCATTCTGTATGTCCAGTCGAGGTCGTCCTGTGTCATATGTTCAAAAGAATGGTTCCATCTCTGAGTTTTGAGGTTTTCAATATGGTCGCCGTTTTCGTCACATTTCTGGAATTTGAAGATTTCAGAAACAAGGTTGTATGCAATCTTGTCAAGGCCGAGATTTGTCTGAAGTGCAAGTGTACCGAGTACAGCTGCTACAGCTTTTATGATTGCTCCTGCTGAAAGAGCTGCCTCATTGAGGATAATGAGTGTACCGCCGACGTGACTGTCGTTGTACATATACGGCTCATCGTTTTCATCGTAAAGATATGTCGGTGAGTGGTTGATACCCGGAAGAACGATTACGGGTGAATGTTTACATTTACCGCCGCAATCAGTTTCGGTTTCTTTAGCGGTTTCCGCAGATACGCCGAGCGCACCCATAGGCACGAGCATAGCACAGCAAAGTGCCATTGCAAGAATCTTTTTGAAAATCTTTTTCATATTCAATGCTCTCCTTGTTATTCTTGTTTAAACAATTATACCATTGATATATATATAAATCAATCGGCTAATTGTGTTGAATGTTTATATCAATTATGGTATACTTTTCACAAGATAAAGCGATATTCTGAATCGAAAAGGTGATTTTATGTTTGCTAAAGTTTACGATACTGAAATTAAAATTGACCATAACCACGTTGAAGGTTTTAACCGTTATGCTTCGGATATTATGGCTGAATACAATCAGTCAATTGAAGAAGGTCTTGATATTGAAAAGCATAAGGCTTTGTTTGAATCCGCTGCGGCAATGCGAAGCGGAGAAATGAAGACAAAGCTGAGTGAGCTCATTTTTGAAACAGTTATTAATTCAAAAATCCGTTCAGGATATAAATACAACGAGCCTAATGACCTTGATAAAATCAAAGCACTCAGGGAGGCTTATGATTTCAAGGTAACAGCTCCCGATTCTGAAACTCTCCGAAAAAAGCTTCTCGGTGCATGGACAGGCAGAGCCTGCGGATGTTTGCTCGGAAAGCCTGTTGAAGGAATCAGGAGCGAAGAGTTTATTCCGCTTCTTAAAGAAACAGGGAATTATCCGATGCATCGCTATATTCTGAGCACAGACATAACAGACGAGGTCTGCTCGCATTACAAATTCTTTTTAAGAAACAAGTCTTACGGTGACAACACTGACGGAATGCCCGTTGATGATGACACAAATTATACAGTTCTTGCACAGCGTATTGTTGATGAATCAGGCAGGTGGTTTGAGGCTGATGACGTTGGTGCAGCGTGGCTTAAGTATCTTTCAATCCTTTCCTGCTTCACAGCGGAACGAATTGCTTATGTAAACGTTATCAATTGTATCGAACCGCCTGCAACAGCGATGTATAAAAATGTCTGCCGTGAATGGATCGGTGCACAGATAAGAGGCGACTATTTCGGATATATCAACCCCGGCAAGCCTGAAGAAGCGGCAGAAATGGCGTACAACGACGCAACGCTTTCTCACATTAAGAACGGAGTTTACGGCGAAATGTTTATCGCTGCTATGATTGCCTGTGCCGCTGTAACAGAGAGCATTGAAGATATAATCCTCGGCGGTCTTGCACAGATTCCAGCTTCGTCAAGACTTCACGAAGCTGTTATGAAAATTTACAACGGCTACAAAAACGGTGTTACCGTTGACGAATGCTTTGAAATTATTCATTCGGACTATGACGAACATACTGACCACGGCTGGTGCCACACGATTTCCAATGCGATGATTGTTGTTGCAGGCTTGCTTTACGGTGAGGGCGATTTCGGAAAGTCAATCTGTACCGCTGTCGGAATGGCATTTGACACAGACTGCAACGGCGCAACCGTCGGCTCAATTATGGGTATGCGCGGCGGAATTGACTGCATCGGTGAGGAATGGAAAAAACCGATTAACGGCAAGATTCATACTTCGATTTTCGGTGTAGGAACAGTTGAAATTGAAAAGCTTGTTGAGAAAACGCTTGAACATATGTGATAAAAAAGACCGGGATTCCAACGAATCCCGGTTATTCTTTTATATTAATATTCAGGTGCTTTTTTCGGCTTTGCAAAGGTCGGCTTTTTCTCGCCTGCGTTCACCATTTCTTTTGAAAGAAGCTCACGCATTTCTTCAAGGATGACGGAATATTTCTCGTTGTCAATAAGATTCTCTTTTTCACAGGGGTCGTTGACAAGGTCGTAAAGGAAATCGTCGTAGTATTTTAAACCGCTGTGCTTTATCCAACCTGAACCCTTTGCCTTTGCAGAATATTTCCATTCCTTTGTGCGTACGGCTCTTCCGATGTGAGACTCGCTTATCTGCACAAAAACACAATCCCTCACGGGTGCGTCAGCATCATTCACAGGCAGGGTGTTTCCTGAATAACTTTCGGGGATTTTGATTCCTGCAAGGTGAAGAAGTGTCGGTGGAAGGTCGATAAGGCTGACAAGGTTTTCGATATTTTCAGTTTTCTTGACTGCACCGCCACCGAAAATCAGCGGAGTATGGATGCAGGATTCGTGACAGCTTCGCTTATACTCTTCGTTTCGTGTCTGAAAATGGCAGCCGTGGTCACTCGTATAAACAATCACGGTATTTTCATAAATTCCTTTTTCTTTGAGCGTTGCAACAAGTCTGCCGACATTGTCGTCAAGCGAATTTATTGACGCAAGGTAATCGGGATATTCTTCTTCGTAATTTCCTTTCAGGAATGTCAGGTCATCGGGCAGAGGATAGTTCCTGAAAATTTCAATTTTTTCTGTCGGACCTTCAAAATGTTTATGGTCATTCTGGTGATGAGGTTCAAGCTGAGAAATGAACATAAAAAACGGCTTTTCGCCCGAGTGATTATTTATGTATTCAATTGCAAAGTCGTTGATGCAATCGGCTCTGTAGCCATTGAAAACGAGCTTGTTTCCGTCCTCGTCAAAAACGAAACCGTCGTAGCCGTGCGATGTGAATTCAAGCACATCCGCAGCTCTCCAGTATTTGTATCCGCCTTGTCTTTCTTTGGGAACGGCGGTTCTTTCACAATGAACACCGATTCCCGGGTAACGGTCGGACGCAAGATGCCATTTGCCGATGTAGGCTGTATCGTAGCCGTTTTCGTTGAAATGGTCGGCAAGGGTTTTTGTGTCCTCGGGAAGCGCAATCCCGTTCCAATAGCATTTATTCTGTGTTGCGTACTGTCCCGTCTGCAGGCAGGCTCTTGCAGGGCCGCAGACAGGCTGACAGGTGAACGAGTTTTCAAAAAGAACACCTTCCTCTGAAAGTTCTGTCACATTCGGCATAAGCGTTTCGTTGACGGTGTCCCATCTTTGTTGGTCAGAAAAATAGAATATAATATTAGGTTTCATAGCGCACCTCGGCAATATTATTGTTCAGATTATAGCATAAAAGAGTTTAACGGACAACCGCAAAGACTCTTGAAAATAGTTTTTTGCAGTGATATAATCTAGGCAGACTTATAAGAGGTGATAAAATGGCAAAGGGAAAAAGAAATACAAAAAATTCACAGGCAGTGAAAAAGCTTGCAATAGGCGGAATTCTGACAGCACTTGTTGTTGTTCTGCAGATGATGGGACAGTTTATCAAGTTCGGACCGTTTGCAATTTCACTTGTGCTTATCCCGATTGTTCTCGGTGCGGCACTCTGCGATTATAAAATCAGCACTTGGCTCGGATTTATCTTCGGTGTTGTTGTTCTTTTTACGGATGCGGCGGCTTTCCTTGCTGTCAGCGTACCGGGTACAATAATAACTGTTCTTGTCAAGGGCATTCTCTGCGGTCTTGTTGCAGGTCTTGTTTACAAATTGTTTGAAAAGAAAAACAGATATCTTGCAGTTATTCTTGCGGCTATAGCCTGTCCGCTTGTCAATACCGGTGTTTTCCTTCTCGGTTGTGTTGTTTTCTTCCTTGACACAATCAAGGAATGGGGTGCAGCAGGCGGATTTGAAAACGTTGCGCAGTTCCTTATCATAGGAATGGTCGGTCTTAACTTCCTCGTTGAACTTTCGGTAAACATTTTCCTTTCTCCGATTGTTGTCCGACTTCTTGATTTCAGTAAAAAGATTAACAAGTAAAATCAATATAAAGAGGTGTTTAACTTGAAAAAGATCTTGGCAATATTATTGTGCGTTATAATGACGGTCAGTTTTTTCGGATGCGGAAAGGAAAAAGAATATTCTGACATCACTTTTGAGGTTCTTAATGCCACAAAAGGAGCAGGCTCGGGAGAAGAAGCAGAAAACCTTTTCGACGGCAATGCAGGTACAAAATGGTGCGTTGTTAATTTCGACGGTGCAGAAGTAGTCTTCGAAGCAAATGAAGCGGTTAAAATTAACGGATACAGCTTTGTGACGGGTAATGACTGTGCAACCTTTAAAGGCAGAAATCCACGTGCTTGGGTTCTTTCCGGTTCTGACGACAGTAAAGACTGGGATGTTATTACCACAGAAGTGAAAAATTTTGATCTTCCGGATGAAAACGGTGTTCAGCGTGACTTTGAGTTGGCTGATGTTGAAAATGAGTACAAATATTTCAAGCTTGAAATTGTTGATGTTCAGTCAGGCAACTGTATGCAGATAAGTGAATTTACGCTTCATTATAACGGCGATGAGTATAACTATCAGCATCTGCCCAACGGTAACACAGAGAAAGCTACCAAAGACAAAAACGATCGCACTGATTCCGTAAAGTTAACCAACCCGACAATTCCTGACCCCGATGCATATTTCAACAACAGCCTTGCACGCAACGAGGATAAGTTTTTGGAGAAAGAAGGCTTTCATTGTTTGAGCTATGCGACTGACTATGACGGCCAGCAAGCTTTCAGGGACTATGTCGCACTGTTGTCAGACCCTAAATACCAGCTCAAGCTTACCTCAGAAAAAGATGAGACTGTCCACACTGTTAACACGGTTACATATGGTTTTACTTATACCGGTGAAGAAGATGTACCCGACATATATTATGAGTATTTCGATGTAAAAGGCGATCTCTTGGTCTTTATTCAAAAAAACGGTATGAGTGGTGTAGTAGGTTTGTCAATATATTACAAACCTGATGCTTTCGAATTCAAAGACTTTGGCGACCGCACAACACTCACGTTGAACGATCTTTCGGGTAACAGTAATTCCGGCTCAGACATAGGTTCAGATTCAGGGAACAATTCCCAATCTTACCTTGACTGTATAACTTGCAAAGGCTCCGGTAAATGCAAGAAATGCGGCGGCAGCGGATTTCTGTGGAGCTCTGCTGCAGATACAAAAAACCGTGATTGTCCCAAGTGCCTTTACAATAAAGGTAAATGCTCAACTTGCCACGGTTCAGGCAAACGTTAAAGAGCAGAATAATTTCATATAAGTGAAAGAGCTGTAAAAAACAATTTGTCTTTTACAGCTCTTATTTTTATTTTTTCTTCAGTGTTTTCAGCGTAACCTCGTTCGCAATGTAAACCCCGACGCAGAGGGCAAGAAGCACGAACGGAGTGATTTTAAAGCTGATAAGCGTTGCAGCATAGCCGAAAATAAGCTGAATTGCAAAGCCTGTACCGTATGCACCGCCCATATGGTAACCCGTAAGGTCGGCAGAGTATGTTGTGCCGAATCGCTCGGGAACGCTGTGCAGTATGCTCGGGAAAACAGGGCCGAATCCCGTTCCGATAAGAAGGAATCCGACAAGCGAGATTTTGCCAAGAGGCAGAGCGAAAACGACAATGCCGAGAAGTGCGGTAACAATACCTGCCCGTATGAGCGTTTTGTCGCTGAACTTCATTGAAACGAAGCCTGCGATGATTCTGCCGAGCATAATTCCGCCGAAGTAAAGCGAAACCCATTTTGCCGCTTCGTCGGGAGCAATCAGAAATGTGTTAACCGCATAGCTTGCGCCCCAGGTGCCGAGCGAAAATTCCATACCGCAGTAAAGTCCCATTGAAAGAATGCTTGTTATAACACCTCTGATTTTCAGAAGGTCAAGAAGCTTTCCGCTGCCTGCTTCTGCCGGGTCGTCTTTTGCTGTGATGCTTTTTTCAACCTTCTCCCATTTTTTCAGAGAAAAGAAAATTATGAAAGTTATTGAGAACTGAAGCAAAGCAACAACGCGGTAACCCATTCGCCAACTGCTCAGCTCCTCGGAAAGGAATGCAGACATAATCAGCGGACTGATTGTAACGCCGAGACCCCAGCAACAGTGAAGCCAGTTCATATGACGAGCCTCATAGTGAAGCGATATGAAGTTATTAAGTCCTGTGTCAATTGCACCTGCACCATAACCGAGGACGACGGTAAAGATCATAAAAACAATGATGTTCGGCGAAAAGCTCATTCCTACAAGTGCGGCGGCGGTCAGAAATGTTGAAACAAGCGTAACCTTTGCCGTGCCGAATTTGCGGAGCATTTTTCCTGCGATAAAGCTGACACCGCCCGTGCAGACACCTGTTATGATGCCGTAATAAGATGCGAAGTTTTCGGCAATTCCGAAATCCTTGTGTGTGACGGGCCAGGCCGCGCCGAAAAGCGAATCGGGCAGACCGAGAGAAACAAAAACAATATAGATAACAATAAGCAATGCTGTCATTTAAATCACCGCGAAAATAATAACAAAATTTGCTGATTGTTTCAAGAGAAAAAACGTTTTAATTGACAGCAAAAAATAAATTTGATAGTATTAAAACAGAAATTACATAAGAGGTGAGCTTATGATTTCGCAGGTTAAAAGTATTGACGGTCAGCCGACGCTGTTTGTTAACGGAAAAGCTGTGTCTGAAATGGCTTATATAACCTATAAGACGACAAACAACCGTTATGCAGATTTTGCGAAGGCAGGAGTTAAACTCTATTCGGTAAATCTCAACTTTTCCGAAGCACCGATTGGCGAAATTGCACCTGTGCTTGTTTTCCAGAAAGGTATTTTTGAAAAAGATGAGCCTGATTTTTCAATTGTTGATAAGAGCTTCGACGAGATTTTATCCGTCTGTCCCGATGCATTGATTTTTCCGCGAGTTAATGTTAACCTTTCGATTGAATGGGAAAGGGCACATCCCGATGAGCTTTGCGAATACGGAATGCACGGACGGACGAGAGTTTCTTTTGCGTCGGATTTATGGGCGCAGGAGGTAAAAGAAAAGCTCGCTCAACTTATTGATTATATCGAAAACAGCCGTTACAAAGAAAACGTTATCGGTTATCAGATTGCGGGCGGAAATACGGAAGAGTGGCTGCCTTTTGAGAATTACGGATTTTACGGCAAGCGAGCAAAAGAAAAGTTCCTTAGCCTGTGTGAAGAGAAAAAGCTTGAGAAAAACGAGGAAAATTATTTCCGATTCGCTTCCGAAATGACAGCACAAAGAATTATTGAGTTTGCCTCGGTTGCAAAAGAAGCAGTTGATGATAAAAAAATAATCGGAGCGTTTTACGGCTATACAATCGGCTGTCCGCACCGCGCGCAGTGTCACCTTGCTCTGGGTAAGCTTCTTGAAAGTGACAAAATTGATTTTTTGTGCTCACCGCTCAACTATGTTTACGGCAGACAGCCCGGTCTTGACCCGTATCCGATGGTGCCGATTGATTCGCTTAGGCTTCACGGTAAGCTTTATTTTTCTGAAAATGATATCCGTACTCATCTTTCTCGTCCGCCTAGTCCGCATCCGCGCTATTCGATGAAAATATGGTTCGGACCGGACAGAGAAACGAGCCTTGAGCAGATAAAGCTTAATTTCTGCCGAGCCTTTACCCACGGCCACGGAATGTGGTGGTTTGATATGTGGGGCGGCTGGTATGACGACAGCGAATTTATGCAGACTTTTTCAAAAATGCAAAAGCTATGCGAAAAAGGAATGGATAAAAAATGTTCCGAAGTTGCTGTTTTTACGGACGAAAATTGTTATTTTCCGTTAAAAGGACACAAAAACAGAATATGGGACGTCTGCAATGAAATCGGTCTTTCGGGTGTTATGTACGATATTTTTCTTGCTTCTGATTTTGAAAAGGTTTATGATGATTATAAGGTCTTTGTTTTCGTTGAGCCGAATAAAACCCGGCTTCTGAGTGATTGCATAAAAACAGCAAAGGAAAACGGTAAAGCGGTTATGGTCATCACGGACGATGACGAAGAGAAATCCGAAAAATTCAAAGAGCTTTTTGAAAGCAACGGAATAACCGTTCCGACGAAGCAGAGGGCGGTTGTTTACACGGCAGAAAATCACACCGTTTTCTATGCTCACGAAAAAGGTCGATACGATTTCAGCATTGACGGCAGAAAAACCTTCACGGATTTTTTCACGGGAGAAAGAATCATTTTCCCGAGAGAAATAAACAAAACAACCTGTTGGTTGTTTGAAAAGGAGTAGTACTATGATAATTCACAGAATCCTATCAATCCTCACATTACCGTTGTTGTTAATCACACTGATAACAACGCCGATTGCAAAGGACACGGACACGGCTGACCTTGTTTCAAGCGACACCTTTGTTTTCGACAAGGCACTTCTTATGGGACAGGGTATCACGACGGACGGTGAATACTATTACACAAGCGGTTCCATTACTGCACTTAATCTTACGGCACTTGCAAAGTTTACTTTTGACGGTATGAAAATAGTGGACAGCCACGTCAATCCTCTTCCCGAAATCTGTGAAGAAAGAGGCAACAACCACATCGGAGGAATCAGTTATTATAACGGAAAGCTTTATACTTCCGTTGAAGGCGGCGATGAAGTTTACGCATGTATAGTTGTTTTCGACTGCGAAACACTTGAACCGACAGGCGAAATTTATGATCTGCCGAACGAGCTCTATGACGACGGTGTGCCGTGGTGTGCAGTTGATACCGAAACGGGATATCTTTATGCTTCAAAGTGGACGGATATAGAAACAATACGGGTTTATGATATCAACAACGAAATGAAGCACGTGCGCGACATCGATCTTAACGGTATGGAAAAAATCCATCGTATTCAGGGTGGCGAATTTTATAACGGAACGCTCTACCTTTCCGAAGATATTGAAGATAACGGAAAGCTGAAAAATATACTTTCCGTTGATGTTGCAACAGGCGAAGTCAAGCTTGCCGCAGAGCGTAACGTCGGCGGTAAAAACATTGAAGCAGAAGGCCTTACTTTCTGGGAAGACGAGGACGGTGCGGTAATGCACGTGCTTGATTACAACAAGGTTATCGGAATAACCGTAAGACATTACAAGGTTGATTTCTGAAAACAAACAAAATATTGTTTACATTAAAAATTTTTTGATGTATAATCTTTCTGTTAAAAAGGAGGCAGAAACGATGAAGATTTTTGCAAAAAGATTAATTTCAGTTTTAATGGTGGTAGTTATTATGGCAGGTATTTCAGTCAGTGCTTTTGCGGCAGATTACAGCACAACGGCAAAGGCTCTCTCTTTCAACAAGGACGGTAAATTCAATATTATGCACGTTACGGACATGCATCTTGATGACGATAACGTTGACGCTTCAACTTGGCTTATCGCTCAGGCTTGTGACCGTGAAAATCCCGACCTTGTTGTTGTAACAGGCGATATCGTTGACAACGATGATGACGCTGCAAAAACAAAGAGATGGATAGACGCTCTTATGTCTGTTTTCCAGGAAAGAGACATTCCCGTTGCGGTAACTTTCGGCAATCACGATTCCGAGCGTGGCGCAATGTCAAGAGAAAAGCTTATGGCTTATTACAATTCATATTCATGCTCAATCTCTCTTGATGACGGTCCGTCACTTTCAGGCTGCGGTACATATAACATTCCCGTTATGTCTTCCGACGGCTCAAAGGTTAAGTTCAATGTATGGGTATTTGACTCAAACGACTATGACGGCAACGGTAACTACGGCAACGTAAAGGCTGACCAGGTTGAATGGTACAAGCAGAAATCAGACGAGCTCAAGGCGGCAAACGGCGGCGAGGTTGTTTATTCCGTAGCTTTCCAGCATATCATTGTGCCGGAGGTTTACGACGTACTCAAAAAGGTTGACAGCAAAAAGCTTTATTCCTATGAACACATTATCAACAAGGGCGAATATTATATGTTTGACCCGAACAACGTGAACTTCGGAACACTTACGGAAACTCCGTGCTCAGGTGGTGAAAACGACGGTCAGTTTGATGCGATGGTTGAAAAGGGCGACGTTCTTGCAATGTATTCCGGTCACGACCATACAAACGCTTTCGGTGTAAGAAACCAAGGCATCGACATCAGCAATTCCCTCAGCACACGTTATAACAAGGATGCGTTTTCTTCACAGTACGGTTACAGAATGATTGTAATTGACGAGAATGATACATCAAAATATACAACACGCGTTGTTCATTGGTACGATATGTTCACTGTTGAAGATATCGACAATCTCCGCAAGTCAGGTGACGATTACGGCTGGAAGCTTGCACTCGACGTTGATTTCAAGGGCTTCTTCCAGAAGAACTTTGACATTGTTGCAAGAGCCATCGTTTCATTTTTCTCAGGCAGACAGATTTCTTATCCCGATTAATAAAAATCAGGCGGTCAATGTTTTGCATTGACTGCCTGTTTCTTTTTTAGTATAATGCAGTAAAGGAGGTTTTCCTATGATGACAAAGTTTATCAGTATACTTGTTTCGTTTTTAATGTTTATTTCTCCCGAATTGCCTGCGTTACTTGACCTGCCGTATATTCCGTCGGGTCAGGAGCTGAACCTCGAAGAACGTTTCGAGCTTGTATGGGAAGATGATTTTAACGGTGACAGCCTTGATACAACAAAGTGGAACGATAATCAGTCAGTCGACACTCTTCATTGGGGACCAATCCGTAAGGGCGGTTACTGGCATAAGGATATGATTTCTGTCAAGGACGGAAATCTTGTAATTTCCACACGTTATATGGAAAACGGACTTGAGGGCGATACCTTCGGTTCACCTGACAGCTACGGCCCGGGTTACTACACGGGTGCAATTGCAACTCAGGGCAAGTACGATTTCCTTTACGGGTATTTTGAATGCCGTGCAATTCTCCCTCCTGCAAGAGGTATGTGGTCTGCATTCTGGATGATGAACGGTGATGTTTACAACGTCAACGATTCTGGCGAGGACGGAACAGAAGTTGATATCTTTGAGTCAATGTATTATAAAGACCATTGGTGGGGTGCAGGCGATGCAGTCATCGGCGGTATCCACTATGACGGTTATGGCACGGACAGTAAGGGCGACAGCGTCGGCAAACACCTCGTTGCAAACAATCCTTACAAAGAGTTTAACACATACGGACTTGAATGGAACGAAAATGAATACATCTTCTACATCAACGGTGTTGAAACAGGCAGACTTTCAACGGGCGGTGTAAGCAAGAACCCCGAATATCTTATCCTTTCCTGCGAGATTGCAGGCGACAACGGTGTTGCCTGGGCTGACCGTCACGGCACGGGTAAGATTGATATCAAAGAAGGCGAGTCGGCAGACTTCATCGTCGATTATGTAAAAGTTTATCAGTATAAATAAGGTGATTTTATGAAAAAGTTTTTATCAGTTTTTCTTTCAATAGTTTGTCTTTTTTCCTGCCTTTGCATCGGCGCAACGGCTGAAAGCAACAAAGGATATATAATAGTAACGGACACAATCCCTGCAAACAGCGGTGTTGACGTTGCCGATGAAATCCAGTCGCTTATTGATGCGAACCCGAACAGAACTATTTTCTTCCCTGACGGTGAATACCTTCTTTCAAAACCGATTTACACTCCTGCAGAGCCGACGAAAAGTGTTTCTCTCGAGCTTTCAGATTTTGCGGTTATCAAAGCAATCGGTGACTGGACTTACGGAGAAGCGGTTGTTCAGCTCGGCGGAAAATTCCCCGCAAACGATACTCACACTCCCGGAAGCAACTATTCCCTTGAGGGCGGTGTGATAGACGGAAGCGGTATCGCAAACGGAATTTCAATCAACAGCGGCCGCGAAACAGCCGTGCGTGACACTTCAATCAAAAACACTGTTGTCGGATTGCATATCAAATACGGTGCAAACAGCGGCTCGTCCGATGCAGACATCACGGGAATCAATATCATCGGTACAGGTAAAACGGATTCCGTCGGAATCTTCCTTGAAGGGTTTGACAATACAATTACAAACGTGAGAATCGGAAACGTTTTTATCGGTGTTCACGTGAAGTCTGCAGGAAACGTGCTTCGTAATATCCATCCGCTTTATTATTCGGATTATACGGATTTTCAGAACAGCTGCGGTTTCCTTCTTGAAGCAGGCAACAATTGGCTTGACTATTGTTACAGCGACCAGTTTGCAATCGGTTTCAGAATGGCGAACAACGACAGAAATACACTTCACGATTGTTTCTGCTACTGGTACTCGGCAGGTGACGGCAAGCAGACAGCGATCAAAGCAGACGGTGAGTTTAATTCAATTGTGACGAATTTCAACGCAGGTTTCCACCCGGATGCAGAAGACTGTTATCTTTTAACGTTTAAAAACATCGGTGGCGGTTCACTTGAAAACATAACGGTGAATGAAAATCACCTGGCAAGCAAAGCGTATAAAATGTATTCAAAAGACGCACTTTTCATCGAAAAAGTTTTTGGCTTTTTCAATTGGGTTATTGATTTGATGCGTGTGCCGTTGATATAATAAATTAAAAGACTGAGGGCGGGCTTGCACCCGCCCGTTATTTTTGCCGGAACAAAACCAAAGAGAGTTTATTTATATGTTCTGCAATTTCGGGTTTGTCGGGGTGAATATTCAATCTACCTCGTAGGGGCGACCATTGGTCGTCCGTAAAAAAGTGATTGATTAAGCGGACGCGCAATGCGCGCCCCTACGAACCTTGTTCCGGTCAACTGCGTAGGGACGGGTGTCCTCGACCGTCCGATATGCAACAGAATCTACGGACAGTCCGGGAGGCCTGTCCCTACGCACACAGAGATAGATTGTGCGAAATCAAAGACCACGATAAACCCGAATTATTCGGGGCGTTTTGAATTGTGCTTATGATTGAATAATGCGAACCTCCACTTGTCAGGGGAGGTGGCAAACCGTA
>JAZNPE010000001.1:0-9141 GCA_045589535.1 Acutalibacteraceae bacterium | reverse complement strand
AAATACTTGTTAAAAAGTTGAATGCAAAGGTTGTTCTTTGTGGATTCAATTACCGTTTTGGTAAAAAGGCTAAAGGCGATGCAAAACTTTTGGAAGATTTGTGTATCGAAAAAGGAATTAAATGTGTTATAATAGATGAGGTTGAAACGGACGGTATGGCTGTCAGTTCAACTGCAATAAGAAAAGCTGTTGAATGCGGTGAAATTGAAAAAGCAAACAGTATGCTCGGAAGATATTTCGGTTACTGCACAGAAGTAATAAACGGCGATAAACGCGGCCGTACATGGGGATTCCCGACTATCAATCAAAAACTTCCGGAAGGGCTCGCGGTACCTTGTTTCGGAGTTTATGAATCAGTTGTTACGGTTGATGCAAAAAGCTACAAGGGTGTTACAAATATCGGTTCACGTCCTACTGTCGGAACGAAAGAAATACTCAGCGAAACACACATTCTTGATTTCGATGGTGAACTTTACGGAAAGTGTGTTGACATAAGACTTGTGCGGTTTATCCGCAAAGAGCAGAAGTTCAGTTCATTCGGTGAACTGATTGAACATATTAAATCAGATGTTTCATCTGTGAAAGGTGGTGTGTAAGCCTTATGTATGAAAGTTGGGAAGAGCTTAAATGTGATTGTTCATCCTGTCAGAAATGTGCCTTGGGTGCAACGAGGACAAACCTAGTTTTCGGTGTCGGTAATGAGAATGCGGAAGTGCTTTTTATCGGTGAAGGACCCGGCGAACAGGAGGACCTGAAAGGTGAACCTTTTGTCGGCCGAAGCGGACAGCTTCTTGACAAGTATATGGATGCAATTGGTCTTGACAGAAAAAAGAACATTTACATTGCAAATATGGTTAAATGCAGACCACCGCATAACCGTGACCCTCAGCCTGCAGAGCAGGAAGCCTGCCTCGGTTGGCTCAGGGAACAGGTAAGGCTGATGAAGCCGAAAATCATCGTCTGTGTCGGAAGAATTTCTGCACAGAAGCTTATTGGTGAAGACTTCAAAGTGACGAAACAGCACGGGGAATTCATCGAAAAAAACGGGGTGCTGATGATGGGTACATTCCATCCCGCCGCGCTTTTGCGAAACCCCAACAACAAGCCTCAGGCGCTTGAGGATTTCCTTAAGCTCAGAGATAAAATCAAAGAAGTATGCACACATACTTACTAAAAACGGAGGTAAACCCATGAAAAAAATTATTTCAGTAGTGCTTTGCGTTGTAATGCTTATGGCAACTCTTTGCTTCGGAGTTTCAGCAAAGGATGATTACAGCAAGCTTCAGTTCAACAATGACGGCAACTTCAGAATTATGCAGGTTGCTGACCTTCAGGACGATATGCTCCTCAACGGTGCAGTCAAAGAGTTCCTTAAAGAAGCTCTTGTTCAGGAACAGCCTGACCTTATAGTTCTTACAGGCGATAACATTTCAGGCGGCTCCTGCCGTACAGATATGCTCAAAAGCTGGGATAAGTTAAACTGCGAAATCGCTATCGGTCAGTTTATGGATATCTTTGAAGAGTACGGTGCACCTGTTGCTATGGTTTTCGGCAACCACGACAACGAGAATAAGCTTTCTAAGGAAGAGCTTTTTGATATCTACGAAGAGTATGATTGCTTCATCGGTATTGACGAAGGTGATGCACTTTACGGTTGCGGAACATATAATCTTCCGATTTATTCTTCAAAAGACAGCAGCAAGATGGCTTATAACCTCTGGATGATTGACTCAAACACATATGATGAAGAGCTTGGTGGTTATGATTATGTTCACGACGATCAGGTTCAGTGGTATGTAGACAAGTCAAACGAACTCAAGGCTGCAAACGGCGGTAAGCCTGTTCCTTCAATGATGTTCCAGCACATCATTGTCAAGGAAATCTTTGACCTTATTGAATCAGGCGAAAATATCGAAGGTTCACTCCTTCATCAGGACGGCAAGGACTACGTCTTCAAAGAGGGCGTTCTCAAGGCAGGTTATCTTAAAGAGTATCCCTGCCCTCCGACACGTCAGGGCAAGCAGTTCCCGGCAGTACAGGCTCAGGGTGACGTTGTAGCAATGTTCTTCGGTCACGACCATAACAACTCATTTGAGGTTGCTTACGGCGATATCGACCTTGTTGCAACACCCGGCTTCACATTCAACAGCTACGGTAACGAAGACAGAGGCGTAAGAATTATTGATATCAACGAAGAGGATACATCAACTTACAGCACATATCTTGTTCAGTTTGACGATTACTTCGCAGATAACAAGATGGCTATGGCTAACTACAATATGAACTGCGATTATCTTCCTCTCTGGGACAGAATAAAGGCAGGACTCCTCTTTGTTGTTACATTCCCCATTAAGGCAATCTTCGGCTATATCTTTTAATTAATTAACAAACGAAAGCTCCCGTTTTCATCCGAAAACGGGAGCTTTATTTTATATGCTTTTATTCAGCAGGCGCAGGGTTTATACTGTCTGCTATTGAATTTTTGATAAGATTAAAGATGAATTCAAGAACCTTTTTCAAAGCTTCGAAGAAATCAGTATTATATCTCTCAGTTGTGTTCATATTTTCAGAAGTCATCGGCAGGATAGCGGATGTTTCATCGTCGTAAACAAGGAACTGAGGATAGTTTGCATCGCTGAACACGTTAAAACCATCAATATTTATTATCTTATCAAAGAGACGGTTGATTGAATCCGGGAAGTTTGCGTGCTTCATGTTCTTGATAAACCATGTTGTTTCGGGCAGAACACAGGTTGAAGCATCAATCTGATTGTCGGGAGAGATGTACTTATCTGTTCCGTTTGCATGTGCTGCAGCAATATAATCATCAGAAAGAACTGTGTCAATTGTTGATGTTGTAGCACCGAGAGAAGCTTTAGCTACTGTGCAGAAATCTTCTCCTAACACATCAGCGTTTTCGATTATCGGGAGTGACTGGTAACCGTACTTAGTTACGTTTGCCATATTGATACCGTCTTCCTGAAATCCTTTCCAAAGCTCAGGAAGCTTTACCTGAACGTTGTAATGGTATGCGTCGATTCTGTTGATGAAGTTTGCATATGTAGCTGTGTCTGTGCCGTGGAAAACAGTTTCCTTTGCCTTCTCGTAATCCTCGTCGGAAACCATTGCCCAGTAAGCGGGAAAGTTACCGTACATGCTTCTGAGAAGTCTGGGAACGATATTAAGGTAAATGTCCGGATAAACATTGTTTACAGACCAGGCAAGGAAATCAAGACCGTATGTTTTGTTAAGAACGGTTACAAATGCCTGAATGAGCTCGTTGATGTTGCTGTCTGTAGCAAGCTCAAGGTCATAAACATATCTTTCAATTCCGTCTGCCTCAAGATAAATCTCTCCGCAGAAAGCCTTTGAACAGAACTCAGCACCGTTTACGGCACTTGCATAGGAGATATAATCAGCAACATATTCACCGTCATATTTTTCCATATAAGCGGCTGTGATACAGTCACCGAGGCAACGTCCGAGAAGAGCAACCTCTGTTTCACCTGTGGCCGCCATAACAGCTTCTATGTATTCGTGAAGCTTTTCAGCAGTAACGTACGGGTCAACACGCCAGTCGTAATTGAATTTAAACTGTTCTGTGCCGTATTTACCATTAACCTTTGCAGGATTGATTCTGTCACGGCTGTCGATATCAGCGCGGCTGTTGTCACGCGGATCGCCGTTTTCGTCAAGCATCAGGTCGGCATAAAGCGGGGATATAGTGTCATAAAGAACGTCACAGAATTCATCCCACTGCTGTGTCACAACTGCTTTGGCGAAAATACCGATATTTGCCTCAACTGTGTCCATAATAAAGTTTTCAGGCAATACCAACGGGAAGATTTTTCTTGTAGTACCGTCAGGGTTGTCAGCTATAAGATGACCGCCTGTGCCGACAACGTAAATCAACGGGATATCCGTACCGGGTGCATCGGCAGCAGAGGTCGATGCGGAAAATGCAAAGGTTGCAAGAACGATAGTTAACGAGAGGAGGATTGATAGAAATCTTTTAGAGAATCTCTTCATAAAAATCACTCCTTGGATGCCTTCCACTCGTCAAGTGTTGATGAGCTTTCTGTTTCAACGTGCGAGAAGAAGAAATCTTTTCTTTCTTTGCTGTTGATAACTGTAACGGGCTTGATCTGGTTAAGAACAACACCCTTAGCACGGAGCATTTCTCTGTAATCCCAGTATGTCTTGTTTTTTAGGATAAGAATTTCAGGTCTGTTGAGCATGCCCCAACGTCTGTACTTAGCGTATTTTTCGTTAACTTCGCAGAACTCTTCGTCCATAATTTCAATCATATTCTGTCTTTCTTCCTCAGTAACAGCCTCTGTGGGTTCTACGAGGAGACAGTAACGCGGAGGCTTTGTTGAGAAGTCAGGATAATAGCTGAATTGCGTGAATTCCTTGCCGCTTCTTTTTGATATGTTCTTTGCGCAGAAGTCACACATCTGAGTTGTTGTCTTTTCGTTAGCAACGTTCATATCAAGATTCTTTCTGTAAAGAAGCTCGATTCTCGGAGTGTTATTGTACATTTCCGTAACCTGAACAACGTCCTCAATACGGTATCTGTAAAGACCCGAGTAGTTAGAAACAACGATTTCGTATTTCTTACCTACCTCAAGTTCATCGATGAGAAGTGTCTTCGGATTCTCGTCTTCTGAACCGTCTTCCACATCATCGTCAATGGGAATAAATTCGAAGAAGATACAATGGGGGAGAAGAACACCGTCATGAACGTCAAGCTCTGTCGGCATAGCGAAGAAACCTTCAGCTGCGGCATAACCCATATTGTGAAGCGGAAGATCACCGATGGATTTGCGGAGTTTGTCAACATAAACCTTGAGGTTTGAACCAACCATACCGTGTGCCCATGTAAGCTTCGGCCAGATACGCGGTGCGATAGGTGTATCAAAGCCTTTTTCAAACTCACGGCGGAGTTCAGCTGCACGGGTGGGGTTGGGCTTGAACTTCTTTTCGTATTCCTTGCGAAGCTCAGGTGTGATTCTGATGTTCGGGTTGATAATACCTTTTTCGATATCGTCGCAGAGCATTTCCCAGTTTTCCTCAAGGTAGTCAAACATTGTTGTAAGAAGAGTTACAACGATTGATTCAAGGTAGGAAACTTTTCTGTCCTCAAGAGCAAATCTGAGCTGAAGGTATGATGTATCAAGCAATTCCTCGTGTTCGGGAATAAGCAATGAAACAGGGGATGTAGAGAAAGTGTTGAGAAGCGGTTTGAGGTAAAGGAGAGGAACCTGACCTGCACCGTTACACTGTTTACCGTCTTCAAGCTTATGTCCTGTAAGAATAAGAACAAGCGGACCTCTCTGAGCAGGCATTCTTACACCCTTGACATCCTTGAGGTAGTGATATGCCGTTGCAACAGAAGCTGAGAAACCGATGCACTGCATATGCCAGAGGTCGATAACTGATTTCGGAAGAATCTTCGGCTTTCCGACACTACCTGATGATGAACAGTAACGGACATTAAGTCCTGTATACATAAGGTTCTTTTCTTTATTGTGAATCATTCGTTCAACATAGGGCTCGTAATCCTCATACTTCGTGAGAGGAACTTTAGCACGGTAATCATCGATTGAATGAATATCTTTGAAGTTGTACTTTTTACCTAATTCACAATTTTTGCTTTTGCTGAGAATTTTTTTGAGTGTTCTGCGCTGAGCTTTCATGGGGTCTTTGGTGTGGTAATTGATTTCCCGAAGAGTAAAATCGCCGAGAAAAACACCTAAATCAGAAAAATGCATAGTTTTCACTCCTTTATTTTTTAGACCATACTGTCTCATAGTCCCATACATTATAACTGTATTCAAGTAAAAAGTCAAACATCATTATGCGACAAAGTGTTGTATAAGTCTGAAAAAACACTTGATTTCGTATACATTTTATAATATAATATATAGCGCGCTGAAAACACAGAGAAAATTGCAATAAAAATAAGGTAAAGTATGCTCGGAAACTGCATGAAAAAATTTTTGAAAAAAATTCAAAAAATTTTCAAAAAAGACTTGATTTGTCGGGAAATGTGTGGTATCCTATTCGAGCATGCTATGTTATTATGTAGCAAAGTGCGTAGATATGCGTTGATGTGAGAGGTGGCGGCCCGTCGAGGTCGGGAATTCTCGCGGAGTATGTCCGATTTAAAACCGGGCGATCGAATAACCTACAGACCGGGTCCGCTTCCCTTTTGCGGATCTGTGTATGTATGTGCGTTTAAAACCTTTAAATGCACTTTCCCGGAAACTAACCCATTTCCGGTTTTTAAATGTGGCGGGTGGAAACACCCGGACACGTTGCAAGAATAGGTTTTAGACGTTGCCCGCCAAATTTATAAGGAGGCAGAATCATGGCAGTAAAGGGAAAAATCAGAATCAGATTGAAGGGTTATGACCACAACCTTGTTGACAAGGCAGCGCAAAAGATCGTAGAAACTGCAAAGCGTACAGGCGCGCAGGTTTCAGGTCCTGTTCCTCTTCCGACAGAGAAGGAAGTTGTTACAATTCTTCGTGCTGTTCACAAGTACAAGGACTCCAGAGAGCAGTTCGAACAGCGCACACACAAAAGGCTTATCGACATCATCAGACCGTCAGCTAAAACAGTTGATGCTTTGAGAGGTCTTGAGCTTCCTGCAGGCGTAGAGATTGAAATTAAACTTTAATCTGTGACGCTCACAGGTCAAGTTGGCGCAGTTGCCAACCAATAACCTAATAAGGAGGAAAACATAATGAAAAAAGGTCTTATCGGAAAGAAAATCGGTATGACACAGATCTTCGACGAAAAAGGTAATGTAGTACCCGTAACAGTCGTTGAAGCAGGTCCGAACGTGATCGTTCAGAAGAAAACAATCGAGAATGACGGCTACGAAGCTGTTCAGGTTGGTTTCGGCGATCAGAAGGTAGCAAGAGTCAACAAACCCATGAAGGGTCACTTTGACAAGAGCGGTGTAGCTCCCAAGAAGGTTCTCAAGGAGTTCCGTCTTGAAAACATCGCAGACGTTAACGTTGGCGACATCCTCAAGGCTGACATTTTCGAAGTTGGCGAGAAGGTTGACGTTATCGGCACAAGCAAGGGTCACGGTACAGCAGGTACAATCAAGCGTTGGAACTTCGCAAGACTCAGAGAGTCACACGGTACAGGCCCTGTTGCAAGACACGGTGGTTCACTCGGTGTTATCGACCCCGCCAGAATCTTCAAAGGAAAGAAGATGGCAGGTCACTACGGTGTAGACCGCACAACAGTTCAGAATTTAACTATTGCTAAGGTTGATGCAGAAAACAACCTCATCGCTGTTAAGGGCGCAATTCCCGGTCCTAAGGGCGGCATCGTTGTTATCGCTAATGCCAAGAAAGCGTAACGGAAGGAGAGTTTAAAGTATGCCTAATGTATCAGTTTTCGATATGAACGGTAAAAAGGTTTCCGACCTCGCTCTTGCAGAGTCAGTTTTCGGAATCGTGCCGAATGCATCTGCTATGCACCTTTGCGTAGTAAATTATTTGGCAAATCAGCGTCAGGGCACACAGTCAACCCGTACACGCTCAGAGGTTAGCGGCGGCGGCAAGAAGCCTTGGAGACAGAAGGGCACAGGTCGTGCTCGTCAGGGTTCAACAAGAGCTCCGCAGTGGACACACGGCGGTATCGCTCACGGCCCGAAGCCCAGAGAATACGGCTTCTCAATCAACAAGAAGGTAAGAAGACTTGCTATGAAGTCAGCTTTCTCTTCAAAGGTTGCTGCTGATGAGCTTGTAGTTCTTGATGAGTTCAAGCTTGACGCTATCAAGACTAAGGAAGTTGTTAAGGTTTTCGCAGCTCTTGAAACAGGCAAAAAGGTTCTCCTTGTTCTTCCTGAGAACAACGATGTTCTTTACAGAAGCGCAAGAAACATTGCAGGTGCAAAGGTTGCTACTGTTAACACATTGAATGTTTATGACATTCTTAACTGCGATACAATGGTTGTCCTCAAGGACGGCATCGCAAAGATTGAGGAGGTATATGCATGAGTAAGTTAGCACAGGACATCATCCTCCGTCCGATTATCACAGAAGAAAGTATGCTTGGCACAGCTGAAAAGAAGTACACATTCTCAGTTGCTAAGACTGCTAACAAGATCGAGATTGCTAAAGCTGTTGAAGAGCTTTTCAACGTTAAGGTAGCTAAGGTTAACACAATCAACTGCCTCGGTAAGCTCCGCAGACAGGGTATGTCACAGGGCTACACAGCTTCCTGGAAGAAGGCAATTGTTACTCTTACAGAAGATTCTAAGACCATCGAGTTCTTCGACGGTATGATGTAATCAACCACGAATAATCTAAAATCTAAATTCCGGCGGTAATGTATGGAGTTCGACATACTCCGCGAAGCCGCTTATTAAGGAGTGTGATTTAAATGTCGATCAAAATCTACAAGCCGACAACAAACGCACGCAGAGGCATGTCGGTTACAGATTATTCAGAGCTTTCAAAGGTTGCTCCTGAGAAGAGCCTCCTCGAGCCTCTGAAGAATAAATCAGGTCGTAACAGCTATGGTAGAATCACAGTTCGTCACCGCGGTGGCGCTAACCGTAGAAAGTACCGTGTTATTGACTTCAAGCGTACAAAGTTCGATGTAGCAGCAGAAGTTGCAACAATCGAGTACGATCCTAACCGTTCAGCTCACATCGCTCTCATCAAGTATGAGGACGGCACAAAGAGCTACATCCTTGCACCTGCAGGTCTCAAGGTTGGCGATAAGGTTATGGCAGGTCCGAACGCTGATATCAAGCCGGGCAATGCTCTTCCTCTCACTAACATTCCTACAGGTACATTCATTCACAATGTTGAGCTTTATCCCGGCCGCGGCGGTCAGCTTGCAAGAGCAGCAGGTAACGCAGCTCAGTTGATGGCTAAGGAAGGCGATTATGCTCTTCTCAGACTTCCTTCAGGCGAACTTCGTAAGGTTCCTGTTGGTTGTATGGCTACAATCGGCCAGGTTGGTAATGTTGACCACGAAAACGTTAAGATCGGTAAAGCCGGTAGAAAACGTCACATGGGTTGGAGACCGACAGTCCGCGGTTCTGTTATGAACCCGAACGATCACCCCCACGGTGGTGGTGAAGGTAAGTCACCCATCGGCCGTCCG